>JAHJNL010000099.1 GCA_018820855.1 Pseudomonadota bacterium | reverse complement strand
AGGATTTGTCAGCTTTTTACTAATAGTGTAATATTAACAATAGGAAGTTAGGACATTTTATAGTTTCCGTCCTCTACACTGCTTTTTTCCAGTAATGAGGAAAACCCTCTGCGGGAAATGCTCATGTTGTTAAGTGATATTATCAAACAAGCCAAAGAAAAGCCGCATCTTGACTGGGAAGTCTACTGCCAATGGAAGATTTTGCATTGCGGTAGTCTGTGGGGAGGGGATGAGTCCAAACCAGTGGTGTGGAAATGTTCCTGTGGGGCGGTTAATACCTCTGTGGCAGGAGAAAAATATGGACGATGCCAACACTGCGGATTGATCTTTCTTGCCTTTTTAAAATAACTTCATGTCTTTTGGCATACCGGATAATCATTCCAACAGGAAATGAAGAGTATGTGAAAGGAAAGCAGACCATTAGCAAAGTTCAATCTGCTACTATTGGGCCATACGTACAAGTCGAATATTTAAACTCATTGATAGTAATTGCAAGCAGGTGCATTACCATGGTTCGCCAGGAGATCCCACATTACCAGAAAGCTATCAATTTGCTGTAATAATGAAAAATTAAGCGTTGGCTGACACTTAGAAGTGACATTTGGGGACCACTTTTTAAGTCATTGTCAAAATAATGTTGCATCCAGCTTAGGAGAAGAGTTGTTGCAGTATCGCGTTAACCTACTGAAAATATAATATATATACTGTCACCCCAGCTTGCTGGTTTGAATTTGGAAAATCAGCTGTTTTATGCCGTATCCAATTGTTATTTGCGTGAAAATCGATTCCAGCGTATAAGTTCATACTGTGCGTCTGTCAGATGGAATGTATGTTATCTCATGATCGTACAATCTCTAGCATTATATCGGAAGCTGAAGGCAGCTCCTGCGTGGTGCTGTTAGGTGATTATCAGGTTTTGCAAAGCGAGTTTTTTTATAGTTCAGAACTTGATCTGACTATTGATTTTTGAGTGAATTGTTACTGGTAATCTTTCTTTATTCCAGAGGTATTTTGCAAATAAGAGAAAAAATTTATTCTATGTAAAATAATGAGAATTGCGAACGACGAGGAGTAGACCAAGATGGACAGACGTGATTTTTTGAAAATATCATCAAGTACCCTTGGCTTAAGTATCTTAGGGCTAAGTAGCAGTGCTCAAGCATTGATAGATTGCACTCCCTTTAATGTTCAAGGTATACAGCAATGCGAAGCAGGTATTGATTCGACGCTTACAGCTGTAACTTCTTCTGCCACTGGTGGCCAGTACATGTCTCAATGGTGTTGGGCGGCCTGTATAGAAATGGTTTTCAAGTATCACGGCCTTAGAATACCCCAGGAAGAAATAGTGCGAGAAGCCTGGGGAAGTATTAAAAAATTTCCAGGTCAACCACGTCATATTCTTGCAGGATTAAGTCGAAACTGGCGTGATTCCAGTCGGATAAGATTTATTGTGTCAGGTGAGTCATATTCTGCCAATCCAGTAACTGCATCGCGTGATCTGTCTCAAGATCTGCCTTTGATTATTGGGAATATGGGGCATGCAATGGTGTTAATTTCAATGAAATATGACATAGACAATTGGGGGAATGGACATGTGAACGAAGCTGTTGTCATAGATCCTTGGCCAGGTAGAGGACGACGAATATTATCAGCTCAAGAGTGGTTGGGTACCTCTTTTATGGCTTGCATACGAGTCACCTGCGATTGTATCTAATTCGTTGCTCCAAAAAAAATATAGCACCTGGACGTTCTTTCCTGTAACCGAGGTCCCAGAAATTGTTATGGTCTCTCAAATCCCTGTTGTTTTTTTTCAGTAATAATTATTTGTTGGGCGGTGGGTCTTGTTGGCCTCACGGCCGATATCTTAGGGAGACATGATACCGTTACGGTGATGACAAGGGGAGGTGACGTCCCCCTCACAATTCCGCTACGCTGCAAAGCAATCGGTTAGATCAATATCTTGTTTGAAAATACAGTAATACGATTCATATGAAAATATCTATAATACTGGCTAATCCTCATAAAGCGAGTTTTAACCATGCCATAGCTGCGACTGCTGTTGAGATGTTGCATGAAAACGGACATAGTATCTGTTTTCATGACTTGTACCGGGAAAAGTTTGATCCATTGTTATCCGTTGAAGAAATTCTCAAGGATGCTTCCTTACCGCCTGAAATTGAAAAGCATTGTGAGGAAATTTCAACAGCAGACGGAATTATTGTTGTTCATCCAAATTGGTGGGGCCAGCCACCGGCAATTTTAAAAGGATGGATAGATAGAGTAATTCGCCCGGGTGTTGCGTATGAATTTCTTGAAAACGATAAGGGGGAAGGGGTACCCCATGGCTTGTTGAAAGCAAAATCTGCTATTGTTTTCAATACCTCCAACACAGAAACTAACAGAGAAATCAATATATTCGGCGACCCTCTTGAAACCATCTGGAGAAACTGTATTTTCGATTTGTGCGGAGTGACTGATTTTTATAGAAAAATGTTTAATATTGTTGTTGTCAGTTCTGAAAAACAACGGAAAGAATGGTTAGAAGAAGTCAGGAAAACAGTAGATGATTATTTCCCTGTGTCCACTAGCAAATAGGAAGGGCCACCTCTCCTCGACTGCCAGGTATCTTCTCTGATTGACAGCGATATCTGCGGGATCCGTAGGGTTACCCAAAAAGCCACCTCTGGTGTGAGCAGAGGTGGCAGGGGTGGCAATTGATATTGTTGAAAACAGATTGAGTAAGAGTTACCTCAAAATGCCATTGTTGTAAGAGGATCAAGCCGGCAGAATTCTATGAACAGCATTATTTGTCTAACGTTTTAATGTATGCCATGAGTGACTTCATGGCCTCTGAATCTTCATCTAAAGGCTCTCCTTTCAGAGGGGCTTCGATGCATCTGTTTATCATCTTCGCCAGCTCAGGATTGTAACCAGCCTCTTCCAGGCCTTTACCGTTTGGGTGACAGGAACCGCAGCTGGTGACGTTTGTCGAGGCCCCGAGAGCTGAATCGTTAAAGAGCTGTTTGCCAAGCTCAACAGATGGTTCTTCTGCCAGGGCTGAAGAAGTATACAAAAACAGTCCAACTACCAGCATACAGACGATCTCCACATTTTTCATTGTCAACTCCTTGTCTGAATTTTACTGAAATACGCATAGGACGAAGACGTTTCGCCTACACTTTTCTGTACCAGAAAGTCATGTTAGGAACATTTTAGTTCGACCTGGGAATAACTAGTATGTTTTTTTTAAATTGTCTTAATTTGCTGGAAACATATAAAAATTATAACATTATTTTTGGAGATTGGTAGGCTAACCATTGGATCCCATTGCGATTGGAACTTTTAACAAAATCTGTTTTATGGTAGGGCAGAGATAAGAAAAAGAACATTGAGTTACTGTTTGTAAAGCAAATTGTTTTTGATGATTATACATGAATAGTGGTCAGGATTATAACATAGAATAACTTAATATAATAGCAGGTTCCAGTGGATGCTAAATACTTCGTAAATTCCTGAGAATCTCGCTATTCGGAGGAAATAAATGAGCAAATTATTTGAAGAAAGCTCAATTAACGGAATGGTGTTAAAAAATAGATTTGTGCGGGCTGCCACCTGGGAAGGGCTGGCAACCACAGAAGGTGAAGCCACTCCGGAATTAATAGAAATGATGTCATCTCTTGCCAGGGGAGGGGTAGGACTAATCATAAGCAGCCATTCATATGTGTCGCAGGAAGGTCAGGGGACACCTTGGCAACTTGGAATTTATAAGGATGATCTTATTCGAAAACTCAAGGAGATGACTTCGGCCGTTCATGAAAATGGTGGCAAGATCATTATGCAACTGGCGCATGCAGGAGAGTTTGCCGATGAGCAGTTGACAGGGCGACCTGCCTTGGCTGTGTCAGATTCCGATAAGTTTTCCAAAAGACATGTGAAAAAAATAACAGACGAAGATGTACAACGTATTGTTATCTCATACTCCCAGGCAGCCAAAAGGGCCAAGGAAGCCGGTTTTGACGGAATTGAAATCCATTCAGCTCATGGTTATCTGCTGAGCCAGTTTCTCTCTCCGGCATTTAACAGACGCCAGGATGAATATGGGGGCTCAATAGAAAACCGGAGCAGAATACACCTCATGATATACCGGGCAATACGAAGGCTTGTTGGAGAAGATTATCCAATATTTGTAAAGATAAATTGTGGTGACTTTATAGAAGACGGAATGACAATTGATGATTCTCTGTGCATTGCAAAATTGTTTTCAGAGGCAGGATTTGACGCAATTGAAGTAAGTGGCGGTGTAATCGGAACTGGAAAGCTTTCCCCAAGTCGACCTGGGATAAGCAGTGTGGAAAAAGAGGCATATTTTAAAGATTATGCTTTCAGGTTTAAAAAAGAAATCAGTACACCGTTAATTCTTGTAGGTGGTTTGAGATCTTTTGAAGTTGCAGATAAAATCATCACTGAGGGAATTGCTGATTATATTTCCATGAGCCGACCGTTTATCAGAGAGCCAGACCTGATTAATCGTTGGGAAAAAGGCGACTTACGTAAGGCAGATTGTAAATCTGACAATTTATGCTTTAATCCGGGATTTGAAGGCAAAGGGATATATTGTGTTACCAGGGAAATTGAAGAAAACAAAACATCCGGCCAGCATGTAAGCAGTCGGTTCAGTTGAGCAGGGCAATGTGTTGATATTCAAAAAAATGCACATTGGATACGAGTGAGCCTGCAAGGCAAACATATGAGACCTGTGAAGACAAAATGTCTGCATTGCCCCTTGTGTGCAAACACCGTAGAAAGCTCTCATTTTCACAGTGACCGGCATCGTGATTATTATAGGTGTCCTCACTGCCATCTGATCCATGTACCTAACTCTCAATTTCTCTCCTCTGAAGCGGAGCGGGCTGAGTATGACAAACACCAGAATTCACCGGATGATGCCGGCTATCGCAACTTCCTCAGCCGTTTGTTTACCCCCCTGAATGCTCGACTCAGGCCTGCCAGTCATGGTTTGGATTTCGGTTCAGGCCCCGGCCCGACCCTCTCTTTGATGTTCGAGGAGGCAGGGCACCAGATGAGCTTGTTTGATCCGTTCTATGCCACGGAGAAAGCTGTTCTTGCGAGACAATATGATTTTGTCACCACCAGCGAAGTGGTGGAGCATTTCCATGATCCGGCTACAGATCTTACGCTCCTCTGGTCCCTCCTGAAGCCTGGTGGCTGGCTGGGGATCATGACCAAGTTGGCTTTGGACCGAGCTGCTTTTTCCTGTTGGCATTACAAGAGTGACCTCACCCATGTCTGTTTTTTTTCCAGCAAGACAATGGAATGGCTGGGCAGGCAGTGGCAGACAGAAGTCCTGGAGATTGGAACAGATGTGGTTCTTTTTCAAAAGCCATTGTAAACAGCTACAGGTATACTCTTCTATCCTCAATAATTTATATCGTTACTGAGGATAGTTGTTTGACTGTAATCGTATACGATAGAGGTGGTGCTACAAAAGCCGTCTCTGCAGGGTTTGTTCTACCTGTGCTCTTCTGATGGTGTCAGCCTGTCGCAACTTTCTCACTTTTGTGTTGGCTGAAATCGAAATATTTGTGGTTTAAAGTTTCCTAGTAGTTTTAGAATGGACTTCATGGTAACTGGTCTCTCAGAAAGGTGCCCCTCTTGTATTCTGTTAACTTTTTTCTTGTAAACTGTTTGAACTGACGCTGACTGATATACAATACCTGCTGAGTAGCGTTTCACACTATGTTCTGTTGAATCTTTCTCCAGAGAGGGTTACATTGGATGGATAGAGTAATCGGCTTGTGCAGCTATAGCCTGCAAGCCAGACAGGTTTCTTGCAACAACGAAATTGTATGAATAACTGTCTGTTGTTACGTGATCGTTTCAGCTCCGTTTTTTTAAAAAAAAAATCATATACAACGAGATTTGAATTTCATGGTAACGGAAATTCATGGTCTGTGACTGGAGGCAGTAAATGTTTGAGGAGAAACGAAAGTTTAAGCGTATTGCAAGTGAAGTTCTCGTGAGATTCAGCGAACAGGAGGTTGACAAGGGAACACAACAATACTTACAGGGGATCGCCAAGGACTGCGGCCTGAGTGGAATGTTTTTGGCCACTGATCACTTGATGTCCAAGGGAAGTGTTGTTTCACTCAATTTTTTCTTTTTTGACAAGGAAAAAGAGGTCAATATTCAGGCTAAAGCCATTGTTCGCTGGACTCAACGATTCCGTAAACCAAAAGGCATGGGGCTGGAATTTTTTGAATTCAAAGGGTTGGATGGACGTGATTTTGAACAGTGTCTGGAGCAGCTCCTAACATAAAAAAGTTAGATTTATGGGGGACCGGAATAAATAATGGAACCAGATTTATGGTTCGCTGTAACAGTGGTGTTTCAAATGAGTTCAGCCGGAGATATTATTTTTTTGCAATCGAATTCCAGGCATCGATGAGGAGTTTGGTATTTGCAGGGATTTTAGAGGATTTCAGTGAACGAAAAAAAGAGATCGTGATAATGACGAGTAACACAAGGAGAAGGGTAAGATAAAAATATAACATAGTACATTTACAGGAAGAGGTTAGTCTGTATGCTTTATTATAAATGTGACGTGTTATACTTGTGTTTGAATCTGTATAGATTTTGGTTAGAAGAGTTACTTCTCTTTAGGGCAGATTGCCAAAAAATGCCTGGAACATCTTTCTTCACAACATCCGTTACCAAGGAGTCTGGCCCATGGCAAAACATATCGGTGTCCTGACAGCTGGCGGTGACAGTCCAGGACTCAATGCCGCAATCAGAGGAATCAGTAAAAGTGCTGTTTCCCGTGATGACAAGCAGGGTGTCCGGGTTATCGGCTTTAAAGACGGCTTTCGGGGCCTGATGGAAAACAGAACCATCCGCCTCGAAGGTGAAATACTCTCCAACCTCCTCACCCTTGGCGGCACCATCCTCGGCACCAGCCGTGATAAACCACACCGCATGCCTATCGGCGGACAGATGATGGACATGACCGAGGTCATGATCGAAAACTATCAACGCCATCATCTGGACGCATTAGTCTGTATAGGCGGTGGCGGGACTCAGAAAAATGCCTTCCGACTTTCCCAGAAGGGAATAAATATAATTACGCTTCCCAAGACAATTGACAATGATGTTGTGGAAACCGACTATACCTTTGGCTTTAACACGGCCATGGAGATTGCCACAACAGCCATTGACCGTTTACACTCGACGGCCCACAGTCATCATCGTATTATTGTGGTCGAGGTCATGGGCCATAACACCGGTTGGATTGCCCTGGGAGCCGGTCTTGCCAGCGGTGCCGACGTTATCCTCATCCCGGAGATCCCCTATGACATCAATGCAGTAGCCGATGCCATCCGGCAACGGTTGCATCGCGGAAAAAAATTCAGCATAGTGGCTGTGGCCGAGGGTGCCCTATCATCCACGGACCATGAAAACTATCAGGCACTCAAAGACCGGCGCAGCAGGGCAAAAAGGAATAGTGACAAGAAGAAACAGGGTAAAGCGGAAAAGGCATTGGGGGAATTTTCTGAATACCGAGCCTCCAACACCCTGCAACTCTCCAAACAACTTGAGCAACTCACCGGACTGGAAACTCGACTGACCATCCTCGGCCACCTGCAGAGAGGTGGTACACCTTCCTCCTATGACAGAGTGTTGGCCACCCAGCTTGGTTCTGCCTGCACCTGTGCCATCCGTGACAATCATTTCGGAGTCATGGTGGCCCTGCGTGACAACCAGTCCAGGCTCGTTCCCCTGGGAAAAGTTGTCGGCCGGCGCAAGATCGTGCCCCTTGATCATCCCTGGATCGAAAGTGCCAATCGGGTTGGAGTCTGCCTGGGAGAATAACTGGATCAAGCAATAGAAAAAATGATGTGCCAGGGCAGAAATCGAAACAAACCTGTACGTAACCATATTCATCTGCTAATCAAATCTCAACAATTATCCTCTATCCTTTCGTGCAAGATCAACCAGTAAAAAAAGGATAATTATGGAACGATGTATTTCGATTGAAGAGAAGGCCCTGATCAAGGCAGCAAAACTGATCTGTAACTTGAAGTCCGGTGTCTGCCCCATGTATGAACCCGACTTTTTGGGCTGCCCCCACACCTGTAATGAGGACATCCGGCCCTGGCAGTGTTGGGTGAGTTACCTGACCACCCTTGTCAGTAACAAAGGCAGAGTTCAAACAAAATCACCATTGAGGCGAGCGGCTTAACCGGCATGTCGTCAACGTATAGAGTCTTGGCCAATTCTCTGATTTTTCTCTGTGTTTATGATAAATATTGTTGAATTATCAGAAGCTTTTCAGCTTTTTTCTTGCCACCTCCTTTAGTTCTTCAAATTTCCAACCCTCATACATGGTTATTTTTACGTTAGCATCGCAGGATTTTACTGTTGGTGCGACTGTCCTGTTTGCCAGATTTCGGGAAATGGTGTAAGGGAAAGTCATGGACAGACCTCTTGAACTCATAGCACCTTACAGCGCCTCCGGCGATCAGCCTGATGCTATTGCTGCCCTGACCCGTGGCGTGGATTCAGGTGCCCGTAGTCAGGTACTTCTTGGGGTCACAGGGTCGGGTAAGACCTTTACCATGGCCTCGCTCATTGCAAAGGTGCAGCGGCCTGCCCTGATCATTGCTCCTAACAAGATCCTGGCGGCCCAGCTTTTTTCCGAGTTCAAGGAGCTTTTTCCCAATAATGCTGTGGAATATTTTGTCTCTTATTATGATTATTACCAGCCTGAGGCCTATATTCCCCAGTCCGATACCTATATTGAAAAAGACTCTGCCATTAATGATGCCATTGACAAGATGCGTCATTCTGCCACCCGCTCTCTTCTTACCCGTAGAGATGTTCTGATTGTTGCCTCTGTTTCCTGCATCTATGGCCTGGGATCGCCGGATGAGTACAAGAACATGCATCTCTTTGTGCGTTGCGGTGATAACTATCCTCCTGAAGAGATACAGAGGAGGCTGGTCTATATGCTTTATGAGCGTAATGATGTCTCCTTTCATCGTGGAACATTCCGCGTTCGCGGCGATGTGATTGATATCTTCCCTGTGCATGAGGAGGATCGCTCCATTCGCATAGAGTTTTTTGGAGATACCATTGATTCCATTGCGCTTATCGATCCCCTGCGTGGCGAGGTTCTTGAACGTTTGCAGGAGTACACGGTTTTTCCTGGAAGTCACTTTGTTACCTCCAGGGATCGCCTGCAAAAGGCAATGGAGACGATCAAGGCGGAATTGAAGGAACGATTGGATTACTTTCATGGGGAAAATCGGCTGGTGGAATTGCAGCGCCTGGAGCAGCGCACGATGTTTGATCTGGAAATGATCCAGGAACTCGGTTACTGCAACGGCATTGAAAATTATTCAAGGCATCTTACCGGGAAAGATCCGGGAGTACCGCCCCCAAACCTTCTGGACTATTTTCCCGAAGATTATCTTCTCTTTATTGATGAATCCCATATCGGGGTTCCCCAATTAAATGGTATGTACAATGGGGATCGCTCGCGTAAGCAGACTCTGGTCAATTTCGGTTTTCGTCTGCCCTCGGCTCTGGATAACCGGCCCCTGCGTTTTGAAGAGTTTCAGGAACGGATCAACCAGGTAATTTATGTCTCGGCCACACCAGGGGCCTATGAATTGGAACAGGCTGAAGGGAGGATTGTTGATCAGATTATCCGGCCCACCGGCCTTCTTGATCCCAGAATAGAAGTACGACCTGCCGTAAGCCAGGTGGATGACCTGCTGGAGGAGATCCGTTTGCGTACAGAGCAGGGCGAGGCCGTACTGATCACTACTCTGACCAAGCGGATGGCCGAGGATCTGACCGATTATTATGAAAAACTGGATGTTAAGGTCCGTTATCTCCACTCGGATATCAAGACGTTGGAACGAGTGGAGCTGATCCGTGATCTGCGCAACGGGGAATATAATGTGCTGATCGGCATCAACCTCTTGCGTGAGGGCCTGGATATTCCCGAAGTTTCGCTGGTGGCAGTGCTGGATGCAGATAAAGAGGGTTTCCTGCGATCTGATCGTTCCCTGATCCAGACCTGTGGCCGGGCTGCCAGGAATGTCAGGGGAATGGTTATTCTCTACGCTGACCATATTACCGGTTCCATGCAGCGGACTATTGAGGAGACAGACAGGCGGCGGAAAATTCAGGAGGAGTATAATCGGGAACATGGTATTATTCCGCAGACGATTCGTTCCCGAGTGAAGGATTCAATGCAGCAACATCTTCAGGCCAGTGGGTATCAGGCTGCTGATGCTATGGAGGCCGAATTGCTTGAAGCCGCAGAAGAGCTTCCTGTCTATTACAGTATCAAGGAACTGGAGGCAGAGATTCGCAAGCTGGAGAAACAGATGCAGGAAGCTGCCAGGGAACTGGCTTTTGAAGAGGCCGCTGCACTTCGTGATAAAATTAAGGCGTTTCGAAAATTGGAGATAGAAATCGGATGAAAGGTGGCTTCTGGTATGGGGTTTCGCTACGTGTCGTTCCCTTTGTTTTTGTGTGGTTGACCCGGATCTGGTTTGCTACCTGCCGTATCAGGATCCATGGTCAGGAGTATCGGGATCAGATCGATGAGAGCAAGGGGCCTGCCGTGGCAACTTTCTGGCACTATACCATCTTCTTTATTTTTTATTTCATGCGTAAGGAATCCGGGGTGGCTATGGTCAGCGCCAGCAGGGATGGGGAATATATCAGTCGGGTCGCCAATAAGCTGGGATTTGAAACAGTGCGTGGTTCACGGAAGAAGGGGGGGATGCAGGCCATTAAGGGACTGATTCGCTATATGGGAGAGGGACGCAATGCTGCCATTGTCGCAGACGGTTCCCAGGGGCCGGCCAGGGTGGTTCAGGCCGGATCTGTTGTTCTTGCCTCCCGTGCAGAGGCACCCATCCTGCCTATGCTCTGGTCCTGCAATCGTTACAAACGATTTGGTTCCTGGGACGGTACGGTTCTGCCGTATCCTTTTTCCCGGATAGATTTTTTTTATGGGGAGCCGCTGGCCGTCCCGCCCAAAATCAAGTCGGAAGAGGTCGAAGAGTATCGGCTTATTTTGGAAAAACGTCTTAACGAACTTTATGACAAGGCGTGGAAGCTACAGGGCAGGGCCGAACATTAATGATGTTGTGCTGAGCCGTTACGTTAATACTTTTATCTATAACTTGTGAAGATGACAAAAGGAATTGTAGTCGCTGGTCTTTCCGGCGGGTCTGGGAAGAGCGTGGTATCCGTGGGCTTGACTGCGGCCTTGGCTCGTCAGGGAAAAGTGGTCGTCCCCTTTAAGAAGGGACCGGACTATATTGATGCAGGCTGGTTGAAACTCGCTGCCGGAAGAAGCTGTTACAATCTTGATCCCTATCTGATGAGTATGGAGTGTATCAGAAACTCTTTTCTGGAACAGAGTACAGGGGCGGATATCGCAATTCTTGAGGGAAACCGAGGTCTGTATGATGGCGTCAATCCTGAGGGAGGATATTCTACAGCGGAGCTGTCCCTTACTCTCAACTTGCCTGTGCTTCTGGTGGTCAACTGTACCAAGACTACACGTACCGTTGCTGCTATGGTTCTTGGCTGTCTTAACCTTGACGAACGTATTGATATCCGAGGAGTGGTTCTGAATCAGATTGGGACCAAACGGCATGAGTCCATTGTCACCCAGGCGGTTGAAACATATACCGGGATTCCGGTCCTTGGCGCAGTGCCGCGCATGAAAAAAGACATCTTTCCCATGCGGCATCTGGGGGTGACTCCTCATCAGGAATATGAAGGCAGTGACGAGGCCATGACGCTGTTGGCCAATACTGCTGAAGAACACCTGGATCTGGGCCGGATCCAGGAAATTATGGCACCTGTCGGTCGACAACAGAGAGATTCTGTTCAGCAGGTACAGGGCAAAAAACTGCGTATTGGTCTGCTCATGGATGCGGCCTTTCAGTTTTATTATTCGGAAAATCTGGAGGCCCTTGAACGTGGCGGAGCGGAGTTAGTAGCCATTAATGCCATGGAAGAGAAGGTACTGCCTGAGCTTGATGGCTTGTATATTGGAGGCGGTTTCCCTGAAACCAGTGCCGGAGCACTTGCCGCCAACAAATCATTCCGTAATTCAGTCAAGACAGCGGCAGCGGCAGGCCTGCCTATTTATGCAGAGTGCGGCGGTCTCATATACCTGGGTGAATCCATCGAGCTGGAGGGAGAAGTACATCTCCTGGCCGGAGTTTTTCCGATACGTTTCGGTATGTCCAAAAAACCTCAGGCCCATGGTTATTCTATTTTTGAGGTAGATGAAAATAATCCGTTTTATCCGTTAGCGTCAGAGGTCCGCGGACATGAATTTCGTTATTCTACTGTTCTTGAGTGGTCCGGAAACCCTAAAGACCTTGCCTTGAAAATGAAAAGGGGAGTGGGCTTTGTTGGTGGAAGAGACGGGTTGACCACCAAAAACGTCTTGGCACTGTATACCCATGTTCACGCTTTGGGGACGCCGGAGTGGGCAAAAGGCTTTCTTGGCCGTTGCCGTGAGGTCAGGGATAGAGGAGGCCTGCAGAAATAAGAGTAGTATTCCCACAGGCCGAAGATCTATTCAGTTGGTGGCAGGCATGGTTCCGAGCACCTTGGCGTTGATGATCTCTTTCTCGGATTCGGAGGGCTCTGGTTCTGCCCAGTGAATAAAGGCCTCAGTAACGCGCATAAAGTCGCCGTTGTCTTTCTTGCACTTGGGGCAGATACTCTCTGCCTGATCACGGTAAATGATGATCTTGGAGGCTGGTTCTCCGTCTTTTGCAACAGCTGCCATTTTTCGGCAGCCGCATTCCAGCCTGACAATTACCACGCCTACGCCGTCGGGACTGCCTTCAAGGATGCCTGCGATCATGGCTTTTTCGTTTTTCTCTGCTACTACCGCCTTCTTTGCTATCTTTTTCTTTGATGTTTTTGCCATTTTGTTTCTTCCGTAACGAGTGAATTGTTCTAGGTGAATGAGGTCCTATAGTATAAGACACCTGTTTCTGCGGTCAATGTTTTTCCTGGTTTTTGCCAAGAGTGTTTGCGGTAAGTTGTGGTCTGTCATTCTGCAAATCGCTGCTGGGAAAAGCGAATTTTTCTTGACAAAAAACAGGCGGTGAATTAATGGATCTATACACGTAACGTGTGTTTTAATATAGCGGTAACGCTGCTGGATATTGTAATAAGTATCTTATTGTGCTTGTTCGTTTATTATTATTTATTTTAGGAGATTATTATGGCTTGGGATGTAATTGTAGACAAAGACAAATGTGCCGGTGATGAAGAATGTGTAAATGCTTGTCCTGCTCAGGTTTACGAGATGGTAGACGGCAAGGCCGAAGTTGTAGAGCCTGACGAGTGTCTTGGTTGTGAGACTTGTGTTGAGGTCTGTCCTGAGGGTGCTATCACCGTAACTGAAGTCTAATTCTTTTAGAACTCGGTTTAGACAAGCCCATTTCTCCGTGAGGAGGAATGGGCTTGTCTTGTTTGAAATATGCGGTTCCAGCTACCGAATCTTTCCGCGAGAAGAACAGTCGGCATACTGATGTATATCAGGTTGTTCTTATCGCGGAAATCTTTGGCACCTGCTAACGTATTGTGTATTTGCATTGTGGCAGAAAAGATGTCGGGGATGTACCATGCGCACCCAAAAAAGGGTGTTAGCCGGAGTTCATTGCTGATCAGGAACTTTTTTTAAAAAAGATATCCGTAAAGACTATGTCAACGGCTGGAAATATTCTACGACTCAAACCAGGAGCTTCCCGCAGCGCTCATTTGCTTGTTTCGGCCTCCATTTGGACTGTTGTCGGTATTATGCTCATGTTGCGCGGAGGTGTCTGGCTTGCCTCTGTCGGTAGTCTGTGGCTTCTGTTCCCTGCCTTTATCCTGGGTATGGGTAAGTCACTTCTGATTCTCGATAACTCAGCAAAAAAAAGCATTTATCGGATTGTTCGATTTCAGGATGGCAGATGTCTTGGTGCGGTGTATTCTGTGAAGACATGGCTACTGGTTCTTCTGATGATGACAGCGGGATGTCTGTTGCGTAATTCATCTCTGCCAAAGGAATTTCTAGGTGTATTTTATGTGACTGTTGGCTGGGGCCTGTTTTTTTCCAGCAGACATGCCTGGCGTACCTGGTGGCGTGGGGCTGACTATTTTCCTGACACCACTACCGATAACAACGGCTCATAACGTATTCTCCCATGTCTGTTACCTCCTTTAATCAGATTCGTGTCAGCTCTGCAGCTCTGCGTCATAACTACCGGCTGTTGCAACAAAGAGCCGGCAATGGGGTCAGAGTACTGGCCATGGTCAAGGCTGATGCCTACGGGCATGGGATGGAAGAGGCGGCCAGAGTGTTTGCTTCTACGGGATGTAACGATTTCGGGGTTGCTGAGATCGGCGAGGCAGTTCGACTGCGATCCTCTGGGATCATCGGCAATATTTTTGTTTTTCTTGGTTTTAGACCTGAGGAAAGTGGCCTTTTTTTCGAGTACGATATTACTCCGATTATTTATGATCTGGAAAATGGGGCAGCCCTTTCCCGGGAGGCCTTGAGACGTGGGCAGGAGATAGTCGTTCACCTGAAAGTGGACTGCGGTATGGGGCGTCTAGGTCTTCTCCCGGAAGAGGTGGACGCCTTTTTAGCAGCCCTGCAACAATTCCCGGGAATTGTGGTAGGTGGTATCCTGAGCCATTTTCCCATGGCAGATGAGCATGAATCCCAGCACAGCGTTGAGCAGTTCAGTCGTTTTGCCGGCGTCGTCACCAAGGCGGGGAAAGAGCTTTCCCTGGTCAGGCATATTGCAAATTCCGGGGGAGTGCTCTATTTTCCTCATACCTGTTGTGATATGGTACGGGCAGGGATTTCCCTTTATGGCTATTATCCGGATGGTCGAGCTGGAAGAGAGCGAGAAAAAGGAGAGAAACTGCAGCCTGCCATGTCTTTTGTCACCAGGGTGCTGCAGGTAAGAACAGTCCCCGCCGGTACTGGAATAAGTTACGGCTACACCTATACAACCGAGCGAGAGACGCGGCTTGCTGTTTTACCGGTAGGGTATGAAGATGGCCTTTCTCGCAGCCTGTCCAACAGGGGAGAGGTTCTTATCCGGGGAAAGCGTGCCGCAATCCGAGGGCGTATCTGCATGAATTTATGCATAGTGGATATCTCCGAAATAGAAGGGGTCCAGTCCGGTGATGAGGTGGTGATACTTGGTCATCAGGGTGACGACTGCATCAGTGGCGACGAGATCGCAGAACGGATGAACAGCATCTCTTACGAGGTGCTCTGTCTGTTTGGAAATAATAACGAGAGAACGTATAAAGAATGATTCGTGAACGTCTGAAAGAGATCGTTGATAGCTGCTTTGCAAGCGGTGTCAATGAGGGTAAATGGTCGGATGCTGCCGCTGGTAAGTATACTCTGGAAGTTCCCAAACGTGAAGGTCAGGGTGATTTTTCCACAAATATGGCCATGGTTATGGCCGGCATGGAGAAAAAAAATCCCAGGGAGATTGCAGGGCTGCTGGTGGAAATTCTCTCTGCCGAGGATGCGATTATCGACAAGCTGGAAATTGCAGGACCAGGTTTTGTCAATATCTTCCTGAAACCTCAGGTGTGGCAGGAGGTCCTGCAGCCCATACTCAGAACAGGCGATAATTTTGGCCGTTCCACGGTGGGAAAAGGAAAAAAGGTCCTTGTAGAATTTGTCAGTGCCAACCCAACCGGGCCGCTAAGTATTGGGCATGGGCGTCAGGCTATTCTTGGCGATGCCATTGCCAGACTCCTTGAAGTTACCGGACACGAGGTTACCCGCGAATATTATTTCAACGATGCAGGGCGGCAGATGCGCGTACTTGGAGAGTCCACCCGTGCGCGGTATCTTGAAATTCAGGGCCTGCCTTTCGAGTTTCCCGAGGATGGCTATCAGGGCGAGTATATCCGGGATATTGCCCAGGTCCTTCTTGACGAGCAAGGGGCGGGACTTGTAGGACAGGAGGATGCTGAACCTTTTACCAAAAAGGCGGTAGAACTGATATTTGCCGATATTTCTGGAACTCTTGAGCGAATGGGGGTTCGATTCGATAATTATTATAACGAACATACCCTTTATGATGCCGGACATATCGATTCGGTGGTGAAGGAACTCAGAGAAAAGGGACTGGTTTACGAAAAAGACGATGCTGTCTGGTTCAAGACCACACTCTTTGGTCAGGAACAGGATCGAGTCATCATCAAGTCCAGTGGGGAACCCACATACCGTCTCCCCGACATTGCTTATCACCGGGAAAAATTCCGCCGGAACTTTGATTGGCTGGTTGACGTTTTTGGCTCTGATCATATCGCCACAGTTCCCGATGTCCTGGCTGGGGTTGAGGCCCTGGGTTATGATCCCAAGAAAGTGACGGTGGTTCTGCATCAGTTTGTTACTCTGACCCGTAACGGCAAACTGGTGAAGATGTCCACTCGTAAGGCCACGTTTGTTACCGTAGATGAGCTGCTTGATGAAGTGGGTGTTGACGTGGCCCGTTTTTATTTTATGATGCGCAAGGCTGACAGTCAGCTTGAATTTGACCTTGATCTTGCCACCAAAGAAGAGAAAGATAATCCAGTCTACTATGTACAATATGGTCATGCCCGTCTCTGTTCTATCCTGCGCCGGGCAAAGGACATGGGACTTGAGGCAGCACATCCGGAGCAGGCAGACCTTTCTCTCCTTAGAGAAGCAGAAGAGCTGCAGCTGTTAAAGAGTATAGCATCCTTTCCGGCAGCTATTGAAGCTGCAGCCTTGGAGCTTGCTCCTCACAAGGCCATATTCTTCCTGATGGAACTTGCAGGGGAACTGCATAGCTATTATAACAAACACAAAGTGATTGATCCTGAAAACGTGCCGTTGGCAGTGACTCATGCCCGCCTCTGCCTGATAGCTGCTGTACAGCAAGTTTTTAAAAATGGATTATTAATGCTGGGACTTACAGCCCCCGAGAAAATGTAATTTCCAGAATGTTCCTGGCAGAGAGTGCCAGGTTGAGCGATGGCCGCGAGAAAACCCAAAAAAACAGTCAAAAAGGTCAAATTCCAATTGACCAAAAGCGGGATAGCTGGGATCGCTGTGGTCTGCTTTTGCGTTTTTCTGTGGATGTTTCTTCTTGGCGTCTGGGCAGGACAATCTCTTCTCTTTCCCCCGGTGAGCGCAGATCAGCTTTCGCCCGTGTTGCATGACAGCGGTGAAGGAGAACAAGTGCTGGATGTTATCCGGATAGAGGCAGAAAAGAAAAAGGTGAAAAGTTAAAAATTCTGGCATTCCACCTAAAAAGACTTACTGTACACTTCGACAACGGCCAGTCGTTTCCTTCCAGGATCACGTGAAAACTGGCGCATACTTTTGCAATGATTGTTCTGTTAAAGCCGGTTTCCTCCTATGATACGAAATGCCAGAATGAGCGATGTGAAGGAAATTCACACCCTACTCAATTTCTTTGCCGCCAAAGGTCTTCTGCTTGGCCGATCCTTCAGTTCACTCTATGACCAGCTGCGTGATTTTAAGGTCTTTGCTGATGAGAAGGATGAAATTCTCGGAGTCTGCGCTTTGCATATAAGCTGGGCAGATCTTGCTGAAATCCGTTCTCTGGCTGTCAAGGAGGATGCTCAGGGACAGAAAATCGGGGCAAAGCTAGTGCGCTGCTGTCTTGAAGAAGCAAAAGCTTTGGGGATTTCCAATGTCTTTACCCTCACGTACCAATCAGGTTTTTTTCGTAAACAGGGGTTTGCTGATGCAGACAAGAGGGATCTGCCGCATAAGATCTGGAGTGACTGTTTGAATTGTACTAAATTTCCAGATTGTGATGAGGAGGCCCTGCAGTGCAAGGTCTTCGACGTCATTCCTGATATCGCGAGTAACGCTTCATAACGCTGCCCGCAACTGCTTTATAACCAAGGTGAATTCTTGAAATGATAAGTAAAGTACTGACAAAAGTCTTTGGAAGTAAGAACGATCGGGTGCTCAAACAGATACAGCCCCTGGTTAATCGCATTAATGAACTGGAAAAGAGTGTAACCTCCCTCGACGATGGACAGCTTGCTGCCAGGACCGTTGAGTTTCGCGAGCGGCTTGCCAAAGGAGAGGATCTGGACAAGTTGCTTCCTGAGGCCTTTGCCACCATCCGTGAGGCTGGCAAACGGGTGCTTGGCGAGCGTCATTATGATGTTCAGCTTATCGGTGGCGTTATTCTGCATCAGGGCAAGATAGCCGAGATGAAGACCGGTGAGGGCAAGACCTTGACCTCCACTCTTCCCGTCTATCTCAATGCCCTTACTGGAAAAGGGGTGCATCTGGTTACGGTCAACGATTATCTGGCTTCTCGTGATGCCGACTGGATGGGACAGGTCTATCGTTCGCTTGGAATCAGTGTAGGGAAGATCGTTCATGACATGAATGATGAGTTACGTCGTGAGGCATATGCGGCTGATGTCACTTACGGTACCAACAACGAATTCGGTTTTGATTATCTCCGTGATAATATGAAATTCGAGATGAGCGATTTCTGTCAACGGGGTTTTAATTTTGCCATTGTCGACGAGGTGGACTCTATTCTGATCGATGAGGCGCGGACACCACTTATTATTTCCGGTCCGGCAGATATTTCCACAGAGATGTATGCCTCTGTGGATAAAATCATGTCAGCTTTTAATGTTGAAGAACATTATCTGGTGGATGAGAAAGCCAGGCAGGTTGCTCTTACTGAGGAAGGTATCAGCCTCGGCGAAAAGTTACTGGAAGTGGAAAATCTCTATGAACCTGATGCCATTGAACAGCTGCACCATCTGAACCAGGCCTTGAAGGCCCATGTTCTTTTTCAGCGCGATGTTGATTATATCGTCAAAAACGGCGAGGTGGTGATTGTCGACGAATTTACTGGTCGGACCATGGAAGGCCGTCGTTACAGTGATGGTCTGCATCAGGCCCTGGAAGCCAAGGAAGGGGTTAAGATAGAGAAGGAAAATCAAACCCTTGCCTCGATCACCTTCCAGAACTACTTCCGCATGTACGACAAGCTGTCAGGAATGACCGGTACTGCAGATACCGAAGCCCCTGAATTTAAAAAGATCTACAATCTTGACGTGGTGATCATGCCCACCAATATGCCCATGGTGCGGAAGGATTACCCCGATGTTATTTATAAAAACACGGCAGCCAAATTCAGGGCAATCGTTCAAGAGGTAAAAGAACTTCACGAAAAGGGGCAGCCGGTGCTTGTGGGGACTATTTCCATCGATGTCTCGGAACTTATTTCCAGGATGTTGACAAAAGAAAAGATTCCACATGAGGTGCTCAATGCCAAGCAGCATGAACGCGAAGCAGAGATCGTTGCCAACGCGGGACAGTTCGGGAAGGTAACCATAGCGACCAACATGGCAGGCCGTGGTACTGATATCAAGCTCAGTCCCGAATCCCGAGAGGTTGGTGGCCTGCATATCCTTGGTACTTCCCGTCATGAATCGAGGCGTATCGATAATCAGCTGCGTGGTCGTTCCGGTCGTCAGGGTGACCCAGGGTCTTCCCGCTTTTTCCTCTCCCTTGAGGACGACCTGCTCCGTATCTTCGGATCCGGCAGGATTTCCGGGATTATGGATAAACTTGGGATGGAAGAGGATGAGCCCATTGAGCACAACATGATCTCCAAGGCCATTGAAAACGCTCAGCGTAAGGTAGAGGGGCACAACTTTGATATTCGTAAACACCTGCTGGAATATGACGATGTCATGAATAAGCAGCGTGAGGTGATCTACAGGCAGCGTCGTGAGTTGCTTTCCGGAGAAGATATTGCTCCGGTGATCAAAGATATGACTAATGACCTTGTAGATCGGGTTGTGAACGAATTCGCCAGTGACCGCCTGGCCTCAGAGGATTGGGACTGGCAAGGTTTTGATGAACGAATGATGGAATTTTTTCAGATAACCCTTGATTGGAAGGATGAAGATCGAAGTGGTATGGATCGGAAAGGATTTCAGGAGAAAATCGACGCTCTGGTAAAAGAACATTACAATGCTCAGGAGGCCCATAACGGAACCGAGGTTCAGCGGCATATAGAACGGGTAATCCTCCTGCAGACACTGGACACACATTGGAAGGACCATCTGCTGTCCATGGATCATCTCAAACAGGGAATCGGTCTGCGTGGTTATGGCCAGAAAAATCCGCTGGATGAATACAAGAAGGAAGGCTATAACCTCTTCCTGCATATGGTGGAAACCGTTAAGCAGCAGACCGTGTCCACCCTCATGCGTGTGCGGATAGTTCATGAAGATGATGTGGCAAGGTTGGAAGAGGAAAAGCGACGCAAGCGTCTGGAGCTGGAAAAGCTCATCATGAACAAGGGCGCGGCCGGTGAAGACGCTATTGCCGCTAAACCGGATAAACGGGATGGGGACAAAGTAGGGAGGAATTCTTCCTGTCCCTGCGGTTCCGGGAAAAAATTTAAGAAATGCTGCGGCAAACCAAACTGAGTTGCTGAGATTCAAGAGTAACGAAAAAGGCTTGGGAGACATACTCTTGAGCCTTTTTTTTTTGAGTATCAGAAATGCGCTTTAGAAAACGGGCGAAAAAGGAAATGAGTGATGAGTGGTGAATTCGGAATAAGTCGTGACGAGGCAATGGCTTTATTGCTGGAACATGTTTCTAGTCCTAACATGATCAAACATTGCCTGGCATCAGAGGCAGTGTTGAAGGGACTGGCCCTGCGCCTCGGAGAGAACCAGGAAAAATGGGGACTGGCTGGACTGCTCCACGACCTTGATGTGGAGACCCACGAGGATCTGGCTGTGCATACCCATGGAACTGTACAGATCCTGAAAGAGAAGGGTGTTGATGAAGAAATTATTGATGCCATCCGTCTTCATAATGAAAAGGCCCATTCTGATAAACGCAGCAGTCTCTTTCAACATGCCCTGGCTGCCGGAGAGACAGTAACCGGCCTGATTACGGCCACGGCCCTGGTCTATCCTGATAAAAAACTTCTCTCGGTGAAGCCTAAGTCGGTTCGTAAACGTATTAAGGAAAAGGCCTTTGCCAGAGGGGCTGATCGTGAGATTATCAGGGAATGTGAAAAACTGGATATGGAGATAAACGAGTTCTGCGATCTGGCTTTGGCAGCAATGCAGTCTATATCCAGCGACCTTGGCTTGTGAGCGAGTCCTTATTTGTCAAAGATATAGGGAGCAGACGGACAAAAAAGCTCTGACCGCGAGAGGACTCTTCAACTATCCAATACATCCCGGATACCATGGGCTATCTCTTCTATGAGAAGTGGCTTCATGACGCATTTCCTGATTCCTGCCTTTTCGGTTTGTTCCGCTCGCAGATTATGGCTGAAGCCGGTAAGCAGAATTACCGGAATATCAGCTCGGATCTCTTTTATTTTTTGGCAGAGCTGAATACCTGTCATGTTCGGCATCATCTGATCGGTGATAATAAGATCGAATCTCGCGGGGTCACTTTGGAACAGTTGTAAGGCTTCAATGCTGCTTGTCCTTACAGTTACATCATAGCCGATCAATGTTAGGGCCTTCAAACCAAATTCTGCCACAGATTGTTCATCGTCGATGAGCAGAATTTTTTCCGTCCCTCTGGGTATGTCTTGTCGGGTTGGCAGGGATTCCGTATAAGATTTTTTTATGCTTGGCAGATAAATACTGAAGGAACTCCCTTTACCGATCGGGCAGTCCACGACAATTGCTCCATTAAGGCTCTGAACGATACCATGAACCAGAGCAAGACCCATCCCCGTTCCTTCTCCAATTTCTTTTGTGGTGAAATAAGGTTCGAAAATTCGTTCTTGCGTGGCTGGATCAATGCCAGGTCCGCTGTCTTTTATGGTCAGGCGAACATATGGTCCTTCAAGTAAGTTGGGGTTGCTTCTTGCAATTTCATTATTGATCGTAACGCTTTCAATACGTACTTCCATGGTGCCGCCAGTTTCCTGCATGGCTTGGTAGGCATTGGTGCAGAGATTCATCACTATCTGGTGAATCTCTGTGGGGTCCGCCATAATTGTTCCACATTGCGGGTCGATTTTTTCCACTATTTCAATGGTGGACGGAATAGAAGCCCTGAGGAGTTTCAGCGCCTCTTTTATAATGAGATGGGGCTGTAAGGGCTGGCGCTGCTGTTCTCTCTGGCGACTGAAAGCAAGCATCTGGAGAACAAGCTCTTTCGCTCGCATTGCCGCCTTCAGTATCTGAGTAACCGATTCCTGAGCAGGATTGTTTTCATCTAACTCTAATTTGAGGAGATCTCCATAGCCAAGGATTGGAGTAAGGATGTTGTTGAAATCATGGGCAATGCCACCGGCCAGAGTGCCAATAGCCTCCATCTTTTGCATTTGACGAATCATGGTGTGCAGCGTTTCTTTTTCTGCTTCAGCCAGCTTCCGCTCTATGCCAATGGCGATTCTTTCTGCAACTGACTCCAGGCTTTTTAAAATAAAGCTTGAGAGCGGCTGCCTGGAAAAAAGGGCCATAACTCCGACAACCGTGTCTCCAACTAAAAGTGGATGACCGGCAAAGGCAATCATGCCTTCCCTCTTGGCCCATTCCTGGTTGCTGATTTGGGGGTCTCCTATGACCTTGTTTGTCAGAATAGCCTTCTTTTCCAAAGCAATTTGGCCAATTTTGGTATGACTGTTGACCGACATCTGTCCATGTTCTCCATCAATATGGGTATACATACCGGCACTGGCCTGAAGGATAAGCATATCTTTAGCAGCGTCATATATCCAGATTCTGGAAAATGAGGCGTTCAGCCACCTTACTATAGATTCACAGCAGTTCTGCAACATTACCTGTTGATTTACTCCGGCAGTAACGGCATGGCTGATGTCCGCCCCCAGCCCCCAGATGCGGGTCTGGTTTTCTTGATTTTTTTCCGCCTTTTTTCTCTGACTGATATCTTTAATAATAAAGATAGTTCCTTTTTTCTGTCCAACCTGATTGTAGAGATTTGAAGATGAAATAACCCCATAAAAAGAATTACCTGATTTCTTTACAATTGCTACCTCCAGCGTGGGGAAGGCTGTAACTTCAGAATAACTGATTTTATCAGCCAGTAAATACGAAATGTTCTGACCAATAGCTTCCTCAATACCATAACCGATAAGTTTAACAGCCCCGTTATTCCAGGTGGTGATGGTACCCTGAAGATCTGTTGTTATAACAACCTCATTGATTTGATTGATAATCTGTCCCTGTTTGCGCAGCTCTTCCACAGGGGATAAATCATGAATTCCCATGAGGATGCTTACGGGTGCCTGCTTGTTGTCTCGAATGATTTTTACCATAACCTGAATGGGCAGACCGACAGGATTTTCAGGATGATCTGCATCCATGATGATGAAAGTGTCTTTGCGATTTATTCGTGCAAAACAGACGGGGCAGGGCTCAGCCTCTCCTTCAGGATGCATGATTGAAGAGATATCTTTACCGATAACCTGTTCCGGTGAGAGGCCTGTCAGGTTGTAGAAATTTTTATTGGCATGCCTGACTTTGTCATCCAGGTCAATAAGATAGACAGCATCTTCAATGAAATCCATAGCATTGGTCCACTCAGACTCCTTTTTGGCCAGTTCTGATTCCCGCTGTCTCCGTTCAACGCTGATTCGACTGCTGCTAATGCCATAGGCAATATCAGCAGCCAAGCCCAGTAATAAACCCAATGCCTGCTCATTAAAGGCATTCTCCTCAATTGCATAGATATTCAGGGCGCCGATTACTTTTTTATCGACAAGCAGGGGAAGGGAAACAGAAGAGCCATAGCCTCTTTTTACTGCCTGGTCACGCCAGGGAAGAAATCGAGGGTCGTTCAAAATATTCTGGCAGATAACCGGTTTTCCTGTGCGAATAGCTGTTCCGGTGGGACCCTGTCCCCGTTCCGTGTCAGCCCAGGTTATATGAATAGTTTCAAGATAATTGTCATTGAAACCATGGTGGGCAATTGGCTGAACATTCTTTTCTTTGTCATTTAGAGCAAAACCGATCCAGGCAAGACGGTAGCCGCCAATATCAACAATAACATTGCAGATTTGTTGGAGTAACGTCTGTTCATCACTTGATTGTGACAGGATTTTATTGCATTCTATCAGGGTGTTCAGAGCGTGATTAATGGTTTGTAGCTCATGTTTTGACTTGTCATGATCTGTAATGTCTTTTCCGGTATACGCCACCCTGCTTATGCGACCTTGATCATCAAATATCGGAGCAGCGGTAACAGCATAAACCCGGCCCAGCATCTCCATCTGAATGGATGAGGTTTTGGGTTCGGCTGATTCTATCATAGCCTCATGGGGACAACCAAGGGGCGCTTGCTTCTTCCCATGAAAGACATCGTAACAGCATCTTCCGATAATCTCTGATTCTGAGAGACCTGTGGCCGTTAATGTGGCAGGATTTGCTGCGAGAATTTTATGATCCAAATCCAGGATCATAACCAGGTCACTCATTGAGTTGATTGCTGAGAGCCAATCATCAGCAGAAACATGTGGGTTGTGGTTGTCAGGCATATTCTCTTCGCGGATGATAGTATCTTACAGGATCGAAACGTAACCTGGTGGCCGACAGAATAGAAAAAATGATAGAAAAGACGGGATGGCAAACATTATAACGTTCTCTCTTTGTTGGGTCGCCCGGAAGGAGAGAAGTGAATCTTGTAAAGAAGAAACAACTCCCGACAGTGTTTGTCATTGACCCTGTCAGGAGTTGTTTCGGTCATCCGTGCAGGTTTTCCGGAGTCATGATGTTTTCCTCCATGTGTCTGAGTTCATCAATTCCGGAGACGATAATCTCGGGATCATATTCCAGGTAGCGCGCCGGAAGTTTGCCTTCGTACTCCATGTTGGAGAGGAGAAATTTCATGCAGTTGATACGGGCCTTCTTCTTTATATCTGAACGGATAATAGTCCAGGGAGCCATGGTACGGTTTGTCTCGGATAGCATCTGGAACTTACGTACCGAGTATTGATCCCAGTATTCCTGGGCCAGATTGTCAACCGGGGAGAGCTTGTACTGTTTGAGCGGGTCTTCCTTCCTGGAATCAAAACGCTCCTTCTGGACGTCTTTGGAGACCGAGAAATAAAACTTGAAAAGTTTGATCCCGTCTTTGACAATCAGCTCTTCCACCATGGGGGCATCTTTCAGAAAGCGTTTGTTCTGTTCATCGGTACAGAATCCCATGACAGGTTCCACCATGGCCCTGTTGTACCAGCTGCGATCAAAGATCACGAGTTCTCCGGCCGCAGGCAGGTGTGGGGTGTAGCGCTGGAAGTACCATTGGGTAATTTCGGTTTCGTTCGGCTTGGTCAGGGCGACCACTCGAGTGTTCCTGGGGTTGAGATTAGCCGTGATGCGTTTGATGGTGCCACCCTTTCCGGCAGCATCACGTCCTTCAAAAATAGCCAGTAGCCGATCTCCGTTGGCCTTCATGTGCCGCTGCAGTTTCATCAGTTCGATCTGCAGCAGCTTCAGTTCTCTTTCGTATTCGATATGCCAGTTTTTTACCCAGATGGCTATCTTATCTTTGCCCTCTTTTTTGTTTTCATTTTTAAGAGCAGTGCCTTCCAGAAGTTTGATTTCATCTGCGGTGATCTTCTCCAGTTCTTTTTTGTCTTCTTTGTCTTTTTTGTTGTTTTTTTCTGCCATGATAAATTCCTCGTAAAGGGGGGTTAACTCAATGGTGCCCCGTATTGTTTTTTTTCTTGTTTCATTAACTTTAATTCACGACTTCCTGAGATAACGATCTGTGGGTCAACCTTGAAATTAAGTTTTCTGCTTCTCCCCCGGTATTTTACGGAGTTGAGGATCAGTTTCATGGTCTCACGGCGTGCCATCTGTTTGTCATCTGAGCGGATAACCAACCATTTGGATTCCTTGGTGTGTGTCTTCTGGAGGAGGACTTTTTTCTTTTCCGTAAACTCATCCCAGAGCTCCTGGGCCTGAAGATCCACCTCACTCAGTTTCCATTGACGTAAGGGGTCATTTTTTCTTCTTTCAAATCGTCTTGATTGCTCTTCTTTGGTCACGGAAAAATAGAGTTTGAGGAGAATGGTCCGCCCGGCATCAAGGATGAAGTTTTTTTCATAGGTGGTAACCTTTTTCAGAAAGCGGCGGTACTGGTCCATGGAGCAGAATCCCATAACCGGTTCCACCATGGCACGATTATACCAGCTCCTGTCAAAAAGGACGATTTCACCGGCATGGGGAAAACGCTCAATATAGCGTTTCATGTGCAGTTCGGTCTTCTGGGTCTCTGTGGGTTTACCGAGTGCTTCGACCCGATATCGCTTTTCGTTCATATAGCGGGTGACCCTGCGGATTGTCCCGCCTTTTCCCGATGCATCCCGTCCGTCAAAGAGGATGATCATTTTCTTGCCGGTTTTTTCCAGGTGAGACTGCATCTTGATGAGTTCTGCCTGGTAGGGCTTTAGCTCTTCGGCATTGTAATATTTGAGGAGTGCTGCCTCAACGATCTCTTCCTTGTGGTGTTCTTGCAATACGGAGAGAATTTTGCGGCTTTTTTCGTTAGGTGGCTGGGAACTAAATTCAGCGTCCAGTTTGTCTACAAATTTACGAATAATGGCCGTGGTACCTTTGGGCTCAAAATCCGTTGGTTTGTTTGTTTCTTCGGGGATGGTCATGGTGCTTCCTTTTGATAAATATTTTCAAAGACGTATTAATAATAGCAGTAACTACCTAGAAACTGCAAATATTAATGGAATTTTTTCCTGAATGGTGAAGGATTGTTACATTTCAGGCATGGTATGCATTGCTAAGGTCTGCCATCCGGGGGCTATGATTTCTTTTTCTGCTTTCCTCGGCTTTGTCGAATCGTTACCATGCAGCAGCTCGTATACCTTCTTGTCCGAATTCATGACAATTGAACAGGCTTGATGGCGTGTCTGGGGAGTGCAGTGTTTCCTCGGGGAAGGGAGGAGTTACCAGAGGGGGCATCGTAATTATAACAGGTTGTGGCAAAAGAAGTTCCTTGAAAATAGGTTTCAATGAATGAAAGGGCGGAATGGTTACCCTGAATGTTCGGGCCAAGAAAGAGTCTCATATGCTGATCAAAGAAGAGGGCCAATGAGGAGTGCGGAATTTTCAAAGAATTTTTCAACGTAAGAGCGTCGGGCCATGATCTCGAGGTCAAGGGGTTGGGCTTGAGATTCATAACGCCTCTGTACTTGGCGGAGTTCTGTCGTAAAGGAACTGCTATAAATAAAAAGAGTGGCCTCGAAATTGAGCCAGAAACTGCGCATATCCAGGTTGACTGATCCGAAAAGGGCGAATTTGTCATCTACGGTTATGGTTTTAGAGTGCAGCAAGCCACCAGTGAAGAGCATGATGGATACCCCTCTGGTGGCAAGACTCTCATATCGGGCGCGGCTGGCGTAATGGACAAGTTTGGAGTCATTGATTTTTGGCACGATGATGCGGACATCAACACCACGTTGGGCTGCAGACTGCAGCGCGGTGAGCAGCGATTCATCAGGGACAAAATAGGGGGTGGTGAGGGTGATGTTCTTCTGTGCCGCATAGATTGTAGTCAGGAGAAGGTTGTGAATGGCCTCAGGGGTAAAGTCAGGTCCGGAGGGAACAAGTTGCACCGGAATATCGCCGGAAAAGGGCTGGGGACGGATATCGGCGATGGAGCGTACTTGCTCAATGTCTTCTTCCAGGGAGCGTGAGCTGACTTTTTCATTGTCTGTCTCCAGAAACCAGTCACTGATAAAGGTACCGGCGATAGGCTCGACCACAGGCCCCTGGATACGTACCATGATGTCTACCCATTGCCCAACTCCGGAGTCCTGTTTGAAAAATCTGGGGTCAATCATGTTCTGACTTCCGGGATAGGCAATCTTGCCGTCTATCACGACAATTTTTCGATGGTTTCTGATGTCTATTCTGACAAAAATGGCCTTGAAAAAACCGGCAGGAAGAGATTCCAAGACTCTGATCCCTGCTGCCCGCAATTCTTTAACCTTTTCCCCTTTTAGAAAATTTTTGCTGCCGATGGCGTCTACCAGGATTCGGCAGGTGACCCCTCTGGCAGCAGCCCGAATGAGGGCACCAATCACCTCATCAGCGGTACCGCCTTCATGCCAGATGTAAAACTGGAGATGACAGGTGGAGGTGGCTGCATTGATATCCTTAATGATGGCACGCATGATCTTTTCCGGTTCTTCGATCAGCTCCAGGCTGTTTCCGTCAAGGGCCGGGATACCGATGAGGGCATCTGCCTGGCGATGAATGGGTTCCAGTGCGGAGTCGAGCTTGGACCAATTTATTTGTGCATTATTTCTAAGTGATGACAGCCACTTGTGGTAGTGCTCAAGTGAGTTTCTGGTCCGTGATGCCCTGGTTTCGCCAATCCTGTTTTCTCCGAAAAAGAGATAAACGATGGCCCCGAGAAAGGGGAGAAGGAGGATGACGATAAGCCATGCAAGGGTGACGCCGTACTGACGTTGGCGCATGATCACGCGGATGGAGAGCCCGAGACGAATGGCAAGGTCTGCCAGGGGGAGGATGATGGGAAGAATAGTATTGCCCCAGTGATAAGTCTCTACTGCCATTTAACCAGATCCTGAAAAGGAGGAAAAAACATTTTTTGAATATATTTGTTCAGTCTACACGGCAGGAATGAAATGTAAAAGATCTAATTTTTCACTGGCATATTCGCTCTTGAGGATGGTAGGATGAGAGCTCTTGTCGGGTTTTAGGCGACAATGGGAATTTGCTTTTTCGTCCGGTGGAACGGCTCGGAATCTGCATTTATCTGTCCGTTTGTCGATCTCTGCGCTATGCAAAAACTTTATCCTCGGAATATTAGACAGATGCACTCATGGTATTTTCTGAGGGACACCTGCCTTGAGATTTCTCGTATGCTTCGAAGTCTCGCAGATACGCTTAGACTCCTAACCTGCTTATCTGATCTTTGGATGAACAAATTGTTTTTTTAAGGGCTTCTATCTTACAATTGGAAAAGAAAAAATGAATATCAAAGGATTCTCAGCTTCTGCAGTTGCCGCAGGAATTCGTTATGCCGGGAGATTGGACCTCGGTCTTATATATAGTACTATTCCTGCTGTTACCGCCGGAGTGTTTACCAGGAATCAGGTCAAGGCAGCGCCGGTCATCATTGACATGGAGCGGTTGAAACAGGGACGTGCTCAGGCAATATTGGTCAACAGCGGCTGTGCCAACGCCTGTACCGGTACCAAGGGGATGGAAGCGGCACTGGCCACCAGCTTTCTCCTCTCTTCCAGTCTTGATATCCCGGATGAGATGGTTCTCCTCTCTTCCACCGGAGTCATTGGCGAACAATTGAACGTCGATGCTTTTGCCTCATCCATGGGTAAACTGGTGGCAGGGCTCGATGAAGAGAAATTTGAAGAGGTGGCCCGTGCTATTATGACCACGGATACGGTCCCCAAAACAGTCTGTCGTACCGTGACGATAGGTGGTCACGAGGTCAATTTCATGGGAATGGCCAAAGGTGCCGGAATGATCATGCCCAACATGGCTACCATGCTTTCCTTTGTCGTAACTGATGCTCAAATCAGTTTTCCAGAACTGCAGGAGTCGCTTCGGCAGGCAGCGGACAGGACCTTTAATCGAATTACCGTGGACGGCGATACCAGCACCAATGATATGGTTCTGGTGATGGCCAACGGGACAGCCTCCAATGAGTGGATTGATGAAGAAAATCTTGTTGGTCGTCAGCTCTTTCAAGAAACGCTGGAAGGGGTACTCAAGGAATTGGCCTTGAAAATCATCAGTGATGGCGAAGGCGCAACCAAGTGTATTACCATACGGGTCTGCGGGGCAAGAGAAGAGGCAGAAGCAGAGCAGATGGCACGGACCGTGGCCAACTCCAGCCTGGTCAAGACAGCCTTTTTTGGAGAGGATGCCAATTGGGGACGGATCATTGCTGCCATGGGACGTTCCGGGGTTCGTTTTCATCCGGATCGTGTTGATATTGCCTTTGATAACGTAGTGTTGGTGAGAAACGGACTGGCGCTGGGCAAAGAGGCAGAGGCGGCTGCCACAGAAATATTGAAGCAGAAAAACATAAGTGTATGTATCGATCTTAAGGACGGCGCGGGATGTGAGGAAATCTACACATGTGATTTTTCTATCGATTACGTAAAGATAAATGCTGACTATCGTTCCTAGGGAGACTGGCTGATGCCCCGGCTTCAGACTTCATTTGCTTTTGCTGCTGACACTGACCTCACCCAGTTACTGGAAAAAGTGAGTGTAATCGGTATGATTGTCGAGCAGGAAGTTCTGAAAGACAAATTTCAATATTTGGACACCTTTGACTGGCAACTGTATAAAAAAGGACGGGTCTGTATGCGTCGAGGAGTTGATCTGTACACACTCTCCTATTTTTCCGGGTCTGCTGTGACAGAAGGAACAGGTCCGGAGACACATGCCCCTCTGGGCAGAGAATTTGTCTCTACTCCTTTGGCTGATGATCTTGTACCCCTTCTCGGGATAAGGGCTCTGATTCCTTGTGCTGATATCGAACGGAAAAAGCGTTTTTTCCATCTCCTGAATAAAGATGAGAAGATTATCCTGCGCTTTTGTCTTGAATTGAATAGCAGTTTTTCTGAGGGAACAGCCCAGACATCAGGAGGCTGTATCCGACTTTATGGGCTGCGGGGGTATGAAAAAAACTTTCATCGGCTTCGGCAGCTATTAACTGAAAAGGGATTGCAGGAAGGATGTGGAGAGGATCTCCTCCTTCGCCAGGTGCTGGCAGGAAGAAAGCGGCAACCGCTGGATTACAATTCGAAATTCAATATCGCCCTTGATGATCGGGAATCAATTAGTGAAGCTGCTCGGGATATCTTCCTGCTCCTGGCAGATGATATGGCCCTTAATATTCCTGGGATTATACAGGATTGGGACAGCGAATTTCTTCATGATTTCCGGGTGGCACTGCGCAGGAGCCGTTCACTCCTCTCTTCACTGAAGAAGATGATGCCGATGAACGAGTGTGCCGATATGCTGGCCGGGCTCAAGGCGATTGGTACAGCATCCGGACCGGTACGTGACCTTGATGTTTATCTCCTGGAACAGGAAGCCTACCAGGCCCTGTTGCCTGAGAGCCTTCACCAGGGATTGAAAGAGTTTTTTGCAAGTCTTGCGGCAGCTCGTGATAAGGAGTTCGTGCAGTTGACACAGGCCCTGCAGTCTCCCGAATATGAAAAATTCATGAGTCAATGGCTGGATTTTATTCACAACCGACTCTGTTCACTGACGGGTACCGGTGGACAGCAACCCTGCCGTAAGGCAGCGGCAAAACTTATTAGAAAACGGCTGGAGAAAATTCTGCACGCAGGCGAAGCCATAAGCGGGGAATGTCCTGATGAGGAACTGCACAAACTTCGCATTCAGTGCAAGAAGCTTCGCTATCTTCTGGAATTTTATCGTTCTCTTTTTCCTGAGAAAGCCATGGCTGCCTGTATCGCACAGTTAAAAAAAATACAGGATAACCTGGGAACCTTCAACGACCTTTCTGTACAGCAGGAGATGCTGAGTAACTATCATGAGCACCTGACTCCGGGATCAAAAAAAAATATGCATATTGCGGCGTCCCTTGGCGGATTGATAACCCATCTGCAAAACGATCAGCAGAAAGTCCGGAAAAAAATCGGAAAGACCTACTCCCATTTTGCCACCGCAGAAAACAGGGCCCTTTTTCATGATATGCTTGATGCTCCAGTTGTTCGGGTAAAGAGAGGAGAAACGAAATGAACAGTATTGCCGTTTATTCGAGTAAGGGCGGGGTTGGTAAAACGGCTGCTGCCGTTAATCTCTCCTATGCCTGTTCGCTCAAGGGCAAAAAAACACTGCTCTGCGATATGGATCCTCAGGGTGCTGCCGGGTTTTATTATCGGGTAAAGCCCAAATCCAATTTTAATCGAAAGAAATTTCTCAAAGGCAACCTCCGTTCTTTTATTCGGGAGACGGATTATCCAAATCTTGATCTGCTTCCTACTCATTTTTCCTTCAGAAACCTGGACCTGGCTCTTGATAGAGAGGGGAGCGGAGAGTTAAAACGCATTTTTGCAGGACTTGCGGATGACTATGACTATCTGATCCTGGATTGTCCGCCCAATATGACTCTGCTTTCGGAAAATCTTATCATGGCCGCAGACACCGTGGTTACCCCCGTTGTCCCTTCAACTCTATCAATTCTTGCGTTGGCACAATTGGTGAAATTTTTTGATAAGATCAAGGCTGATCGAAAAAAACTGCATGCCTTTTTCTCCATGGTTGAACGAAGGAAAAAGATGCATATGGATACGATAATGCGCTTTGGCAAAAAGAAGATTTTTTTGCAGACGCTGGTCCCTTATCTGGCGGATGTGGAAAAAATGGGGATTACTCGTCAACCGGTGGCTGCAACCAGGCCTGAATCACCGGCTGCCGAGGCATATGACAGACTGTGGCTGGAGATCTGGAAAAGCCAAATTCGGAAATAGGGACTTCCCTTTAATAATCCATGGAGCAGAACTCGCTTTCCCGTGCCCTTGGCGGTCTGTTATTTCTTGCAGGTCTGTTTTTCCTTAATTTTACCTCACGGGTAATCTTTTCCCCCCTGCTTCCTTTTATAGAACAGGAAATGGGTCTCGATCATGCCCAGGCAGGTTCATTTTTTCTCTTTATTTCTGCCGGCTATTTCTTTTCTATTCTTGCCTCTGGATTTGTTTCTGCACAGATTGGCCATAAAAAGACCATTGTTCTGTCAACCATTGCTTCAGGGGCGGTCCTCCTTACCCTTGGGTTTTGTACCAACCTGTTCACCCTGCGTCTCACCCTTTTCTGTCTCGGTCTTGCGGCCGGACTCTATCTTCCATCCGGACTGGCAACCATCTCCAGGCTTGTTGCTCCTGCCTATCTGGCCCGGGGGATGGCTATCCATGAACTCGCTCCTAATCTCGGTTTTGTGGCCGCTCCGCTGTTCTGTGACATGCTTCTCTCTTTTTTCACCTGGCAACAGGGCTTGGCCTGGCTCGGTGTTGTCCTGATTATGAGTGGAGTGGGATATGGGCTGAGTTCGCATGGAAGCAAGAAAATTGGCAAGGCACCTGATCTTTCAGGGTCGGTTTTGCTGTTCCGCATGGGATCATTCTGGGGAATGTGTCTCCTTTTTTCTCTGGCTATCTGTTCAACGCTTGGCATTTATGCCATGGCTCCGCTTTTCCTGGTAAACGATCATGGGATGGATCCCGGTGAAGCCAACAGTCTACTGGCCCTTTCACGAACGGCTTCCATTCTCATGCCACTGGCTGGTGGTTGGCTTGGTGACCGCTTCGGAAATCATTGTGTCATGGGCGCTGTTCTTTTGATTACAGGTATCCTGACCGTTCTGATGGCAATCGTTGCAGACGGAATCTGGTTGATGGTCCTTGTGGTGGCCCAGCCACTGTTTGCTGTCTGCTTTTTTCCGTCAGGTTTTGCCGTGCTCTCAAAACTGGGTCCGGCTGAGTATGGGAATATGGCAGTCTCTCTCTGTATCCCCCTTGCTTTTCTTGTGGGGGGAGGTGTTATGCCGACGCTCATCGGAATGATTGGCGACGTAGCCTCTATAAGTTCAGGATTTATTTTTGCTGGAGCTGCTATGATTCTTGGTGCATGCTTCTCTTTTTTTGTCACTTTTGGGGAAACATGCTATTCTTGAGCAGTAATAGTATGTTAACATTGTCGGAAGTGATTTGTTTTCGTCCTTTTATAGAAGAATTATAGAGAAATGACTGGTCGTCCAACCTGTATACAGTGTGTTCATTATTTTGTTACCCATAATCCTGCCAAACCTCATGGCTGCAGGGGCTTAGGGTTTAAGTCTTCTCAGAATCCGGCTGCTGTGGTATTTGCTTCTTCAGGGATTGAATGTCAGCTTTTTGTCTTGAAAAAAAAGAATAATGACTCAGGTGGCTCCAGAGGTCGGATAGTGGCTTGATCTGCTCATCTGCAGTAAAATATGAATATGGATATATCGTTGTAAAGGATAATCGAAATGCCTTATGTGAATATTAAAATTACCAGAGAAGGTGTGACTGCTGAACAAAAATCCGAATTGATCTCTGGAGTAACTGAATTATTGCAGAAAGTTCTCAATAAAAATCCGGCAACAACTGTTGTTGTTATAGATGAGGTTGATACCGATAACTGGGGTATAGCTGGTGAGCAGGTAACGTTACGTCGAACAAGAGGGGAATAATGGTTATTTTTGACATGCATCATCAGGGTTTGGTGATAATTAATATAAAAACAACTTCAGAAGGTGGTAGAATATGAAATTGTCACTTTTTGGAGAACAGTTTACTCGCGGTGCCGGTATTCTCAGTCTGATGGATGATCTCGGTAATGCCTTGGCTGCGGGTGGTGGTGACATGATCATGATGGGTGGCGGTAATCCCGGACATGTTCCTGCTTTTCAGGATGTAATGCAGAAACGTCTGCAGGCCCTTGCTGCTGACAAGGAGTCTTTTCAGAAACTCATTGGCATCTATGATCCGCCTCAGGGTGAGAAAGATTTCGGGGAGGTACTGGCAAAACTCCTGCGCAGCGAGTACGGCTGGGATCTTGGTCCTGAAAATATCTGTCTCACCAATGGCAGTCAGGCCGGTTTTTTTCTTCTCTTTAATATGTTTGCAGGTCCTTATCGAGAAGGCCAGGCAAAAAAAATCCGTCTCCCTTTGGCACCGGAATATATCGGGTATGCCGACCTTGGTCATGACGATGATTTTTTTATCTCCACCAGACCTCGTATTGAATATATGGAGGACCGGTTTTTTAAATATCATGTGGATTTTGCTAATCTGAACATAGGAGATGAAACCGGTGCCATCTGCGTCTCAAGGCCTACCAATCCCACAGGCAATGTGCTGACCGATGAGGAAATCGCAGCCCTTGATGTGCTTGCCCGCAAGCAGAATGTACCCTTGATCCTGGATAACGCCTATGGAGTACCCTTTCCTGGTATTATCTATACAGAGGCCAAACCGGTATGGAATGAGAACATCATCGTATGCCTCTCCCTGTCAAAACTCGGTCTGCCTGCAACCAGGACAGGAATTATTGTGGCACGCAGAGAGATAATCAAGGCGGTATCCGGCATGAATGCCATCATGAACCTGGCTACAGGGAGTTTCGGGGCAATGCTTGCTCATGAAATGGTGGCAAGTGGGGAGGTCTTGCAGCTCAGTCGGGATGTGATCAGGCCATTTTATCAGAGTAAAATGGAAAAAGCTGTTGCCCGGTTTCAAAAAGAATTGGCAGGCACCCCATACAGGATTCATAAACCCGAAGGGGCCATGTTTCTCTGGCTTTGGTTTGAAGGGTTGCCAATCACCAGTCATGAACTGTATGAGCGGTTGAAGGCAAAAAAGGTCCTGGTGGTATCCGGGCATTTCTTTTTTCCAGGTCTTGAACATTCGTGGGAACATTGTAATGAATGTATCCGGGTCACCTATTCCCAGGATGAAGAGCAGGTGGCAAAGGGGATTAAGATTATTGCTGAAGAGGTCAAAAAGGCCTACTCCTGAAAAATAAGCAGTATTGCGCAAAAGAGGATTGTGAGTGCAGAGTAGAACAAAATTGATTGGGCTGTTGTGTGGAATTTCACTTTTCTGGTCCTGTTTGGCCTTGGGGCAGTGTCTGCAAGGGGATTGTCGGAACGGATCCGGTACGCTGGTTCATGAGGATGGTCGACGCTATAATGGTGAATTTAAAGACGGGCGTCTTCATGGTAAGGGTGTGCTCACCTTTCCTGATGGAACAGAATATAGAGGAGAGCTGAAAAAGGGGAGATACCATGGAAAGGGTATTCTTACCAGTCCGGATGGCCGCAGATATGAGGGAGAATTTCATGATAACGTCATAGACGGTGAAGGAGTCCTGACATCCGCAGACGGTTCTAAGTATACCGGAGCCTTTGTTCTTGGCCGGTATCATGGGACAGGAACTTTGGTTTTTTCTGATGGCCGTTATTATCAGGGGGAATTCCGGAATAATCTGATTGAAGGAAAGGGCAAGCTTACCTACCCGGATGGAACCTGGTTTGAGGGAGAGTTTCATAATGGTAAGCCTGCAGGCAGGGGAATTAAAACGTATCCTGACGGCAGCAGATATACCGGTGAATTTTTCAGAGGACAACGGCAGGGACAAGGGGTGTGGGAAGGAGCTGATAAAAATCGTTATGAGGGCCAGTTCGAAAGAGATGCCTATAACGGTGAGGGCATCCTTGTCTATGGTGATGGCCGAAAATACAGCGGACAGTTTCTTGATAATTTCAGGCATGGAACCGGTGAATTACGCTATGTTGATAAGACCCGTTATGTGGGGCAGTTTAATCGTGGTAAGCAGGAGGGGATGGGAATTCTCTATTATCCTGACTCCAGTCGCTACGAGGGAGAGTTTTATCAGGATCAGCGGCATGGCCAGGGGACACATTTTTATGCCGACGGTTCCCGCTATGACGGCGAGTTTCGTAATGGAAAAGCCAACGGTCAGGGAGTACTTATAGGTGCTGATGGCCGGAAGTTCAGTGGAGAGTTTGTGGACGGTAAGCCTGTCATAAAAGAGGAGCCTCCGGAAGAGGTGGCCCGAATTCAGGAAGCTGAGAAACAGAAGCCGGAAGCGATCGCTGCAGAAGATGAGACTCCTGTACCACCACCGCCAGCTGCAAGAAAGCATATCCTCTATCAGGGGCGAGTGTGTTCAGCAGATAATAAGAAGCCGCTGCGGGGGCAGGTCGAATTTCTCTATCCTGATGGCATGCTGTATCAGGGTGAGATGAAAGATGGCCTTATGGATGGCAACGGACGTATTGAATATGCTAGCGGCGATACCTACGAGGGGGAAATCAGGAAAGGAAAACTCCACGGTACCGGCATGTATGCATACAGTAACGGACGCAGGTACGAGGGGGAATTTGTTCAAGGGAAAAAAGAGGGGACAGGAATATTCAGCTACCCTGATGGTTCCCGCTATGCCGGAGATCTGGAAAATGACCATTTCTCAGGGAAAGGAAGTTATTACTTCAGCGACGGAAGCCATTACCAAGGTCAATTCAAGATGGGACGTTTTGAGGGCCGTGGCAAGTTGACTTACGCAGATGGCAGTGTTGTCACTGGAGAGTTTCATGATGATCTTCCCCATGGTAAGGCAGTTCTTCTCTCAGCAGACGGCAGCCGTTATGAAGGAGAATTTTCAGGAGGACGAAGGAACGGGTTTGGCAAACTGGTTCTGGTTAATGGTAAGGTGTATGAAGGTCAATTTCATGATGACGAGTTCATAGTTCCTTGAGCCTTATGCCCAGGAGAGAAAAAATGCGTTGGAGCTATAAAACAGTTCGCTTTGGTTTGAAAAAAGAGGGACTTCTCGGAAGTGCCTATCTTGATGAGTCTGAAATAGAGTTTTCTCTCAATGAATTCGGAAAATCGGGTTGGGAGTTGGTTTCCTTTATGGAAGTATTAGATGGATTGATAGGGGTCTTTAAACAACCGCTTTCTCACGGATTGGCACGGATCGATAGGGAACCGACAGAAGAAGAAATTGCTGTAAGTGAATCGTTTCACGAGCCTCCATCGGCCTTCAGAGAAAGTACATCCGTTTTCTCAGAGGATGAGGGGCAGGCAAGAGAACAAAGACTGAAAAAGGGTCTTGACCCGAATGAAGCAGAGCCAGATGACACTGATGTGGGCTCCATCAGAATAGAATAAACTCATACAGGACAGAGGGTAACAAAATTGATTGCCATCCCGGTAAACTGTAGCGATCTATAAGCATGCAGACAGATAATGAGTGTCAGCAGATGGTTGGATCCGAACTCTTTGCCTGGATGCGGACGATTCGCCAACACCTTCATCAAAACCCTGAATTGGCTTTCCAGGAATTCAAGACCGCTGCCTATGTCTGCGAAAAATTGAGTGAACTTGGGATCAGGTCGCAACCTGGCATGGCAGGGACCGGTGTCCTTGCAGAAATCGGTACTGCAAAAAATGACCGGATTGTCGGGCTTCGTGCAGATATGGATGCTCTTCCCATTAAGGAAAAAACCGGTTTGCCATTTGCCTCCGAGATTGCTGGCTGTATGCATGCCTGTGGTCACGATGGTCATATGGCCATGCTCCTGGGAGCTGCTGCTCTGCTGGGGAAAATGGACCTTCCTGGCAGGGTTCGATTTATTTTTCAGCCGGCAGAAGAGAATGGCAACGGTGCTGAAAAGATGATCGAAGAAGGGGTAGCAGATGGACTGGACGCAATTTTTGCAGGCCACATAGACACTCACTATCCCACTGGCAGCATAACCGTGGATGAAGGAATTATCTGTGCCTATGCTGATCCCTTTATTATCAGGTTACGGGGAAGCAGCGGTCATGCCGCCAGACCCCATGAAGCCAAAGATAGCATTGTGGCTGCAGCTGGCCTGATAACTGCCCTGCAGTCGCTGGTCAGCAGAGAGGTGGATCCCAATCATGCCGCGGTGGTCACTATCGGACATGTGCAGGCTGGCGAGACACATAATGTCATTGCTGAAGAGGCCATACTTGAGGGGACTATCCGCTCCACCCATCCCGAGGCGCGCAGCCGTCTCCTTGCCGGTTTGGAAAGAATGGTTATGGGGAGTTCATCTCTTTATGCAGTGACAGCCGATCTGGAGTTTCCTGACTTTCTTCCGGCAGTGATCAACAGTGCCTCAGCAGCAAAGGTGGCCCGCAAGGCTGCCGTTGCAGTGACTCCTGAAAAGAGTGTTTTCTCCCAGGGCCCATCAAGTCTTGGAGGAGAAGATTTTTCCTTCTATCTACAGAAAGTTAATGGTTGCCTGGTCCGTTTTGGGGCTCATGTCTCGGCTGATACAGGTCCTGCCCATAGTTCGACCTTTGATTTTGATGAAGCAGTTCTAAGCACAGGTGCTGCCTGGTATGCACGGGTGGCCATGGAATTTTTACAGGAGAGCGTGTCGGCATAACCATAAGTAAGGCGTCTCGAAGGTGGGCGGTGAAAAAATAACCTGCTCGAATGGAGACGGTTCATCTGTTAGCAAAACTGGGGTTAACCGGTGAAGTTCTATGAAACGAGGTGGGTAGAAAATACTCAATTGTCCTTTGGAGTGGGTAAAAAAGAAACGATTTTGCATCGTGGATGTTGTCTGTGGATAAAACTATATATTAATTAAATGTGTTATTTAGGTATGTTATCGTTTTTTGTGTTTGGCTGGCACGTTTGTTGATATAGATATGACAAAGGAAAATGAAACTTCATTTTTTCTTCCCCTCCCAAGGCCCTTCTGATTCAGTTCGGAAGGGCCTTCCTTTTTTTCTGTAAGAGCCCACCCCCAATCACAGATTCGTATTCTATACAGAGCGAAACAGAGACGTTATCAGTCGGAGTAACACGATAAGATAAAATTTGCTGAATTTGTCAGATGAAAATTCAGTACTGGCCGGTCTGATATAGAATCGCTCCTGATAAAGTAGTCTCATTTTAACGAATCGCTCCATTTCTTCTATCTACAAAACTTCCCGTATCCTCATATCACCTTCTCTTTTGAGTTACTGGTTAATTGAGAAGAGTTGTTATCGTTCTCATCTCCTCTTTTCTTACTGACACGACAATTTTGTCGAGAGGAAACAGGAATTGTCGAATGAAGTCAGCTTGAAGAACAGAATTGGTATTTGTTAACCTTTCGGTATTACATGGTAAATAAGTATCTGGGGAACATGGCACACTTCTTGGTACTCTGAGTGACAATAACGGCGTAATTGAAGTCAACGTCTTGGAATATTACGGTGGAGAGACTGATCATACCCTCAAATAACGAACTGAAAAACGTCATTTCACTTCGAAAGTATTGTTGGCGTACTGCTCGTATCAATGAGCGGTGAGGCACGAGGGATTGGGAAAATTCGTGGAGGGTTGCGCCATGGAAATAAACAAGATAGGGCTGTTATCTTGAGCAGGGAAAGTAGAAGTACTGTGCAACAACGGATTTAAAACAAACTATCTTCCCATAAGGGAGGTTAAAACTAACAGGAGGTAATTTTCATGAAACTTTCAACAAAGATTTTAAAAACACTTGTCATGGCGGCAGCCATTAGCCTGTTGTCTGTCCCGGTTATGGCCGCAAATGGCTATGGGCCTGGTGACGGTACTGGTGATGGTGACGGAGCAGCAGATGGTACTGGAAGCGGACCGGGTACGGGAGACTGTTTAAATGTTGATTACACACAGAATGCTGATCTGCTTGTCCGCGGTGGCAATCGTAACGGTGGAGGCAAAGGCGGTGGTTATGGTGATGGAACCGGTGACAGTCCTAAAGATGGCACTGGAAGCGGACCTGGTACAGGAGATTGTATAAATGCTTTTGACACACTGAATGCTGATCTGCTTGCCCGCGGTGGTAATCGTGGTGGTGGCGGTGGTAATGGCGGTGGTAGTCGCAATGGTGGCGGTGGTTATGGTGATGGAACTGGTGACAGTCCTAAAGATGGTACTGGAAACGGACCAGCTACAGGCGACTGCACCAACGTTTGATAGCTGTCCGACCTTGGATTAGAGCATATTGCGCGAAGAAGGGATTTGTCCATTCTTCGCGCTTTTTTAATCGATCCTGACGAAGAAAAGAAATTGAAAAATATTCAGCATGGTAGTTCAAAAGGGTTAACAAGGCGAGCGAATCCAACAAGTGTTGTGAGTAGCGAATTGTCTTTACCTAATCGCATAGTTGTCATTTTGCTGGTTCTCGGCGAATAACCATAGGGAAAGTTTTTACCAGAATTCAGGTTGATTGTGGATAAAAGATACACTTTCCAGAATGATAAGGTTACTCAATAGTTGATTAGGAAATGATAATATGTTGTAATATAAAAACGTTGTGCCTTTTGTGTCTTGTGGCATAGCCCTTGCTGTTATAGATTAGAGACCAACATAACGTTTTTATTTCCAATAGACAAAAAAGGAGACTTACAATGAAAAAAATGATCGCTGCTACAGCTTTGGTAACCATTGTTGGTTTGACCGGTTTTTATCAGGCCTCTGCTTATTGGGGGCAAGGTATGATGGGCGGGGGACCTCAAAATTGTCCCCAGAATAGAGCTCAGATAAATGCTCCCGTGGATGCTGAAACCAAGGTGAAATACGATAAGTTTTTTGAGGAAACCCAGGACTTGCGGAAACAGATTGCTGTGAAACGTGCTGTGAAACGTGCATTGATGCGTGCGCAAACGCCTGATCCTGTAGCTGTCGGAAAGGCAACGGGAGAACTGTTTGACTTGCAGAATACCATGCGAGTAAAGGCTGAGGCCGCAGGCCTGCAAGGTTTTTGTGGAAAGGGCTGGTGCGGAGGTGTTTGCGCTGGCCCCGGTGATTGTAATGGTCCCAGGGGTATGAGCGGTGGGCCTGGTATGATGAATGACAAGTAATTCGATTACTGTCTTGTTCCCTCTTTAAAACCCGTCAGGTTTTTCCTGGCGGGTTTTTTTTGTATCCACTTTCTTTTTCGACGGTTATGTCGATCAAGAATCGGATTGTCACAAAAACTGTCGATGATCTTCTCTTTAAATCAGACTTCTTCTTTGTCATTCCTGGTATAGTAACTTTTCTAATAAAACATTTGTCTGTAACACGTTGATTCTGTAGTAATAATATGTTTATCCTGTCGTGCATAAAAGAATGTTGGAATACTTGTTTCTCTGGTAAAAGTGGCCTGATTTTTGATAGAATAATTAAGTTATGTTTTGTCAGTCCTATCGAGTCGGCGATCAGCCGGAAAACAAATAAAACTTTACTCCAGGTTAAGATAACTCCTCATGAACATGCGTAAAATTACATCACTGACAATGCTTATATCTTTTGTCTTAGAGGTGGTTACCTCTGTTGTTTTATACATTGTCCCGCATGGCAGAGTTGCTTATTGGGCGGATTGGCATCTTTTTGGCCTGAGTAAAACCGAGTGGGCCAATCAACATATCAATCTAGGCGTACTCTTTATCCTAGCAGGTCTCCTCCACATTTTTTATAATTGGAAACAGATTGTTGCATATCTTAAAAACAGGAAAAAAGAGGTGAAAGTCATTACTGTATCCTTTAATGTCGCCCTGCTTTTTTCACTGGTAGTTGCTGTCGGCACCTATTATGAAATTCCCCCCATGAGCACAGTTATAACCTTGAGCAACTCGATCAAGGACAAAGCTTCAAAGGTATACGGGGAACCACCTTATGGCCATGCAGAACTTTCTTCTTTGAAACTTTTTGCCAAAAAAGAAGGGCTTGATCTCGGTCAATGTCTTGATCTTCTGAAACAAGCCGGGGTTGTCGTGCAGGACAGTTCCATGACTCTGTTAGAAATAGGATCTGCCAATAATCTGCCTCCCCAAAAAATTTATTCTTTGATTGAGGCTGCAAAAGCAGATGTGACACCGGGCGAGGCCGTGGTCTTTCCGGATTCACCCATGCCAGGTTTTGGGAATAAGAGCATGGCGGAAATCTGTGCTGAATTCAATCTTCATTTTCCAATGATAAAGCAGGGGCTTGCCGAAAAAGGAGTTCAGATAACACCTGAACAGACAATCAAGGAAATAGCTGCGGCACATGATATGGAAGGCATGGACATTTTTGATCTTCTGCATGCAGTTATTACAGGTGAATAGGCTTTTTTGATAATGAACGTACTAAAACTCACTGTTATTTTGATGTTGATGCTCGGTGTCTTTCCAGCCAGAGGTTCTGCAGAATTTCTTTATGGGGAAGTGGCTGAAGTCAATAGGGCTCTTCAGGAGTTTGTACTTATTTCGATTCCTACAAAGCAAGGGGAAACAAAGCGAGCAGAGAACAATAGTCGAATTAATGTGAAGGCTGTGGGGGAGCTTTTCCCTCAATCTGAAGAAGGCCTTCCTCTTTTACCTGGATGTGTTCAGGTTGGAGAAAAAGTGAGGGTATGGGGTGAAACGCCAGCTACCGGATCAGTCTTTCTGGCAATAGATGTTCGAGGGTGCGGCGGGATGGGCTGCAATGATTCCACTGGAGTGCGATCTCGTCTTCAAAAGTATAAAAAGCGTAAACACTGGAATCAAGAAACAGAAGCTGATGTCGCTCCATCCTCTGTTTCTGAAGAAGCCGATAACAGCGATATTGACGGAGGTGGCAGTACAGGCAGGAGTAATGGCAGAGGCTATGGTACTGGTAATTCGGGTAACGGTAACGGTGGTGGAAGTGGAGGTAGTGGTGGTGGCGGGGGAGGGCGTGGCCGTTGAACCAGTTACCAACCTGGAAAAATAACTTGATTGCTTTTGTGTTATTGACACTGCTGGTGGTGTCATATTTTTTTTATGAGCAACAGAGTATTAAAGAAAGTTATCAACAGCACTCTCGTCTACATTCTAAGATACTCGCAGCTGTTGTAGAACTCAATATTCGTAATGTCTTCCTGACTCGTGATACCATCGAGACCATTTTGACAGGCAGCCTGGCCAACAGTGGGCGTTTTGTCGCCTACCTAAACGATATCGATCCTTTCTCAGCAGGTGAACTTGCTGCTTTTGCAAGAGAAGCAGGGCTCGCCGGCATTGGTATCCTGAATCTAAGCCAGGATCAACTGGTGAGTGGACCGCCGGACTGGCTTTCAGCGCAGCAGGTCAGTCGTTCGGCAAATGAAGGGCTCCAATTTCTGCCGGATCAACAGCTCTATCTGTACACTCTTTGTAATTCCGCTTCTTGTATATTTGTCGGGTTAGATACAGGAAAGATTGAAAAAATGCTGGATGATCTCAGTGTGGAACGTCTCCTCAGCCTGCTAAGCAACCTAGCCGGAATTGCCTATGTAAGGGTGGTAACAGCAGAAAGCTCTCACTTAACAGCTTCCGAATCTTCCACTTTTTCTTCCACATCGTCTGGAGGCCTGGTCTCAGAGACCATCCTCAATTTTAAAGACAAGGATATCGTGGTAGGCCTGTATGCAGATCGTTTTTTTGAACGAATGACAGAGTTGCGAAGAAGAGTTATTGTCTTTCTTACATTGCTTTTTACCACTGGAGTTCTTTCTTCCTGGTGGCTTTATCGCGTGCAGCGACAGCGGCTTGAAGATGCCAGGGATTTTGAAAGAAGGATGGCACGTCAGCGTGAGGCGGCAGCTTTGGGAAGAACCACGGTTACTATCACCCATGAAATGCGGAATCCTCTCAATGCCATAGGAATTGGGCTGCAACGCCTAGAACTTGAGGCGGCTGACTTGAGTCCTGAACACCGTGGCCTGGTGACAGGGATGAGGGAGGCGGTTAATCGCAGTAATGGAATCATCTCCCGTTTGCGTCAATATGTGCATTCCTTTGAATTGGTCTATCAGGAAATTTACCTGGTTGATCTTCTCAGCTCTTTGATAAACCTCTATGCAGCGCAGTGTAAGACACAGGGGGTTGATGTACAGCTTAGAGGAGAAAATAACTGCATTGTTCAGGGAGATAAAAATCTTCTGGGGCAGGTTTTTGAAAATCTCTTTAAAAACGCGATGGAGGCCCAGCCTGATGGTGGCTATATTGATATTAATGTAACAAGGGGAGAACAGGAGTGTCTCGTTTTGTTAAGCAATGGCGGTCCTCTCCCTGACTCAGAGATAGAAGCCTTATTCCCGGAACCTTTTTTTACCACCAAGGCCAAGGGAACTGGTCTCGGACTCTCCATCAGTAAGAAGATTGTGGGCGCCCATGGTGGAAGATTAGAGTTGCAGACAGACAGAGAAGAACAGATCTTTCGAGTAATGGTTACTTTGCCGAGGCGGTCAAATCACATGAAGCCTTTGAGAACTTGAAGGACCGGGAGTGTAATGAAGATACTGATAGTAGACGATGAAGCAATGCAGCGGGATATGCTTCAAGGGTTCCTCAAAAAGAAAGGTTATGATGTCCTGACTGCTCCGGGTGGAAAAGAGGCACTGCAGATTTTTTCCAGGGAGCCGGTTCAACTTGTTCTGGTCGACCATCGAATGGATGGGATGAATGGCGATGAACTGCTGGAAAAAATGAAGGAGATTTCTCCCCTGTTACGGGCCATCATGATCACGGCCTTTGGTTCGGTGACCACTGCCGTTCGTGTTATGCAGCTCGGTGCAGACGATTTCCTGGAAAAGCCGGTAGATCTATCTGTTCTGCTGCAAAAGATTGAACAGATAGAACAGAGCCTGGCAGTGACCGAGGAGGCGGATCAGGTTTCAGAATCTCTTAAAAAGACCAAGGTCCCCCTTGATATAATTGGTTCGAGTAAGGCCATGCATGAGGTGCTTTCCCTTAGCTATCGCATTGCGCCAACTGAATGGACGGCATTGATCCGTGGCGAGACTGGTACCGGTAAAGAATTGGTAGCCAAGATGATTCATCTCCTGAGCCCACGCAAACAGGGGCTTTTTGTGGAAGTAAATTGTGCAGCTATCCCGGAAAATCTGTTCGAATCTGAACTTTTTGGTCATGAAAAAGGAGCCTTTACCGGCGCGTCAGCCACTCGACGCGGTCGTTTTGAACAGGCTCAAGGCGGAACGATTTTTCTCGATGAGGTGGGAGAACTCCCCTTGCAGCTGCAGGCCAAATTGCTCAGAGCCCTGCAGGAAAAAAAAATCAGCCGGGTTGGAAGTGAAAAAGAAATCCCTGTGGATACTCGAGTTTTGTCGGCAACAAATTGTGACCTGAAAAAAATGGTGGAGAAAGGAACATTTCGAGAAGATCTCTATTTTCGTTTGAACGTCCTGGAGATCATTGTTCCTCCTTTGCGGGAGAGGCGTTCAGATATCCCTGAACTCGGTGATTTTTTTCTTAGTAAACACTGCGGTGCCCGGAAAGTGAGTCTCTCCAGTGATGCCATGAATCAGCTGGTGAAATATGATTTTCCCGGTAATGTCAGGGAACTTGAGCATATTCTACAGCGACTTATCACTCTGGTTCGAGGCAGGGTTATTCGTGTTGAAGATCTCCCTCCTGAAGTTCGTGAAAAACAGGTAAGTGGCGGAAAACTCAGTCAACGACTTGCGGATGTTGAGAAGCAGATGCTCTTTCACGCTCTGGAAGAACATGGTTGGGTGCAAACCAGGGCTGCAGAATCTCTAGGTATCAGCGAGAGAGTATTGCGATACAAAATGGGCAAGGCTGGGATAGACCGGGAAAATGGTTAACTGCTTTTTGCTGCTCCCATGGTGGCCACACCCTGTGGGGTGCCATGTTGTGTTGCATTACACATCATATGGTGTTTCCTCGTAGTGGATCCTTGACAAATAAGTGTGGACAGTATAATTTGATAATGTGCTCAGGTGTCTGTAACAGGACTGAAAAGGGAACTTCGTGAAAATCGAAGACGGGCCCGCCGCTGTAACCGAGGATAACCCCTGCATCCACGCCACTGACAGCATTTTAATTTCTCGGAAAAGAATTATCTGTTCTGTCCGGGTTAAAAAATACTGGTTGGGAAGGCGCAGAGGGAGAGTGAATCGGAAGTCAGAAGACCTGCCTGAAAACTGAAGTGATTGCCGTCGAGGAATATCGGTAATCAACTGATCTTGTGGATAGAAAAGGGAAATCCCCGGGTCTGAATTTATTTTTCGGCCCGGGTTTTTTTTTACTCCGGGTCATTGCTGGACTGTTGACAATTTGTGCAAGCAACAGCCGCTTACCTGAGGAGGGTACACTGATGATGTTACGTGAACGGAGTCTAACCAAGTTGGTTTTATGGCAAATAAAAGACTGGGATTCGTTTCAGAGGGTCATGCGTTATTTACTGTGAAACCGTTGCCAAGTCTGCCCGTTGGTGCAGACTTGGCCTCCTGCATTATTATCCCAGCATGCTGCCTATCTGAAAGACGGCGAAGGCAGCGAAAAAGGCAAAAGCAGTGTTAAAGGCCATGGAGAAAAAGGCCCACTTCCAGGAGCCTGCCTCTTTGGCAATACAGACTACAGTGACAAAACAGGGGGCGTAAAACATGATGAAAATCAATACAGCCACTGCCACGACACCGTTCCAATGCGGATCTCTGACCAATCGCTCCCCAAGAGAATCAGATGCATCTACTTTCACCTCACCCATGGAGTAAGCTGTCCCCAGAGTGGAGATAATTACCTCCTTGGCTGCAAATCCGCCAAGCAGGGCAATGTTGGTCCGCCAGTCAAATCCGGCAAGGCTTGAGACCGGTTCAAGAAAGGTCCCAATTTTACCGGCAATGGAGTATCTCAGGCCAGCTCCGGACTCCTCCTGATCTATGATTGTCAGTGCTGCTTTCAGTTCTTTTCCCTTTTGTGACAGTTCCCCGGTTTCCTGATTGTAAGAAAGAAGTTCTGTCCTGATTGATTCAGGATAGCTTTGGCTTATCATTGTCCGTTTTGCTTCAAAAGTATCCTGTTGAGATTCAGGTAGCCCGGGGTAGGTCATCAATGCCCAGAGAATAATGGATATCCCCAGAATTACTGTTCCTGCTTTCTTTATATATTGCCAGGTACGTTCCCAGGTATGAATGAGAAGTCCTCTCAGGGTGGGGAAACGGTAGGGAGGCAATTCCATGACAAAGGGGGTTGCTTCTCCTTTGAGTACGGTTATGCGCAGAAATTTGGCAACCACAAGGGCGACCAGCCAGGCCAGCATGGTGAAGAGAAACATATAGAGTGCCTGATGATCGGTAAAGAATGCACCGATAAGCAAAACCAGAACAGGCACCTTTGCTCCACAGTTCATAAAGGGAACAGTGAGCAGGGTGGCCATGCGTTCCTTTGGTGAGCGAAGCGTCCTGGTGGCCATAACTCCTGGCACTGCACAGCCGCCCGCTATTCCGCCGGATACGATGAAAGGCATTACCGAGGAACCGTGCAGACCGAAAATACGAAAAATCCGGTCCATCATGAACGCAACACGAGCCAGATAACCGGAATCTTCGAGGACAGCAATCCCAAAGAACATGAACATGATAAGAGGAACAAAGCCGAGAACCCCGCCAACCCCATCGATAACACCTGAGATGAGCATGGACTTAACGGGTCCTTCAGGAAGAGTTGTATCCGCTACTCCACCCAGCCAACCGAAAAATGATTCCATCCAGGAAACCGGCAGTTCACTCCAGGAAAAGGTGAACTGATAAAGGCCAAAGAGGATGAGCAGCATGACAACCGGACCCATGAGACGATTTGTGAGAACCTTGTCTATTTTGTCTGAGGTGTAGAGGCGGTCAATGTCAAATTTATGAGATAGGACTCCCTGGCGGAGAATGGACTTTATAAATCCGTAACGATGGTCAGCAATCATTGATTCCGGATACACGTCCATGGTTTTGAGCACGTGGTCGGAAATATTCCCCACGATCTCTTCGAGCTTTTTGGCTACGATTGGATCAGCTGCCTGTCCCAGAGTCAGAATCTGGTCGTCATGCTCGAGATATTTGATGGCTGTGTAGTGAGGAGGATAGGTTTTAACAAGAAATGAAGAATCGGAAATGATGGAGACGATCTCCATGAGTACCTCATCAAGGTCCTCTCCGTAGGAAATATCCTTTGGGCACCATATTTTTTCAGAACGGGAAACCTCAATCGCTTGTTTGATCAACTCCTTTGTCCCTTCACCCGACCTGGCGATGATGGGGACTACATGAACACCGAGTAGCTCTGCTAATTTCTCATAGTGAACTTCTATTCCCCTATCCTTTGCCACATCAACCATATTCAGAGCAATAATCAGAGGCACCCCCATTTCCAGAAACTGGGTTGTGAGGTAGAGGTTCCTTTCGAGATTGGAGGCATCTACAATGTTGATAACTACATCCGGTCGGTTGTTGGTGATAAAATCTCTGCTTACAATCTCCTCAACGGAATAGGCCGTCAGTGAGTAAGTTCCTGGAAGGTCGGTAATAGATATTTTCTGGTCTTCATGGGTGAAATGACCTTCTTTATAATCCACGGTGATGCCAGGGTAGTTCCCAACATGCTGTCTGGCCCCGGTAAGTTTGTTGAAGAGAGTGGTCTTACCGGCATTGGGATTGCCGGCTAGTGCCATGGTAATATTTTTTTTAATCGTCATCTGAAGTCGTAGGATATTGAATCGTTGAAATGATCAGGAAATTGGTGAAAAACACAAAATAGCAGATTTTCCTTAATGCAGATTACATTGATTATTTGTATTTGAAAGATGTTGGAAAGGGGGGCTGTTTCTTATGCTATCATCCTCGATGGGTCGACTGCTGCATTTACTCTCTCCGCAGCCGGAACAACTACAACCGCAAGAAATCTGCTGTGATGGATCAGCTGCTTGTCGTAATTGACGATACAACTTTCTTCCGATGAAAAAGAAGGCAAGGCCTGTAATAAGTATGATAGTTCCAGTTTGCCACATAATTGTTCCTATTGTTAGGGGCTCCTAAGACTCGGCTCCTAAAAAAAGACAGCATACATAATAGAGCTGTCTCTTACGGTTATACAGATTGTACGATAATATTACTGCTCGCTATATGGTCCAAGCTTAACGTTCCACCCTGTATTTTCAGTAGACACTGAGAGCCGTTTTTTGGACAGATTATTTCTGCCTCTTCACCAGCCAGAACACCGAGAGAGGCCATTCTCGCGCAAAGTTGTCTGTCACCGGTGATCTTGCAGATCTTTATTTTTCCAACGTGACAGGTTTCAGAGAGAGGTCCATGGTGTCCAGTACAATGTTGGGCTACTGTACACTGTTGCATCTTTTTGGCCAAGCAGCGGCATTTTTTGTTTATGTCCTTCAGGGTCATTTATCTCTCCTTAGATAACAATGTTTAGGTACAACAAACATTATGTGCTGTCAACTGATTTATCAAGGCTTCTGTGTCTTTTTTCTGAGTTTTTTCCAGGAAAGAGAGTGTGGCAACAGGTGAATTGGTATCTAAGATTCTTGAATTAAAAAAACAGATCAGTCACAATACTTAGATTGGTTGTATAGTCTCCCGGAGATAACACATTCAAAGTCAACTTATAAAAAGTTGTCCTTCTTCTTTGATGGCTAACAAGATAAGTGTAAGACTTCGAAAAACTTCATAGAGTCGCATGATCAGGGTATGCTTAGTGATCCAAAGTCTGTAGCAGCGGAGTAGGGGAAGAGTTTCTACGACGTCATCAATGGTAAGAGATGGATTCATGATTCATAAACAATCCCAAGAAAAACTGGCAGCAGCCAGAAAACAGGCAGCTATTTCCATCTCTCTGAACCTTTTCCTTGCACTCAGCAAAGGAATAGCTGGTGTTCTGTCCGGTTCCGCTGCCCTGCTTGGCGATGCCATTCATTCCGCTACAGATGTCTTTGCCTCTACTGCCGTATTTGTCGGTATTTGGGTGGCGGGACGTGAACATCCTGCGTTTCCTTACGGACTGTATAAGGCCGAAACCGTTGCCGCCTTGATTGCCTCTATTGCCGTTATTCTGGCTGGTTATGAGATCGGACGTCAGGCATTATTCGGTGTCTCAGGACTCCCGGATATAGTAATTGCCTTACCTGTTGCAGCCATTTCTTTTCTGATTGCCCTGGGGTTTGGGATATTTCAATTGCGTGCCGGCAAGAAGCTCGATTCTCCGGCTCTGATAGCCGATGCACGGGATTACCTGGCAGACTCCCTTTCCACCGCAGTAGTCCTGGTCGGTCTGCTGGTGGTGCCCTTAGGCTTTAACGTGGATCGGCTCGCAGCAGGCATAGTTTCCCTCTTTGTTTTTTATGCAGGGGGACAGCTTTTTGTCGGATCCTTGAAAGATCTTCTGGATGCCTCAATTGATAGAGATACGGAACGTGGAATTATCGCTTTTGTGGAAGGTCACCCCAGAATCGTTCGTGTGAACAAGTGCTTCAGCAGAAATGCCGGAGGGCGTTATCTGGTGGATATGGATGTGGTAATGCATACGCCTTCACATAAGATGGCAGATCAGGTGGCAGATCGATTAGAAGAAGAATTGCTGCACCATTTCCCTGGGCTGATCCTTGCCCGTATTCGGCCGCATTACGCTCCGGGACAATTTATACGGAGGGTTACACCGGTGCAAAAGCCTGAAGGACAAGTAAGTCTGCATCTGGCTAGTGCACCATGGTTTCTTATCGAAACCATGGTAACCGAGACCAGAGAAGTGAAAAGACGTCAGTTTGTAGAAAATCGGTATAAAGATGCGAAAAAAAGAAAAGGACTGCTGGTGGGACGCTGGCTGCTCAAACTGAAACCGGATGAGGTCGTGGCAGAGGACAAGGAGAGTGTTGCGGTGATCTTACTTAAAGAAGCCGGCGTCGATATGCTTCAGCCTTCTTCGCTGACCTCGACGATGATATGATCAGCCTCATTGTTACGCAGAGTCAGTGTTCCTCCCATGACCCGCATGGCAACGGGATCATAGAGCGGTGCTCGTCCTTGAATGGTGATTTCAGTACCCGGTACAAGGCCCATTTCGCGGATTCTTCTCCCCAGTTCACCACTTACCTTGACTGCCTTGATGGTGCCGGACTGGTTTTTTTTCATCAATCTCAGATTTACTTCTACCATGTTAGTTCCATCCTAAGTAAAACTTCACAATCTGGATTAGCTCGGGGCTTCAAGATTGTAAATGTGAGTAACTTTCTCTTCCTGCCTTTTGGGGATCAGTTGATATTGATCAGTAGCGTTAGCGTCTTGTCCCACTCATCTGGTAAGGAGCTTTTCAGGTCACTGAATATTACTCTCTTTTGATTATTTTTGCAGTGGATTTTGTGATATCTCTGAACTCGATACAGGTTTGTTGTTCAGTGTATGCTGTTTGTATTACTTCGAGCCGGGAAAAGATCCTTGCTCTATGAAATCAGGAGAAAGAACGTGATGTCTTGCAGAGTCGAGAAATGATTCTTTGAACTGATATATTGTCGCAGCACATCTTTTCGGATTTGCTTATTTCCTTTTTCTTAGTAATAATTCAATGAGGTGTAGCTGAGTTACCTTAATTCTTTAGCTGGCAGGATTATACCGTGATGTCAAAGCATTTTCAATTTACCCGAATGGAACTCGCGGGCTCGCTCGGAGATTTAGGTACGATACTTCCTCTGGCTGTCGGAATGATTATGATTAATAATCTTAATCCGGTCGGAATCTTCATTGGTGTTGGCTTGTTCTATATCCTTTCAGGCCTGTATTTTAAAGTAACCTGCCCTGTCGAACCGATGAAGGTCATAAGTGCTTATGCCATCGCCACAGGCATCTCAGCTGTCCAGATTCAAGCATCCTGTCTGTGGGTTTTTGTCATGTTGATTATCATCGGAGCCACTGGCCTGATTAATGTGATTGGCCGCCATATTCCGAAATCGGTGATTCGTGGGGTTCAGCTTTCAACCGGCATCCTGCTTCTTTCTCAAGGTGTGCGCTTGATGGTAGGCACCTCATCCTTCCAGGTTATGCAGGAAATGGCAGAACCACATCTACTCATTCAACATATCGGTTTCCTACCAATCGGAATAGTCATTGGTTCCATTTTAGGATTGTTAACCTTGTTCCTTCTTGACAATAAACGTCTACCGGCCGCCGTGGTTGTTGTTGGCGTTGGCATGATAGTTGGAGTGCTTTTTGGCACTCATGAGGGATGGGATCAGGTAAAAATAGGATTTAATCTTCCGCACCTTTTACCCTATGGGATACCGACAGTTAATGATTTTAGCTTTGCCCTGCTTATTCTCGTCCTTCCCCAAGTACCAATGACTCTCGGCAATGCCGTAATTGCCAATGCCGATTTGTCTCATCAATATTTTCCTCAAGACGGCAATCGCGTCAGCTATAAAGCGCTGTGTATCAGCATGGCTCTTGCCAATCTGGGAAGTTTTTTTATAGGGGGAATGCCGATGTGTCACGGGGCGGGAGGGCTTGCGTCACGGTACCGATTTGGGGCCCGAACCGCTGGTTCAAATATGATCATAGGGGGAATCTTTCTGGTGATAGCCTTGTGTTTCGGGGCCCAGGTGCTGTCAATTGTCAATTTAGTCCCAATGTCTGTCCTTGGCGTTCTGCTGATATTTGCTGGTGCTCAACTTGCTTTGACGATTCTCGATATGCAAAAACGTAAAGAACTCTTTGTTGTAGTTCTGATTGTAGGAATAACCCTTGCGTCCAACCTGGCAGCTGGTTTTTTGATAGGGATTGTGGTTGCGAGAATATTGCGATGGGAGAAGCTTTCAGTATGAAAGGGAGTAAACAGTTATTTAGATGTGTTGGTTTCTGAAGAGATGTATCGGGGCTGCCCAATTCATCCATATCCTTTACCTTTAAGGACGCTTATTCAGAAAAAAATAATATCTCCAGTGGTACCCGGAAGGGTCTTTTGGATTGGAAAAGCAGGGTTTCTAGATGGCTTCTGACAGTAATAATGGAAACACAGCAAAAAGCAGAATAACCGGCAGCAGGTGTGTAAAAAACTGTTTGCTTGTAAGTCGGGTAACTTTTACACAGCTGCTTTCATAACCAACTTCAGAATTATATACATCGGCACAGGAACCTAACACAACTTCTACAAAAAAAAGGATGACAAGATAAAGCACAATAACAGCAAACATGAAATAAACCTTATTGCTAAAAAAACGTTATATAATTTTTCTGCCCATAGTATCTGTTAACTACCGCATTACCAATATACTATACAAGCACAGACACTGTGTCTGTGCTTGTAATCTTTACTGTTTATAAATGAAAGTACCAACATGCTCCCCGTTAAGGGCCTTTGTAATATTGCCTTCTATCATCCCATTGATTATCTGCACTTTTTCTATGACTTCACTATTCTGAATGATCTCAAGACAAGGTCGTTCTATTACCAGATCATCCTGGTTGCTTTCGAGCAGATCCTTGGCACCGATTTCGGCGATAAACTTGGCATCTGGATTTTTCTTTGGATCTTCACTGTAAAGCCCTTTTTCATCCTTGATAAACAGTATTGTCCTCGAACCGATCAGGTCGGCAAGGATAACAAGGCCTACGTCAGTACGGTGAATTGGAATCCTGCCGACTTTAGGCTTGATGGCAAAATAGTCATAGGGGGGCATACCGTGCATGACTGGAATGATCTTCTCAGCAAAATAGGTAGGTAGCTTAACGATATCGGCATGGGAGATCTTAACGCCGCCCCAGGGAGAAAGTAGCGTGGCAATCATCAGGGCGTTCTGTTCGGAAACCATGCTGCCGAATTTAGCGATTACTCCGGTTGGCATGCCCATTTCCAGGCCTATGGTATAGATATGTCGGCTACGGGTACCGCCACCCGTGGTCAACAGCATCTTGTGATGGGCCCGGTTTTTGACAAGTTCTTTTAATATATTGGGTAGCGCCTTGACACCCCGGTCACAGATGGACTGGCCACCGATTTTCATGATTTTTACATCCGGATAGAGCCTTTCCTGGGGCGCAATGTCAAGATTCTCAATAAATTCTTTACTGACAAGGCTTTCTCCCATGAGAGCACTCTTGACATGCAGTCTCTTCCCATCTTTTTCACGTACCAATGCCATATTTATTTTCCCCTTTAAAGTGATACGGTTCAGATTGTGATTATTTCTTTTTCTGAGCGTCTTTATCGCGCTCAAGCATAACCAGATCGGAACTTGTTGCCTTGGCAATCTGTTCGAGTTCTTTTTTGCGAAAGTGATTGCCGAGTATTTTGAGATCAATGCCATTGATGGCAACAACTCTAAAACGAGGTGAATGGGATCCTTCTTTTGCTTTTACGCGTTCGCGATAAAAAATTTGTCCGGCCATAATAATCATCCTCCAAGGATATTGATTTTGTACTGCGATGAACACTTATAACATCATATGCTTTCTTATCAGAGATGGCAAGGGGAGCTCCAGTGGCCATCTCATATCTTTTCTGGCTCTAAATACTGTGGCTTATGGTGAGTTTCGGTTGCTTTCTGTCTTTTGTTTCTTGCCGTGAACCGCCTGCTTGACAAGAGTGTCTGCCACAGGTTAATTGCTCTTATATCTTACAGTTTACAGCATTGATTTTTAATATCAATTAGGAGCAGAAAAATGGAAATTTATCTCAGCATAGATGATACTGACAACCTTAATAGTCCGGGTTCCGGACAGCTTGCTGAGATTCTCGCCGGAGAGTTGCAGCAAATCGGCCTAGCTTCGCAATGTTCAAATATTACCAGGCACCAACTTTTTGTTCATGATGCTATCCCTTACACCTCCCATAATAGTTCCATGTGCTTCTCGGCCATCATAGGTGACACCAAGATTGATGATGTCATTCAGTATGCCAAACAATTCCTGGTGAAGGCTTCAGCTTCCGGATCCGACCCTGGTCTTTGCGTAGTTGTAGACAATGATTCCCTGGATCGCCAAGCACTTACCGACTTTGGGCTCAAAGCTAAACAAACTGTGCTCAGCAAACAGGAAGCTTACCAGCTTGCCAAGAGGGTAGGGGTACACCTCTCTGAACATGGTGGGACGGGAGACGGAATAATAGGCGCACTTGCCGGAACCGGTCTCAGGCTGCATGGAAATGACGGCAGGTTTCGAGGTTGGTTTGATTTGGGGGAAGCCGGAAAACTTACCTGCCCGCAAGATCTGTGTGTTCATCCTTCTGTAGATGATGTTGTGGACGATGAGGGACAGTCCTTACCGGAAAACATCAGGGTGATTATTGCTGACAGTAAAATTAAAACGGTTCTTCTCAACCACCGTCAGGTTATTCCGGTAACCAGAATCGATGACACAAATGACGCGGCATGGACTACATTGACAAAAGCAGAGGTGAAGCGCTTTTGATTTTACCTTGGCGGGTTCTGGAACGTTGTTATCCTGGAATCAAATAGTGTTATGGTAGGTAATCTTTTTTAGCGGCAATTTGGACTTGTTCTGTCCAGCAGTATCTTTGACAGTTTTTTGTCGTTGCTTTGGACTTTTTCCTTTGTATTGCAGCCTACCTGCCGGTTGCATCACCGGTCCTGATGTTAACTGATCTCAGGCAGTTCTTCCCCATATATGCGTATTTCAGTGATGGGGAAAGTGCTGAAAACAGAACTGACGATTGGATAAAAAGAGTAGAAAATAGGCAGAAAAAAACGGGTACTAAGAGCTGATCTTAGTACCCGTTATCATTT
>JAHJNL010000098.1 GCA_018820855.1 Pseudomonadota bacterium | reverse complement strand
GCCGGCGGGATTGTAGGAAAGGGTGGCGGAACGGCCTACCGCATCGGTTATAGTGGTAATGGCGCCGGATACGTTTCGTGTCAGCTGGAGAAAATTTCCGTTCCAGTCCTCAATGGCAACCAGCGGCAGCGGATCAGTAGTTCCGGAAGGTCCCTGGTAAATATAGGACAGCTTTTCATCGGGAGGGGTCAGGATAAAGGTCTGCAGCGATGGATCCCCATCAAGCTCCTTTTCCAGGGTATAGCCTGAACGATCAGGAGCAAAGCTGCCATCCCAGTCTATAGCGTAACTTGGCTCGTCAGCAGTCCCCACATAGTCGACAGCTATGGTAACATCACCAGTCGCCGGGTTGGGAGTGACTGAAGTTATGTTGGCGTTGTCCTCTGTGGGGATATCAAAATGAAGCTGCCCACCGTCATCCTGTTTTATGGTGACCCCGTCTGATGATTCAGACAGCCAGGAATCATAGGAAAAACGCCAGCCTGTGCCGAAATTGGTCGGACCGCTCTCCTGTTTCGCATTCCAGGTCAGGGTAAGATCTACTGCCGGCCCCCTGCCTGCCCATTGAAAAAGGGTGTCCTGGATAACGGGCAGCAGATTGGCCATATTGACCCTGTAGCCGGGCAGGCCGATTTCCGAGCAGCCATTGCAGCCGTAGGGCTTTTTCCGTTTAGTTTCAGGCTCGGTGCGGGCAAATTTCGGCAGGCCATTCTGTTCCGGAGTGTCAATCCCGACAAGCGCCTCCGGGAGAATGTAGATGTAGGTGTAACGGAGACTATAAGGATCAAGTGATACAGTGATATCCACGATCTGGATGGCCTTGTCCACCGGATGTCTCGAGTCAAGATAAGGAGGATCCGCCTGGTAAGGATTGTATTCAGCCCGGTGGGCCATGGATATTGATGTTGGCTGGATGAGGCCGCTGCTCTGCAGCCATTTTACCTCCGTCACCCAGCGGATACCGTTGTCGGGTATACTCGACCTGATAAGGCGTTGTCCTCCATATGAGGACTCTATTTGGGTGGCATTGGCAATATCAACTTGGACGGTGACAGATGATCCGCTGTGTAACGACGCATAGTAGTAGAATACTTCCACCGAGGAATTGATTTCCGTCCGATGATCAAACCTGACAGCAGCAGCATTGCTGAGGGACCAGACAATATCTTCGCCGATGGTGGTCGAGGTGGTGGTGGTGGAAGCTCCGGCTGATGAGACGAAACTAAAAAGGAAAAGTACTGAACAGGCCCAGAAAAGACATATGTTTTTCATGACAGATAGAGCTGTGTTGAGAAGGGGAGGAAAGGAACTTCTTGCTGAAAAAAAAACGGGCATATTCAAACCTTCAATCCAGATCGGCCACGCTTTTGGCGTGCACCATAACATAACGAAAACACGAGCAAATGAAACATTCCCAATTGCCATTGATTTTCTTTCTGAAGACCCAAAAGAACTGTCTTATGATACTAAATAAATACCCACTAGGTCAAAAGAAAAAATTGATATTTTCTTCGTTTTTTTCTTTCCTGGTTCAGCCACCAGAGGCCATTTGCGGCGGTTACAGCACCAGCGCTACCGATACAATTTGCACAATTGGCAACAACGGTATTAGCGTCACCAACGATGACTGCAGCCTGGGTTCTTGTAGACGAGGAGTATTGTGCCCGCATCCGATGGAGGATGCGGTACGGGGGGAGGGCAAAATCAGTATTTTTTCTGGAGGAGCTGCTTCAGTGCAGCGAGTGATTTATCTGTGGCTGAATAGTCACCAGCCGTACACTGCTCACAGAGTCGGCAAAGAGGCGGATAAAGGCATCGTAAGAGCAAAAAGAACGACAAAGAGCATATAGTTTCGATAGCCTTTCACAATTACTCATTTTCTTTTAACATTAACTATAAGCCACCGGATTGTCCGGTACAATTTTTACCTGGAAGACTTTTCCCCAAACAATCAATAACAGTCAAGACCGGACTTGCCCGCTTGGTTCTCAGACCTCAACGTTCACCAGTCAACCAAGAGTCAAGCAATTCCTCCCGGCTGCTTTGCTCTGGTATAAAAGTTTATCTGCTCTTTTTATCAGACTTTCCAGAGTATCATTTTCACCAGCGATGGTAGCACCAACAGAAACCGTAACCTGCAGCTTTTC
>JAHJNL010000013.1 GCA_018820855.1 Pseudomonadota bacterium | reverse complement strand
CCCCACTGCGAACAACCTTCCGGACTGTATTCTTTGATATCCCGAGTTGACGGCTGATCGTTTTTATTCCAAGCCCTTTTACAAAATGATAACGACGTATCTTTGCTATTGTCTCCACTACTAACATCCTCCATTTCCTCCGTGATTATATTGTCACGGAGTGGGTAACATAGTGGGGTCAATTTTCGACGCTGTTTTTACTCCAGAGGGGTCATTATTGCACGCTGATCAACACCGTAGAGGGTTCTGCCGGTCATCATTATTTACCATACCTACCTGAAAACATTTGATGTCTTAGCCAGCGGATGATAAAATAAGATATAGCTCTTTTCGAGAAGCGAAAATCGGTAGACTGCGGGGGCATATTATGATGAACGTCGTTATCGTCGGTGGGGGAGCAATAGGAAAGTTACTGGGGGCTTGCATCAGCAAAGGGGGCAACATTGTCACCTTGGTCGAGCCTAACGCTGAGGTTGCGCAAGCCCTCAACGAGCAAGGTATCGGACTCCTCGATTTCGATGCCACCAGTCCTGACTCAGCATCTTACAGCCCTATTCGTGTAGTAACAGATGGTAGTGAGCTGACAAACTGCGACCTGGTCATTCTGGCCGTAAAATCCTTTGATACCCTGCAGGCCGTACAGCAGATAAGCCATCTGGTAACAGATCACTCACCGCTTCTGAGCCTGCAGACCGGGCTTGGCAATCTGGAATTGATGGAGCGGGTTGTTGAACGCCGACACATCATCGGCGGTTTCACCTTTATGTCAGGCACCTCTCTTGGACCCAGTATTGTCCGAAATGGCGGGGGTGGCAAAACCTATATCGGTGAGCTTGACGGAAGTGTGTCCGAACGGGTTAACGAGCTGAGCACATTACTGAACCAGTGCTCTCTCCCCTGCACCGCGGTCAAGAGAGTCGTCGGCCGTCTCTGGTGCAAGGTCATTGTCTACTCGGCCGTCAACACGGTCACCTCCATCCTCCGGGTCCGCAACGGAGAACTTCTTGAACAGATGGAATCCATCACCCTTCTCAAACGTCTTATCGATGAAGGGAAAAGCGTAGCCCAGGCCAAAGCCATCGACCTGGTCTTTCCTGAACTTTACAACCTTCTCTTTGATACCTGTAAAAAATCCTCGGGTAATCTTTCTTCCATGTTCCAGGACATTCTCAACAAAAAGAGAACCGAGATTGATGCCCAGTGCGGGGCTCTGGCCGCTTTTGGTGAGGAGGTCGGGGTAAAAACGCCAACCCAGCAGACCATGGTGGAGCTGATTAAGTTGATTGAATACCATCAATCAAAATCGTGATGCGCTACTGTCTCGTTTTGCTCAAAACCTGACGAGGTGTACCTATGAATGACTGGAAAAGGATCCTGATCGCAGTTGATCAATCCCAAACTTCAATAAAGGCACTCAGCTATACTGCTGATATTACCAGCAATCTTTCCGACGCTGAACTCTGTCTGCTCTATATCTACCCGGAGCCGCCCCCCAACTACTACAGCAGCGGCGGATCGTTGTCCGATTATCAACAGCAAAAAACTGCAGCCGCAGAAGTTATATTCCAAAACTCTATGGAGTTGCTGGAGAAATACGCTTTAGGGGAGAAGGTGACAACCCGGTGTAAAATGGCGGATCATATCACCATCAGTCAGGCCGTGCTTGAAGTTCAGGCAGAAGGGAAATTCGGCACAGTGGTGGTAGGAAAGCGCGGAGTATCAAAAGCCGAGGAGTTCCTCTTCGGATCCATCTCCAATGGTATCGTTCACCACTGTCACGACTTCACTGTTTGGGTCGTCGGTTAAGGGACTATGGAATACGCACTGGACAAGCTCCCCCAGCGTCTGCACGGCAGGCTCAGGCATCACCGAGTCACCCGCAGTCTTCGCAGACCCCCGCAGTTTTTCACAGACACCAGCAATTTCACGGCCATCGATTATGGCGACATCATTGCGATTGATGATCGATTCCTGCTGGTTACCGGCTATACCAGAGAGGGGCGTTTCGGGATTGATGAGCAGGTCAAGCCCTGGGTTCCCCGCGTCGAGGATCTGGAAAGCGAAGAAAAATTCATTCTCAAGCTCGTCTTCCACGAAACCTTCGATATGCAGTTCGGTCAATTTACCATCAACTGCTACCGTAACCCGGAAAAGGAGGCCCGTGTCCTTGAACTTGTGAAAGGTCACCCGCATTTTATGCAGGGCCGCAGTATTCTGGACGAGGCGAACAACCTGGTACGCATCCTCGATATCGTCAACGGCAACCGTCTGGACAAGTTTATCCATCGAGGCGAACTCTCCCATCAGGAATACTTCTACCAGAAGTTTCCCGAGGTCATGCGACAGTTCCTTAAATGTGTCAAAGGAATTCAATTTCTCCATGAAAACGATCTCCGCCACGGAGATATCCGGCGTGATCACATCTTCGTGGACCGGGATACCGGCCTCTATATCTGGATAGACTTTGATTACGATTTCTATATGCCGGAACGTCCCTTTGCCCTGGATCTCTATGAGCTGGGGAATATCCTGACCTACCTCACGGCCCGGGCAAGGTTCCATGAAAAAGATATCCTGATGCACCCGGACATGGGCCAAGCGGTCCTAGACACCATCGTCCCCGGCGACCTGTCCGTACTCTCAAAGAACAGGATCGTCAACCTCAAGAAACTCTTTCCCTATATCCCGGATCGCTTGAATAATATCCTTCTCCACTTCTCCCATGGCACCGAGGTCTTTTACGAAACCGTTGCTGAGTTGCATGACGAGCTTGGCGAGGCCCTGACCGTACTCGGCTGAT
>JAHJNL010000097.1 GCA_018820855.1 Pseudomonadota bacterium | reverse complement strand
GTCTATCGTATGATTAACGGCAACTGGTCTTCCTGGGTAAAAATCCTGCCCGGTGCTTTTGATGATATCTGGGGCGCCACTCCTGAAAGTATATGGTTTGTCAATTCCAGTGGTATAACGCACTATAACGGGAACACCTCCACCATCATCTCCTCAACAGCTGCCAGTTCCGGCAATAAGATATCGGCTACCAGTGATACCGATATCTTTGTAGTCACCGGTTCTGGCGGGGAAATCAACCACTTTCAGGGGGAGGCCTGGTCCTCCATGACGACCGTACCCAACCTGCCGATCCAAAGTGTCTGCGGTGCTGCCAGTGATGCACTCTACGCTGTCGGTGATAACGGTATGATCCTCTACTTTAACGGAGAATACTGGGCTCCCATGGAAAGTGCGACCAATGCAAACCTTCATTCTGTCTGCGGTTCCGGCAATGCTGTCTTTGCTGTGGGCGAATCCGACACAGTTCTTTTTTATAATGGTTCCCAATGGACTCAAGTGAACAGTGTAACAACAGGACAAACTCTCTATGATGCCTGGTGTTATTCTGCCACTGCTGCCTATGTTGTCGGAACCAACGGCACTATACTCAATTGTACAACTGCAGGATGTAATGCGGAAACTACCGATGGCACCCCAGAGAACCTCTATGCCGTACACCACTCTGCCATGGGACCATACGCTGGTGGAGCATCTGGCAAACTGCTTTACAAGGTGTCAACTACCTGGAATCTTGTCAGTACGTTACCGACGGGAACAGATATTATGGATCTTTGGGGAGACCCCGCCTTTGGTCTTGTTGCCGTCGGCAACAAATATATCCATTCCTACAATACCACTTCTCATCTCTGGACAAAAGAATATGAAAGTCCGACTACCCTGTACCTGCAAGGAGTGGCCGGAACTGCATTTACCGATCTCTATGCTGTTGGTTATGGCGGTAGCTCCTCTCCATACGACGGAATCGTCCTACACAAGGATGTATCGACAATACAGGAAATACAAACATTTACCGATCAATACCTCACCTCCGCCTGGCTGGCTTCAGGAGAACTCTTTACCGGCAGCAATAGCGGAACCGTGTATCGCTATGACGGCACGCACTGGAACAATATGATTAACAAGGCACAGCTGCAGGATATCTGGGGCAGTTCCCCTGATGATCTTTTTGCCGTAGGCTATGCCGGAAGAATCTTACACTATAACGGGACCCAATGGTCTCCCATGGACAGCGGCGCAACGACCAACCTGGAATCTGTCTATGTAGCGGAAAACGGCCAATCTGCCGTGGCCGGAGGATGGCCCCATACCGGTGAACTCCTCAGGTATGACGGCAGTGACTGGTCATCTGTTGCCATTCCCACTACAGAGGGGATCAGTGATCTTTGGGGCTCTGGCTCCAAGATCCTGGCCGTTGCCTGGGGGACAGTCCTCAGTTCCAACGATTCAGGTATGAGCTGGCAGTCAGAGACAACACCCCCTGGCACAGGCTATCTGAATGCGGTTTGGGGGGCAGGAATCAACGGGCCTTTTTTTGCTGTAGGAGATTCTGCTGAACTGATAACAAGTGTGGGAAGCGGCACCTGGAGCAGCATGAGCAGTGGTGCTTTGAGTTATCTTCGTTTTTGGGGAATCTGGGGCAGTTCAGCCGACAATGTCTACGCCGTTGGAGATACTGAATCTATTCTGGGCTCAAATGAATCGCAGATTGTCCACTTTGACGGGACCTCCTGGAAGAGTGATTTTTACAGTTACAATGTACTCCCTGCACAATATATGCGTGCTGTATGGGGACGTTCACAGACAGATTTTTTCTCATTCGGTACCCAGTCCTATCGCAATGATACGTGCTCATCCGGTTGGGAAAAGATGAGTGTAACAGGGGTTCCTCCACTTGAAAGTGCATGGGGAATAGAGGGCGCAGATGGCGTATACTCTATTTTTGGCATCGCCGATGCAGGTCAGGCCGTCTACCAGTTTACCGTTTCAGCAGACAGAGAATGTCCGTCATCTCCCTGGATATTATTCATGCCTGCAATTCTTACAGCCAAATGATAGTACACACCACAACCTTATCTCTATTAATGCAAATACCATTCTCAAAAAGGGCAGGAAGGAGAGGAAATGCAAGGTGTTAAAACCACCTATTTAGTGCTGCTCATTATCATTGCCATACTTACATCATGTGCCTCCGGAACGGCTGTTGTCACTGGTACTGAACGAGAATCAATCAGCCCTGAGCAGGTGAATTTATATAGTAACGCCCCCCAAGATATGAAACAGTGGCAGCTATAACAGCATCCAGCGACATGGGATGGACAGCCCAGGGCTCTCAGGATTACGCAATACAGGAACTCAAAAAACAGGCGGCTGAACTTGGCGCAAATGGTGTGTTACCAAGGCCGTCATCCACCAGAAGATTGGGAAAATGATCTTTTAACTCATTAAGCACCTGTTCCTGTTGCTCATTTGTCATCTTATCCCATAACCCGGCATTTGCGTTGGCAGATATCAATATTGTCAGCATGAGTATAGTCAGCCTCATTATTGACATCCCAATCGTATAATTTTTAATAATGTGTTTTTTGAGATGTTGGCTGATATTGTTAAAGCAACAAGGCCTGAACTCGACTTTCTTCCTCCCCAATTGATCGAAGATAGTCAACAGTCAGAACAGGGAGATCAACACCTGAGACACAACGTTCCGCAACAGTTTCGATGGAAAAGAGTGCTGTTCGAATGGCTGTATGAAAAAAATCCTTTTCCACCAGATACTGATGGGAATAGCCGTGACTGGAATCCAATGAGGTGAGAATATTTGCGCCGATGGAAGCAGCAATCAATTGCGGAGGCACAGTATGGGCCTCAATAACAAGCATTCCATGATTACGTACAAGCGGTCGCCACCGCCTGAAATTATCAACCAAATTGAGGGCCAGATCATGGGCAGTAATCAATGTACCTCGGGCATCGATAAACACTGCTTCCGATTGAGGCTCCCATCCTCGCAGATCAGGCTCCTCCAATGGAGGGCAGTAGATCCGATTGTGGATTACTGATTTACTGATATGAAAAACATGATCAAGAGCAATTCCGCGAGCTGTTAAGTCCCTGCCAATCTGTTCCGGCTCACTGATATCTCCCTGGAATGTAAAAAAAGGTATCCGGTTTTCCTTCAGTCTGTCGGCTGTGGCCTGTGCGGCAACCTGGTTGAACTCCACACCAATAACGGTCAGCGGAAAGTCACGGAGAGATTCCCCCCGAAGAGTCTCCTCCGCTATTGTTCTATACACGTCGAGCAACATGGTTCCGTCTCCGGAGCCCGTATCAACTATATATCGTGGCTGTTGGGCCAGGGGTTCTGCATTAAACAACTCCAGTAAAACTTTGTGTACCGGTTCACGAAAATTCCTTTCATACACCAAACCTGAGAAGCGGATGTCAAGACTGCGATCAATATGAGACTCTTCCCCCTGTTCAACCTCTCTCCTCTTTTTTTTCTCCGGAAAGATCAATTCCGGTACCTGTCGTGATGTTTTGAGATAGCTGACCGGATAGAAAAGCTGAGGAACAAAATGGGGCAGGAGCTGGCCCTCTCCTGTAAAAAACCACTCATCTTCTCCTGCCGAAGAGAGCCAGCCCAGATCAGTTAGCATGGTGAGGCAGTGCTTGAGAATGCGGGGAGGGAGCTCCAGGCATTTTTCCTTGAAAAGAACCCGTTCCCCGGTGAACATCTCATTATCATAAAGATACACAAGAAAGGCAGCGACAAGTGGAGCAACCACATGCAGTCGTACTCGCTGTTCCTGCTCCGACAGCTGCATAAGCCCATGAAGAGATATCTCGGAAAGTGTGGCGTCACAATCTTTTTCAGTAAGTTCACTGGCTGCCCGGAGAAAGTCCATGGCAGAATCATAGAGGGGATTCATTAAAAGCCAGCTCCGTCCACTTGCAGTGAGTACGACCTGAACACCTCCATTCTCCATAGAGGAATGGCGAAGGACAAGGCCCTGGTCTTCAAGGAGCCTGAAGGCCAGGTGCAAATATCCCGGACGCGGCTTTTTATCTACTGCCAGCTCATCTATGGAAAGAAAACCCTCTGCATTTTCCAGGGACTGAAAAATATTTTCCTGACGTAATGCATAGACCGTTGAGGAAATGGCCATTCCATCAATGAGAACACAGAATTTTTTCCACAATCTCAATTGCAGGTTATGCAGGGAGCGAGTCATAGCTCTGTCCTTTGCGCAGACACTTTCTTAATATAATGCGAAGATACGAACCTGGAACGGAACAGAATGGAAAACATGTCACGGCCCCTCTCTCCTGTATTCAATGGAGGAGGCGAGATACCCTGCACCTCCTCCCAATCTTTTTTGAAGGCGTGACAGATCTCTTCCCTGGAACAAGGCCCGCCGAGAGGGTAAGAACCGTTAACAGAGACGACAATACAGTACTCCGAAGCATGCGCCAATTCTGTAATATAGCGGGCAGCGGATTCACGGTCTATCCAGTAGAGCACGTTGGCAAGCAGGGTAAGATCAGCAGAAGGCAAAGAAGACCATTCCTTCCGCAGACAACTGCTTTCAATTGTACAGCTCTTACTGGCGCCCTCGCCTGCCTTACCGATACGGGTATGAGCGAGACTGACGCTCCTGTAGAGTTCAGGTTCACGCGCCTGATAATGATTCAGAATAAAACACGCCTGCTTATACCAAGCGTCATCTCCCTCGAGCCCCAGGACCTGAGAAAAGCCCATCTCTGCGGCCAGGAGAAGAAAGAGTCCTGCATTACAGCCACATTCGACAAAGCTCCTGCCTTCCGGAGCAAAAGGGATCAGGGGTTTAATGAAATGCTCCCACTTACCCTGGTTATAAAAAGGGCTTTCAGCCATCCCTTTATTAAAGACCGGGGTGACCTCTCCGTCCACCTCTATACGCTGATACCAGTAACGCAAATCACCAAGACTTGTAACCGTATTACTAACACTTTGTTTTGTCATGATTTTATTTATATTTTTGCTCTGGTAAAAGCATCTTTTATTATATAGAATTGAAAAAGCAAACAGGCAAATGACAGGTGGACAGGCATCGGCCCAACGTCGCTGGATAAGACAAGACCCTCTAGACAGCTCTAACCTGTTCCTGGAACCATTCGAGCATACACCATCATTTTTTTTGAGTAGATGGTTCGGACAAGAGGGTCTCCGACACTCCCTTTTATCTCCCTGCACATCTATAACAAAGAGTATCGTATTTGAAAGTATGAGTAAACGCAAAAAAACCCCTACCATCCTCCAGATGGAGGCCGCCGAATGCGGTGCGGCTGCCCTGGCCATAGTCCTGGCCTATTGGGGCCGGTATATCCCTCTGGAAGAACTGCGTTACGAGTGCGGTGTTTCGCGCGACGGCAGCAAGGCCTCCAACGTGCTCAAGGCCGCCAGACGTTATGGTCTGCAGGCCAAAGGGTTCAAAAAGGAGCCTGAAGATTTAAAGGCCATGATTCTGCCTGCCATCGTTTTCTGGAACTTCAATCATTTTGTCGTCCTTGAAGGCTTTCACAAGAACAAGGTCTATATCAATGACCCGGCCAGCGGACCGAGAAAGATTCCTTACGACGAGTTTGACAAATCCTTTACCGGTGTTGTCCTCACCTTTGAAAAAGAGGACTCTTTTAGCAAAGGCGGTAAGCCCCCATCGGTGATCACTGCCTTCAAGAATCGACTCCTGGCTGATTCCGCCTCGGCCACAGCACTCTCCTACGTCATTCTTGCCGGTCTCTTTCTCGTTATCCCCGGTGTTGTAATCCCGGTCTTTTCCAGGCTCTTTATCGATCATGTCCTGATTGACGGACGTATCGACTGGGTCCGTACCATCCTGACCGGAATGGCCATCACCATGGTTTTTCGCGGTATCCTGGAATGGCTGCAGCAATACTACCTCCTGCGCTTTGAATCCAAGCTGGCACTGACCATGGCCAGCCGCTTTTTCTGGCATATCCTTCGCCTGCCGATCAGCTATTTTTCCCAGCGATTTTCGGGAGAAATAGCCACCAGGGTAGCCATCAACGATACGATTTCCAGCCTCATTTCCGGAAGACTGGCCATCACCATCGTCCACCTCTTCACCATGGTCTTTTATGCCAGTGTCATGTTTTCCTATGATGTGCGGCTCACCCTGATCAGCCTCTGTATAGTGGGAATCAACATTCTGGCCCTCAAATATGTCTCGCGCATCCGTGAAGACGGAAGCCGGAAGCTCATCCAGGACATGGGCAGGCTGCACGGGGTAACCATGGGTGGACTGCAGGGGATCGAGACCCTCAAGGCCACCGGCAGTGAATCAGATTTTTTTGCCAAGTGGGCCGGCTATGAGGTCAAGACTGTCAATGCCCGCCAGGACCTGCAGGTCCCCACCACCTACCTGGATGCAGTCCCTCCCCTGCTCATGACTCTCAACACCGCCATCATTCTTACCGTGGGCAGTCTCCAGGTCATGGACGGTGCACTGACCATGGGTATGCTGACTGCCTACCAGAGCCTGATGGCAAGTTTCATGAAACCTGTCAACTCTCTGGTAACCCTGGGCAGCTCTATCCAGGCTATCAAGGGTGATATGGGCAGAGTTGACGATGTTCTGATCAACCCTGTCGACGAAAATATCAGCCGAGACGAAAAGAAGAAGGAAGGTTCAGACAGCCCGTGTGAAGCAGTCAAACTCCAGGGCTATGTGGAGCTCAGAAATGTCAGCTTTGGCTATAACCGGCTTGAGCCACCATTGATCGAAAATCTTTCTCTCTCCATTCAACCCGGACAACGCATAGCCTTTGTCGGCATGTCCGGCTCGGGTAAATCCACCATTGCCAAGCTGATCAGCGGCATCTACAGTCCATGGGAGGGAGAAATCCTCTTTGACGGAAAACCCTACCAAGAGATCGACAGAGCATGCCTGAACAGCTCCATCGCCAGCGTTGATCAGGACATCTTTCTTTTTGAGGGCTCTATCGCTGACAATCTCTCTATCTGGGATAAAAGTATTTCTCAAAAGCAACAGACCCAGGCCGGTAAAGATGCCATGATTCACAACGATATAGTCAGCCGGGAAGGCGGATATGACAATATTATCAATGAGGGAGGAACTAATTTCAGCGGGGGGCAGCGGCAGCGCCTTGAAATAGCAAGGGCTCTGGTGCAGGACCCGTCCATCCTTATTCTCGACGAGGCCACCTCCGCACTGGATCCCCAGACAGAAAAGGCAATCGATGAAAATCTTCGCAAAAGAGGGTGTACTTGTATCATTGTTGCTCACCGGCTCAGTACCATCCGCGATTGTGACGAGATTTTCCTCATGCAGTTCGGCAAGGTAAGACAGCGGGGCAGTCATGAAGAACTGCTGCAAGAAGATGGTCCTTATTCCAGGATGATCGAGGACTGAGCAATGACCATCCAACAACTCTTTCACGACCACGGCACTCTGCAGAAAAGCGGTACAGGCTCTTCTTTTCTCCTGGGTTCTGCAGATGCAGTCTGGTACCTGGACCAGGGAGGTGTAGAGCTCTTTACCGTTGACCGGGATAACAACACAGCAACCGGCCGACGCTTTCACCTCTGCTCCCTCCTTCCGGGCTCCTTGCTTTTTGGTATGGACTCCCAATCCGGCCCACCCAATTTCAGCTGTCTGGCCACCCTTCAACTGGGTAGTTCGTTATATCGCCTGGAAAAAGAACATCTCCTGGCAGCCCTTGACGACCTCGAGTTGTTTCAGGAATGTTGTATTCTTGTTGACAAATGGCTGGAAACCCTTGTGCAGGGACTGGTCAAAGACAGGCGTCAGACCTGTCAGCATTTCCTGACTCCGGAGAAAGAACAAACAATAGATAAGGGTCTGCGAGTCAGCAGTGACCGGAATCTTCTTTGGCTGCAGATTGTGGAAGGTGAGGCCAGCTTTCTCGACATTCACCCACTAGCCACTCCTTCCCTGCCCTTTCCCCTCTCTTCCGGGGCATGGCTACAAAGTATCACTGCCTGTCGATTTCATTCGGTTGAAACCAGTGAACTCCTCAAAACGTCACTCTTTTCCACTGCTCTTGAGCAGTTTCATGCTCTCCTCCTCCACTGCTGCATGCTGGAGCGGGCGAGCACCCTGAAAATCGAGGCGACAAGACTCAACGCAAAACAGGATCGAGACGCATACAGTATGCGCGAGACTCTGAACGAATTCGTCTCCATCCTGGAACCGGAAGTAATATCCATTCGAGAGGAAGATCCTGATGACCTGCTTTTTTCCGCCTGTCTTCGAATAGGCAAGGCACAGGATATCACCTTTACCAATTCTCCCGTACTCACACCGGAGATGGACCAACTGACAGAAATCTGTAAATTTTCACGCGTACGCAAACGAACAATCTCTTTTAAAGGAGACTGGCAGACCTTGGAAAATGGCCCGATCCTCGGATTTTTGGCCAAGGAACAGCGCCCGGTGGCTCTATTGCCTGCCGATACACAGGGCTATCAGGTCTTTGATCCGTTGACAAAGAAGACAAGCCCGGTCACCAAGGAATTTACCCAAAGGTTGCTGCCCGACGGCATGGTATTCTATCGTCCGTTTACCACCAATATTCTGCATGTCATCAATATCCTGAAATTTTCCATCTTGGGAAGTCGTAAAGACCTGCTCACTGTTATTACCATGTCCATACTGGCGGCGCTGCTCGGCCTCATTCCACCCCTGGCCTCGGCCCAGATCTTTGATACGGTCATTCCTGGAGCGGAAAAGGGAATGCTGTTCCAATACGGCATTGCCCTTTTTGCTGCAGCCATAGGCACCGCAGCCTTTCAACTCACTCGCAGTTTTGCCATGCTGAGAGCGGAAACCAAGATGGATTCTTCCCTGCAGTTCGCGGTGATGGATCGGCTCCTCAGTCTTGCCCCTACTTTTTTTCGTCAATACACCGTGGGTGATCTCGCCTCCAGGGTCAATGCCATCACCACCATCCGCCAACACCTCACCGGAGCAGGGCTCAGCTCCCTTCTCACCGGTTTCTTTTCTGTTTTCTACCTCATTGTCCTCTTTTAC
>JAHJNL010000096.1 GCA_018820855.1 Pseudomonadota bacterium | reverse complement strand
CTTCGAATATTGAAATACACACCGTCTGCCCAGATATAAACGTAACGCTTTGACCCCAAACTGCGTCGACTCCAGGCTTCGTGTTCTTCCTCCCATATCCGTTTACAGCGACTGATTGTTGATGCTGACAAACCCTTTGCAGCAGATCCCAGAAGAGCCTGCAGTGCCTCCTGAAAGTCGCCGGTTGAAATGCCCTTGAGATAGAGCCAAGGCAACACCTCTTCGACACTCTTGGTCTTTCTCAGGTAAGGCGGTAAGAGGGCAGAATTGAACTTGATCCCTTGGCCACTTTTGTCACGAACCTTTGGAACTCTTATCTTAACTGGTCCGATTCCTGTCTGAATCTCTCGTTCCGGTAAATATCCATTACGGACTACCTGTTGATGTCCCAGCCCACTCCTGAGATCTGCATACTGACTGAGAACCTGCTGCAATTCAGCTTCAACGGCATCAGCAATCAGTTTCTGGGCACCGGTACGCAGCAACTCAGTCAACGGATCCTCTGAAATCTCTCCTGGCTTTTTAAGTGCAATGATTTTATTCTTACTCATGACGTATCCTTTTTTTGTTGGAATTTAATCTTGGCGGATTTATTCCAACAGGATACGTCATTTATTTTTTCAAATCTCCCTCAAACACCACTTTCGATCATAACTCCCATATGGGCCAGCCAAAAGGCATCATGTTTGTCATCGACATGCTTAAGCCCCTTATCCTGCTGCATGGCCGCAGGATTTGCCAGCAATACTTTGTACCGTTGTTCCATCAGACAGTCCACAAGCCAGTACCAATTGAAGGTGGATTCCACCACAACAGCGGATAACTCATCTTGGAATCGTTCGAGTTCAGCCAGCAGAACATCTGCCATATTGGGAAGTCTCTTGTGGAATACTCGTTTGTCATCATGATCCAGTATAGCCAAATGGCTATTGCTTGTCCTTAAATGGTAAAGGAAGGATTGATTGAATTATTCTTGTAAAAATAAAAAGATAACTCAGAAAAACGACAGCAACCAAGCGAGAACAATTGAGGCGCCACCAACCGTCCAAAAAATCAAAATTATTATTTCTAAACCTACGGTTTCCTGAGCTGAGACTAATTTTTTTGTAACTGGATTATTGCGAGCATCGGCCCATGTCATTATAAGCATATCCCAGTTCCCAGCATCGGCCAGCGCTATCCGCCATTTCTGGATTTGCTCCTGTGCTGAAAGCCGGGCGAACTGACTAAAGGTTAAGACTAGTGCAAGTAGTAAAGTGATACTAGAGATCACGACCAAAAATTTGGTTAGAAAAAAATCGGTGGAAATAGCTTTGTGTTCATAAATGAAGGCAATAAGTAACACGAACGCTGCAGCATTACCGGATAGCATTAGCTTAACAAAATCTTTGCCTGCAATAATAACTTCCAGCCGCGACTTTATAGCATTTCGCACATTGCCAAGTATTTCATTGTTTGACTTTGGGTCGTTAGTTTGATGAGCCGTAATAATGAGTTGGTGGAGATGATTTTCAAAAGATTGGGATAATGCATCGGGATTGGGGGCTATCGGTTCGGTGTCGGAAGTGGCTGCCAGATTGGCATCATGTGGGCCAGTTGTCATGATAACACTCCTATATTGTTAAAATAATGACACATCTCGGGAATTTTCTTTGTTGGATACAGTCCCTGCCTCTATACAGGTTTGCCTTATCTGTCGTTACAAATATGACTTGTTATTATTATAATTCTACATCAGAAAAGGTAACAATTTGGCAACACTTAGCCATAAAGGTCAAAGGAAGGCTTGACCACATGCATTTCATCTACAACGAGAAGCTAGAACATTTTATGTCAATCAGGATAAAATGTTTAAAGGTGGAAAGAGGTAGGGCTCGGATTATCGGTGTGATGGCTTCATTATGATAACCATGTCATCAATATAAATAAAACAGGGGACACAGACACAGAAGTGGCCCTGTTTTATAGGTCGAAACCGTGTTGAGAAGCAAGGATGAGATAAAGGGACAGGGTCTGCTCTTGACTCTTCTCCTTGTCCCACATGAGCCAAAGTCAGACTAGCACCCTTTGTTACTCTGTTATGGCTTACTAATTGCTTTGTGAGAAGAAGGATTCAGTTCTGGCCTTGAGTGATATTTTACAGGAGTGGTGTGTCCAGAGTAGCTGGACTCGGCCGCAAAACGGTCTTGGCTGTAGCGAATTTTATCTTTTGCCTGATTAAAGAGCAGGTCAACGAAGCGAGTGGGAACTATTGCTAAAGACGGTCAGCTAAAATATCCCATTCCTGTACTGTTGATCAGCGTGCAATAATGACCCCTCTGGAGTAAAAACAGCGTCGAAAATTGACCCCACTATGTTACCCACTCCGTGACAATATAATCACGGAGGAAATGGAGGATGTTAGTAGTGGAGACAATAGCAAAGATACG
>JAHJNL010000095.1 GCA_018820855.1 Pseudomonadota bacterium | reverse complement strand
GTACCTTGAAAAATTAGAATTTTCGTTCAAAATCGAGGCATGAGATAAATTTTACCGCAGGCATATATCTGATATTCCGAGGATAAAATTTATTTCATAACGAAGAGTTTGGGCGAAAAGGCAATTTTGCAAGGTGGCCTTGAGTGAGAATATCATGAGATAGCAACAGATTTCAGCAAATAGCTCAGTATTGTGACGTCACCGATACCGCCAAAACAAACTATCAGGCAAAGCTCACCAAAAGTCCGACTCGTTCAATAGACATCAGGAGATTTGCTATGCAAAGGTTAACAGGAAAAAGTCCTTCTCTGAAGAACAGAGCTCTCATGTACATTGTTCTTGTCTCTTCCATGACAGGCCTTGGTGCTGCCGCTGTCCTGGCGCAGATGCCCGCCTTCGCTTACAAGGGGGATAGCGAACGAATTCCTGCCGAGATTTCCCTGGACTTCAGGGCCGGCAAATACGAAATCATCAAGTCCGAGTACCTGTCCCTCAAGGACAAACAGTCTGGTTCGCTCGTGGACATGGAAGGTTTCAACACCACGAACTCACCAGGGGATCCGCTACTGCCCGCCCGCATCTATGAGATTGCGCTGCCGCCTAACATCGACTGGGAAACCTTGCAGCTCTCGGTAGATTCTATGGAAAAAAAGATACTGCCTGGTAACTACGACATGTTACCCGCTCCGCCCGAACGCGCCCGTGTCGAGGAAGAGGAACTTGTGGATTGGGGAGAAGGCAAGGACATTGTAGCCGGGCGCAACATGAACGTCTATGGCAGGGACTCCTACTTCCCGGAGGAGCCTGTGCGGATCGTCTCCTATTCCCAGCTGCGCAAATGGCGTTTCCTGCGGCTGGAGTTTTCACCAGTCCATTATAACCCGGCCAAACAGAGCCTGCGTGTAATTCGGTCTATCAAGATCCGCCTGAGTTTCATGCGTATTGGCAAGAAGGTCTTCCGTAATGATCCGCTGCTGGCCGACACCGTGATGGACGAGGAAGCCAGGAAACGCTTTGTGAATTTCAAGGAAGCGCAGGAGTGGTACCGCTATGTCCCGCAGCCAGGTTCAGATGCCACTGTTGCAGATCCCGACTACATCATCCTTACCACGAACGCCATCCGCGACAACAGCACCAAGCTGGCGGATCTGGTGCTGCACAAAACAGCTCTTGGCCATTCGCTGCAGATCGTCACCGAGGACGATTACGGAATGGTGGGTAATGCCGAGGCAATTCGCCAATGGCTGATCACGAACTATGTGCCGCTTGGTATCCATTATCTGCTGCTGATCGGTGATCCCGACCCGGACGACCCGGACAATCCCAGTGACTCAGTGGGCAATGTGCCTATGCTCATGACCTGGCCACGCCGCTCCGCATACAACTACAAGGAATCTGTAACGGACTATTTCTACGCCGATCTGACTGGCGACTGGGACCTTGACGGTGATGGCCGATATGGGGAATATGAGAGCGTCACCAATCCCACGAGCCCCGACCCGACCGTCGACCCGGACAGCTTTTCCGTACGCTGGACCGGCAAGATAGAGGCCGACAGCGACGGGAGCTACACCTTCGCCGCCGTCAGCGACAATGGCATTCGCCTGGTAATCGATGGCGTAACCGTTATCGACAACTGGACCAGTCACACGGTCACCACTAACTACATTTCGGCAACGCTGACCACCGGCCTGCATGACATCCAGGTGGAATATTATGACGACTCCGGCGATGCTGTTGCGACGATATTGTGGCGCCCGCCCGGACAGGATTACATCGGGACCATACCCAACAGCAAACTGTACCACCTGCTTGGCGACAGTTATGTCTCCGGCGGGCTCGATGCCGAATACTTCAACAATACAGATTTTACAGCCTCAGCACTCAACCGTGTTGACAACACCATAAACTTCGTCTGGTCCACGGGTGACAGAGGACCGGGTGGTGTCGATTTTGACCCGGAACTCTTTGTCGGTCGAATCCCTGTGTATGGTACCGACTATGCCGCACTGGACACGATCCTGCAGAAGCTCATCGACTACGAAACAGTCCCCCCACCTGCTTGGCGACGCAGCTTGCTCAGCGCCAACGTCGAGCTGTGGCCGGATCAGTCAGACTATCAGCTTGGTGAGGCCCTGAAGGCATACTCCGATCCCCTGGGCTACACCAGCTACCGGATATATGAGTCCGACTTCGGCATTGTTCCGGCCCCGGAATGTCCGGCCATCAACACGAAAGGTACCGACCCTGCCGCTCCCTGCAATATGCTGGGTGAATGGAGCAACAGCGGGGGCTACGGCCTCATGACCTGGTCTACCCACGGAGGGTCGAGCAGCGCCTCACACCTGCTCACCTCCGCCGACACTACGCATCTCAATGATGGAACGCCTGCCTTTACCTTTCAGGGATCATGTCTCAATGGGTACCCGGAAGTCTCTGACAACCTTGGCTATGCCTTACTGCAACAAGGAGCCGCGGGTACAGTCTCGGCCTCCCGGGTCTCCTGGAATTCCGTTTTCAATCCCATCTGGGACCCCAATCCTCAGTCAGGGACAAACGCAAACCTCACCTACCACTACACCACGCGCATGATGCAGGACCAAGCCACTGCCCATGCCCTGTATCTGACTAAGTCCAATGTGAATCCGGACTCCAGCTGGATGAACAAAATGGACTACAACCTCTACGGAGACCCGTCGAGCGCGCTCATACGCTCCGTCGGCGGTATGGAGCTGCTGTTCGACACCTCCGGCAGCATGTCCTGGAGCCATGAAGGTGTCTCCGGCGTACCGGTCGCGGAACAACGCCTGTCACTGGCAAAGGAGGCGGTCTATCCCTTCATGGAGTTGCTCAACGATCATGCCAACAGTCGCGTCAATTTCGGCATCTCGGTCTTTCCTCCACATCCGTGGGACTATGCAGTGGGCTGCAACGGCCAGGTCATCACGCCCATGACCCTGGCCGACGATACGACAACGACCACCGCCGTCACCGCGACTATTCCAGGCCTGGTCGCTGCAGGCAATACCCCGCTGCTGGCAGGACTCAACAGCGCACTCGGAACATTTAGCACCGAGACACCGCGCACTCTCGTGCTTTTGAGCGACGGCTATCACAACTGCCCGGTTATTTCAGGGCCATTTGACCCCACGGTTGACACCCTGCTCAGCAACCTGAATGCGGCCTCGACCCGCGTCTATACAATAGGCTTCGGTCGGCCCACTGACATCGACCATCCTCTGTTGGCCAGGCTTGCAACAGACAGCGGCGGTGAGTTCTATGACGTTACCACACCCGCCTTTGACCCTGCCACCTGGTCGCCCGCCACGGACCTGCAGGCAACTTACAAAGCAATCCTGGTTGACGCTCTGGGTCTGGAAACGGCTGCCGATCCCATGGGCCTCCTTGAGGCTGGAAAGAGTGTCAGCCATGAGGTAAAAATCAACGAACATGACCGTCGAGTCAGTGTTTTCTTAAGTTGGCAGACGCCGCAGGAAAACCGACTCGCCCTTCGCGTCAAGACCTCTGACGGTCTCCCTATACCCTTGACGACAGCAACACCCGGCGTTATCTTCCATCAGGGCAAGACCCATACAACCGTCACCCTCCATCACGAGTTTTTACAGAATGCCGGAAAGGTAGGCCCGACCCCGTGGCTTCTTGAGATCGATGCCGGCCCGCTGGATCAGGGGGAGCGCGAGTATTATCAATACAGTGTCATCGTTGATTCAGGCCTGGCCATGGATGTGACACTCGACAAGGAAAAATATTGGGTCGGCGACACCATTGTGCTCCAGGCCCGGCTCACGGCTGATCGGCAGCCGATAACCGGACTGGCCAATGTCCGGGTGCAAGTCAGCGCTCCCGAAGACGGCTTCGGCAACTGGTTCGCCCTCAACAAAGTAAGCACAGAAGAACTGGAAAAGATTCCATCTGAGCGCGAAGGTGAAATACTCTCACAGATGCAACGCAAGGCGATCTACCTGAGTGACGTACGGAAGATCGGCGCTCCCGGTCGACTCACAGCATATGAAATCCAGCTCTATGACGACGGTACCCACGGTGATGCGCTCGCCGGCGATGGGGCCTACACCAATGCCATCGCCCAAACCGGCAAGGAAGGCACCTACGCCTTTCACGTACGAGCAGAAGGGCCGACTTCAGGAGGCAACGGCTTCGATCGCGACGTCGCCCTCCACAAGTATCTGACACCAAGGGTCTCCGCACGACACATCACCCTCACAGTCATGCAAATCACAAGTGATGACCCTAAACTTACGCGCTACGAACTCACGATGACACTGCTGGACGCGCTCGGCAACCACCTCGGGCCCCGCTACGCCGGAGCCATTAAGTTAACAACCGAACCCGAACTGAACCTGGCACCTGTAAAAGACCACCTGGACGGCACCTACAGCCAGGTGCTTGAACTGCCTGCAAACATAAAGATGGAGGATGTGAAGATCAGCTTGACCGCCCAGGACGCAGAACTCTCTTTTTCTCTCGCTGACAAGGTCGAAAAACATGTCATACCCGACATGACCTTCTGGCTGGTGCTCCTGATCCTGACAACATTCATATTTGCTGTCTTTCTGATACGACGCCATGGCAACAGGAGCTGAAAGACAAAAAGATGATGTGCGTTACTGGTTGATCTGAGTAGACCGGACATATTGAAAAAATTGACGAGTCTGGAGGCAGCTTTTTCTGTAGACTCATTCCCTAAAACCGGCGAAGAGGTATTGCTTATGCGAAGCCTGCAAGATATAGACTGGCCTTCCCTGATCAGAGACAGAGAGTTTTATCCCTCTCCCACTGCCTGGCAGGACGAACTGTTATATTTTCTCTTTGTTGACCGTTTTTCCGATGGCAGTGAGTATGGTGGCTTTGGTGATCTGAACGGTGCCACGGCATCAGGACCAGCCGGTGAACGGACGACATCGCTCTTTATTGAAAAGGAGCATGCCTGGCAGGCGGATCGCCAATCCTGGTTTGAGGCCGGCAAAAGCTGGTGCGGCGGCACCCTGGCAGGTGTCCAGGACAAACTTGGTTATCTGCAGCGCCTTGGCGTTACAGCCCTGTGGCTGAGTCCTGTCTTTAAACAGGTCACCGACAGTAATGACTATCACGGCTATGGCGTCCAGAATTTTCTGGAGGTTGATCCCCATTTCGGGACCCGTGACGAGCTGAAAAGCCTCGTGGCAAAGGCTCATGAAGCGGGCATCCGCGTAATCCTCGATATCATCCTCAACCACAGCGGTGATGTTTTCGCCTACCAGGGAAATTACCGTTATTACTACCACGAAGGACAGCAGTGGCCGGTGGCCGGCTTCCGGACCAACAGTCAGGACAACGGCACCCTTCCCTTTGCTCCCCTTGCCAAGGATCTCTATCCGCAGGCCTGGCCGGACGGGGCTGTCTGGCCCCTTGAATTCCAGTCCAAGGATGCCTGGACCCGTCAGGGGGAAATCAGGAGCTGGGACAGCTTCCCTGAATATCTGGATGGTGATTTTCTCTCCCTCAAGGATATCTACCATGGCTCAGGCCCCGATGATCCTGCCATGGCCTGGGACGTTCTCGAATCTATCCGACGCTTCAAAACAGCACCCGCCCTGACTCATCTGGCGGAAGTATACAAATTCTGGATCGCCTTTGCCGATCTTGACGGGTTCCGAATTGATACGGTGAAACATATGGAACCTGGGGCAGTCCGCTATTTCAGCAACGTTATCCATGAATTTGCCCAGTCCCTTGGCAAGGAAAACTTTTACCTGATCGGCGAGGTAACCGGCGGCCGGCAGCATGCCGTGAATATGGTCAACACCACCGGCCTTGATGCCGCCCTTGGTATCAACGACATCCCGGACAAACTCGAGTTCCTGGCCAAAGGCTGGCGTAGCCCGGGAAATCCTGATACTGAGCAGCAGGAAGGCTATTTTGACCTGTTCCGCAACAGCCTGTTAGACAACAAGCACACCCACCAGTGGTACTCCGGCCATGTGGTCACCCTCTTTGATGACCATGACCAGGTGGGAGTGAAGCATAAGTTCCGTTTCTGCGGCCAGCAGCAAAACAGTTCCCGGTATCTGCCGGTTGCCCTTGCCATCAACCTGCTCACTGCTGGTATCCCCTGCCTCTACTACGGCACAGAACAGACATTTAACGGGGCAGACCAGCGCAGCGAAGATGCCGGCCACAGTGATGTCTTTCTGCGGGAATGCATGTTTGGCGGGCCCTTCGGTTCATTCCAGAGCAGAGACCATCATTTCTTTAACGAAGAGCACTCCATATACCGGCTGATCCATGATCTCAGCCGCCTGCGCAAGCAAGATATCAGTCTGCGTCGGGGCCGTCAGTATCTGCGTCAGGTCTCTGCCACCGGCGCAGAGAACGACTTCCATTTTCCGCAGCCGATGGGCGGAGAGCTGCGCTGGATTATAGCCTGGTCACGCATCTTCAACGGCCGGGAGTACTTGTGCGCCGTGAATACGGACGCAACCCAGCCACTCACAGCCTGGGTCACCGTTGATCATTGTATCCATCCGCCCGGTAGCCAGATGAGCTGCCTGCTGTCAACAGACCCATCCGGCCAGGGAATGACAGTGGATGTTGAAGAGAGAAACGGCTCAGCCGTATATCTTACAGTTCCGCCGACAGGTGTTGTTGTCCTGCGTTAAAGTCTTCAGGCTAGAGCATGATTATCTCCATTCAGGAGCCAGGCGCCACGTAAAGAATAGTATCCAAGAAATGAAGGAGGAGGGCAACATTATGAAATCAAAATTAATCTGGCTTATCACAACCATCTTGTTGAGCATCGGCAGCCAGTTATCTTTTGCTGCCGAAGAACTGTATCTCGTCGATTTACGGGAAACTCCTGGAAAGATTCTTCAGGTTCTAGATGTCAGCTGGAGCAGGAATCCGGTACTGCGCCCCGTCTATATTCGTCAGGCAGACGGCATATACACCATTGCTTTTCATGTAAACGGACGTGCCTATTTTGTGGACCTAAGTCACCATAATATTTATGCCACAAGCGGACAGACGGAAGAAAAGATTTTTTCTTCCGCTGATCCCATACAAGATTTGGATTTTGACTCAAGGGGAAGGATGTACTTCAGTGCCATTGGTGGTACGGAGGGCGTAATCTATCATTTAAATCGACATACTGGCATCACAACCCCCTTTGTTGCATTCCCATTCCGATCGTTGGCCGATCAGACCAGAGGTTTCTGGAATGGATATTTCGCTTTTTCCCCCTCTGACAAACTTTTCCTCAGTATTGACAGTCCACAGCCCGGCGGTTCATCCATTTATGAATACCAGAATGGACAACTGCGAGAACGATTCCCCCATAGAGAACGTATCACGGGTTTTACTTTCATTGATGAAGATACAATTTACTTCACAAATTCCAGTAACCGCGTCTATCAGGTCAAAAATTTCTCTGCAGTATCTGTCAGACATGAAGAAAAAGCCGGGCGAATGTTAAACGATGTTGAGCTGGTGAAGGTACCGGAGCATGGAACATGCACGATTTCCGGCCGCCTGAACGGAGGAAATGAATTCTGGTCTCTCACCTCCGTCCAGGCCCTGGGACCGAATGTGCTCTGGCGCACAAGTCCCGGGAGCTCGGTACGCGTATCTGGAGACGGTAGCTATATTCTGCGTAACCTTCCCAATGGCAGATACCGGATAAGTACAGACATTCGTGGCGATACCATGGCAGGATTTGAACCAAAAGAACGCATGGTCAACTGTGGTACGACAGTACCGAATATGAACTTTTCATTTTCACACTGATGCAAACAAGAGAAAAGAAAACAGATGCTTTCCGGCAAGACTGTACTGTTGTCATGCACAGGGTGTTATTTTCAGGAATATGTTACCGAATTGTTACCTCATGAACTGTATCCTTACTCTTAACAATGCGGGGTTGGACTGCCTGGAATTTTCGACACCTGCCCTCCTGCAGATAGCTTGGCTCAAGGAAAACAAGATACTGGCGACCTGAACAAACAGCACGGAAAACAGAGGAGCACGAGAGAAACTATGGCAAGTGACAATATTCTTTTCATACTGCTGTCTTTTGGACTGTATCTTCTTTTTGTCCTGGTACCGATTATACCGGCTGCATTGCTCTACAAATGGTTTCCCGACACTCAGGTTACCGCAAAGGGAGTCTTATCCAAATTTAAAATCAATTCCTCCGGAGCCTTTGCAGCATATCTGGTAACAGTGCTATTGGGATATTTCGTTGTTGCAGATATTAAAGAAACAGTACTTTTTTTGGCAAAAAGCACCTCTCCATACGTATGGATAGTACGGGGGAATTTGCAGCTTCAGGATAAGAATGGAAACGAGATAAAAGAAGCATCACTGTTCGACAGGCTGTCTTTTGATTTCAAGCCTGATTTCTTACTCCATAAAGATGGAAATGTGGATCTACAGATTCCAGGTCCGGCAAGCGGAGAAGTTCCCCATTTTTTTATTACTGTCAACGTGGATGGTTTTGGCCAGAAAACGCTTTGCCTCTTGGACCTGACAGAAAATGATGCCGAGATAGATCAGGATCTTCATATTATTCATTTAAAAAAACCTGTGATTGTGAAAACACTTAATGATCCGGATCAACTCTACAAAGCAGGTGAGTATATCAACAATTGAATTCTGTCGTTACAAACAGCATCCGATGATAACAAAAGAGAACACTCAAAACATATCCATCGAGAAAAAGGGAGAAAACGTATGAAATCAAGATGGTTACTGGCCATTATCTGTTGCTTTTTTTTCGGGACAACCGCTGTTAATGCCACTGACCTGAGAGGACGGGTAGATGCCACAGGCCCATATGCCTCAGCCCCCTTCCCCCTGGCAAAAGCCACTGTTGAAATAAAACGGCAGGACAGCGGGCAATCGGTGGTAGCTTCGTATCGTACCGGGCGCGACGGCATGTACTATTTTCGTAATATACAGCCAGGACAATACCTGTTAGTCGTCAATAATTCTCTTAGTGTCCCCATCCAGGTCAGTGCCAAAGCACTCCAGGATATTGGCCCATTATTATTTCGCTACTAATAAGAAGAAGCACCGATGGCTGAAACCGAGGCGGCAGATCCCAGGAGTGCTTTTTCTGATTGACTGAAATGAGTGATACTCTGATCACAGAATTTTCATTGTCGCTTCGTCGCCATATTTCTGCATGGAAGCTGCCCCCTGCCCTGAAACTATTCTTCCCTTAAAACTCTCCTGTCTGTTCCCGGTTTCACTTGTGAAATTGATGTGCCCTCTTAACGGAATAGCTGAAACAAGAATGCTTCCCACTGAATTCAGTAGACAACAGTTCTGTTTTGAGCATTCCCGGCCATTCCCTGCAGCAAAGGCAGGGCCAAGTTACCTTTTCCGACAAAACCATAACATAAAGGCAAAGCCCGCAGCACAAAACCCGAAAAAACATTGACTTATAACTTACTGTTTTGTATTAGTAATTACATCAGCCCTTGACTTTTGTCTTGCAATGCGACTAAAAAAGGTTGATAAGGCCGTTAACATTGCGAATGTATCTCTGCCAATATAATCGCCGGAAACGATACGGAACATAAGTGCGGGATAGAATCCGTTCTGCCTGTACCTTTTTTTTTACCAAGATCATTGGCCTGAAAAATATTTTTTTATTAGCGTATGAGATAAGAAGCAAAGATTATCTCCCTGACTTCTTTTGACAGTGAGGACGGGCCACATGGATTCTCCAGCACTACCTCGAATTTATGCCACTAAGTCTTCAACCTCAAAAATATCAACTGAGGAAACAACTGAACTGTGCCGGATAGGCCTTGTGTCGTGGTTCAATATGGACTTCCGTCACCTTGCAAAACTGTTGCAAACGGTCTCCATTAACAAACACCAAGGCTCTTCATCCCCCCGCCTGCAATTTCTACGGGAATCACTGAAGGACACTCCTTCCCTGGAGGTCTATGAGCAGCTCTACGCCACGTTTCTTTTATTGGATGATCATGATGCCAGTTATGCCTGTACAGGCGCAGCTATCAGTTCTATCTGGGCCAGCGGCAAAGATTTTGGTCGATATGACCTCTGGCTTTCAAGAACTAATTTTCTCCTCAACCGATCCAAGAAACCTTCACCGCTGGCCGTTGCCTCACTGTTAGGTTACAAGGCCCTTGGCGAACTCACCGGCAAAGGAAATCTTGACCTTGCGGCTGTTCCCTATACTGAGCAACAGCAGTGGGCGGAGGAATCGGGCTCTGCATCCTTACGTCTTCTTCATGCATCCACTGCCGCCTTTTGTTCTTTCTGGGCAGGTGACCTGACTGCAGCTGAACTTCTTTTAACAGAAACTCTCCCCTTAAGCAGGTCGTCAACCGGCTCAATTCTGACAACCCTTCTCTATCAATCCTGCCTCGGTCTCTGCAAGGTGATAAAGGGTGAAATTGCTGATGGAGTATTTTTATTAGAGAGTGTGGTTAAACACAACGCATTTTGCCTGATGCCTTTATCAGTATATCTGCACATGTACACAACCTATCTGTACGGACTCTGCCTTTCCGGTGATCGTGCCAAAATCGAAGAAGTTGCCCATGTGATCATGCAGAAGACCATTCCGCCATGCAATTATTACCATCTTGCCTGTCTGCATTTCTGCCTGGGTATTGCTGACCTCCGGCTGGGAAAGCCACGCAAGGCATTGCTGCACAGTGAAATTGCCGCACAACGCGGGAAAATGAGCGGCAGTTCTCTCATTCAACCGATTGCGGCCTTGATTCATGGCCAGGCACTTGCTGACCTGCAGGAGGACGAACAAGCCCTGAAGCATTTCAGCTACTGGCTGCCCCGTTGGCAGGAAAAGGGTTTTGCTTTATTTGCGGCCACCGGCGCCCTGGAAATGGCTACAATTTATCTTTGTCACAACAAATCTGAAATGGCTGTCAGGTCTCTTGCATCGGCCAGAGCAAACCTTCCTCGCGGAGAACAATTGATGGCATTGTTTCGAGATGAAGAATTTGTCCGCAAGATCATAATCTCAGCAAATACGCGCAAAAAACCTTCCAGCCCCATCCAAGTTGTCGCAGAGACACCGGTTGTCTGCATTCAGACTCTGGGCAGTTTTTGCCTGACGATCAATTGCCACCGGCTATATGACAGACAATGGAAAGGGCGCCGCTTAAAACAGTTGCTCAAGGCAATCATAGCCCTTGGCGGGACCAAGATTTCCTTGGAAAAACTCGCTCAACTGCTCTGGCCGGACAGTGATGGTGACCACGCCCTGAATAATCTCAAGATGACACTATCCAGATTACGAAAAGTCGGTGAGGACAATTATCCATCCCCTTGCAACTGGCTGGTCGTGAAACATCGAAGGGTTTCACTGGTTCAGTCAATCTGCAGGATCGACGCCCTGGAGTTTAGCCGAGCCATGAAGAACATGACCGATTCGGAGAGCAAAGAATCTCTCAAGCAGGCCCTTACCCTGTATAAAAACGATTTTCTTCCAAACGATGAAGATCCATGGATTTGCACCTATCGTGATCATCTCCGTAATCTTTTCATTGAAGGTGTCCTGCGCTTTGCCTCTCTTGAGAATACAGAAGATGAAATCCTCCTTGCTTTTCTTGAGCAGGCCCGTCAGTCTGACCCTCTCCATGAAGGTGTTTATGCCTGCCTGATGGAGCATTACATCAACACAGGATCCCCCGCTTACGCCCTGGATGTCTTCCGTAAAGCAGAAAAAGTTATTTCCCTGCAAACCGGCCTTCAGCCTGGTGCCTCCCTGCAGTCCCTTGCCGCGCTGGCAAAACGGATCAAGCCGCATCACTGAACAATTTTCTTTTCACACCCCATAGATATCGCCTGAACACCTCACCAGCCGTCCCCCTCATTCAGTATGTAATTAATATCGTAGCAGCTTCAACTCTTCAACCCAGCAATAGAGCACCGGTACAACAAAGACCGTGAGCAGGGCAATGATCATACCGCCAAAGGAAGGGATAGCCATGGGAACCATGATATCCGAGCCTCGGCCACTGGAGGTGAGGATGGGTATCAATGCGAGAATGGTAGTAGCCGAGGTCATCAGGGCCGGCCGGATACGTCTTTGCGCTCCCAGCAGGACCATCTGCCGAATATCCTCTTTGCTGGTTCTGGGAAAGCGGGTACGAGACTCATCGAGATAGGTGGCCATCAGAACGCCATCATCGGTGGCAATGCCGAAAAGGGCCAGAAAACCGACCCAAATGGCCACGGACAGATTGATGGTATGGACCTGAAACAGTTGGCGCATGTCTGTTCCGAAGAGAGAGAAACCGAGAAACCACTCCTGCCCATAAAGCCAGATCATCAGGAATCCGCCGGACCAGGCCACCAGGATTGCGGAAAAAACCATCATGGTGGTCGCCATTGATTTAAACTGCAGGTAGAGAATGAGCATGATAACCAGGAGAGACAGGGGAAGAATCATGGCAAGACGCTTCTGGGCTCGAATCTGGTTTTCATAGTTGCCGGCAAAGGTATAAGAGACTCCTGCCGGAAGAAGCAGCTCGCCGGAATCAATTTTTTCCTGCAGGAAGGCCTTGGTCTCCTCCACCACATCCACCTCGGCAAAGCCGGTCTTTTTATCAAAAAGGACATAGGCCGTAAGAAAGGTGTCTTCGCTCTTAATCATCTGTGGGCCCCGTACATAACGAATATCAGCAAGCTGGATAAGCGGGACCTGTTCTCCACCCGGGGCAGCCACCAAAATACGTTTAAGGGCCTCAATGGAATCGCGCCGTTCCCGCAGATAACGAACCCTGACCGGATATCGTTCCCGACCCTCAACCGTAGTGGTAATCATTTTGCCGCCAACGGCCACCGCAATCACCTCCTGCACCTTACCAACCTGAATGCCATAGCGGGCTATGGCCTCACGGTCAATGACAATCTCCAGATATGGTTTCCCCACCACTCTGTCAGCCAGCACAGTGAGCGGAGCCACAGATGGTACCTGTTTTACCAGCCGTTCCAGCTGCAGGCCGACCTCTTCGATTACCTGCAGATTCGGACCCTTGACTTTGATCCCCATGGGGGCACGCATTCCGGTCTGCAGCATGACAATACGGGTGGCAATGGGTTGCAGTTTCGGTGCAGATGTCACGCCGGGAATGTCAGCTGCGGCAACGATAGTCTTCCAGATATCATCAGAATTGCTGATGCCGGGCCAGAAAGTACGGCCAGGATTTATAGAGGGATCAAGCGCCATACGCCAGATCCTGAATGGCCTGCCTGCAGAATCCGGAATGAGTTGACCGTCTCCGCCTCTTTCAAATCGTCCCTGCACCAGATAGGGTGCTCCGTCATCCGCCTGCAAGGGGACACCTTCCGGGCTCCTGAAATAATCTTTTCTGTCCTGCCTGAAGGCAAAGCTCATCCGCTTGCCCTGGTCATCAAGCAGATATTCAGGATGATAATTTATTACTGTTTCAATCATGGACAGCGGTGCCGGATCAAGTGGAGTATCTGCTCTCCCCAGTTTTCCGACCGCAGTTTCAACCTCAGGAATGGCAGTAATTGCTCTGTCCTGCATGGCAAGTACTTCCTGCACCTCCGAGAGACCCGCATGCGGCATGGTGGTGGGCATGAAAAGAAAAGAGCCTTCATCGAGAGGCGGCATGAACTCCTTGCCCAGCCCCGGAAAGCTATGAGTCAGGCGCACCAGGGGACTACTCTGACGAATGGCATCAGGCAACCAGCCAGTGAGCCGCGGCACACCGAGCCAGACCATGGCTCCACCCAGGATGACAAACAGGGGCAGAAGCAGAAAGAGCATTTTGTGTTGCAGACACCAGCCGAGCAGACGCTGATAAAAATGCTGAAACAGCTGCAGAAATCCCAGCACTCCGCCAAGCATCAGAACAACAAAAAGAATATTAACAAAGGTACCTTTTTCCACACCCAGCGGCTGCCAGGTATAGGCCAGGAGCAAAGTGACAAGGAGAATGGCAAGGAAATTTTCCATCCGACCAAGGACATGCAGAACAGATCCCGGCAACCATTTGAGAAGCAAACGATATATTCCCAAACCAACCAGAATCAGAGCAAGGCTATGCACCTTCCAGGCCAGAAACAGACCGGCAACAATGAGCAGCAGGGGCAGGACAAACTGAATGACGCCCGGCCTTTTCACTTTTTTTACCCTGGAAAACAACAGATGGGCCAATGGCGGCAAAACCGTAAGAGCGATGACCACCGAGGCGATCAAGGCAAAGGTCTTGGTGTAGGCCAGGGGTTTGAACAATTTTCCCTCAGCTGCCTGCATGGTAAAGATCGGCAGGAAACTGACAATAGTAGTGGCTACAGCCGTCAGTACTGCGCTGCCGACTTCTGTGGCAGCCTGGTAAATGACAAACAGTGTGGACTCTTCCGGAGGGGACTCATCGAGTTTTGTCAGGATATTTTCACAGATGATAATACCCATGTCGACAATGGTACCAATGGCAATGGCGATTCCGGACAGGGCAACAACGTTGGCATCCACGCCAAAAACCTTCATGCCGATAAAAGCCATCAACACGGCCAGCGGCAGCAGGGCAGAGACCAGGAAGGAACTTTTAAAGTGCATGACCATCACCAGTACGACAATGATGGTGATCAGGATCTCCTGACCAAGAGCTGTTTTCAGGGTACCCAGGGTTTCATAAATCAGGCCGGAACGGTCATAAAAGGGAACAATGGTCACCTTGCTCACTGTTCCGTCAGCCAAGGTCTTGCTCGGCAGACCGGGACTGATCTCCCTGATCTTCTCTTTTATTCGTTCAATGGCAGCCAGAGGATTGTCTCCGAAACGGACCACGGCTACACCACCTACGGTCTCGGCCCCGGCCTTATCCAGTACTCCCCGCCTGAGAGCAGGGCCAAGGGTCACGGTGGCCACGTCGGACACACGGATGGGAACATTGTTCACGGCCTTGATTACTGCCTTTTCCAGATCACCCAGACTTTTCACAAAACCGATTCCGCGGATCACGTATTCGACCCGGTTGATCTCGATGGTGCGCGCGCCGACATCGATATTAGACTGTTTGACCGCAGCAAAGACCTCTGCCAGACTCACCCCCTTGTCATGCATGGCATCCGGATCAACATCAATCTGATACTCCTTGACAAAGCCACCCACCGAGGCAACCTCTGAAATACCTGCAACTCCCATCAAAGCATAGCGGACATACCAGTCCTGGGTAGAGCGGAGCTCAGCCAGGTCCCAGCCTCCGGCAGGGTTCCCTTCAGGATCGCGACCTTCCAGGGTATACCAGAAAATCTGCCCCAGACCGGTGGCATCCGGTCCCAGCGTTGGCCTGACGTTCTCCGGCAGAGTCTCTTGGGGAAGACTGGCCAGTTTTTCCAACAATCGTGACCTGGACCAGTAAAATTCGACGGTGTCATCAAAGATGACATAAATGGAGGAAAAGCCAAACATGGAGTAGCTGCGCACAGTTTTGACCCCGGGCAGACCAAGCAGAGCAACGGTGAGCGGATAGGACACCTGGTCTTCCACGTCCTGGGGGGAGCGCCCAGGCCACTTGGTGAACACTATCTGCTGATTTTCCCCGATATCGGGAATGGCATCCACGGGAACCGGGTTACGCGGCAATCCACCGACGGAGAGGTCAAATGGTGCGACCACAACACCCCAACCGATGACTACCAATAAAAGCAAGGCGATAATCACCTTGTTCAGCAGGCAGAAACGAATGATGGCGCCGATAAATGATGTTGCCGGAGGCAGCTGTTGGCTGGAGTTTGTCATGATCTCATTGTTCGGAGTAATAGGTCAACCAAAGGTGAAAAACACTTCTCTACCATTCTATTCTATAAAAGTTTACCAGTGTTCTACCGGGTTATCTGTTGGCGTACCTCACCGCAGCGCAGCATCATGACACCGAAGTAAGGGTTGTTGATCTCTTCCGAAGCTGCCAGCCAGGTGGCACCCTTGTTGTCAAAGGCCATGGGACAGAACTGGACGAAGATCGGCACACCGTCTTTACTGCCGAATGTTTCCACGATCTGGGCCAGAGTCTGGCTCAAGGGATAAAAAGATGCCCGGATTTCAGCCAGGGTCTCTGCCGCAGTAAGGAGACGGATATCCCTTTCCAAACGGCTCACAGAACGATTTGCCTGGTCTAGCCCTGTCTCCTTAAGCTGGGCAATCACAGCGTCTGCCAGAGGACGAAGGGATACGCTGTCCACACGGGCAGCTTCAAGCTTATCTGCGGCCAGATTCTGCTGCAGAGCGAGATAACGAGTAAGCAAAAGAGTTATTTTTTCCCTGAGTTCTGCTGAACCGAGACGGGTAGCGGCTACGTCATTCAAGGAAAAACGGTTCCGCAGCTGGTGAAAATGTTCGGCCATGGCAATGTACAGCTGTTTGGTTTCACGAGCTCCTTCGGCTTCCTGCAGCAATATGAGATCACTGCGAAGCAGCATGGACAACTCCTGCCAGCTCAACAGGGCTTCTTTGCTAAGATTATCTGCCTTGATTCCATTGAGACTCTCAGAAAAATGTGCCAGTGTCACTTTCTGCTGGCCGACATCGGTTTCATGAACCGCCTTTGAAAGCTCGGCAAAGCTGTGGTTGAGCAGATCAAGCCTGGAAACAAAAAGTAACGGCAGGGAGTTGTCCTGGCCTGTCACTTCCTCCCGGTAAGGGTTCATCAGAGAGGGACGGCCCTGGAGTTGAATGGCCGAATCAATCTTAAAATTACCCCGGGTGACCACCAGTTCCCCTTCCTCTAGGCCGCTGTTTACCTGATAGAAATCACCCCGGCGCTGCCCCAGAATTATCTCCCGGCCCACATAGACTCCCGCCTGCTTTGGTGTCTGAACATAGACCAGAGCACGTTTGCCGGTGACCAGAGGAGCCGAAGCCGGAATGAGCAGAAAGCCATCTCCCGGATCCTTTGCAACCATGCTGGAAGACGTTGCCCGGACGAACATGCCCGGCTTGAGCTTTGCCCCTGTATTGGCAACGTTGAGGCGAATCCGTACGGTTCGAGTTTTATTATTTACCAACGGATCTATATAGGCGACCTCGCCCTGAAAAGCGGTACCCGGATAGGATTCCACGGTGAAATGCACCTGCTGCCCCAAAGCAATGGCCCGGATATCCGACTCATAGGCTTCCAGAACAACCCACACCTGATCAAGATCGGCCACAGTATAAATGGGGCTGCCGGTCTTCACATACATACCTTCATTGACGTCTTTTTTTATGACAATACCGCTCAGGGGCGCAGTCAGAGTGATATGATCAGTGGGTTCCCCCTGCTTTTCAATAGCCCTCAGCTGTGCATCACCAAGGCCCAGCAGCCGCAGTTTTTCCCTGCTGGCCTCCAAGGTACGTCCTGCTGTTTTTCTGATAATCTCATTGGCCGACTGCTCTGTCCGCTTCAAGGCAGAATATGCCTGAATGAGTTCTGCCTGAGCGGTAACAAGTTCCGGACTGTAGACTTCGGCCATGGCCTGTCCGCGTCGCACATAAGCACCGGTGTAGTCCACATAAAGCTTGTCAATACGCCCATTTACCCAAGAGGAAATGGCAGCCACCCGCGTCTCATCGTAGTCTATCTTGCCAACCATACGAACCTCTATGGCTGCTTTGCCGCGAATCACAGGCTGCACCTCGACCTGGGCCAGTTTCTGCGCCCGATCGTCAAACGTTATCTGCCGCAGGCTCTGTCTATCCACACCACTTTCTTTTATAATCTGGATGAGATCCATAAAGCAGATGGGACATTGACCAGATTCCGGCAGTTGAATCTGCGGATGCATGGAACAGGTCCACACCGTTTCTGCTGTACTTTCAGCCGATTCCTGCGCAGAGTCGTGCTGATGACCCTGCACGGCCTCGGCGGCTACAGCCCCCCCTGCACCTGTGGACAACAGGAGCAGAATGGTAAACACAGAAAATAAACGTAATGATGCAACCTGCATGGTTATGCCTCTATTTATTAGTATCGATCTTTTCAGGTTCCTGACCCATTTCCTTCATCTTGTTGATATATTTCTGCGGATCTTTGGCAAACTGTGACGGGCAAGCCGCGCAGCAGAAGTAGACCCGCTCACCTTTATAATCGGCATACAGCTCTTTATTGACGATGGTACCGCCCATAACCGGACAGGTCGTCTGGGCAGCGGCAAAGGCGCTGCCAGCCACAGAGAGCAACAGAAAAATGGAAAAGATGCTGGTAAAACTATATTTTTTCAAGGTCTGCATAATAAAATCTCCTTTGTTATGATGTTGTATACAGGTAACAGGCAACACAATCGCCGGCCCCTCACTTATTTTTCATTTCCGATACTTCACTTTCCCAATCAGCCAGGGTCATACCGGTCCTGGATTCCAATCGGGCAACAGCCAGGGCACGATCGGCAACAGCCCGACCTTCTGCAAGCTTGAAATCAAGCAGATTTTTTTCCGCATCAATGAGTTCCAGGATAGATGACTGGCCACTCTGAAAACCATTAATAGCCACCTCCAGCTGTTGTTTCACCTTGGGCAGCAGATCATCTCTGTATAAGGCTATCCTGCGCTGAGCTTCGCGATAGGCGTACAGTTCTTTTTCTATCTCGATGGTGAGCTTTCGAATTTGCTGCTGCTGGGAAGATTGTGTTGAGCTGATAACTGCTTCTTTTTCAGCAACCCTGCCATGCCGCGAATCACGGAAGATGGGAAGATTAACTGTCAAACCCGCTATAATAGGATCTCGTCCACTGTCTGACGGACTCCCGAATTCCGCGGAACCGGTAAAAATGGTTTTCAGGGAAACATTAAAATCCGGATAAAAATCCTTTTCTGCAAGCTCTTTCCCTTTTCTGGCCTGGGCAACACGCTGCTGCGCCTCGTGGAGTAACGGGGCATTAGTCAGACCAAGGGAGAGGATTTCTTCTTCATCCCTGACCAGCACAACGTGAGGCAGAGTGCTTGGCATGGCACGACTTCGCTCAGACTCACTGCCAAGAAGATTGTTGATATTAATACGGAGCGGACCGGCCTGATCAGCAAGAGAGTGACCTTGCTCTTCAGATTTGGAAAGTTCTATCTGAATTTTCAAGACATCAAAGTAGGTGGCCTTGCCGCCAGCATAGCGGCTGCGGGCAACGCCTTCGAGATATCGCAACAATTCAAGATTGTCAGCGACCGTCTGTTGTGATCTGCCAAGAAATCCATATTCGATATAGGCTTCTTTCACCTGTCTGGCCACATCGAGTTCAACCGCAGCCAGCCGTGCCCCGACAATAGTCGCATCATAGTCACTCAGTTCGCGCAACAGAGAACGTTTATTGAACCAGGGGAAAGATTGACTGAGACTGACCGATCCATTCTGAGGGCCGGTCCTGGTCTCCACCGGTACCAGATAATAATTTACAGCAAGTTTAGGATCCGGCAATACTCCTGCCTGCCGAACCTTTTCCGTACTTGCTCGGAATTCAGCCCTGGCTTGCAACAGGGTATCATTGCCCTCCAGAGCCTGCTCCAGATAACTGCTCAGGGTAACTGATCCGTCGGCCAGAGAGAAACCTGCTGTGACGAAAACAAGAATCAGCGCCAAGGAGACGATTTGTATCTTTTTCATTTTTTCGATAGGTATCATAGGACTCGCACCCGTTACAGAGGTAGTTTTTTATTTCTTCTTTAGCTAAAGCATTTACTGTGCCGACAATTCAAAAACAGACATCCAACAAGACAACATACTGAACATAAAGAACAAAACAACACAGGAGAGGAAGATGGACGAACAAGTGACTGAGGAAAAGTGGAGAATATTCTCCACTGCAATAAAGAATATTCTCTACTTTGGGGATTATTGAGCTATAGCAAATTTTTCCAAGCGATAAATCAGGACATGGCGGGGGATCTGCAGAAGTCGTGCGGCCTGGGAGCGATTTCCATCTGCTTGGGACAGGGCCTGTTCGATAAGGGACTTTTCCACCTCCTCCAGGGAGATACCACCGGACGGCAGCTGAAATATACCGGTTGAGCTCTGTTTCCCACTTTCGGGAAGCAGAATGTCCTGAGCGCTGATTTCCGGTCCTGATCGAAGAATAATACTGCGCTCCACCACATTCTGCAGCTCTCTGATATTGCCGGGCCAATCATAGCCCTGCAGTTTGCGCAAGCCTTCAGGACTGAATGAAACTTCAGGCGGGGCATCATGTTTTTTTAAAAAATGAGAGACCAGGGCAGGGATATCGTCCTTGCGCTCTCTGAGAGGCGGCAGGTGCAGGGGAATCACCGACAAGCGGTAATACAGGTCTTCGCGAAAAGCTCCCTTGCCGATGGCATCCTGCAAGTTGCGGTTGCTGGCGGCAATAATACGAACATCCACCTCTTCCTCCTGCTGGCCACCCACCAGTTCCACCTTTTTTTCCTGCAGAACCCGCAGGAACTTGACCTGCATCTCCAGTTGCAGCTCACCGATTTCATCGAGAAAGAGCGTCCCTCCATCGGCCCGCTGGAATCGACCCTGATGATCTTTTATGGCACCGGTAAATGCCCCCTTTACATGACCGAACAGTTCTGATTCAATGAGATTTTGGGGAATGGCGGCACAGTTCACTCCAATAAAAGGTTCTTTGCGGCGAGGGCTGTGCCGGTGGATGAGCCGGGCCAGTACCTCTTTTCCTGTTCCCGACTCACCGGTGATGAGAACGGTAGCCGTTGATTCGGCCACCTTCAAGGCTGTCTGCAGCAGTTCGGCCATGGCCGTGTTGACCGTTTCCATACCGGCCGCACCAGTAAGTCTGTTGATTTCCTCAGTCAGGTTGCGGGTGCGGCGGTGCAGCTTATTCATCTCCAGGGCTTTGACACAGGAAAGCCTCAGCGCGTCACGATCAAACGGTTTGGCAATAAAGGTAAATGCACCCAGATGCATCGCCCGGACTGCAAGTTCGATGGAACCGAAAGCGGTGATGATGATCACCGGTATATCAGGTTTTTTCTCCTTGATCTGTTTCAGGACTTCCAAACCGTCCACATCTCCCAATTGGACATCGGTAACCACAATATCCGGCTGAACCTTACTGAAGAGATCAAGCCCCTCCTGGCCGGAAGATGCGGCGACCACGGTAAATCCTCCCTGACTCAGGTTATACTCTGTTACCCGCCGCAAACTGGCATCGTCATCAATCAGCAAGACAGTCTTCATTGAACACCTTCTTGCAGCATTGGCAGAGAAACAGTAAAGACGGCGCCACTGCCATGAACCGGGCTGCTCACTGTAATCGTACCACCATAACTCTCAACAATACGACTGGAGATGGCCAGCCCTAAACCGGTTCCATCTTTACGGGTGGAATAAAACGGAGTGAATATTTTTTTACGATCCGCTTCCGCAATGCCTGGTCCGTTATCCGAAAAGATGACCTGTACCTGTGCACCAACCTGTCTGCTTTCCACCTCAATTATGCCATTTCTGTCCAAGACATCACAGCTGTTGAGCAACAGGTTGATAAAAACCTGGGCCATCTTATCTCCGGCAATCAGGACAGGATCCGTCTGGCTTGAGAGTTTCATCTTCAGTACGATATTTTTGTCGCGAAACTTATGATCCAACAGTCTGCTCACCCGCTTAAGAACCAGCGGCAGTGCTTCGAGGCTTGGCCTTTCCAGCTCTGGTCTTTGATTTCTTGAAAAACGAAGAACCTCTTCCACTGTCGACGACAGCCGCTTCGTTTCCTTAAGCAAAATTTCAGCAAACTCATGTTTGGGATGGCTCGGGGGAAAATCATCGGCCAGGATTTCCACGGCTCCCCTGATTGAAGCAAGGGGGTTTTTTACCTCATGGGCCAGGGAAGCAGAAAGCTCGCCCAGGGCGGAGAGTTTCTGGCTGGCATGCAGCTGTTCTTCAGCCTCCACCAATGTACATGTCTGTGCATGAAGCTTTTTGTAGGAGCGTTCAAGTTGCCGGGAGAGTTCTTGATACTTGATTCGCAGCTGCTTTTCACGACCGGCCATAACCCCGGGAACGATTCCAGCACCGAAATAAAGGAGAACCTCGGGAAGTTCAGCCAGATACGCGCCAGGGCCCAGATGATAGAAGTGACGAAGATGGGGGATAAAGGCCAGGGAAGTACAGACAGCCAGGAACAGTCCGCCGCGGACTCCGTAGAGTATGGCTGCGACAACAATGGGGAAATAGCTGACCCTGCGGTAAAAATCATGCAGAAAAAGTTTATCAGTTGGAGTAAAGGTATGGAGCAGACCAACGGACACAACGATCAGGAGCAGCAAAAAGATGTTAGTGTTGCGACTTGTTGACATGGCTTCTTAGTGTGAAGGGAATATTCAACCTTACCAATGTAACAACTATCATCGCTGGTGACGGAATGCAAGAGCACCTTTTTGGCAGGTGGAAAAAGCCGGACACGAGCTGCTTACAGATTATTTCATGTTGCAACTGCGGAGATTGCACTGTTATGGCAGGATTCATGCCCTTGCATCTTCATACACCAGTGCTTACGTTTGTTTGTGTTTTCAGATTGTTTGTGCGAGTGCAGCCAAACAATCACTTGCCTCTAACAACCTATAACATCCCTATTATATAATGAATGATTTTATCCTCCAACTCATCATCCTGGCCCCTCCGCTTCTCCTGGCACTCACAGTCCATGAATTCGCCCACGGATATGTTGCCTACCGCCTTGGAGACCCCACGGCCAAAAATCTGGGCAGACTGACCCTGAACCCCTTGAAACACCTGGATCCCCTCGGCACCCTGGCCTTCTTCATCATTAAGATAGGCTGGGCAAAACCTGTCCCGGTAAATCCAGCCTATTTTCGCAACCCACGCAAAGATATGCTCTGGGTGGCACTGGCAGGACCGGCGGTAAATCTGGTACTGGCCGTTATCAGCGCCCTGGCCACAAAAATTGTCTGGTTCATTGCAGCAAACATCCCCTATTCGCAGCTGGCCGAAGCCATTCTTGTCCCCCTGAACCAGGTTCTGATGGCCTCTGTCTGGATCAACCTGGTTCTTTGCATCTTTAACTTTCTTCCCATTCCGCCTCTGGATGGGAGCCGAATCCTGGCAGGCATACTGCCCCCGGACATGGCCCGCTCCTATGCCTCTGTGGAACGTTACGGCTTTATTATCATCCTCGTCCTCGCCTTTTCCGGACTTCTATCAAAGATGATTCTGCCGGTAATCTCATTTGCCAGGAATATCCTGTTATGAAAGTTACAGCTGCTGATTGCGCTGCAAAAAAACAAAAGCTCCCGCTGACAAGAGTCAACAAAGAGCTTTGTGTTGCTACAACGTAACGAACTCTTTTAATAATATCTACTCAACCCTGTAACGCTTCCTTGACCGCCAGACCGAGTTGAGTCATTGAGTAAGGTTTTTTTATAAACCCCCCAGCCCCAAGTTGGAGAGTCATCTGGACATCAGCATTCTCAGAAAAGCCACTGGCAATTATTGCTTTCTGGTCGGGATACAGCTCAATTATCTCTTCATATGTTCGACGCCCGCTCATACCCGGTTCCATCAGCATATCTATCACGATTAAATCAACCGATTTTTTCCTTACAAATTCAACAGCCAACTCACCAGATCGGACAGAATCAACTTTGTAGCCCTGGGATTGCAGCATCTGACCGGCAATATCCCGCACTTGCGGTTCGTCATCCACAATCAGAATATGCTCACCATTACCGATGATCTTTTCTGTTTTTTCGGTCTCTATCTGAATGACTTCTTTTTCTTTACTCACTGGAAAATAGAGCTGGAAACATGTCCCCCTGTTACTGCTTTCTACGAATATTTTTCCGCCATGATCCTTCATAGTATTCCAGACTACTGTCAAACCAAGACCGGTACCGCTTCTCCCCATAACCTTCTTCGTATAAAACGGTTCAAAAATATGTTCAACACTCTCCTTGGAAATGCCTGGTCCTGTGTCCGTTACGGTGAGGATCACATACTCCTTCTGCTCCAGCTCGTTTTCTCTGGCCCACTGCATGTCCGGAACAATACTTGAAGTCTTGAGAATTATGCTCCCTGAGTCACCTATGGCTTCAGCGGCATTTATTACCAGGTTCATGATACACTTTTTGATATGAATCGGTGAACAGGAGATGTCCGGCAGATCATCAGCAAGCGTATGGTAGCACATGACCTGTGGACATAAGGAACACAGGTGATGATGCTCTGGAGAATCAAGATATTCCGTAACCAGGGTCTTCAAGCTGGCAGCTGTCCTGACACTGGCCACACCACGGGCCACAGTGAGCAGATCGGCAACTACGGCTGCGGCCCTCTCTCCTGATTTTTTGATCTCTTCGATGGGTTTGCGCAGTTCACTGTCTTCAGGCAACTGCAAGAGGAGGAGCTCCGGATACCCTGTGATACCAGTGAGGATATTGTTCAGATCATGGGCTACACCACCCGCCATAAGGCCGATGGCCTCCATCTTAGAAGCACGAAACAATTGTTCCTGCAGGATTTTTTTCTCTTGTTCCTGTTTTTTTCGTTCCCCTATATCATGACATAAGCAAAGAATCGCGACCTCATTGTCCAAGACGATGCGCTGCGCCCGTACCTCCACCGAGAGCAGCTCACCGGAACGGGTCCTCTGGGCCGACTCGAATTGGACAGAACCACTCCTTAAAACCTCTTGCAGCATGGCACTGGCTGTTCTCGTCAGGCCATCCTGATAAATATCTCTGATTGTTCTGGCTTTGAGATCCTCTTCACTGTAACCCAGCCGATTGCAGAATTGTTTATTGGCACTTAAGTACCGTCCTTCAATATTGATAATGCTGATTCCGTCACCCGCACAGTCGTAGAGTGTCCGGTAACGGGCCTCATTAATTCGCAGTTCCTCGGTACGTTCGACAACTTTTCTCTCCAGGTTATTACTTGATTCAATCAGGGCCCGCTGCGAATTTTCCCGGAATTTTTCATAGACAAGAGCAAAAAGCATAACCACCGCAAAGGAGGGTATGAAACGCAGGACAAGGTCCTCACCGTAGAGGTTGATCATTGACGAGTTGAGATCTACAACCATAACAGCAAGGCAGGACAGAAAAAAGACAAGTGAAACCAACAGTCCTTTTCTGCTGCCAAGCAGGAAAAAGGCAAAGAGAGGAAAGGTGTAGCTCCAGAGAAAAGCAGTTCCGGAAATGCCGCCGTCAATGAAGAGATAGAGATACAGGCAGTACATGACAGCGAGGCCTGTGTAGATGCAAAAGATAAGATATCCCTTGATCCGTAAGAAAAAAATAATGCCGATGAGGATAAGAGCAACCAGGAAATCAAGTACAGCGAGCACCAGCCCCCCCTGCATGACGGCCACAACGCCAAGTAGGCTGAGAAAAAAGATACCGATCGAGACAATGCCATACATCAGACCGGTTTTTCTTACCGCATCTTCATCAATGGCGCTGGTAACAAACAGATGCTGCCGAATTGCAGCAAAATTCGCGGGGGAAAAGAAAGAATTGAAATCCATGAAAGAAATTCCTTTTGTTCTCGTTCATATAAAAAAACATCAGGGGTCTCTTTTCTTTTGTATCCTGTTATTCTTACCTTGTAAATAAGATTCAGTACGGCAAAATGAGAGGAAGACGCTGCATCTGCTCAGGAAGATAGGTAATACCTATACAAAATTCACTTCTGTATCTGCAATTTACAGAAAAACAAAAGCCCCCTGCGGACAGCAAGTCGACAGGGGGCTTTCACTATATTAGTGCTGCAAACGACCTCTTTTAAAAATCGTAGCTCAGACCAAAGCTCAACAGATGGGCGGAGGCATCGGTAAAGGTACCGTTTATCGTGTCATTGCTGACACTGCGGCTGGTTTTATAGTCATAGAGGTATGCCACTCCCAGCTCCATCCGCTCATTCACCCGGTAACGGGCTCCGATAGAATAGAGGAAAGAATCACTGTCAGGCAGCTCAAAACCAAGGGTAGCGTCTGGTACAGCAGTTTCATCGTAGGCAAAACCTGCCATCAGGGTCCAGGTCGGGTTCAGTTCATAACTAAGACCTATTCGATAAGAATCACTGTCTTCCCAGTTTTTGGGAATAGGCTGATTCACACGAGCAAGCACGGGATGGGTGACAGGGCTATCGAATGTAAAGGTAATATTCTCATACTCTGACCAGTAGGTCCTGTCCCAGGTCAAATCGACAGTGGCCTTGTCAATGGTGTAGGCCATGGAAATACTGAGAACGGCGGGAGCCGGAACAGAAACGCTGCCGCCGGTGTTCATGACGTAGGGCTGGGGATAATTGGTACCCATATTCACATCCCCATCAAGATCCAGATCGACATTGGAACGATAGGTTACAGACAGATTCATGTTATCCATGGGACGAAGAGAAGCAGCCAGATTCCAGCCCCACTCAACGGTGTCACCATCCATGGCCATATTGGCAGCGATTCCCGTGTCAGGCTGTACCGCGTAACTGCTCAGCTTCGCTGAAGCGTAGAGCATACGGACACCACCGGCCATGGAGAGCATATCCCCGACCTGGTAGGAAACAGTGGGATTGATATCAAAAACCTTGAGGCTGTACTCCTGGGCATAGCTCCGGGGAAAAGGCTGGGTCCAGCGCTTGGCCAGTCCGTCCGGGGCTGTGACGGAAAAACCGAAACGAAAATTATTCATGTCCGGAGAAACAAGAAAGACGGTGGGCAGGAGAAAATGCTCAGTTTCTGATTCACCATTATAGAGGGGCGTACGATTATCCGTATAGGTGATCGCTGGCAGATTAATATAGGTCAGAGCACCCTCAAACTGCCAGGCATCCTTCTTCACCCAGGACATGTTGGCTGGGTTATAATAACTGGCATCAGCACCCATGGACGAGGCGATGTTGGCCCCGGCTTTGGCAACGGAATCAACAGATTGCTCAGGAATACGATACGCTGCAGCCCAGGCAGATCCAGTGATCAAAATGGAGCTCAAGGCCAACACAGAAATCTTCTTTTTCATGTTTCTCTCTCTTTTCCTTTAAAAAATTGAATAGTTACCCAGCCAGACCCCATGTTGCAGACTGACAGCTCTTCCTCTTTCTCTTTCCTATAAAAAACTCTCCACTATGGCATCATGACACCGCCATTATAGAGATAGCGCTTGATTTTATGAGTCGCCGTCTTGATGAAGGGCTCCCGCCTTTCTACTATTCGTGCCAGACGTGACGCTGTCGACAGTTGTTCATTCACCTCCCTGCGCATATCAGCAATCAGAGAATTTATATACTCACGACTCTCGACCCTGGACTGCCCCAGTGTCTGCTCGTCGATAAGCTCATAATCTGGATAAATCCAGCCGTCAAGCTTGCCATTATTTTCCACGACCAGGGCCTCCACCACCCATGGATAGGCGTTCAGCTTATGCTCAATGGGTTCAGGGTAGACATTCTCACCGTTAGACATGACAATAACATTCTTGGAACGCCCGCGAATATGGAGATTTCCGAATTCATCCAGATAGCCCAAATCACCGGTGGCCAGCCAACCACCTTCGAGAAGCACCTCTGCCGTGGCAGCAGGATCGTTATGGTAGCCCTGCATAATGTTAGGTCCGCAACCATAAATCTCTCCAATCCCGGTCTCTGGATCAGGGTTAACTATCTTGATTTCTACTCCGGGGAAGGGTTTTCCTGCTGAACCCACGACAATAGTAGAATCCCCGGGAGGGCCCCCTGACAAAATCGGTGCTGACTCAGTGAGACCATATCCTATAAGATATGGAAATCCTGCCTCTTTTAAAAATTTCTCTACCTCAGGATTCAGGGCAGCTCCGCCGATCCCCATCAGCTCAAGATCGCCACCGAAAAATGCTACAAGCTTAGCCCCAATCTTCCGGTACACAAACTTTCGGCCAAAAGAAAACCGACAGAGCAAAGAAAGCAGGCGGCTCTTTTCAATCTGAGGCAGGACCCGTTTCTTATAAATTTTTTCCATAATCAGGGGTACCGCAAACATCACCTTTGGTTTCTCGTAGTTACAGAGCTTCTGGAGAATGGCCGGAGTCGGGCTCTTTCCGGCATAGGCAATCTTACAGCCCTTGATCAGGGGCAGGATGAATCCCAGTGTAAATTCATAGGTGTGGGACATGGGCAGAACCGAGAGAAACACCGCACCACTTTCTATCGGAATCATAGCGGCTGCGGAATAGGCATTGGCCGTCAGATTCTTATGGCTGAGCATTACAGCCTTGGAATATCCGGAAGTCCCGGAGGTGTATAGAATAGAAGCGAGATCATCCTCCCCCACCTCTGGAAAGCATACTCCCACACCAGCCTCCAGATCTTCCTTCATGACCAGCGCCTCCTCCAGATAGGTGGAAAAGGTAATGACATCGACAACCCCAGGAGCTCCTTCAGAGTCATCAAGAGTAATGATCTGCCGCAACTTTTTTTTATTCAACTCATAGATTTTTTCTATCTGACGCTGAGTGATAAAAAGGACAGGGGCCTCCATTTCATTAAGTATATGGTGAACATCAGCTTCCGGAAGGTCAGGAAGAATAGGTACTCCGATTGCCCCTAGGCGAATAATGGCAAAATAGGCGGTTCCCCAGTTGTGAGAATTCTCTGCCAGAATCGCAACATGATCACCCTTCTTCACCCCTTCTCGCGCAAGACGAACAGCCAGGGCTGTGATTCGATTATAAAACTCGCGATAGGTCAAAGGGGTTTCGCCAGCCATGCCAATGGCAGGCTGATCCGGGTAACGATCAAGACTGGTATCAAGAATGTAGTTCAGGGTCATCCGTACATCATTCGAATCCGGCATTAAACACCTCTTAGAAAAGATTGTGGCCAGGAGAAGGAGGGTGGCGTTCGGCTGTTGCGGCAGCTTTCGACGTTTTCTCTCCACCAGCGATAACATGGATATCGGGGATAGCAATCATAAAGAACCTGATTTTTTGGGGTGCATAGTACATAAAAGTGGGTTTTTGGTCAATTAAGAACAAAATGACCTCCTACTGTTACAAAAAAACGGCTTTCTTTCGACAAGATACCTATTTTGCCTTGACAGAAAAATACGGACAATATAGTAATTACACTAAGCAACAGTTCATTATGGACGTATTTCACCTTAAGATGTTGAGGTGAAATAGAGGCCATCAATGCATTCAACTAAACGTTAGTTTCTATGTGCACACGATACCTTTCCCATATCTTTTCACTGCTCCTTTTCTTTACCTTCGTTTTTTTCTCTACGAACCTCTTCAGCTCCACACTCCCTGTCCTTGACAACATCACCAAATGGCAGACAGAAGAAACTGTTCCCATAACAACTGAAAAGAGTACAATTATTGCACAGACAGTGAGTTCTGTCGAATCGTCCCCTGTTATTCTTGGAACGGCCTACGATATCACAGAAACAAAATCCAAAACTAATCCTGTTGTCACCGCAGCGACGACCAGCAGACTGGAACAAAAGATTTCTTCCAGATGTGCCATTATCATTGATGCCAAAACCGGCAAAACCCTGTTTGCCAGAAATCCGAACTCACCTCGCCAGCCTGCCTCCACCATCAAGATCTTGACCGGCATGATAGCCATTAAATCGCTGGCCGACAGTGAAAGTGTCTCGGTGAGTCGTAAGGCAGCACGACAACCCCGCTCCAAGATCTACCTGGACCAGCGCAAGGTATATAAGGCAGACGATCTGATCAATGCCGTTCTCCTGGCCTCCGCCAATGATGCCAGCGTTGCCCTGGCTGAAAAAATAGCAGGCGACGAAAAACAATTTGCTGAGATGATGACCCTGCGGGCCAAGCTCTGGGGAGCCCAGCATACTGTGTGCAAAACCGCAACAGGACTCACAGCAAAAGGACAGACAAGCACAGCACGTGATCTGGCCACCATCTTTCGTCATGCCATGAATGATGAGGAATTCTCCGAGAGGATGAAAAGAGTCAAGGCCCGTACCACCGACGGCCAGCTCCTGCGTAACCACAATAAAGCCCTCTGGCAGGTCGAGGGAACTCTGGGCGGCAAAACCGGCTACACCAATGCAGCCAGGCAAACCTATGTGGGTAAATTCAAAAGGGGAAAAAACGAAATTATTGTGGCCATCATGGGCAGTGAAACCATGTGGGCGGACATCAAACGGTTAGTCGAATACGGTTTCAAAAAACAGATCGCCATGTCCGATGAGCTTGACACCCTTACGAAAGACACAGAGATGGTGGCTGAACTCTAGCGTTGTCCCATACCTTGAGAAGCACTCCACCTTCAGCGTATATGCCTCTCATGTATCCTGCCTTGGACAAAGATGCGATGCATCATGTGAGGACGCGCAGATCATAACCTCCGCAATCTCTCCACAGTCAAAGTTATAGCTCCATACTCTTCTTCCACCCGCCCCCACAGCATATAAGGACAATCTGAAAAAAGCTGCTGGGCATACCGGCGATACACCCGAGGGAAAAAAGTCGTTTCCACCACCCCCGTCTCATCTTCAAAAGTCAGAAATTCCATAACCTCCCCACTCTTTGTCGATACCAGCTTGCCACTGAGCAGCCATCCGGCCAATGCGACCGGCTTGCCTTTGCAGTGTACCAGTTCAGATGCCCGGGTTCGTCCCTGCAGTTTAGGGCCACAAAGCAAAAGCGGATGTCCCTTGCAGAGGAATCCGAGCACCTGGTATTCGCGGCGCAGCAACTCTCCGGGGGCAAGTGCCTGCAGACAGGGAGCACCAGGCAACTGCAAGCCAAACAGCGGGCTGCTCTTTTGTCTCCTCGCAAGACAGTGAAACTGGGATAGCTCCCAGAAAAGCCTGGTCCGATTCCTGTCTGCAATCAACCCATCCAGAGCCCCTGCTTGAATCAAGGCCCTGGACTCGTCTTTTGCAGGTTGAACCCGCTGCCAGAAATCAACGCCTGAAGAAAAAGACTGCCTTTGCCTGCATTGGAGAATCCTCGCCATCACATCTGTTGATATACCCTTTACTGCCATCAACCCCACCCGGATACTCTTTTTGCTGCCCTTCCAGCGAATTTCACTCTCGTTGACACAGGGAGGCAAAATACACAAGCCCAAGCGTTTTGCTTCAGAGACATAGGCGAAGGTGGAATAATAGCCGCCCTGGTTGGAAATCACTGCGGCCATAAATTCTGCCGGATAGTGGGTCTTGAGCCAGGCAGCCTGAAAAGAAACCCGGGCATATGAAGCAGAATGCGGTTTGCAGAAGGAGTAACCGTCAAAACTCATCATCATCTGCCACAACTTCTTGCGCGTTTCCGCATCCACTCCCTGGGTTGCGCAGCCACTGTCAAACTCCTGTTGATAATCTTTCAGGCGCATTTCCCTGTCCTTCTTGGAAAGGACCTTGCGCAGCCCGTCTGCCCTGGCATGACTGAACCCGGCAAGAGCCACCGCCACCCGCGACACATCCTCCTGGTAGACCATGAGACCGAAGGTCTCATCAAGGACATCGGCCAGTCGTGGATGGAGATGCTGCCACCTGCCTCCGTGCAGGCGGCGCACATACTCGCGCACAAAGTCATTGGCCGCCGGACGAATAATGGAGGACTGGAGGACGAGCTGCTCAAAATCACCTGTGCCTGCCTTTTGCTGGAGCAGACGCATGGCCGGACTTTCAATATAAAAGCAGCCCATGGTCTGTCCTGCGGCCACCGTCTTCCCGGTCTTGAAATCCTCTTCCGGCTGCCAGTATTCCTCATCAAAACTGCAACCGCTGTTCTCTATGGCTGCAATGCAGTCCCGGATCACCCCCAGACTGCGATTGCCCAGAATATCGATCTTCACCAGCCCTGCCGCTTCCGCCGCATCCTTGTCCCACTGCATCACCGGTACTCCCTTGGCAGCAAATTCCACCGGCACATACTCTGTCACCGGTTTCGGAGTAATAACCACGCCGCCGGGATGAACAGAGATATGGCGTGGGATACCAATCAGTCGGGAAGCCAGAGCAAAGATCTCCGGCCAGGGAGCAGCAAGTTCCCGTCCTTTCAGAGTCGGCAGTTTCTGCAGGCTGGAGAGCAGTGTCTCCCCGGGCGCCCCCTGCAAGCCGGAGAGGCGTTTGCTTAAGCCGGAGATCTCTCCAGGAGGCAGACCAAAGGCCTTGGCTGTTTCCCGTATGGCCATTCGTGGTTGAAAACAGATATGGGTGGAAACCATGGCCGCATGGCTGCCATACTCCTGTAAGACCTCATTGAGCACAGCATCCCGCTCATCCCAGGCGAAATCGATATCAATATCCGGAGGATCAAGACGACCGGGGTTCAGGAACCGCTCGAAATAAAGATTATATTTCAGGGGACAGACATTTGTAATTTCCAGACAATAGGCCACCAGTGAGGCCGCGCCGGAGCCCCGCCCGCAGATACGGGAAGAACGGCAATTTTCCTCATTGCTCTGAGAACGATGGACAATATCCCGCACCACGAGGAAGTAAGAAGAAAAGCCCATGGAATCGATAACCCGCAGCTCATACTCCAGCCGCTCCACCACGGCCTCGGAAAGATCGGTACCATACCGTTTACAAGCCCCTTTATAAGCTGCCCGCCGCAGGGCCGCAGTCACAGCCTGGCCCTTTCCCTTCCAGGGAGGCATAACAATTCCGAAACTGGGGCCGGAAAAGCTGCAACGGTCGGCAAGTTGAGCGCTGGCAGCCACCACTCCCGGCCAGACCGCAAAGCGCTCCCGATAGACGGCAGGAGCCTGCAGCCAGGCAGGGACGTATGCGGCCGTTCCTGTTTTCAGCTGCAGACGGCTGTTGGTTCTGATTGCCTGCATGAGCAGAAAAAGATCCCTGTCTTTCTCCTCGCCCAGGACGGCAGAGGGTGTGGCCACCGCAGGAATATTGCGCGCCCCTGCCCATTTCCGCAATCGTCCGCCCTTCTCCGTGGGCCTGTTCCCCAGATCTGCAGCCAGATCCATCCCATCCTTTTGCAGGCTCTGCAGAAATGCAGAAGACCGAGACAGGAAAAGAAGACCATCGCCATACTTCCCGGCTTCCTTTGCCAGCGAGAAATCGCCTTTTCCTTTTCTTCTGCTTATCAAATTGCATAAATTGGCATAACCGACAGGATTCTTTACCAGACAAATAACACTGCTATCACTTTCCGGATCAGTCACTTCTGCCCCTATCAACGGACGAAGATTCTCTTGCTTACAGGCCGCAAGGAAGGGCCAGAGCCCGGAGAGGGTGTCGCTGTCAGTGAGGGCCAGCCCTGAATAGCCAAGCTCCTTGGCCAGACGACAGAGCCTGGCAGGAGAACTCGTGCCCTGCATCAGGGAATAAAAGGAGTGAAGAGAAAGAGGGAACATATTGATTAGGCTGAAGGTTGAAGGGGAACGGCAACAACTACCAGCCGGATTGGGGTTATTTCTTCTCTGAAAAGCCAGAATGCTTTCAATTGTATTGCTTTTGCTTCAGGCTTCAGCCTAGCGCCTCTTCACCTCAAAAAGCTGCCCCAGCCGGATACTGCCGCTGCCGAACCTGGCGTGAACCGCATCCATGGCAGTCAGTATCTTTTCCTGCTGCACTTCCCGGCATGAACGCAGGACAAAGAGGGTCTGCTGTCGGGAACGGGGCAGGAGACGATCACAAATCAGAACACAGCTGCGAATCCGGACACGTCGCTGCCAAGCCCGGCTCAAGGCAGTCAGGGCCAGCTGCCGGAGAAGAAAGTCATTATCTGTGCCCCCTGCCTGTGTTGCCTGTCGCACCGAATCTCTCCCATCGCTATAGGTCAAGCGAACGCCGACCCGCTGTCCGACCTTTCCTTCCTGACGCAGCTGTCTGCCTATTTCATGGACCAGAGAGGTAAGAACGCCTTGCAACTCACTGTCTTCAGCAGCATCGCCCTCGAAATGATGTTCACGACAGAACTGGCCGCCGCCCCCTGTCCCTCCAGGCATGACAGGTGTCCTGTCATGCCCCCGGCTGGCATCATACAAATATTCGCCCCGTCTCCGAAAAGGGACCGCCAGCTGCTCCCGACTCAACTGCGCCAGCTGCCCGATACGTTCCAGATTAAAATCCCGCAACAATCCGACCTCCTGAGAACTGAGTCCGGGAAGCAGCGACAATGGTAAGGGGGCAAGGAATTCAGCCTCTTCACCCGAGCCCACGATGTACTCCCCCAGAGGCCGGGCCATCCTCGAGGCAACTTTTGACACCAGTTTATTGGAGGCCAGGCTCCAGACCGGGTCCAGGCCCAGTTTCTTCAACACCTGTTTACGCAAGCGCCAGGCAATATCCGGGGCAGGACCAAAGAGCCGATGAGTGCCGGTGACATCCATAAAGAGATGCCCGTCCTCCTCTCCCTGCTCCAGCAAGGGTGTGTAATGAATGGCCTGGGCCACCAAAGCTGTCATAGCCTTGCGATAGAGCCCGGGCCTGGGTATCAGAATCCGGGCTCGCCGGCAATAGCGACGTGCCAGGTCCAGCCGCATCCCCTTACGTACCCCATCCCCATAGGCCTCTTCACTCATATCATAGACCAGGGCCCTGGCCGCCTGTTCCGGGGCCACTATGAGGGGAATCCTCTTCAGGGAACTGTCTTGGAGCCGTTCCACGGCCACCGCGAAATCGGTGACATTCAGATGAATGATGGATCGGTCCTGCATTCCGTTTACTCCTGCTACAGAATTTCTCTCAGCAGGGAGGCGTTCCCCGGTGCCTGGGCACGAACATGATTGTTAAAAAAGACCACGCCCTTATCTGCCTGGGCACGCAGGGAAGAGAGGTAACGTCCATTCCATTCCTGCAATTCGTCTGCGGAATACGAATAGTCAAATTTTTTCTGCATATTGCCGGACTGCCAGCCCTGACAATTACGACCATGGAAGCGGACAAAAAAGAGAGAGGGGTTGGTGACAATATCCAAGCAGGGGAAGAGGCCGGGCAGAGACGGTCCATCCACAGTCACCAGAGTTACCTGCCTTCGTTGCAATTCGGCAAAGACAGAATCTTTGGCCCAGGAGATATGACGAAACTCCACGGCCAGAGGAAAGCCCTGCAACCCGTCCAGAAGTTGGGCCAGATAAGATCGATTGTTTCGGGTCCACTCGAAATCCGGCGGTAACTGAATAAGGATGGCTGCAAGTTGTCTCTGCAGGGGCCTGATCCCTTCCCGGTACAACTTCAACTCCTGCCGCCAGTCCCGTTCCCGCTCATGGGTAAGGGTCCGGGTCAGCTTGGCGGCAAAGAGAAAAGTGTCCGGGGCCTTGGCAATCATACGGCTGATGGCTTCGGCCCGGATCATCTGGTACCAGGTGTAATTGAGCTCGACTATGGGAAAGGAGTCAGCGTAGAGAGGCAGCATCTGCGGGGCCCGAGTTCCCCGGGGATAAAACCCGCTGTCCACCCACTCGGTATAGGAATAACCACTGGTGCCTATCAGAACAGGACACAGTTCACCCATTCTCTCCACCACTCCTCTTTTCTGTTCCGTAACTTCACTCATCAGCCAGACATAACAATGAAAAATTTGTAAACAGTACAGGGGCCGCCTCTTCGCACGAATACCCCTGAACGCTACAATTCATCTCTGCGCCCAGAAGCACTCGTGCGAAGAAGTGATGCCTGTGACCATGTACTTCGAATCACGCCCACCACCTTGCCCTGCACCAGAAGATCGGAAAAGGGATAACGGGTTGGCTGAAATTTCTTGTTTTCCGGACGCAGCTCGATGTAATCAGGTCCCAGAAAAAAACGCTTCACAGTAGCCTCTTCCTCCTGAATGAGCACGGCCACAATCTCCCCGCTTTCCGCATACTGTCGGGGCTCGCAGACCACCAGGTCTCCATCAAGTATGCCGGCATCCTGCATGGAATCGCCTTGAATACGCAGACAAAAAAGATTGTTCCCGGGAAAAAGGTCCCCATCCACAACCACGGAGCCATCCCATTCCTGCTGGGCATACATGGGCAGGCCGGCAGTAATCCGTCCCACCACGGGTAATTCGCGGACTCGTGCGCTGCTTCCCTGCCCAGTCTGTTGCTGCAGAATACGGATGGAACGGCTGTAATGTCCTTCCCGTTCAATCACCCTCTTTCGTTCCAACTGACCGATCAACTGAGCCACGGCATTACGACTGACGCCAAGATCATCTGCCGCCTGCCGCAGGCTAGGCGCACGTCCGTCCTGCCCCAGATTTTCCTGAAGATAATCAAAGAGCAGCTGCTGTTTTTTTGTCAAATCCATACTCCCTCCTTATGTCCATGTACTTTATCCAATTACACCACAACCAGCAAAAATGTCAATGTACTTTTTCTAAAAAAATAAAGAACCAGCAATAGTGACAACAACACAACAACAGACAACCCTCTCCTGCCTTAGGAGCGGATTGTTCCGCGAACAGCCTCCGACACAGGTCAACCGGATAAGAAACCGGACCAGGCCCTGTTCGTGAATAAATTTACTCCTACAGAGTTTTTTTTATATGAATTCTGTGACCAAACCTTTGATTCAACGTTTATATAAATATGATAGACAATTTTGGACGATTAGGACCAGAGCTGTTTTGCTGCAGCATATCCTGACTAATTACTGACTGTCTTCCCAAGCCCATCTCTGCCGCAAATGAAACTTGCCGAGATGTAACGTAAAAAAACAAGGAGATTTTCTATGAAAAAAATTGGAACCACCTTTACCCTTTGCTTAGCTCTGGCCGCAAGCCCTGCCCTTGCCCATCATCCGGCTGAAGACATCGTTGATCCGGAAATCTATGCAATGATTGATGAGATGGTGTCCGATACCCCCCATGCCGACCTGGTTTTTGACGACGACATGGGGACATCCACATTCATTACAGACTCTGTAAGTGCAGCAGAAGATCTCATTGACGACGGATTGCTTGCCGCCCTGTCCCTGCTCGATGTCGAGGACGTGACAGCTACCATTACATTTGGTGATGACGTTGATGCAACTAGCAGCAGTGCTGACGATGCATCAGACAGCCAATGGAACGAGAGGAATGATTGGGGCAGACAGGTGTTTATCGAGGTTAACACCGAACTCTGCACGACCCCTCCCTGTGAAGACATAATAAGCGACTAAAGATTCTATGAGTTATTCATATACCCTCTAAACTTTCAGGAGGATTCATAAGGCGACAGAGACATCTCTCTGTCGCCTTATTTTCTTGCAACATTGAAAAGATTCCTTCCCTCCGCGTTTTCATTTCATCCTGTTCTCCCCCCGTTGAGCCTCGTCGCAAATCTTCGCTACATTTCCCTTGAACTCCCACGCAGTGGGGTATATTAGATCTGGTAGTCTTTGCTGAGGTAGAGTATTTTACTTTTTTCCTTTAAGATACCCTTCAAGTAAAGAACCTCTTCATTCAACAACTCCTTTTTTCATCCCATGGATCAAAACCAACACCATCACAACCGTATTTCCCAAGACCTGCAGGTCTCTGTGAAGCAGGTGGCGGCCACAGCCCTTCTCCTGGGAGAAGGTGCCACAGTGCCCTTTATCTCCAGATACCGAAAAGAGGTGACCGGCTCCCTTGACGAAGTCCAGGTTACAGCTATCCGGGATCAACTCGCCGGCCTTGCCGAACTGGACAGGCGTCGGCAGACCATCATGGATTCCCTCTCCACAAGAGACCTTTTGACTGACGAGCTGAAGGCAGGTCTAGACCGTGCGCAAGACCTGGCAACGCTTGAAGATATCTATCTGCCACACCGGCAGAAAAGAAAGACCCGCGCCATGG
>JAHJNL010000094.1 GCA_018820855.1 Pseudomonadota bacterium | reverse complement strand
GTCTTGCCTACGGTGCATCCACTGTGCAGATCAGCAAGGATACCTCGGGCGGGGCTCCTGATGGGAACTCCCGTAACCCCGGTGTCTCTGCGGATGGCAGGTATGTTGTTTTTCAATCCTCGGCCACCGATCTGGTGAGTGGTGACACCAATGGGTTTGATGATATCTTTGTTTATGATACAGGAGCAGATACCATGACACGTGTCAGCCTTGGCTATGACGGAGGAGGTTCACAATTGACTGGTGGTTCGGACTATCCTGCTATTTCCGGCGACGGGAAATATGTCACCTTCAGCACCAATGCCGATGATGTTATAAATTACAGCGATTCTCAGCAGATATTTGCCCATAATATGGAAGGGACGTACAACAACCAGGTGCTTGTTACTAAAAACACCGCTGGTGTGGAAGCAAACAACCATTCCTATCAGTCAGTGCTCAGCTACAACGGTAAATATATCGCCTTTGAATCGGATGCTACAGATCTTACTGCCTCGCCGGTGGATGGCGGAACAAATAGAGATATCTTTATTCGGGAAATGGAGAGTGGCACGACCTATCTGGTCAGCAGGAATACCAGCGGTGGGTATGCAAATGGCTATTCGAGCAACCCCACAATCTCTGATGATGGTACGCTTATCGCTTTTCAATCATCCGCCTATGATCTGGTTGCCGGGGATGTCGATGATGGATTTTCCGATGTTTTTGTCATAGACGGACCCCATAATACCATGGAGCTGATCAGTGCGGCATACGGGGGAGGAGCAAGAGACGGAAATTCCAGCTACCCTCATATCTCCGGTAATGGCCGCTATGTGGCATTTCAATCCGTAGCAACTAATCTGGTTGAAAATGATACCAACGGAGGCTTTGATATCTTTCTCCATGACAGGCAGACCGGTGTTACAGAAATCGTCAGTGTGGATCAGGACGGTAACCAGGTCACCGATCACGGATTCAACGGCTATGCCGGTGGAATTTCAGCCGATGGCCGGTATGTCACCTTCTCCACTCCAAGCGCCAGCCTTGTCGATGGTGATACCAACGGTTTAGCCGATATCTTTCTACGTGACATGAAGGAAAAGAAGACCGTCCGCGTGAGTATCGGAAACGGAGGCGAAGAGCCTGATGGATATGTATATGCCCAGGATATGGATGTTACCGGCAACGGTCTGACGGCGGTCTTCTCAACATGGGCTACAAACCTTGGGGGGATACCAACGGATTCTAAACAGAATGTATTCATGCGAAAGGATGCCTACGATCCTTCGTTCCCCTGGACTATGTTTCTGCCCGCCACGACAAAGATGACAAATAAATAAGAGTAGAGAGTGCCTGCCGGAATGAGCCAGCCCCTTCCGGCAGGGGATGTTTTTCCTATAACGTTGCCTGATCCTTCCTGTGGTATCCTGTTCATCATGTGATAGAAATTTTTACGATTCCCCGTAATCGAAGAATAGTGTGATTTCTTCATAGAAAGAGGGGGGGGATGTGGTGCGTGTGGGGAGAAAGGAGAAACGAAGGGGCGAGGCAGGGACGGGAGAACCACTATAACCATTTATTCTTGAACCGGTAATGACAACCATGAAAATTTTGGCCCTTGGCGCCGGCGGTTTTATCGGCTCGCATCTTACTGCAAAACTGTTGGAGTTGGGGCATGAGGTTGCGGCCCTTGATATTGTGCCGGAGAAACTTGAGGGGTGCCGGAAACGGGCAGGCTTCACCTATATCGATTGCGATATAACGAGGGAGCCGGAAAGGCTGCGAGGCCTGATCCTTGATGCTGATCTTGTCATCGATCTTATTGCCCATGCCAATCCCGGCATCTATGTCAAGAGGCCCCTGGAGGTCTTTCATCTGAATTTTGTCGAAAACCTCAAGATCGCCGAGATCTGTGTGGCTGAGCAAAAAAGGCTGATTCAGTTCTCCTCCTGCGAGGTCTACGGCAAGACGGTTGCCTCTCTTGTACCCGACCAGCTTGCTGATCCCGACTCTCCTGATCTGGCCTTTTTTTCCGAGGAGACAACACCCTGTATTCTCGGCTCCGTTCAGCAGCATCGATGGATCTACTCCTGTGGCAAGCAGCTCCTCGAGCGCGTTCTTCATGCCTATGGTCTTGAGGATCGGCTGAATTACACCATTATCAGGCCCTTCAACTTCATCGGGCCGCAGATCGATTTTCTGCCAAGCGAGAAGGAAGGGGTTCCCAGGGTTTTTTCCTATTTTATGGAGGCCTTGCTTGATTCCACCCCGATGCAGCTGGTCAACGGCGGCAACCAGAAACGCTGTTATACCTACATCGATGACGCCATAAACTGTATCATTAAGATCGTTGAAAATAAAAATGGGGTCTGTGATAAACAGATTTTCAATATCGGTACTCCCGCCAATGAGATCAGCATAAAAGCGCTTGCACGGCTGATGCAGGATCTCTATGTCGAGCGTTTCGGAGCGAGCAGGGATAACCTGCCAGAGATTGTCTCGGTGAGCGGCGAGGAGTTTTACGGTAGAGGGTATGACGACTCTGACCGGCGTATCCCCGACACAACCAAGGCAAGAACGTTGCTTGACTGGCAGCCGGAATATGATATCCGGCAAACGGTTGATATGTCCATGGCCTACTATGTGTAAAAAGATGCCGAAATGAAAGTGGGCTAAGGCGTGGCGGTCGGAAATGGATATTTCGTTATTATGCCCGCATATAATGCGGCAAGGACCATCGAGGGTGTATTTGCGCGTATCCCGCATCAGATACGAGAGGAGATAACGGAGTATGTGGTTGTGGACGACGGTTCCACCGACGATACCCTGGCTGTGCTCGACAGGATACAAAAGAGATTTCCTCAGGTGACCGTTCTGCGTCATCCGGAGAATAAGGGATATGGAGCTGCTGAAAAGACCCTGCTCAATTATGTTCGTGAAAAAAAAGGGGAGATTGCGATACTCCTCCATTCCGACGGCCAGTATGCCCCGGAGAAGATACCCGAGCTGATGCAGCCTCTGAAGGATAACGAGGCCGATATCGTCCAGGGGTCGAGAATGCTTTCCGGCGGCGCTTTGCGGGGAGGGATGCCGGTATATAAGTTTGTCGCCAACAAGCTGCTGACCTCGATTGAAAACCTTGCCTTCGGCCTTTCCCTGGCGGAATATCATAGCGGCTACATGCTGTATCACAGCCGCGCCCTTGACCGCATTGATTTCAATGCCTTGAGCACATCCTTCGATTTTGATCTGGAAATGATTGTCGCGGCTTCGGTACTTGGGCTGCGGGTAAAGGAGATGCCCATACCGACAAGATATGAAGAAGAGGTTTCCCATCTCAATCCGATCAAATACGGTTTCGACGTGTTGAAGGTGGTTTATCGATATAAACGAGGCTATTACCACGTGCTGCTGGAGAAAAGATAAGTGAGGGATCATCCTGCTATGGAGTGGAGTCTATGATTCTGGTAACGGGCGGTGCGGGTGTTGTCGGTTCACGTCTTGTCAGACGCCTCTGTGACAAGGGCTACCAGGTTCGGGTTTTGACATTGCCGAACGATCCGGCAATTGCAAATCTTGAGGGACTTCCCTGCGAGATATTCGAGGCCGATGTAACCGACAGTATTTCGCTTGCCGGGGTCTGTGCAGGAGTGGACACAGTGTTTCATCTCGCGGCAATCATCATCACAAATAACGATGAAAACTATTGGAGAATCAATTACCAGGGTACGAAAAATATGGTCGAGACCGCACTTGAGTCGGGAGTGAAGCATTTCATCCTTGTTTCCTCTGCTGCGGTACATGATCCTTCTTCCTCGGAATATGCACGCTCGAAAAAAGATGCCGAAGAATTGCTGCTGCAGCAAAAAGGCCTGCAGCCCACTATTACCAGGCCGAGTCTTGTGTATGAAAAAGGCGGCGGGCAGGAGTTTATGCTCTTTTGGGAATCGCTGAAAAAATGGCCGGTGATTCCTTTTATAGGAAAAGGCGGAGGGATGAAGAACCCGGTCTATGCTGAGGATCTGATCACTGCACTCGCGGCCATCCCCTACAACAGAAACAGTTTTGGAAAGATCTATAATCTTACGGGCGGCGGGGCCTTGACCATGCTGGAGCTGACCAGGCTTCTGCTGCGTCATCAGGGCCGCAGGAAGGTGATAGTGCATCTGCCGCTTTCACTTTGCTACCTTCTTGCCCTAATCTTTGAAAAGATCATGAAAAAACCTTTGCTGACCCGCTATGGCATAAGCCGAATCGAGGCGGATGCAAATGAAGATAACAGCGAAGCGCGACGTGATCTGGGCTATGTCCCTATCACCTTTGAGGAGGGGTTGCAGAGATGTTATCCGGTCTCCCCAGAATAGACAAAAAGACATTCCTGACACTTGTCATTCTTCTGGGAATAGCCCTTGCGCTCCGTCTTTTCTTTTTCGACGGCCTGATGGTAACGGCCTACGGCCGACATCTGCTCACCGATGAACAGCTCTATCATTACTGGGCAAAGGCCATCGCCGAAGGACGGCCGGGAGCACTTTTCCTTTATGACCAGGCGCCACTTCCCGCCTGTTTTCTCGCAGGACTGTATGGGTTGTTTCACCCGGACCCTTTTCTGTTCAGAGTTGCAAACATTATCTTCGGTCTGTGCACCTGTTTTTTCCTCTATCTTATAGGATCGGCCCTTGGCGGCAGAAGAACGGGATTGATAAGTTGCGGACTTGCCGCCTTTTATGCACCCTCTATCCTTTATAATGTAGTACCGTTGAAAACATCCATGGCCCTCTTTCTTCTGAGCGGCTTTCTTGCTCTTCTCTCATCGCTGTCAACCGATGCAAAATGCGGCGAAAAGCTTTTCAAGCTCTTTGGAATGGGGATACTGCTCGGTTTGCTTTCCCTGGTACGGAGCAACGGCCTAATATTAATCTGCCTTTTACCTCCTCTCCTCGTAATCCTATTCCGTCCCGGACACCGCCTTGTCAATGTTCCTACGGCACTGGTTGTCTTCGTGCTGGGAATGGTCCTTACCTTTTCACCTTTCTGGTATCTGCAGAGCAGGGATTCAGAAAAGAGGTCGTTCTCCTCGTCGCAATTGGGTCGTAATTTTTATTATGGCAACGGTCCCGAGAACCCAACCCCCTACTACCATCCGATGCCTTTCGCTTCCTCTGTGCCAGGCGAGAGTTCAGTGCAGTTTATCATTGAGGCAAGCCGGAGGAGCGGCCGGGATTTGACCGCAAAGGAGGCATCTTCCTTCTGGTTTCGTGAGGTCCTGCACTACTTCATAGATAATCCGGGAAAGGGTTTTTCCCATCTGGGGCTCAAGCTAAAGGCGATGGTTAGCTCGTTCGAAGCAGGAGATCATTACAGTAGTGATTTTCTTGCTACATTATCTCCACGATTTGGGCTGCCGCTGCCGGGGTTTGCCATTATTTTTGCCTTGGGGATTGGCGGGCTAGCCGTAAGCTTAGGGTCGTCACGGCTTTCAAGGCTTCTGGTTATTCCCTTTTTTCTCTACAGTCTTTCTCTGCTGCTGTTTTATCTGAGCGGTCGCTACCGGATTCCTCTTGCCGTTTTTCTTATTCCGTGGGCAGCGGTCGGAATCTCGAACCTGATCGTTTTCATCAATGAAAGAAAATGGAAGAGTGTGTTTTTGTATCTAGGAGTGTGCGCCGTTGCCGTATCTCTCACACAGCTGCCATTTCGTGGGAAAGACGATTTCTCTCTGTACTACAATGTTTATGCAGCGCTTCTCAACAGTGAAAAAAAGTACGATAAGGCTATTCAATACTGGGAAAAATCAGTGGCTGCTGAAGGCAGCTTTTCTCCATTGGCCAGACTCCATCTTGCAGGCAAATACTATGAAAGCGGCAGGCGTGATGATGCCTTTGCCCTGTTGGATGGGGTAGGTGACGATGCCTATGTTGCGTTCTCAAAGTATGGCTTGCTCGGAGATATCTTTGCCCATGAAGGCAAGAAGAAAGAGGCGATTGATGCCTATCTCGCCTCTCTGGAGAAAAACAGTGGTCAGCGAAGAATAAGAAAACGTCTCATTCAGTTGTACTTCGAGAACCCTGATACGAGGGACAGTGCCATGATGCAGGTGACAGAGCTGAAACGGATAGAGAAGTTTTTTCAACCGTAAGAAAACGGAACCCATTAATCTTGTTTCCGAATGCGTGGCATCTGATCTGAATATTTCATAAACCTGAAGCGGTCATAGTTGAGGTCTCAAGGGTGATTCTGTATTGAACTACCGCAAGCTCTTGATAACGAAGAGGATGGTCGTTTCAGGCTCGCCCCTAGGGTGGACAAAAATCATGGATGGCCTATATTTCAGGATCTGAGCCATAACCTCCTGTTTAATAAAGGGGAATGAGACCAGAAAATTGCCCAAATTAGTGATCATGATCCACGTAACCCACAAAATCAGGGTATTCAGGGGCAAGGAGTTTTGCCGTAATTTTGCCGAAAATGATAGAACCATGAGTAATGCAGAGTAACAATGAATAAATAGCAACAGTGGAGGTTTTTGGTTAAGTTGTTTATATATCGTTTGTTTTGTTCGTTATAGCTACTCTTTCTTGCTCACCGCTAACGTCTTGATTTTACCCAAAACTGACTGGAAATCAGTGCGCCCCTGATTCGATTCCTTGTCCCGCGTCACATGATGTCCAGGCATTGTTGTTATTTCCTCTACAACCCTTTCTGAGTCTGTTTGACCGAGTTGCCGGTAAAGCGTATGAGGCTGAATACATCCGGAGACCGCTCTCAGAGCGTTTATCCAGTCATTCGACCATCGCTGTTCACCGGGATGATCGACAATACCGCCATGCTGGGCAGAACTGGTAATCTTCGTTTTGAGAAAAATATGCCTGATGGTTGTTGCCGTGCTGGATTACATGCAAAGGAATACCTGGCAGGATAATGCGGGAGTATTTTAGCGTATGCCCCAAAAAAGCCCCCCCAAAAAAAACCGTGACGGACAACTGAAAAACGCGTTCTGTTCCTTATATAGTACAATTTTCCGCGCAGTAATTAACTTTTTTGTAAAATACCATTACTACCTATTGTCAAAGGGATTCGTTTTTAGTAATGAATGAACAGGCATTCATTTTCACTGTTTTGACTGGTTACATTCGGATTATTTAAAAGAGGAAAAAGTACATGGTTTGTATTCTTGAAAGAAAACGGATAATTACCACAGCTATCTTTTTTGTCTTCACCCTGTTGCTGTTTGGTACTTCCATGGCCGGGTGGGAAAATAAAAACCTTGCAGGCACGAATGTAAAATCTCTGATTGTTGATCCTGACCAACCAGCTACCCTCTATGCCGGCACGAATGGTGGTATCTATAAAACATCAGATTCCGGGGCAACGTGGTCATACAGCGCGTTACGATTTCGAGGAGTTGACAGTATAAATATTGTATCTGGTTGCAGCCCTCAGTTGCTGGCGGGTGCCTGGAGCAACATATACGGCTCCACAGACGGGGGCGAGAACTGGGTTTATTTTGCATCTCTCGCTGACAGCGTCAACGATATTGTTACCTCCTCCTCATGTATACGGTATATCGGTACAGACAATGGCGTCTACGGTTCTAATACTACTCAAGGTCTCGCTGGTGAAGAAATAAATACCCTGGCGATTGATTCTGCTAATACGGTTTATGCCGGCACAGATGGTGGCAAGATATACAAATCAGATGATAACGGGAGCTCCTGGACTCTGATTCGGGATAGCGAAGGCATGGTCTGGGATATCATTTCGGTTGACACGAATACTCTCTTTGCTGCTTCATTGCCAAGCGGCGTCCTTTGGAGTGACGATGGCGGCGCCACATGGTCCCAAAGAATCAGCGGGCTGCCTGATATCGACGGAAGTGGCTTATATGGTGTTAACGCTATGGCGAGTGGAACGAATGTGCTTTATGCCGGTGTTACAAAAAGTATTACCCCGCTCAGTACCGCAGTGTATAAAAGCGTTGATAATGGCTTAAACTGGACGGCAACCGACAGTGCTGCCAGCAAGGAATATGAAATCTATGCTATGGCTGTTGATTCAACAGACACTGTTTTCTTAGGTAGCGATTTTGGGGTATTAAAAAGCACCGATGCTGGAAGCAGCTGGCTGGATCTCACGAGTGAAATAAAAGCGGTTGATACCAATCATTCCATGGTTGAGAACAGTGCAGGCCTTCTCTTTGTCGGATCAAATGGTGGTGGAATTTACGGGAGTTCAGATGGCGGTGCGACCTGGGCCCAGGTGGGGACAGGAGATCCAGGCCGGGTTGAGGCACTTCTTGTCGATAATACAGACACTCTTTACTGCAGTAATAATAGTACCGGTGGAATATACAAAAGTACAGACAATGGCATAACCTGGAATTCATCTTCTAACGGTTTGCCTTCAATGGCCATGGGCAGTCTCACCCTGTATGATGAAGTGTACAGCCTGGCACAGGGTGGAAATGGCAGAATTTATGCCGGCCTTGAAAGTGGGGAGGTATATTATAGTGATAATCAAGGGGTACTGTGGAACGCCACCACCGTACTTCCTGGAATAGGCTCAAGGGTCTGCAGTATAGCTGCTGGTGCAGGAGGCCTTGTCTATGTTGGTACTGAAGGAGATGGTGTTTATAAAAGCATTGATGGGGGAACGAGCTGGAGCCCAAAAAATAATGGTCTTCCCGTAAGCGCCAATGTCTCTGGAAATGGACTCCTCCTCGACAGCACATCCGGAGATCTCTTTCTTCCACTCGTGACAGATAAAGTCTATCGCTCAAGCGATGGGGGAGACAGCTGGGTGCCTGCCGACCCTGAAATTGGTTGCGGTTCTGCAGCGCTGGCTATGGACAGTACAAAAAATCTCTTTGGGGTTTTCTGTCATGGCGCTGTCTATAAGAGTTCTGATAAAGGAAATAGCTGGACCGATATGAGTGATGGCCTAGGGGCGATGGATAATGTTGAAGGAATAAATATTCAGGGCATCTTTGCCAATAAACAGGACTTGCTGTTGCTTTCAACTTCAAGTGATGGGGTTTTTACATTTTCTCAAAGCTCGTTTGCATGGACTTTATTTTTACCTGCGATAATAAGTTCCAGACAATAGTTACGATCAACCCAGGGGAGAATCAGAGCAAGCATTCGGATTTTGATGATTTCCGTTAACTAACCATTTTCACGCTTTAAAAGCTGCTTTTTAAATCGCAATAAAAACAGCTGGTTCCTAGGCGGACTATGGACAGACTAGGGGACGTGGGATAGGGGGTGGAGTTATCTTAGTAACTTGATTGACCTCAATTTATGGTGTGGTTATATGGCTCATGCCACAACACAAACGCATCAATGTGCCTGGCTTGATTCATCATGTTATTGCCAGCGGCTTGAATCGTCAGAATATTTTTTTCAACGATAATCACCGGGATGGTTTCCTTTCCCGTCTCGAGCAGGGTCGTACGCTAACGGTTGTCACTGTTTGGCCTGTTCCCTTCTTTCCAATCATTTCCATTTTTTTATCCGCACTGGCCCAAACCTCTTGGCGATCTGATGCGCAAAGTCCTCTCCGAATATGCCATTTCAGTTAACCGCAGGCTCCGACGGCATGGATACTTCTTTCTGAACCGCTATAAATCAATATTGTGCAAGGAAGAGCCATATCTTCTGGAGCTTGTCCGTTCTATGCATTTGAATCGGCTAAGCGAGCCGGGATTGTAGAGGACTTTGAGGGGCTATATGTGTATCCCAGGTCCGGCCACGGCGTCCTGGTTGGTCGTTGACGGAGAAGTTGGCAGGAGCGAGATACTGTTCTTGTCCATTTTGGCGCAAAAAAGTGAGAAGCTGTGTTGGTGTTGCGGAGTGCACAACAGTACTGGCTGATGGTGATTTTGTCAGCCAGGTGCTTAATGAAGCGGAAGAAGAATTAAGTCGGAAGAAAACGTTGAAAACAGAGGGTTGGGATCTTCCCCGTCTTGTGAAAGAAGTCTGCAGTCTCCTCACGGTAGATCCGGAGAATTTACAAAAGAAAGGTCGTGTCAATAGCCTTTATATGGCCAAGGGGGTAATCTGTTATCTCGGATATTCCCAGCTTGGCATTAATGGGGATGACCTTGCCAGGTTTTTCAATATTTCTAAACCGACAATTTCAAAAGCGATCCGACGAGGAGAGAAGTATGTGAAAGAGAACGAGGTTCAGTTATTAAGCTAACTACGGCCTCTTTTTGTTTTTTTGTGGTTTTTTTATTACTATTGTTCTCTATCGATGAAATCGATCATTGCAAATACAGATGAGCACCATCTTGCCGAAGCGGTTGCCCGCTTTCAGGCAGCGTCAAACCCTGTGGCATTAACCGGGGCCGGGGTTTCAGTTGGGAGTGGTATCCCTGATTTTCGCAGTGCGGATGGTCTGTGGACGGTTTACTCGCCTGATGAATACGCCACGTTTGACGTCTTTATGCGGACACCTGCAAAGGCATGGGAGCTGTACCGTGCCATGGGGAAGATTCTTCTTGGTAAAAAACCTAATCCAGCGCATCATGCCTTGGCTGAAATGGAACATGCCGGTCTCTTAAACGGCGTCGTCACTCAGAATGTAGATAATCTCCATCAACTCGCCGGTAATAAAAATGTGATCGAGATACACGGTGATCACCAGCATCTGCAATGTGTCCAGTGTGAGAGCGTAATACCGGTAAGAGAAGAGCATTATCAGGCAGGGGATATTCCGCAATGCAGCAGTTGTGCTTTTCCCTTGAAGCCAAATATTGTCCTGTTCGGTGAGGCCGTTCGAAGTTTGGGCGAAATCTATGAACTTATTTTCTCTTGTGACCTGTTGATGGTTATTGGCACATCAGCGCAGGTCTATCCGGCTGCAGAGTTGCCGCTAATGGTGAAACAGAATGGTGGCTTGCTCTATGAGTTCAATAAAGAATCTACTGTGCTGAGCGCAGCTGATTCCGTGTCTTCCCGGCGGACGGATTATTTCTTTCGCGGGGATGTTGCGGAGACCTTGCCAATGTTTGTGCGAGGGCTAGTTGGCAGGTAGTTTCCTGGATATTCGTAACAAAAAATAAGGTTTTAATGACTGGGGGGCATCTCCTCAGGATTACATTCAGCGCTCCAACTTCAGTAAGTGGTTTACAATATTCGCCCTGATTGCGATAATATTGATTCACCTGTTTATTTCCCAATCTCTCTAACAAAGATGTCTGTTCTTCCAGCTATCTCTGTTCCTTCCTCTAACCGAATTTATTGGGAAATTAATCAGGTTAGGTTACCTCGATTTGTAATTATGGGAACAGTATATTTACCTTCGACATGTTCCTCCACTTGGTGTCATAGCACATGGCTAGAATCCCACGGGTCGTCGCCCCCGACTACCCTCATCATCTCACCAAACGCGGTAACCGTTGTCAACAGACTTTCTTCTGTGACGATGACTACCTTGCTTTTCTGACCTGATGGCCGAATGGTGCCATAAGTGCCATGTCGATATCTGGGCTTTGTGTCTAATGCCGAACCATGTTTTATGTGGAGCTCAACATAAAACATGGTTGGAAGTCACGATGTAATTGAGAACACAAAACCATAATGCCTTTTGACCTGGTAACGCCAATAACGCCAACGTCTTTTGTCTTTACCAAATCTCAACAGAAATTCCTGCTGATGGCAACGGTGGGTGATGTGCCAGGCGCAGCCTGGAAGATACAGTCTATTTGTTCGCGGGATAGGGGGGATTTTGTTAAAAGGGCTTTTCAAATACCCAAAAGGGTATTCTAAGGATAGCAAAAGCCTCTTTCTGGTATCTTCAGCAACAAAAACGATATGTTGACTCGGTCATCCCCCGGGTTCTATGCTCTGCCAATAGTGTTCTTGAGTGAAAACATGGTCTTTCCGGTATTCATCCACAGTGCGTCTCACTGCATCATCACTTTTCTATTACCTTTGAACCTGTTATAAGTATCGTTACATTACATAGGAGCGAAACACTTCTTCCTCAAAATTCAGGCTCTGCCAAAGGAGCCGAGCCTACGCAAAGGGACAAAGAACTCTTTACATGAAACCGACGGATTACACAGGGCCCCCATCCCAGGAATACCTTGAACCGACCCTCTGTTTTACCAGCACCAAGCTCAAAATAGACGAAAATTATCCCCTGGAAAAATTGCCGGTCACAGAGCCGGTGCAAAAGGGCCAGCTGCTGCTGGAGTTCACGGACTCAGGCTTTCCCGGGAATGAAAAAATTCCACTCAGACCTGTCATCGCCGGCCTCAATACCGCCTTTTCAGAAGACAGAAATCAGCTGCTGTCCATGGTGACAGGGTATCCGGAGATTGCATTCCATACAGACCCGGACAGTGAGGAGAAGCATCTTGTGGTCTCTGTCGAACCGCTCTTCCGGATTTCCGGAAGCCGGATGGAGGCATCGATCATCATCAGGCCGCTGCTTTTCAACTGCACCAATTGGACCAGTGAAGACCTCTATCAGCTGCTCACCACCTCCGGGATTGTCTCGGGCATCGATTATAACCAGCTGAATCTGACCAAGGAGATCATTCGCAAAGGCCCTGGCGAACATGAATCCGTTGTGCTGAGCAGGGGGCGAACACCGCAAGACGGGGAAGACGCCTATCTCAAGTTTCACCTTGAAATCGGGCCCATTGCAGGCACTCTCCTTCCGGACGGAACCATCGACTTTCGGGAGAGAAAAATCATGGTGCCGGTGTCGGCCGGGCAGTTGATAGCCACCAAGGTGCCGTTGACCAAAGGAAGGCCTGGAATGACGGTGGAAGGAGAACCCATAGCGCAGAGAATCGGTCTCGACATGGAGGTGAAAACCTCGGGAGAGGTTGAATATCTGCCGGATACCCATCAGGTCAGGGCGACTGGCGACGGTGTCCTTTCGGTCGTCCACGACAATGTGATCAAGGTCTGCAGCAAGCAGGAAATCCACAGTGATATCGACTATGCCATCGGCAACATCGAATCACGGAACTCTGTTGTCATCCATGGTTCCGTGCTTCCCTGCTTTAAGGTGAAAACGGATGGAGACCTCGAAATCAATGGCAATGTCACATCAACCCAGGTCTCCAGTCTCTCCAATATTGTGATCAAGGGAGGGATATTTGGCAATGGGAGTTCACTGAAGGCTGAAGGGGACGCTGATATCTTTTTTATCGAACAGGGCCATATCCAGTGTGGAGGCAACTGTGTCATCCGTAAACAGTGCTATTACAGCTACATTTCCGTCGGAGGTGACATCCGCTGCAAGGAGAACAGCGTGATCGTCGGGGGCGAACTCGTTGCTGAGGGAAGCATTACCCTTGGTGATGCGGGGGCAACGGACTCCGATCCGGGTTTCATCGCTGCCGGAGTGGTGGCTGAACGGCTCTATCAGTCACGCAAACTGCAGAAGCGACTGGCCGATTACCAGGAGTCCATCATCCAGAGACTCAAGGGGTATACGGGTGCTGCCAGGACCAAGAAACTGCACTCCATCAAAGGGCGAATCGAAGAGATCAAATTTCAATACCTGCACATCAACATGCTCCCAGGTACTGCCCTGTATTCCCGCCCTGAAGAAAAAACGGACTCATCTTCCGAATCCCCGCCCAGTACCACGAAAGAACAGACGCAGAACATCGATATAAGCAAGATCACCATTGACGTCTATGGGAATATTCAGGCAGGAAATATACTGCAGATCGGCAACCGGATGATGACAATCGATGAGACCATGAGCAGGAAACGATTTCAGCTGGACGAGTCGCAGACTCTCATCCTCACTCTGCCCCTTCGTTAACGGTGAGCTGAGAGAAGCGGACAAATACGGTGTCTGGCCAGGCCAACATTTTGTTATCATGATGGAAAATCTCTGTGGTTGGCTCGCCTTTGTCCTTATGATCCCCTTTGGAGGGGCAAAAATCTTGATTCCAACAAAGCAATATTGCGGTCAAACCACAGATTTTAATGTTCGACATTTCAATATACAAGAGAGGATAAAAATATGAAAAAATCAATAGGTTCTGAGACGTTGGCCTATCCTAACCCAGTATGGTGTGTTGGTAGTTACGATCAGGAAGGCAAACCCAATGTCATGACCATAGCATGGGGCGGCATTTGTTGCTCAAAACCGGCGGCAGTGACTATCTCGCTTCGCAAAGCTACTTATACTTATGGTTCAATCGTGGAGCGTAAGGCATACACAATTAGTGTTCCTTCGGAAAAATATGTCGCAGAAGCCGACTATTTTGGAATTGCCTCTGGAAAGAATACTGACAAATTCAAAGACACCGGCTTGACTCCGATACGCTCGGAAGTAGTTGATGCTCCGTATGTGAATGAATTTCCCCTTATCATCGAATGTAAGGTCATACACAGCCTTGAAATCGGCTTGCATACTCAGTTCATAGGAGAGATCATGGATATCAAGGTTGACGAGGATGCCGTGAATTCCAAAGGCCATCCCATAATGGAAAAGATCGCTCCTTTTGTATATGGTCATGGTGTACGAGAATACTGGTCTCTTGATAAAGTTATTGGTCGAAGCTTCGATATAGGAAGGAAATACAATAAATAACATAAACATCGGTAACCAGGGGTACATATTGCCGATGTCTCAGTACTTACTATGAAAATCGCCCCAACTGTATGGCCTTGGGTTGGACATGCCGAGTCAACGACAAAACCGCCCTTATAGGAGAGGTGGTTTGCTTCATTTGAACAGCATCTAACGATCTTTAAGTGGATTGTCTTGATCCTTCTCCACTCTGCCTAATAGTTGCTGGCATCCCGATCTATGCCTCAATTAATGTTTTTTTCTCCAACTTTTAATATGGCCTGAACCGGTTGGATCAGTACTCTAGTATCGCATGAGAGACTTTTTGCCTTGCCACAGTAGCAGCGGTTGCTGTTTGTGAAATTTATTGCAACTGCTGGCGTAACCGTCTTATATAAGAATGAAAGCGACAATTCCCGAAACAAAAAAAGCCGTCCCCAGTGGGTCATTTATTTTGTTTTTTTATGGAGTTGTAGAGGATGAGGTTGTAATCATGATCGAGTCAACTTTGCTCTGTCTTTTGGACTACTCCTGAATAGTATCAACTGGTACGCCATGCAAAAAAGTATACTTTTAGCCTTTTTCTGTATTGTATTTCAATTTTTTTCTTTTCATGCCTGGGCTGAATCTTCCCAGCTGCTGTTAACCAACAATGATGAAAAATCAGCAGTGGTTGAGCCCACGAGCGGGGCTCCGGAAATGCTTACTTCTCTGTTGGAGCTCCAGCATAACCTGAAAGAACAGCTGCAGCTGTCTCAAGAAAAACTGAAGAATAGTAAGTCAGAAGCAGAAAAAATTGCTTTGCAGGAAGAGATTACGCAACTTGACAGACAATTCTCAGAAACCAGCAGCGATTTTGAACGCATTGCCACAGGTGTAGAGCCTGCATTATTTTCAGAAAAAAAACCGTCAACGTTCAGTTGGCAGGACGAGCTGTCCAGTCTTGTGGAGCCGGCAATCAAGGAACTGAAAAGATTTACAATCAGAGTCAGACAGAAATCAGACCTGAAAGACAAGATTGTTGAGCTGCATTCGCTGGAAACAGCAGCCCAGCAGGCGGTGGTGCATTTGCAGACTGTCCTGAAGGAGACAGAAAATAAGGAGGTACAGAAGAAGGTAAAAGCCTTACAGCCAGAGTGGATTAATGTTCAAAAACGACTTGGCAACAAGCTTGAACTCGCTGAAAGGGAATTGGCCCAACTGGAAGAGCAGGAGTTTTCTCTGGTAGAAACCTCAAGCAATTCACTGCGAAAATTTTTCAGAAACAGAGGACTGTATCTGATTGTTGCGATTCTTGTTTTTGTCGTCATTTTGATGGGATGCAGATTGTTGTACCGTGGTATTGTCACACTCTCTCTCAGGTGGAGTAAAAAAAAGGATCCGCGGTCATTTGAAATCCGACTTCTGTATATAGTTTTTCAGGTATTGTCTGTTGTACTTGCCGTTGTTGGCTTGTTTTTTGTCCTCTATCTTGCCGAAGACTGGTTCCTCCTGAGTATGGCAATTATTTTCTTTTTGGGACTTACCTGGACTATCCGTCAAGGTCTGCCGAAATTATGGCAGCAAGCGAGGTTGATGCTCAATATAGGGGCTGTTCGGGAAAATGAACGACTCGTTATGCATGGAGTTCCGTGGCGGGTTGCATCCATCAATGTTTTTTGCAAACTTGTGAATCCGTCTCTTGGAGTTGAATTACGTATCCCTATCGAGGATTTGGTTGGCCTGGTTTCTCGTCCTTATAACCAGGAAGAACCATGGTTCCCGTGTAAAAAAGGTGACTGGGTGGTGGTTGGTTCGGAAACGCGGGCACGGGTGGTGAGCCTCTCCCACGAGCAGGTCGAAGTGGTTGAACGTGGTGGACGAAGAGTGACCTATTCTACTGAGGTATTTCTTCAGGCCTGTCCCGCCAACCTTTCACGTAATTTCAGGGTACGGGTGCCTTTTGGCCTCAGTTATGGATTACAGGAAATAGTGACTTCAACAATTCCTGCAATCCTGAAAACCTACCTGGAATTGCGAATGGCCGAAGAAGGGTATAAAAGCAGCTGTCACAATCTTCTGGTTGAATTTATGCAAGCCAACTCCTCGTCACTTGACTTGGTGGTTCTGGCAGATTTTGATGGACGGCTGGCGGATATTTATAAAAAACTGGAAAGGGCTATTCAGAAGTGGTGTGTCGATTGCTGTACGGAGAATAACTGGGAGATTCCTTTCCCTCAACTTACAGTTCACGGGGTTGAAAAGAAACCCCAATAAGGTGGCTGTGTGTGGCCATGTTCACGGCTGAAATCTCTCGTTCGGAGAGTAAGACCATTCGTTGTTGAGCCGTTGCCAATATTGCGGTCTTCGTATAGCTCAGAAATCGGCTTGCACCGGTATTGCAGAACTTTTTGACCCCTGCATTTAAATCCATCTTATTTAATCATAGATAGTTACCTTGCTAGTCTTTGATTCGGTTCAGCCTTTTCCCGGATACCATGCAGGAAAAGAGGCTGCCGATAACTTTGAAGGTGAATCTACCTTCTCTGCCCCATATTTTTACTAGACAGGAACGTTAGCATGAAACTGTTGTGGTATCTATTCCGCGTGTCGACAAGTTTTTTGCCAGGTGTGATGTTTCTGCTGCCACTCCCGTTGGCGTCGGCTGAGACTCTGGCAGACATTGATCAGGAGATTCAATCCAACAAAACCATTAAAAGTGATCGAGATGGTTTGGATGCTTTTAATATTTACGAAGGTGTTACGGACAGTCGCTTGGATCGCAAGGTCAAAATTCTGCAGAATGCGGGCATTAACCCCAGATTTTACCAGACAGGATCCGGAGTCACGGATTACACGAATTTTTATTCGTTCACCAGTCTGGTCGGGGTTACCGACACCAAGCTGGATATTGTTTCTCCCAATGCCACCTTTCGCTTATACCGACGGGGCAACAGTGGTTATAAAGAGGCGTTGGGTTACCTGGGTAGTTGGTGGGGCGATCAGTATCGGGGAATACAGGCTAGCCGTGACGAACAGGCAATATTGGCTGCATGGGGAAGCGATCTGCAGCGAATATATGTGATCGATATGCCGCCGGGATACACGTTGGTCGGCGGAATTGCTGCACCGATGGAAAAGAACGGCGAATATCGAAGCGGTGGAGCTTATCAATATTATTACCGTGGCGCCTTAACCAGTTGGCTGGTCTATGCCCTTTATGCTCCCGACTATTTAAAAAGCTATTCCGGCGCAGTTACAAGTGCGCAGAAAGCCGGTCGCAGTATAGCAACCGATCTTGGTTGGCATCTGGATCAGACTCGACATGCGGCAGGCAATCTTCATGATTCAGGCGCAGGAGAGGCAGGAAACCCGGAGGGAGAGCTTTGGCTACGCGTTTTCGGCGGTAATCTGGACTACGAAGAAGTTGACGGCAGCTCCGTAAACTCCCAGACTGGAGGCATGAGTATTGGCTGGCAGCGGATGATCAACGGACAACAATCCGCAGATCAGTCAAGGGGGTATTGGGGAGTCATGTTTGGCCTGGGGGTCAACTTGCAAAAATACGGGATCAGCGATGTCGAAAACAAGTCGAAGGCCACAGTTGGAGGAGTGTATGGCCTCTATATGCAAAGTTCGGATAGTCCCCGTTCCTGGTATGGGAGCGGTTCAATACTGTTTGGCGGACTTGACTTCGAGAATACGGTACCGGGCGAGCTTGGATATGGACTCAATCAGGATTATGACGGTAATATCACAGCCGTTACAGTTGAAAACGGTATTTCTTTCCGGCAGAACAACAGTTGGGCCATTGAACCGCAACTACAACTTTCCTATCTAAGGATTGGCCAGAGCGATTTTAATGACAACCTTGGTGCCCGTGTTTCATTAAATCAAGGAGAGTCTTTCCAGGGGCGCCTTGGCATAGCAGTAAGGAAAACTCTGAGCAGCGCTCAGGATCGCCAGTCCAGTATCTGGGCCAAACTCGGTTATATCTGTGATTTTTCGAATCCCAATGAAGTCAGTGTCGCAGGCGACCTGGCAATTAGTGAATTAAACCAGAACAGTTATGTGCTGACTGTCGGTGCAGACTATAAACTCAGCAAAAGCTTGAACCTGCAAGGTCAGGTCGAAGAGGTATTTGACGGCGAAAAAGGATTTCAGGGAAATCTGGCATTGAAATATACATGGTGATGGCGGTGGGGGAGCACATTGGTATATCATTCGTCAGGTAACTCTATGAATTATCGCAGCATGGCAGGATGAGAAAAACAGTTACTGTGAGGTTGCAAAAACCTCTAAAGAGTCTTGTCGGTCTGCCATTTGATGGCGAAGAGCGGAGCTGTCTTGCCTGCCTCTCCAAAATCTTCGGGATCAGGCAGGTCAGGGTAATCGCTTGGCAGTTTCACTGTGACAAACAAAAGGAAATTGCGGACCGGGATAGTGCTGCATGCTTCCAAGGATTTTTTCATCTTTACAGCAGAAGAGTTTATTGCTGCCATCACCCAGCATATTCCTGAAAGAAGTTCCAAGGTTGTACCTTATCATGGCTGGTATTCCAGTCGTATGCTGGGAGAACGGCGTAAAAGTTTCTTTTACGTTGCCTGCAGAATTCCAGCGATACCATTTTATGGAGTCCGAAGGTGGCTGCATTGACGGCCTGGATCTAAAAACGGACTGCTCCCCCCTCCCAAAAAACCTATTTTCTTAGGCATGGACCCATTGAGGTCGAAGAGTGTCTTTGTTTTGTCCTTGACGTCGGCGTTCTGCAGGTAGAACGGAGGGAAAAAATTGGGCGTTACCCTGCAAAATTTATTGTTCCATTCGTTTTCTCATCGCTAATCGAGACTGACGTGCATCGCCTTGCTCTCCTTTGGGGTGATGTTCGAGAAGTCATCATCTGCAGGCTCCTCGAAGGAAACTAACTTTCCTTTGACTATACTCTCAAAAAAACAGATAGTTAAAATGATCATATAAATAAATTGGTTTTATCAGTCGCTGTACTCTAACGAGATGACAGAAAACCATCCCGGATGTTCCAGCCACGGAGATGCAATGTTGAGAGCGATGATTACTATCGGTCGATTACTGTTCCTGGTCCCATTGATGTTAGCTTTTACCATTCCGACACATGCTGCCGAAACGGTAATGGTCGGACTGAATGTGCCTCTGTCTGGCTCCTACGCAAGACAGGGAGAGGATCAGCTCAAGGCATATACCCTGGCAATCGATTTACTCAACGAAAACGGAGGGATTCTTGGCAGAAGGATTGTCTATGCTGTGCGGGATACCCAAACTGACCCTGTCGTCGCCAAGGTCAATGCCTATGAGTTGATTGCACTGGGAGCTCAGCTGGTTACGGGAGGAGCAAGTTCAGCCGTGGCTATCGCCCAGGCCGAAGTGTGTCAGGAGAAGAAGGTACTCTTTCTCGCCGGGCTGTCTCATTCCAACGAAACAACAGGAAGTCATGGCCACAGGTATGGTTTCAGGTGGTACAATAACGGCCACCAGACTGCCAAGGCCATGGCCTCCGTGCTGGTCGAAAAATATGGTAAAGATGCGACATATGCCTTTCTCTATGCCGATTATACCTGGGGGGTCACAGTTCAGCAGTCCCTGGAGAAAGTTATACGGGAAAACGGTGGTAAAATTGTCTTGAACCTCTCAACCAAACTTGGTGAAAAGAGTTATATCTCGGCACTTCTCAAGGTCCAAAAAGCGCAGCCCGATGTCCTGGTCATGGTCCATTTCGGCGAAGATATGATCAACTCGTTGAAACAGGTGACCCTGCTCAAGTTACGCGATAAGATGGCCATTGTTGTACCGCTCATGGAACTCCACATGGCCCAACCGCTGGGACCGGAGATTATGGAGGGAGTTATCACCTCCATGTGCTGGTATCATGGACTGGCAGATAGATTCGAGGGTTCACGTAAATTTGTCACTCTTTATGAAGAGCGTTACCATAAAAAACCTGGAAATGCTGCTGCTGCAGCCTGGGTCAATATGTTTCAGTATGCTGACGCAGTGGAGCGGGCAGGCAGCTTTGCTGGGGACGTCGTGGTTACAACTCTGGAGAATCACCACTTCACCTTGCTTGGGGATGACGAGTATTGGCGTGGCTGGGATCATCAGGGAATTCATCCGACGTACATTGCTGTCGGCAAAAGTCCGGCAGAGAGCAGTAATGAATGGGATCTGTTCACTATTATCAGTGAACGCGATGGTGATTTTCTTGCGCGTACCAAAGAAGAAAACCCTACTAACTTGGAACCGCTTGAATGAAAAAGTCTGCTATGAAAACACGTTGCCTGCTATGGTCCTGGCAAAGAATATTGTTAATTGTCTTTTGCGTCATTTTTTTGCAAACAGGTTCGGCTTCAGCAATAGGGAAGAATACGACCGAAGAACCGGTTCTGTTGCGTATCGGTTATCTGCCTGTCCTTTCACAGTTACCTCTTGTTATTTCCTATGATCGGCAAAGACTTTCCTATCAGAAGGTTCGGGTTGAGTTGACAGGTTTTAAATCCTATATTGCCCTGGAAGCCGCCTTTAGATTAAAGGCCATTGATATTGCCTATTTGCCCATACCAACCATCTTGAGAATGAATGCCGAAGGCATTGATCTCCTCATGGGAGATTCCCTGCACAGGGGTGGTTCTTCTCTGGTTATGGATCCATCTGTAAAGGAGAAAAAAGGCTCTGGTACCATATACGGTATTCCAGGCCTGGTGAGTAGTGAGCTGTTGATACTACATACGTTTCTCAGTCACGCCGGTTTGAGTTACGGCGATGATTTTAAAGTAGCAGCAGTGCAGCTCGATCACGCCATTGATGAACTGGAGCAGGGGTACATTGACGGTTTGTTCCTCCCTGAACCTTATCCGACAATGGCGTCATGGCAATTGCCCGAAAAAGTGCAGTCTATTCAACTTGACGCTGAGGCTGTTGAGACAGTGCAAGCTGCACTTGTCTTCAATCACAATGTTGTTGCCAGCAGCAACGATGCAGGCCTTCTTGAGTGGCTCGACAGTGTAGAGGGTGCCTGCCGTTTTCTGGAGCAGGATATCCAGGACTACGGTGGAGCACAAACTATCCTCACTCAGCAGAACTATTTCGGATTTGAGCCAGCCCTTATCCGGCAGGCTTTCAGCAATCTGCAGTCGTCGCTTGAGTTTTCATCTCAAGAGGTGCCTCTGTCTGTTCTTGATGGCGTTATCGAGAAGATGATTGCCCTGAAACTCCTGCAGGAATCAGTCAATGTCAAAGATATGTTACTCGATAAACATATTCTGCGATAATGCATCAACAAAAGAGGAAAGATGAAACTTAAGCATAAGATTCTGCTCCATTTTGTCCTTCTTATTGCTCTAGTCAGCAGTGCCATTATTTTTACTACAGCGAAGTTATCAGAGGAAGGGAAAAAGGATACTTTCGAGGGAGTGTCCAGCAAGCTGAGAGAATTACAGAAAATTTCCACATCTGAATTAGAGCATGCCAAACAAATTGCTGATAAAGGCGTTGTCGATGCCAGCGGGCTTGTGGCAATAGACCAGGTAACGGCAATAACGCTCGCTAACCAGCAGGAATTTTATAACACGGTCAATCAGGAGATTGAACAAGCCGGTCGTAATATATCCAAAACACTTGATCAACAAAATCTGGCGATAGACGAGAGCCTGGACCAGCTTCTTGCTGAAGCAACGAATTCGGCGAGGCGGATAATGCGGCGCGACAGCGAATCCTTTTCGGTTATTTCCAATGTAGCTCTTTCAAACGTCAGTTACCTTCACTCAGCTAGCCTTGAAGGACTCAACAGATTCAGGGCAGATCAGGAAAAGTATACCTCCCTGCTCAAGGGGCAGAGTGATGAAAACAATTGGGACATAGATCAACTTCTGGTCGACATTCTCACTAAAGGTGAGCAGGAAGAAATCGACCTTTTCCTCCTGAGTGAAGACTCTATTGACCGGTTTGACGGCCTGAAGACTTTAATCACAGAAAGGCAGAGCTCATTTGTTCGAGAGATTTTTCAGACAGTTGATCTGCAGAGTCGCATTCTTGCAGAGGAAATGCGACTCGCAGCAAATAATGTCAAGTGGGCAATCAACAGTGAACGGGAAAATAGCTCAAAGATACAGGCACAGCAACTCGAAAGTGTTATTGGAAATCTCAAGGATGCCCAGACAAGAATACAAACCAGAATAGATACCTCGGCAGAAGCGGTTCAAAGCACTATCGATGCGCTGCAGAGTAACCTTCCTATACAATTGCAGCAGAAAGGCGCAAATACCAACAGAATTATCAATGAACAGATCAATGAGACCAGAAAAGATACTGCCGCCACTCAGTCCCTTGTCAGTAAGAGAATAGAGGAGAATACCCGAAAGGCATTGGGTGTTTTTGATTCGGCAATTGAAGAGTCCCAGCTTGTCATCGAAGAATCTCTGCAGTTATCACAACAAAAGACGGCAAAGCTGAGTTTTCTGATAGCTGTAGGCTGCGTCGTACTCGGCGTCGTTCTCAGCGTTATGATGATCAAATCACTTACCAGGCCGATTTCCCGTGTTCTTTCTTTTGCCGACAAATTGTCCAATGGCGATCTTTCCGAGAGATTACCGGAGGGGCCAGATGAAATGGGCGAAATGAGTAAGGCCCTGAACAGGATGGCCGATGAACTGGTGAAGCTGCAGGAAGCTACAATCAACAGCTTTAACCAGACCCTTGATCAGGTCATTGACTGTGTCTTTATGTTTGACCCGGTATCTCTACGATTCATCTATGTCAATCAGGGCGTTCTGGATCAACTTGGATATGATCGTGAAGAGCTGTACACCATGACTCCATTAGATATAAAACCAGAATTCACCGAGGATTCCTTCCGTCAAAAAATTGGTCCCCTGAAGAACAACCCAAAAGAATCAATTACTTTTATAACCCTGCACCGCACTAAGTCAGGCGATGATATTCCGGTGGAGATTTTATTGAAATATGCGGTTCCCCCCGGCAATAATCCCCGCTATGTCTCCATTGTGCGTAACATCTCTGAGAGAATACAACAAAGAAAGGAAAAAGAAAAAATTCAAGCGGAACTCCTGCAAAAACATAAGCTTGAGTCAGTCGGCCAATTGGCAGCCGGTCTTGCCCACGAGATAAACACTCCAGCCCAGTTCATTGGCTCCAATATCCAATTTCTCTCTGATGCAAATACAGACATGCTACAGTTTATTGCCGGATTGCAGGCTGCTTCTCTGGAATGGCCGGAAGAGAACCGAACTAAGATGACAGAAGCTCTGGAGGAACTTGACTGGGAGTATCTGAAAACAGAAATCCCAACGGCCATAGTGCAATCAATAGATGGAGTTAACCGGATCAGTTCCCTGCTTGCAGCAATGAAACGTTTCTCTCATCCTGGATCAACAAAAATGACCTGCGCCGATTTGCATGAAATAATAGATACATCCCTTGTCGTATCGAGAAACGAATGGAAATATGTTGCTGAAGTGGTAACAAAATATGGTGCAGATGTACCAAAGATCCCTCTTATGGTCGATCAGATGGGTCAGGTTATCCTTAATATGCTTGTCAATGCCTCTCAGGCTATTCAGGAAAAAATAACAAAGAGTGGTGTCGAAGGGATGGGAGTAATAACAATATCAACACGGTTGGTGGGTAAAGAGGTTGAGCTTATTTTTCAAGATAGTGGCATCGGCATCGCTGCATCGATCATACAAAAGGTCTTTGATCCATTTTTCACAACGAAAGAGGTAGGTAAAGGAACAGGACAGGGGCTGGCAATCTGCCATGATGTCATCACCAAAAAACATCATGGTACTTTGCAGGTATCCTCAGAAGAGGGGGAGGGCACAACTTTTACGATCAGGTTACCAAAAGAGGCCGGCGGCCAAAAAAATTCCACTAAAACCGAGCCATGCTGATAAAGAAATACTATACCCATTTCCAGGCGGTTGAAGAGTTTGCACAATCAAACCCCGGAGGTCGGTTGTTGCAGAAATTCTGTTCGCTGCCCTGACTGTCACCATGAGTTTCCCTGAACCATGTTCCTGCCGGCCATGGTGAATTCAAATCGCAAATAAGAGACTCAGGCCCCTTTTGCGCCCCGGAGCAACTCTCGGAGACGCAAAGGGGAGGGGGAATAGGAGTACTCGTTAGTGCCACGACCAGTCGGAACATCAATCTTTTTGCACGGGAAAGGTGATGCTGGCGCCGAACCAGCCGAGGGTGGCCACCAGTGGGATGAGAGAACAGAGGAGCAGGAGATACAGGGTCCTGGCCGTGCCCGGAGTGAGGAGAAGGTCCGGTGCAGCGAGTCGCCAGAAAAAAACAGCGCAGCCGAGGACAAAGAGGCAGCCGGATGCTCCTATCTTGATGCGGACCGCCAGCATGGGCTGGGCCATATAATTTACCCACCAGGTCAGAAATCCGGTGGCCACGGCAAAGGGTATCATCAGGACCCCACCTCCCAGGCAACAGAGGGTGGTGACGTCAAAACCAGGCCAGCCGGTTAAGAGAAACAGCAGGGCGAACATCGGGGCCGCGGACAGGAAGGCAATGGGGAAGTGGACCAGCATCGGATGGGGATGGCGCTCCAGCATGGGCCAGCGCTGAAACAACCATGCCAACCAGGCTGGCAGATGGGGTTCCGCCTCGGTCTTTTCGCCGGTCTCCAGCACCCCCACCTGGGGAAAACGCTCCAGCATCTCCGGGCCATGGGGCGCGCCTGCCAATTCCGAGGTGAGATCGGTGCCGGCATGATGGCGCTTCATGTGTTCCCCCGTCTTCCATAACTTGCTGCCGCTCACATCATAGACTCGCCCCTTGTAGGCCACATAGACGCCCTTGGCGCCGTCATAGTCGACCAGGGTTGCCTTGTCGAATTTCTCCATTGCTTTTCCTCCTGTTGCGGCCGAAAATAAGGGCCGGGTCTCTTGCCGTTGAGTGAGTCAATTGCTTTCTCTTACTCGGTTCCTTCCCACATAACGCTGACGCCAAAATATATGTTACTGATCAAGATGTTGAGCGGGGTGGTGGGATCAAAGTCCACCGGGTAAACCGTTATTGTATAGGAGGGATCCAGGGTCCCGATGGGATCAATTAAGTCTACAGGACAAGAAGTTAAAAAACAACAGTGAATCACCTCTCCGCCGGACCAGTTGCCAGGTACGGTGATCGTGGCCGATTGCGAGTGGTTGGAAAACGGACGAGTCAATGGCGCTACCCGAAGAAGCAGCCGAAGAAGCAGCTTTTTCTGGCGTTCGAAGAGCGAATGGCTTACCTTGTCATTGTTGAGAAACACTCATGGCTGCACCATCTCCGGCAGAGGCTGCTGGCCCGAGACCCTGTTGTCGTGGGGATCTCCCTTGAGACGAAAGTGAGCGAAGAAAAAAGAGAACACATCACCCCTGCCCGGGAGGCACAACCCATGTCCACAGCGAAAAAAAACTCCCTCCTCTGCCCCAACTGCCGCAGATTGATCAGCAGAGATGAATCGAGCTGTCCTTACTGTGGTATCCGCTCCCCCGGTTCCTGGTGGAAGAACAACCTGATCGGCATCGGCCGACGCGACCCCGAGGCCCTGATCAGGCAGCTCATAACCGTCAACGTGGTCATGTACATCCTGTCGCTCCTCCTCAACCCCCGTGGCCTGGGGATGGCGATGAACCCCTTCGACTTCCTCTCGCCCGACAACCGCAGTCTCCTCCTGCTCGGGGCCTCCGGCACCATGCCTATCATCGACATGGGTCGCTGGTGGTCGCTTCTCACCGCCAACTTCCTCCACGGCAGCCTTCTCCATATCCTCTTCAACATGATCGCCCTGCGCCAGATCGGGCCTCTGGTTCTCAAGGAGTATGGGATTTCCAGGATGCTGGTCATCTACCTGGTCGGCGGCGTTTGTGGCTATCTCCTCTCCTTCCTGGCCGGCGTCCGTATGACCATCGGCGCTTCGGCAGCCGTCTGCGCGCTGATCGGCGCCGCCCTCTACTACGGCAAGAGCAGGGGTGGCAGCTATGGCCAGGCCGTCTATCAGCAGATCAGCGGCTGGGCCATCGGTATCTTCATCTTCGGTTTCATGATCCCGGGAATCAACAACTGGGCTCACGGAGGTGGCATGGCAGTCGGAGCCCTCCTCGGCCTGCTCATGGGCTATCAGGACAAAAGACGTGAAAGTCTCACCCACCGGATCCTCGCCACCCTCAGCGTCGGCGCCTGCGGTCTGGCCCTCATCTGGGCTTCGGTCACCGCAGTCATCTACCGGTTTTTATGACAACAGGTGGCTTCTGCCTGGAGCGGCCGCCTTCACGCCTCCTTTAAAACGTGTAACCAGGCGGTGATAAAATTTACTTTTTTGCACCAATTGGATACAATTCAATCGTGTGTATGGTGCAGTCTATAATCAGCGAGAGCTTTCCGGTATTTTCGCGCAGCTTTCATTCTTCCTTTTTGACTAATAAACCTATTTCCTTTGTCTGAGATTCAAAGGCCTTATTGAATTCGGCGAGCTCAGCATACGCAGAAGCAAGTGGTTTCAAATATGGCGAGGTCCTTTCCTTGGAAAGTTCAATTGCCTTTAATGCAAGACGATTGGCCTGTTGCAAGTTATTAAATCCATCTACATCCTCTGCTCCGGATTGATGCAGAGGTTTGCCAAGATTGCTGTGCATCATCGGTGATTGGGAACCTATTGCTTTGTACATTGACAGGAAAAATATTCAGGGAAAGGCATGACTACGAAGCTTGTTGACTATATCATCGACCATGAAGATTGGCTCATGGAACGAATTCTAGGTTACGCTATTAAAAGAGGTTATTCTCAATATACTTCTACTCTCAAAGAAGCGTGGCGACTTTCCATTTCAGGGTTGTCGCAATCACTGGTGGAGGCGATTCAAAGTAGAGCTGAGGGGTTAGAACTCTGCCCTGTTGAAGATTATACAAAAGATCCCGCTGCCCGATTTGGCATTGATGAAGCACAACGTCACAGAGAAAGAGGGGTCAGTCTTGCGATGTTTCTTGGTTTGATGAAATATTATCAGCAAGTGTACGTGGAGTTGATTAAAGAGTCAGACTTCGATAATTCGGCAAAAAGCCGATATGAAAACTTGACCAATAGATTTTTTGATCGTGTGGAAATCGGATTCTGTACAACATGGGCGTCTTCCAGTGATGACATAATTGTCAAAGAACTGCAAGATCGTAACCGGCAAATGACGAACGAAAAAAACAAATACCTTACGATCTTCGAGAGTCTGTCCAGGCCTGTTTTTATTGTTGATTCGCTGGGACAAATTGAAGGAATGAATCATGCAGCGGCCAATATTTTGAAAATCGACACCGTTCCTGGCGAGAATTATTATGGAATTGATTATCCAAAGATCGAGTTTGTTGATTTGTTTCCATGGTTGAAAGATACATATAGAGATTTTCTGGATCGTAATGAAATTACAGTTTATTATGAGAAGTCAATCAATGATCCACTACAATATTTTTATATCTCGTGTTCTCGGTCGTTGGATATTTCAGGTAAATTTCAAGGAACAATTTTTGTTATTGAGGATATAACAAAACGAAAGGAAATGGAAAAAGAACTTAAGAACCTCGCCAGTACTGATCCATTGACCGGAGCAAAGAACAGGAGATCGTTTTTGCATTTGTTTGAACAAGAGGTATTGCGTTTTAAACGATATGGTCACTCATTCGGGCTTATTATGCTAGATATTGATCATTTCAAGAAAATAAATGATACTTTCGGACATGATATCGGAGATAAAGTATTAAAAAATCTCGCTGCAGAATCTCTTGGAGTACTCCGCGATTCTGATATCTTCGGCAGATGGGGAGGTGAGGAATTCATTGCTTTCTTGCCGGAAACAAATATTCATGAAAGTTCAATGATAGCCGAGAGATTAAGGAGTAAGCTGTCAAGAATAGAGGTAAGTGATAGAAAGGGAAGGTTGGTTACCATTACCGTCAGCATAGGTCTGAGGGTTGTTACCAGTGGGGAAACCGATGTTCTTGTTGATGAGGTAATTAGAGAGGCGGACGATGCACTCTATATGGCAAAAAAAGAGGGGAGAAACAGAGTTGTTCTGCTGTAAGGATAACTATTGCCGGAGCGGACTCGGGCCTGTTGGATTGTACTCTTAGGGTACCTTGAAAAATTAGAATTTTCGTTCAAAATCGAGGCATGAGATAAATTTTACCGCAGGCATATATCTGATATTCCGAGGATAAAATTTATTTCATAACGAAGAGTTTGGGCGAAAAGGCAATTTCGCAAGGTGGCCTTAAGTTGAAAGATTCATGTACGTATAAGACTTGAGAGTATTTTCCTGGTAAGCTGGTTCGGGTGAGGTTGCATGCCTCTAAGTGGGTCAGAGGCCAGGGAAGGCTTTTTGCTGTTTTATGTCATGTCCTGCAACAGGAAGAACTCTACCTGGGCCCGCTGCAGAGTCTTTTGCGCGTTTCTGCACTTGCAATAAATGCCGCTCTGCAGCTAGGCTATAAAAAGCCTAATCCCAGCTCAAAGATGGTTGCCTTTAATCCGTCATAGATCAATATTCTATTTCTGGGGGTGAACAGTTTGCCAACCTCCTTAAAGAGAAAGTGGGGGCATGTCTGGAAATATCACTTTCCTCTTGGGAAAACATAACAGCACCCCCATCGCCTCAATACGAGTTAGTCTTCCACAAATATCCTGTGGAGATTGTCCTGAAAAGTTACATCATGCCCAACCGCTCCATAGCCCCCTCCCGGCTTCCTTACTTGATGATGCCCTGCCTGGCATCTGTCAGCCTTTATCAAAGTCTCCCGTTTAACGTGGTTGGTTGCTTGAGACCTGCCAGATCCTGGATACGTATTGATTCCCGTTCATGAGAACGTGTTGCTGCTTTAGCTGTCTCTTCTGCAAGAGCTGCCAGGTTTTTTTCCAGGAACGTTTCCGGCTCAATGGTCCAGCCGGCGGCCATCCGCTTTTCTTCTTTTTTCATGGTCCAGTAGACATAGCGACCGACCAGCGGAGCGAACAGACGGGGCTGCAGGCCTAAGGTGTTGTAGATGTCCTGAAGGAGATCATCAAGTTGCTGATGAAGGTCCTTGTTCTGTATGGACCATTTTTTCATGGCCCATACTGCACCGGCATACATGTTGCGCAGGGGCTTAATTTCTTCCAGGTAGCGGTTGCGCACGCGCTCATCAGAACATGTCTGATAGCGCTTCCAGCCTTTGAGAGTAGTGCGGATCAGGCGAAAGAGACTGGGGCCATTGGTTTTAAAGTCCTGTTCAAAGGCCTTGAGCAGTAATTGCTCCTCATCACCTGCCGGAATATGCGGATGGCGGTGGTTGAAACGGAACTGGCCGTGGCTGTCTGAGATCTTGAACTCGTTCAGGGGCAACAGCGTACCCTTCTTCTTGAGCTGGGCGTGGAGGGGAGTGCCGTGATTGGCGGTGTAGAGCATGAACTGGTGAAAATCCACGGAATGGGAAACGGCATAGTCAACCACTTGTGCGATGTTTTCCGGAGTGTGTTCTTCCAGGCCGATGATGGAAGAGCCGAGAACCCGAATCCCATGTTCCTGGAGATCTGTGACCAGCTCTCTGGTCTCGATTCCTGCAAGTTTTGTGTATTGGCTTTGTTTGCCCTCCAGCCCCATCCAGACCCAGGATATACCCAGTTCCACCAGCTGTTCTATTTTATAGGAGCGCAGGACCCTGGCCGAACTGAAAACATAAAGAGCCCAGCTTTTATTGTGTTTTTTCATGTGTTCCAGGAGGCTTAATGCTCTTTCCCGGTGCAGCAGAAAATTTTCATCAAGGATGAAAAAAGATGTTGTCTTGAGTTTTTTCTCAAGATCGGCCATTACGCCATAGAGCTCTTCACCGGTTTCAAAAAAGTTCTTAAATTTTCCCTTGCCGCCAAACAGGGCGGAGGTTGAGCAGAAATTACAGCCCATGGGGCATCCTACTGAGGGGACAACAATAGCAGCGGTGTCTCCCGCTTTATTGGCGAGGGTGTGACCAAGAATTCGGGTTTTGGTGGCTGAGGACACGGCGGGGTGTTTGACCGCCTTGCTCATATCCTGATTCAGATAGCGCCGGAACCATTCAATTCCGTCTCCCCGAACGATATGATCTGCGTTCAGCATCTCGTCGATATCATCCATGTTACTGATGTGACCGCCAACCACGATCTTTGCCTGTGGCTGATAGGTACGGATCAGTTCGCACATCTTTTTGACCTTACCCACATTGGGAATGATAGAACTGATACCAATAATATCGTACTGATTGTTGCTGATGATCTGAATAAAATACTCTAAATCCGGGAAGTCGAGAAGGGTACAGGGGGCATCGATGTTTTCCTGAATCATGAGCAGGCCAAAGGAGCGATGAAACATACGAAGAGAGAAAGCTCCCTGTACGCGGGTAACCTGATTGTGGTATAGTTCCATAGGGTTGATTGTGCTGCTGCCGTACTCGTCGTCCTGGGCATAGGGACCGAATACACTGGAGAGTAGCACCCTGGCCTTACTGCCGAGGGGATGGAGGGGGTGGTTGTCTGTCATTTGTATACCTCATTATATGAAAGGAGTCGAAAATTGATTAACTGTACTGTAAGTCATTAATCTGACAATAGATAGTAAGGTGATGGGAATGACAATTCTTTTACAAAACAGCAAAAAACAATGAAACGTCCGTTCTGGTTTCTGCATCCGGTTGCTATCTTTGTTTTTTCTATTATTGCTCTTGGGCTCTCCTTGTTCCTTTACATATACTGGTATGTGGAGGTCAGTGCCGGACTGAAGACGGTAATCGAGAAGACCAATCTGGATCCGAAGCAGTTTGTGGCCTGGCAGACCTGGGTGGTGATCATGGTTCTGTCGATTCTTGTCGGCATTATCCTCCTGGGGATTATTGTGGTCTTTGTCTATCAGAGAAAGACGCTGGCCCTCTACCGATCACAGCGTAGGTTTATCAACAGTTTTACCCACGAATTGAAGACGCCGACGACCTCCCTGCAGCTCTATCTGGAAACCCTGATCAGACATGAGTTGCCCAGAGAAAAGCAGTTGAAGTATCTGCACTATATGCTGGCAGATGTTGCCAGGCTAACCGATGACATTAACGGCATACTCAATCTGGCCCGTCTGGAGGCCAAGGTGGATGGGGTGGAGTTTGTCGTTGTTGATCTGGTCGAGGAAGTGGTTGAATTTTACCGGAAGAATGAGCAATTGTTTCGTGGCAGCGAGATCCTGATCAACAAGTCCCCGGACCGGTGTTATTATTGTTCTATTAATCGGTTGCTCTTTCAGAAGGTGTTGATGAATTTGTTGTCCAACGCAGTCAGATATAATGAAAATGATTGCCCGCAAATCAGTATAAGTTTCAGTCAGACGGAAAAGACTGTGCAACTCTGTATTGCTGATAACGGGGTTGGTTTTGAAAAATCACAGGCCAGGAAGATCTTTAAGAAATTTTTTCAGATCGAGGGAGAGGGTCTTACCCATTCCGGGGGAACCGGACTGGGATTATATATGGTAGATCAGGTGATCAGATTACATAAGGGGAAAATCGTGGCCCAGAGTGACGGTCTGGGTAAAGGGGCACAATTTGTCGTTTCGCTTCCCCGTAAAGATCCTGGTCTCGATGATTGACATCTTTTTTTGATTGTGTATGAGGAAAACCGGCAATTTTAAAGAGTTGTAACATGTTAACTCGCTTGTAACAATAAAGGGAACCACGTGGATGCAGTAAGTAGGAAACGAATTTTACTCATTGAAGATGATGCCCATATTGCCGAAGGATTAGCCTTGAATCTGACCTTGGAGGAGTATGAGGTAAAGGTTGCTGAAAACGGTATTCAAGGCCTGAAGGCATGGAAAGAGTGGTGTCCCCATTTGGTTGTCCTCGATTTGATGCTGCCCGGCATAAACGGTATGGAGGTTCTTAAAAATATACGTCTTGAGGATGAACGGCTTCCCATCCTGATTTTGTCGGCCAAAGGTGATTCGTCTGATAAGATTGCCGGGTTTGTCGATGGAGTGGATGATTATATGACTAAGCCCTTTAATCTCGAAGAATTTTTGCTGCGGATCAAACGTCTGCTGACCCGTGATCAGTGGCAGCAGGAACAGGATGAGTTTCTGGCAGGGGCTTCGGCTGACCAGGAACCCTATACCTTTGGAGCGAATAAGATTGATTTTTCAACCGGCCTGGCCCAATGCCGGAGTGGCACCATTCAACTCACCGAACAAGAAATCAAATTACTCAAACTCTTTATTGTCAACAAAGGAAAACCGCTGTCACGGAGTAAATTGTTGGAGATTGGCTGGGGCTACAGCAAGGGAACATCAACCCGCACGGTGGATAATTATATTGTGCGTCTTCGACGGTATTTTGAGGAGGATGCCAAAAATCCGAATTATTTCAAAAGCCGGCGTTCCCTGGGATATATCTTTGATCATGAATAGGGAAAGTGAGGTAGGATGAAATGTTTGGCGTAGGCTTCTTTGGATTTGATAACGTCATTTTTTAACAGCAAAAAGTGATAGGGGCAGGCCTCAACTGTCTGGGTTGAGCAAAATCAACTCATTGATTTTTATGATCAAAGTTTACTTTGATTAATGCCATGACCATCGGTATATTATAACGCTCATCTTTGGGCTCTTTTATCCGGGGAGATTAACCTGGATGGTATTATACAGTACACGGGATACGCCTTGATATCCTCCCTGGAAATGAAAAAGAAGTTTCGCAGGAAAAGAGTAAAAATTCTCACATGGAGGTTATGCCCGTTACCTTGAATCAGACTGGTGTCATCAATCTGGCTGGCATTACTGTCACGATGGCAATGACCGGTTCGGAACAGCAGATTGTCATGCAGCTTGAAAGAGGGGTATGGGTGGGTTCAGCTACGCTAAGCCAGGACCATTTGAATTTGAAGCCTTGCTGGATGGCAAGGAAGTATAGGGAGAACTTACGGACCACTTGCCGACCTGACTTCTCCTGATGCTGAGTGGCCATTTTCTGTGCGCATGGGACGTAAAAGTTTTCCTCTTCTGTTGGCGGTTTGCTGGTCAATCTGAGCACAGAACCGCGAGTGATGGCTGATGTTTCCCTTTTCGGCACGCATTTTGACGATCTTGTCTCACTCTTTGGTTTCCGTGCTTCAAAAAATAATTCATTTGCCCTCCAGGGAAAGATGATCCTGTCCGGGGAGGAACTGCAGGCTGATTTTAAGAAAATACAGGCAGGCAGTCAGATGCTTCAGCGAAGCCTCATTATTTTCTCAAGATACGGGGTGACAGTCTAGGTCTTGATGCGCTGAAGGGTTTTATCAGCGGGTCGGAAGAGAAGAGAGAAAAAAGACAACAGAAGACAAAAAAACAACAATCAACCGGGATGGCATCCTTTTTTCCGAAACCTTAGCCCGCAGTAATTTGACCCTTGATCTTGACCTGAAAGAACTGGTCATGGCTGGTAAAAAAATAAAAGATATACAGCTCAATGTGGCTATGGTCGATGGCGTTATTGTTGACTCTCCGTTCAAGGCAGTCTTACTGATCTGGAGGCCAGGGTTGCAACAGGTGGAGTGTTCGGCACCCTGTCTTCAGCTTGTTGAAAAAAAGGGGAATGCTACTCAGCAGAATGCGCCGACTGTTCAGCATTAAGCTTCTGAACAAAGGCAGTATTCTCATCTATTTTCTTTTTTATCTCTTCAAGCTTTTGCATCTTGGTCTTTTCCCGGACGCTCAAAATTGAGAGCTCTCCATCGGAGTCCTTGAAAACCACCATGTTGCCATCGGCATCTGTTGCATAAATGGTCAGCAAGTCCGTTCGTTCCGTAGCTGTCAGTAATCTCTTGTCAATGTTGTCCAGTATCCATGTCGTTTCCAGTCTCTGCTCCCTGGGCAGATCAATTCTCTCGACATAGGCCAGAATCATGTGGTTTTCGCCAGTTGCCTTGACCTTGACATAGGCCAGTCGAAGATTCTCTTTCGGTACGCCCAAATGTCTGAGCATCACCCATTTGGCAATGGCTATGTCTTCACAATCACCACCAAATGTTGCCAGTGTTTCCATTGGGGTAGCCCAGTAATCCGTCTGCTGCCAATGCTCTTTGTCGGCAATCCATGGAAGCTTGTTTATGGTGTCGTTGACAAGGAGCAGCTTTTCGTCAACTGATTTATTCTGGTTTTTGACTACAATATCGTGGAGGTCGCGCACACGTTTTTCAGCCTCAGGGCCAAACTCCTTGTTGATATGTATGAAAACACTTTCAGACCAGGGTTGGTAGGCAGCTGCTGATAGGAAATGGGAAGATGAAAGAATAAGCAGTATGGGAATAAGAAGGAATCTGGTTCGCATCGGTTATCTCCAATTTTCTGATATTTCGGTTTGAGTTGACTCGAAACCGGAAGAACATCTCCTGATTATTGCAGCGTAGGCGTGTGCATACAGTATAGCTGATATACGTTGAAAAATAAACTGAGCGGGTCTGTTTTGTCAGTGACGTAACCCGGGAGTTCGCTCTTTTCTCCTGTCAAATATTCTCTGTATTCTGCTGATGGCTGCTTTTTTGTTACCTGTTGTTACACGGGCAATACGATATTACCGGTGTGTTACACAAATACCACTGATGTTGCTGTATTGCTGTAATATGTTATGTGATCTGCGGCGATGTGAATGAAGAGGGAGTCTATTCTTAAGATCTAATAACATAAACATCAGTAGAGAGAGGTGCGCCATGTCAGTAACATTTTCAGGTTTGGCGAGCGGGGTCGATACAGCCTCGATTCTTGACTTCATCATGGAGATTGAATGTACCCCTATCACCAGCATGGAGAATAAACAGGAGTATCTGGAATCGAAAAAAGTGGCTTAACTCCGTGTCCAACAAATTGGGCTACATGATTAGTAATCTGTTGAGGAGCTTGCCGCCAGGAGTTCGAAGCTCAATTTCCACCGCCATAACAAAAACAAGGGCTTAGCCAGGAATGGCTAAGCCCTTGTTTTTGTTATGGCGGGATTTTACTACCTTTCGAGGTCTGGGGCAAGTTGTTCAACAACCCCGCAATTTATCTTCAGCTATTTAAAAAGAACCAAGCCTCCAGCGTGATCGCCGACATAGAGGCGACCGTTGGAGATTTCAACATCGACACATTCTGACGCCGTCGGAACCGCATCCAAGAATACTGGAGCTGCCGCATCGGTGTAATCGATTTTCACTACACCGTAATGGCCGAATGCTGTGTAGAAGTAGAGATTTCCAGATTGCTGGGTGTAAGCCATCTTCACGCTGCCGCCGTCGACATTTTCATAGCCTTCAACTTCTTGCAGCTTAAACTTGCCGAGGAATTCCGGGCGATAGTCGTAGACCACCGCACCGTCAGCTTCTTTTTTGAACAATTCAGTCGGATCGACCCCGTCCGGTAACGGGTCAACCAGATCAGCCATGCTGTAGGCAACGAGGCCAAAGCTGTCGTAGCCGAAGTAGGCATTGTTACCGACAACTTCAACGTCAATGGCCTGGCCGTCAGCCGAGCCAAGATCGCCGTTTTCATACTTAATTGGTTCAAAGACCTTGACGATCTGCATGTTATTGATATCAGTAATATCAACCACACCGACACCATAAGGACCACACGCAAGAATCGCATATCGTTTTCCCGTTGGATCTGTCCAGAGTTCAATGCCCGAGACGGTGCCGAGCAGTGGGTTACCCTTTTTGTTGCCCTTTTTGTTGCCGATATTCCCTACAAAGAAACCGCTATGAGCATCGGTCGGGTCTTTGGTGGTGTCGTAGATGGTTAGTCCATTGGTACCATCAGCGACATAAGCATAGTTGCCGAAAAACTCAACATCATAAGCCTGATCCTGATAGTTGAACATTTTGACCACACCCCAATCAGCGTTGTGCTCAAAACTGTCTTCGCTATGGAGTTTCATCAATAGCGGCATGCCAACCTCGCCAAGCCCTGCTTCGACGTCAGCAATAGGTATGCGACGCATACCATTTCCGACACAGAGTGCCCATGTGAACTGGCCATTCGGATCGATGACGTTACGCACCGTGTGCGACGCCGGGTAGATCAATTCTCCACCGACATCAATGGGATATTCGTCCTGAAGGGTGTTGGCGACAACGTGAACTTCATCTGTCGGGTAACCCTCGTCATCGGTAATCTTCCAGGCAGTGATGCCGTGTGGGCCATCAGAGACATAGATGTAATTCTCGGTTGCAGCAATGCCGTCGGTGTGGCCAAGCGAGATAGTGGCGGTGGCAGAACCATCTGGAGCGGCCCCTATCTCATCGGTTGACGGGAAGTGAACCGTAATTTCGAAGCGATCATCCATCAAGGGGGCCTCAATATCGACGACATTAACAAAAACGAGGCCACCGGCGGTGGAACATTCGAGAATGTCAATTTGTCCTGTCGCTGACAGAAGAATTTCATCCATCAGAGCCAATCCATAGCCGTGGCCATTCAATTCACGGGTTGCCAGTTCACATGGTGTTTGATAATAGGCCCATTGCAGGGATTCGTTGTCGCTCGGGTCCCAAGGTGACATGTCGTATGAAGTCACGTCTTCGAACTCCGGAACATTATTGTCCGGGATCCCATCTGTGTCGTTATTGTACGGAGGCGCAACGCCGTGCCAGTTCTCCGGTGCACCCGCGCTGTTGAGGATAACCAAGCCTGCAAAGTGGTCCGTCAGATAAAGGCGATCATCCAAGACGTTGACACTCAAGACACCGGATTCTTTTAACATGCCGGCCCCCTCATAAGGCAACAAGCTGGATGGTGCGGAACCGGTATCGTAGGGGCCGTTAGCCGGCACAGCAACAAAATAGCCTAGGTAGGGAGCGGTCAGGAAGTTTGTCGCCGTCGCTGTTTCGAAGTCGGTAATGTCGACTGCGATGACTCCGCCGAGGGAGTAGGCAATATATGCGATTGTACGGTCTCCTTGTTGGGCAACATCCACATCAACCGCCTCATAATACCATTTACCTTCGCGTTCAAAGTCGGCCCAGGGGGTATCGCCTTCTTCTGTGCCGTGCATGATGATGCCGATTTCATAATTGACCTGCCGATAGTCAGGCATACCGGTGAAATCATCGAGGAAAAGATCTCCTGCAAGGTCACTATGCACAGTCTGACTCAGGGCCATGGCACCGAAATAATCTTCCGTGCGGCTTTCGTCAGTGTAGAGGTTATAGCGCCCGGTTTGTTCCAGGGTTGCGGGATCAAAAATTCCCATACCCAAAGCACCCAGACCGGCAAACAGCTTGCCGCCGTAGAACTTCAGTGACATAGGGCCGCCCCAGGCATGCTCACCTGCGTACTGGACGGTCAGAACTTCCTGATCGATCAGTAATGTGCCATCCGTTTCACGAATATCGCCGAAGAGATTGGCCAGAGATGTTTTGTGGATGCCAAAACCATTATCGCCGAGGTAGAGATCAGTACCATCGCTGGCCAGGGCAACGACGGGACCGGTCTTGCTTTCAAAAGTATTGTCGTAGAGGATGGAACCGCCGCCCTCGGTATAGGTTACACCGTCGAAGTAATAATTGACCGGAGCTACGCTGATAAGCGACATATTGGCTGGATCCGAGATGTTTACAACAGCGACGCCTGCGCTACCGATGGCTACCACGGCGTAGGTTTGCGCGCTGTAATTGAAAATTTCAATATCATAAACAATCCCTGGCAGGATGATGTCGTAAACGGCTCCCTTGCTGATACCGACGGTGGTCGCTTTGAGGGTGGTGCCAATATTGAACAGGCACCATTCGGCGCTGTTGTATTGGAAGCGGGCAACGGCAGTCGTTGATCCGCCAATCTGGACGTTCGGTCCAGGATATTGAAGTATGTCGGCTGGTTGCACCAGGACTGTCACGGTTTTTGATGCAGTATCGCTAGCCTCTGCCACAGTCAGCTCGAAGACCAGTTCGCACTCCGCGGCAACCTCGAGGCTACTAACATCGGCGATTGCTGTTGTCCCTGTACCGGTCAGAGCAACTTTCGGACCGTAGACTTGTGCCCATATGTACTCGTCAGGAGCTCCATCGACTGTAGCAACCAGTGAGATTGTTGTAGCGTCGGCTTCCCTGAAGGAATCAGGAGTAGCGGTTAACGCAGTAATACTCAGGCCAGCAGAGAGTTCATTCAATGCAAAATTAGTCGTTGTAATCTGATCCGGCGCAACCGACACGGTATCTTTTGTCGCTGATTGATAGCCATCCAGAGAGGCAGTCAGGCTGTAATCCCCTGCCGTAACGACCATAGAATATTGGCCCTCAACTGTCAGGGTGCTGTAACCACCAATGTTGGTTGCAACCAGGACGTCGCTCAGCAGGTTTCCGCTTGTCGCGTCAGTCACTGTCCCATTAAGGACACCTGCGGTCGACACGACTTCAGAAAGGGTAAAGTTGAGGTTTGTTTTTTTTCCCGATCTGACTGTTGCTGAGAATGTCTGGTTGTTGTAGCCGTCGGCGGTGGCAGTGACGGTGTAGCCGCCGGCGACCGGAAATATTGTATAGACCCCTGTGCTATTAGTTGTTGCTGTGTAGGTTTCGTTGCCGACAGCGGTCACTGTTGCACCGACAATGGCGGTTCTTGTGCCGGCAATCAGGACTTTACCTGTCAGGGTGCCGGTTCCGTCCGGATTCGGGATCGGCTTTGCTGCAAAAGAAAGCGTTGAAGATACGAGCAGGCAAGCAATGAACAAAATACCTGTTAATTTAGGTGTCATCATTGGACTCTCCTCCCTTATAATTGTCGGAACATACAAAAGGTTTTTTTATGAACTTAAGAGCGTAGGGTCTGCAAGGAATCGCCATGCAACAAAAAGATTTCCTGTTGATTTCTTATTGTTCCCCCTTTGCTCGCCAGAGTAGTGAACCGTTGTTTTTTTCTACCCAATAGCCGTCGCAATCCCATGATTATTGTTTTTCTCTCATATAATAAGGGGGTAGCAATTACACTAAAGCACATTTTTGCATGACTTTATCTCCTTGTTTGTTTTTGTTAAGAAACGAAGCCCGCACCAAGCCATAACAAAAGATGTGTTCCGACCTTTCCTCCTTTCAGGGAGCACATGTGAATTCCTGTCCTGCAAAAAATGAGCTACAAAAACACTTCTTGGGAGTCCGGCTATCTGTAGAAGAAAAAAGAGGATAAGACCCGTGACGTTCCGTCCTTACCTCACGGCAAGTTTGGCTTTTCTTTTCTTTATTGAATGTTGAATTATATCACATTCCCCTGACGTTTTGTATGGGTACAAATACCCATTTTGAATTAATGTTGACAGAACAGTACGTTAGGGGGGGTGCCGGTGGTAATGTCAGCAGGAGGACGGGTATGTGAGGTTAAGATGTTTCCTGAGCTGCCAGATTCGACTGCTAACTGGCACTGGGAATTGTCAGATCAGGTCTGAACAACTACATCTGGCTGTTACCGGCTTTACACGTTCTGCTGCTTACCCCGAGCTATTGATAAACCCGCCTTTATTGTTTGGAGTGCTGTAATACTTTTTCATGACAGTTCTGCCACCCGCAATTTTTTTCAATTCGTTGCGATTTATTGTCATAATAGTCTTAATTCTCGGGGGGGCGGAATCCATCAGTTTGAGGATGCGCCCGATCAAAAAAAGACGATCAATAAATTGCTGAGATTGGATGAGTTCCCGGGCTTGTTGAAACAACGGATCAAGCTCCTGTTCTATTTTCTGGCCTTATCCTGTGCTTCGTCAATAGCGGCGGATAATGATTGTTCATACGCGGGGCGTTATTGTAAAACCTCAGTAGGTGATTTTTTCAGATATCACTAAAAAAAGATTCGAGGGCATGATTGTCTAGAGCCGATTTGCTTATTTCTGGTCAGGCGTCGATGTCGACTCCTTTTGTGTTACCGTCTGAAGTGCTGTTGGAGTAATTTCCAAGAATTTCCAGAAGAGTATCCAAGGTGTTCTCGTCACCTGCTTCCAGATATGCGGTAAGAGCATCTGCCATGGTTCCTCCTTCTTTCATGTTGGGAGGAGGGCCGAGTTTCGCTCTTAGATCTGACATCATGCTATCCACCTCATCTCTGACAAGTGCACCCTCGTTTATGTCATAGGTCGTCAGCGCTTCTTCGCTATCGATGGATTGCCCTGTCATTGATGTAATTTCTGCAGACATTGCCTCGAGTTCCGATGTGTTCAATCCTCCATCGCCATTGCTGTCAAGTTCATTGAATTCTTCTGCGGGATCGGGGGGAGGCTCTACCATTTGTCGTGCTCCCAATTGTTCCAGTAAAATACTCAATTGGTCATCATCCTGATTATTCTGATAGGCAGAAAGCGCCTGTTGCAGGAGGGGTGCTAAGTCTTCATCAGATAGAGGGCTGAGCGTTTCCATGAATGATTGATTCCATCATGGTAATCATCTCGCTTTCGCTGAGCAGGTCGTCGCTGTCTGCATCATAAGCTTTTATTGCCTCTTCCGCGTGGAAAGTCGATCTGGATATCCAGACGTTTTTGTTGCGGATCGAAATTCGAAGATAACACCTGCCAAGGAGGTGTAAAACCAAGAGCCATTTGGAAAAGGTCAGTATCTCTCATAATGCTGAAAAACTTACCATCTTTAAATCAAACTAAACACGGATTACCCACTTGAAACAGCGAGGAACCTCTTTATCCTTTGTTTCTTCCGCTGCCTGAGAAACAGTCGCGTTTCTCAGGGGTTCCACAGATGAATTGCTGACGCTGATATTGTAACTGATCAGATCGCCGGCATCAACCACACCAGAGTCGGACAGTATTTGTTGTCATGCATTGTATCGGGAACTAAATGGTTTCAGCTTTTTTGTTACGTGCTGTTACATGTGAGATTCATTGTTGCTGTCTTATTACAAAATTGCCACTGATGTTGCCGGATTGCTGTAAAAAAATATCAGATCTGTGGCGATGTGAATGAAGAGGAAGGGGGGCTTCAGAATCTCACCATAGAACTATCAGTAACGGGAGGTGTGTCATGTCAGTAACATTTTCAGGTTTGGCAAGCGGGGTCGATACAGCCTCTATTGTTGAGTCCATCATGGAGATTGAACGTGCTCCTATCACCAGCATGGAGGACAAGCAGGAGTATCTGGAATCCAAACTGGAGGTGTACACAGAGTTCAATACCCTTCTGGACAGTTTTTATTCTTCTGTTATAGGGCTGAACAGTGAAAGTGATCTGAATTCTTATGCAATTACCAATAACGGTGCTGAGTATTTTTCTATAACTACCAGTTTGTTATCTGATGATGGCTCGTATGCGGTCGAGGTTGTCAGCCTGGCTCAGCAGCAAAAGGACATCAGTCCGGAAGGGTTCGCCGATACCAATGAAACAACCCTGGCCGGTGAGCTGCAGATTGGCGGGGAGACACTCAGTTATGAGGGCGTTACTTTGCTGGAACTTGTTGATCTTATCACGGAAGGTGACAATGGCATAAGTGCTTCGATTGCCAATACCGGCACTGAAAACGGTTATCGCCTGTTGCTGAGTGCTGATTCGGCGGGTGAGGAAATCGAGATAAGAGGAACCGGAAGTATTACCCTTGATTCAGCGGTCGACGGGCACACTGTTGAGGGGACCAAAGCCCATCTGGTCATTGACGGAGTGGATTACTACAGTTCTGACAATATTGTGACAACGGCAATCAAGGGTGCAACCATAACACTGCTGGCGGAAAGTGATTCAACTACGAAAAATGTTTCCATCACATCCGATACCGAGAATGTTATTTCAGAGCAATTGGCAGAAATGGTTTCCGCCTATAACAGTATCAACGAATATATCGATACTATTTATGCCTCCGATTCGACCCTGGGCAATTCAATGAAAACGGTCCAGCGCAATCTGAAAGATTCTCTGACAAGTCTTGCTTCTTTAGGGCTTGAATCGAACTGGGAAACCGGCGAAATAACCTTTGACAGCGACAAGCTGGCAGAGGCCTACGGGGATGATCCGGATTCCGTCATAGAGCTTCTGATGGGGAGTGATGATAACGGCGGTGTCATGACCCGGATGGATTACTATCTCAACAATCAGCTTAATTCTTCAAGCGGATTTTACGCGACCAAAGAAAGTGGTCTGAATACTCAACTCTCCAGACTCGATGAGAGAATCACGACAATGGAGACTCGGCTGGAAAAGAGACAGGAGACACTGGAAAAGCAGTTTGCAGCCATGGAACTTCTGGTTAGCAGTTTAAATTCTCAATCAGACTATCTGACGAATTTCTTTGACAGTTATTCCTCGAGTTCTTCCTGATACGTAATTCCCATCCGGCAGATGCCAGGTGGGTAATGCTGGCGGTCCGGGTTGTTTCTTTTGCAGGAAAAGTTTCATTTCTTCCAGTTTCGGCTTGTCTTCCTGAAGTAACCGGGAGGCTACCTGCAATACAAAACTTTACAAAACTTTACTGAATCTTAACAGACATTAACTGTCGTATGACCGATAACTATCAGAGAGCGTTACTGGAGAGAAACTAATGCTCACTGGCATGCTGTTGTCTGTCGTCGATGCTTCCTCTGAATACTCCCCAGCCGGTTGTGGAATGTTGGCGTCTATTTTTTCTATTCTCAGAGCAGAAAGGAAGTAGGTACATGATGTCACATACTAATGATTCATGCAGGTCAATTGTATTTTACACAGATGATGAAAATGCATCCGGTCCCTTCGTCAATGCCTTGGTTCAGGAGAAATTCACTGTCAAGCTGCATCTGCGAAGCAAAAAGTATCCGGATGGTTTTGTCGCACAGGATATGGATTTGTTCATTGTTGAGCCTGCACGATTTTCTCTGGATGACTTGTCTGCTTATGCTCGGATTCGGACAATTTATACCGGGCTGATGGTGGTTCTTATCGCTGATATAGATGAGATGCTGCAGGTTCTGTTGTATGAACAAGGTGTTGATGAGCTTCTGCTCAAGCCGGTCAATCCACTTCTGATGCTGGCACGTATTCGTGCTCTTTTTCGTCGTAATGACAAACGCATGTTACCCGCCAATCTGGTTTTCAATGGATTGGAAATAAACGGTGGTTTGCGCCGTGCTTCGTATCTGGGGCAGGAGATCTCTTTTACTTCCAGAGAGTTTGATTTGCTCTGGTATCTGGCCCAGAATGCCTGCACCACCTTAGACCGTGATCATCTCTATAAGGATGTCTTTGGTGTTGAATATAATGGCTATGATCGATCTGTTGATATGTATATTGCCAGAATTCGTGCCAAGATGGCTTCTTTTAGCGATATGCCGCAAATGATCAAGACTGTCAGGAACAGAGGATACCTCTTTGCTGCTGAGGGTTAGACTGCTCATAAAAACAGTAAAACATCTGCGTTGTTCCTTTCAAGAGAACTCGCTGACGATACACTATATCATTGCAGCATTGTAACGCAGTAAGTTTGATACCATGCTGCTTGATCCTCAGGCGGACATCTTTGCAGTACAGGATGTCCGCCTTTTGTATTTTTGTAAAACACTTCCTGTCGACAAGATGTTACATATGAAGAAATATACAACAGAAATGAATCAATAACATTCTTGATATTACCTAACTGGAATAAATTGTTGATCTGTTCGTTGTCTATATATATGGTATAGCAAGTAACCAATATTTAATCGCTATTGAGGGTATTTAAGAAGTAAGGATTCACTGTTGAAGTCTATTCCTGATATTTTTAACAATCAGAAATGATAAATGATTTAAAGACAAGGAAGTAAAAGAGCTACTCTGGTCGCTGCTACTATTGAACAAGGAACTATTGAATGGGATGGGTTGGACAGTGACGGAAACGTACTGGCTGACGGGCAATATGCAATCAGCGTTCAGGCAAATTCCGGAGGAAGTGAAAGTGTAACCATTACAGCACTTGTGCAATCAGAGGTCATCGGGGTTGAATCAGACACGTATACCGGCAGTGTCAACCTTATCACATTGGCAGGTACCGTAGCCCTGAGCAGTATCCTTGCTGCTTACGATACAGAAGCAGTGAGCGCAAGCACAGCAGAATCAACAGAAGATACAGATGCCAGCAGCGAGGAATCTTCTGAAACAGAAAGTGAAACTGCTGTGGATGCTTCTTATGACTCTGCAAAATCCATTCTCACCATTGAGGAACAGATTGTCCAGGATTCTCTTCAATACTATCTGACTACCTGACCGGACTGAATAAATACCCATAAAGAACGAGGCAATCCGTTTAGAGATTGTCTCATTTTTCTACTCAGGCGGAACTCCTTGATTGCAAGGGAGTTTCGCTTTTTTGTTTCTGCCGGGTGGCCCTTGCTGACAAGGTGTTACACATGAAAAATGTTCACAACATATCCTGGACAATATGGCTCTTGTCGTTACCTAACTGTAATAAATAACACGATTATTTGTTGTCGATATCAAGAGTAGAGCAAGGCGGATCGACTTGAAGTGTCAGGGATAAGCGGAAGTCACTCAGGTCGACGCAGTTTCTCTCTTAAGGGATTCTGTTTTATTCCCAGGATGGGGACTCTCATTGCATGGATGCGGTTAATCGTCCGCAGTCAACATACTGTGGTGAAAAAATCTTATAATTGCTGCTCTGTTCCGGTCTGCTCTCTTTTTGACAGGAATGGCGCAGTGATGCTAGCGAGGGAAAAAATGGGACTTTCCAGTACGTTATACACAGCCATTAGTGGGTTGCAGAGTAATTCGCAGGCCATGACAGTAACAGGCAACAATATTGCCAATACCAATACCATTGGCTTTAAAAGCAGCTCAACTGTTTTTGCCGATATGCTCTCGGCCAATATTGCAAGCTCCAGCGGCAATTCCGAGGTTGGGCAGGGGTCTCAGGTGCAGTCGGTATTAACCGATTTCAGTCAAGGTGGATTTGAGTCCACCGGCAGCTCCACTGACCTGGCAATCCAAGGTGATGGCTTCTTGATTGTCAGCGATCCTGCCAATGACATCCAACTGTATACCCGCAATGGTTCGTTGAGTTTTGATGCGAATGGATATCTGGTTACCGCAGATGGCTACCGGGTTCAGGGGTCTCCATTTAATGATGACGGGGAGATGATTAATGGCAATCTGAGCGATATCCAGGTTGATCATGTCGCCCAGATTGCCGCAAAAAAGACTGAAAATGTCACTCTGCAGACCAATCTTGACTCTAATTCAGAAATACTCGGGGCCTTTGATGTCGTTAATCCGGATGACACCTCAAATTATGTTACCACTGCCACAGTTTATGACTCTTTGGGGACGGCGCATCTGACAACCTGTTACTTCACCAAGACAGCGGATCAGACCTGGACCTGGAATCTGGCTGTGGACAGTGATGATCTTGCAGCCGGTGGGGCAGAGGATCTCACTGTTGTCTCCAGCGGTGTAATTACCTTTGATGAAAACGGCAATCTCCTTACCGGAGAGGTTGGAACGACGGGCGCACTGGCATGGGCAAATGGTTCGAATGCAGCACAGGATATAACCTATAATTTTGAAACCACCCAATTTGACAGCGATTCCACCGTGTTTTCGCAGGATCAGGATGGCTATGCTTCAGGTGAGGTGACCTCGGTGGATATTGCAGCAGACGGCACTGTCAGCGCAGTCTATTCAAATGGCGAAACCATTGCAGTGGCGATGATCTCCCTGGCAACGTTTACGAATCCCAACGGTCTGGACAGTGCAGGCGGCAGTCTGTATTCAGCCACATCTCAATCCGGTACACCGACCATAGGCTATCCTGGCACTTCCCAGGGGATGCTTGTCACCCAGGCTCTGGAGCTCTCAAATGTTGATCTTTCTGCAGAATTTGTTGATCTGATCACCGTCCAGAATGCCTATACCGCAAATTCCAGAGTCATCACAACCACAGATGAGATGCTCCAGGAATTACTGAATTTGAAACGTTAACAGCGGAGACGAAAGACCATGACAAAGCAATCACTGTTAAATCAGTATCTTCATTTACTGGATGATCTCATCGTGAGAGAACGGACTGCTATTATTTACTCGAAAATGGATAGGCTGGAGGCCATTCAGCAGGAAAAAAGCACATTGCTCATCCTCTTGCAGCACGTTGATCTGATTGTGGATGAGGAAACGCTTGCTCTGGCAGTCAAGATCAGAGAAAACAACAAACGGAATGAATTGTTGTTGCAGTCCGGCCTCAAATTGATCTGTGGTCTGCGGCAGAATATCAACCGTCGCCGTTCGTTAACCTATTCCTCCGGCGGCCGTTCCGAGACTCTGGGGTTCAGTCCCAGAATACTCAAACGGAGTATCTAGTTATGGGAAGCCTGATGACCTCTTTGTATACGGGCGCAAGCGGTATTTATGTCAACCAGACTGGGGTGCAGGTAACCGGGAACAATATTGCCAACGTCAATACCGCAGGATATTCCAAACAGACTGCAGTTGTAACCAGTTCTCAATCACTGGAACAGGGAGGTTTGTTATTTGGTACAGGCAGTACGGTCAATTCCATAGCTCGGGCCGGAGATGTTTTTATAACCAGTCAGCTTGTGAGTCAGAGCGCCATTTATGGAGAGTATGAGGCCGGCAATACCCCCTTAAGTGATATTGAACAGATCCTTGATATCAGTGACACCAGCCTGTCCGCCGATATTGATACTTTCTTTAATTCCTGGGAGACCTTGAGCAGTAATCCTGCCGGGACAACGGAGAGGCAACAGGTTCTTCTGGAGGCTGAAGACCTGGCAGATCGCTTTAACCAGATTGATCAGCAACTGACTGCTGTTGTTGACAGCATCAACAACAGTATCGAATCCCTGATTCCGACGTTGAATGAAGAACTGCAGCAGATCGCTGAATACAATCGAAGTATCATGCAGGCGGAAGTGACCGGCAACAATGCCAACACCATGAAGGATCAACGTGATCTGCTGGTGCAGCAGGTGAGTGAAAGCTGTGGCGCCACACTCTATTCTGACGGCAGCGGTATGACCTGTATGCAACTGGAAAATGGCCTGCCTCTGGTGACAGGCAGTGTGGCTTCAACATTTTCCGTTGAGCGGACTGATGGGTTGGCGCAGGTAACTCTTAGAAGCGGTCAGTCCGATTTTTCCCTGGTTGGGGAAGATTTTGGCGGAACCCTGAAGGGGCTGCATACTGTCCGTGATGAGATCATTCCGGAAATTCAGGATGATATCGATCGGCTGGCTTACGAGATTGCCACGGCAGTCAATACCTTGCATACCACCGGGATCGATCAGGACGGTGCCTCCGGTACCGATCTGTATACCCTCGCTGCACCAACCGACCCACTGGCTTCGGCATGGGAGGGTGCGGCAGCTTCCATCAGTCTGAACTTTGATGATCCCGCCCTGATTGCCGCCGGAACCAGCGGCTTAAGCGGGGATAACAGTCTGGCCCTCAGCATTGCTGATCTTCGCGAGACCGAAAGTATAGATGGTTCCACCTATTCGGGGGAATATGCGCGAATTGCCGCCAAGGTTGGTCTTTTGGTGAGCAGCAATGAACAGAAGTTAAGCGACTCCACTGAGTATTTGAATGAACTCACCACCAAACAGGATTCCATAACCGGAGTTTCAACCGATGAGGAGATGCTGCTGCTGATTCAGTATCAGACCGGATATGAGGCGGCCTCTACTTACCTGGCTGTTGTCAAAGAGATGCTGGAAACACTTATGCAAATATAGAGGACTCTCATGATTATAACCAGAGACGCATCAGCCTACAATGTTCTGCAATATAATTTAGCCAATAACTCCAATACGCTGAATGAGCTATATATTAAATCGTCAACAGGGGTGGAGGTCGCCAAGGCATCTGATAATCCCTCGCTGGTGCGCTCGATACTGAGTGGTCGCAGTGATATCATGAAAGGCGAACAGTATATTGAAAACTGTCAACATATACAGGACAGTCTTTCAACTGCAGAAACGTATATTGATTCCGTCGAGGCCCTGATGACCAGGGCTAAAGAGATTGCAATTTCCGGTGCTAATGACGGTCTGTCACCGGCTGATCAGAATACCCTTGCCGAAGAGGTGGAGCAGCTTCAGGAAGCTCTGCTCGACCTGGCCAATGCGGAGGTGGACGGGAAGTATATTTTTGCAGGCTACAATGATCAGGTTCTTCCTTTTTCCAGAGACCCGGTGGTCTACAATGGAACCGATGATCATAAGATGATCGAAATAAGTCCAGGCAGTACAGTGGCCAAAAACATTACAGGAGAAGAGCTGTTCATGGATCCCGTTGATCTTTTTGCGGTCCTCGATAATCTGGCGACAGCCTTGCAGGGTGGTGACAGTTCAGTGATCGCCACGCAGTTGACACCGCTGGAAGATGCGGCCGAGCAGGTGCGAACCCAGCAGAGTCTGTTGGGAAACACCAGTGCCCGCATGGATGACATCAAGGCCATGCATGAGAGCGCAGTGCTGCTTCTTCAGGAAACCTTGTCGCGAAATGAGGATGCGGATCTCGCTGCAGTACTTTCGGAGGTAGCTAAAATGGAAACCTCATTAGAGGCCACCATGCAGGTTACGGCAAGGGTTTCCTCATTGCAGTTGATGGATTATCTGTAACACCAGTGCGTGGATAGTATGGTTCTGCTACTCAACCTGTAGAGATTGAGATCTGATTTGACAGATTTTGCAAATCCGCTTCAATTATATTTTACAGATCATCTTATAGGGTCTATTTCTTTATCGCTTGCTAAGGTTGTGTAATCAACAATGGCCTTTCTCAACTTTATATGCCAATCATGGCGAAAAATCTTGACCCGAAATTTGGTCGAGCCCAGGTTCGAAGAGCAGGCATATAACGTTTACAACTGGCATTGCATTGATTGAGCTTTGCCTCGGTCGTCTTTATTGTATGAGTTTGAATAGAAGTCGAAATTATAGAAGATATTGATCCGTTGTAACGGTGTTCATGCCTGGAAATTCCATTTTCTTTGAAACTTGTTGCGATATTCTGTGGGACGCAATCCCGTGTGCTTGTTGAAAACTTTACGAAAAAAACTACTGTTTTCGTAGCCTACTTGGTAACTGACTTCGTCAAAAGAACTGTTTTTCTCCTCTAAAATTTGTTTGGCCACTTCCACCCTGACTTTTTGTAGATAGAGCAGGCAAGTATCTCCAGTAGCAGTCTTAAACCTCCGCTCAAATGTCCTGCGACTCATCCCAACCTCTTGGGCAAGGTTGTCGATATCGACTTCATCAGAATAATTTTTTTCAAGTTTCCGTTGTGTTTGCAGAATGGAATCATCAGTATGATTCCTTTGGAAATTAAAAGAAGAATACGGTGTCTGGGAAATACGTCCAACGTCGTGGATCAGTGTTTTAGCGCTTTCGGCTGCGACATTATATCCGACATATTTAGCAACCAGATAGAGAGAAAGATCATAGGAAGCGGTAAAAGCTCCAGAGCAGAAAAGTCCACCGGCATCAGTAATGAGTCGCTCTGGTTTTAGATTTACCTTAGGGAAAAGCTGTTTAAACACATCAGCAGCCCCCCAATGAGTTGTAGCATCCTTGCCATCGAGCAGTCCAGTTGCTGCCAAGACAAAGCTCCCAGTGCACATACTTGCAATATGGGCACCTCGGTCATGCTGCTCCCGCAGCCAGTCAATTGCTTCCTTCTGGTTAGCTAAGACACCCTCAACATCCCACACTCCCGCAATAACAATCAAATCAGGATCTTTAACCTCATGCATGGCCAAGTGAGAGGCGATAGAGACTCGGTTTGCACATTGTACTGGCGCACCGTTTGGGGTGGCTATTTGTACCTCAAAATTAGGTTCAGGTGATTCTTCAGCAATCAAGTTTGCAGAGTTTCCGGCAAACGAAAACACATCGAGAGGGCCGGTAATTGTTGTTGACGGTGCGCTATCAAATGCCAAAATCGTTACTTTTTTCATTTTTTCCTCTCTTTCCCGTTTCCATATGTAACCTAAAATAGTCAAGTTGAATCATGTCAAAAACATCATTAATCATTGTACAAACACAGGTTAGGGCCATACTTGAAAGTTGGCAAGGAAAAATAACCATTTGACGTTATGCAGCCGAACTATGTCGCATGCGGAGCTTATCAAGCGAATACTTTCCCGATAGAATAATTCTAAATAGTTCTGAATGGGCCTGTTCAAAACGTATGTCCAACTTGAAAGAGTTAACAGACAGAGGACGCTCTTCCTAAACTCATCAGGTGAATTTGTTGCAACGAGACAGAAACAACAATGTAAGAAAAAGACAACGAGGAGTGATATTATGAAATTGAGCAAGAGAATTGTTGCCCCAATATTTTTTTTACTAATACTATCTACTTATCCAGCAATAGGTTTATGCAGTCAGACAACGGTAAAATGGCATGGCCATGCTGCCGTTGAAATTGTATCCCCGTCCGGGACCGTGCTTATGATTGATCCGTGGTTGAGGAATCCAACCAATCCTACAGTATTGGCAGGGAACGATCCCCTTGATGAAATTACAAACCTTGATTTCATACTGGTCACTCACGGACATTTTGACCATATTGGTGATGCTGTTGAGCTTGCCCAAAAAACGGGAGCCGTCCTTATTACCAATTATGACCTGGGTCAGAATATGGCAACAATGCTTGGCTATCCTCCTTCACAGGCAAGCCTGTTAAGTCTCATGGGAACTGGCGGCGAGCTCCATCTGGATGGTACTGATATCACCGTGGCCATGACTCCCGCAGTTCATACGAGTAGTATTACCAATCCTTATGCCCAGATGAATGAGCCAGTTGTGGAATATGGCGGCTCTGCAGCCGGTTTTGTGGTTATGATTGAAGATGGCCCTACCATTTACCACGCAGGCGATACTGCCTATTTTAGCGATATGAAACTTATCAAGAAAACCTATAATCCAGATTTGTCAATGCTTCCCATCGGGGGACAATTTACCATGGGGCCAATCAGCGCTGCCAAAGCTGCAGAAATGGTAAAAGCCCAATATACAGTTCCTATTCATTATGGGTCCTTCCCAATGTTAGAACAAACTCCGGATGTTTTCGTCGAGGCTGTGAATAAAGATAATATCCTTAGTCTGCCAATCGCACCCGGGGAGACATTGACTTTCAATGATAATATCTTGCAGGAGTAGTCAATAGAAAGATCAGGCCAGAGACGACTCTGACAAACAAAGCTATTACACTTTCATAAAAAAGCCGATTGGAGAACTATCCATCGGCTTTTTTTATATCGATTTTTTAGAGCGTTGAGCCTTATTTTTACAAGAAGGAAACAGATAAAGATTTCCACTGATGTTCTCAAGTCAGAGAGAACAGAAAGAAACTTGACGTCTTCCTGATGCTCTTTGGTCGGAGGGGAAATATTGGCGGGTCATGAAATGTGAAATCGAAATCTGATCTACATCCTATCAGAGACAGAAGACCGTAGGTTTCACGGCCTTCTGTGTTGTTCATATGAGCAAATCTCCGAGGCAATCTACGACATAGCGACGCACACGGTTAGTGGTGAAAGGCTTCAATGCGCTCGGAAATGTTGGCCTTGAGGTTTTCGAAGAAGAGTGAATAATCGAAAGCATGGTAGACCCCTGCAGGGAAATGGCTGCCTTTGACGGTCACTAGATCCACATTTTCAGGTTGGACAATCAGACCGCCGTCCACGATCTGAGCCGAGGTGAAATGCTGGTAGGTGGTGGGTTTACCAGCGGCATCGAAGAAAACCGCGCCAAGGTTCTTTGCAGCGGGAGAGAGAGCTCCGTCCATGGTCCAGGAGAGAGGGTTGATCGCTAACGCACCGGTTTTAAGGGTTGGCGCAACAGATTGTCGGCCTTCTGCCATGGTGTTGTAGGAGATGACACATCCTGTTCGGTCTGAGCGGTCACACATGTACACAGCAGGGTGAGCGGCGAGGTCTGTAGGAGTCAATGACCATCCGAGAAGCAGGGCCGCTATTAGTCGGTCTTCAGCGCCTGTGGAACCCCAATGATCAAGCATAAGATCGGTAAGGATCATTGCCCCCTGACTGTGGCCTGCCAGGAAAAATGGGCGGCCTTTGTTTTCGTATTTCAGGTAATGATTCAGGGCGCGCCAGATGTCGTTGTGAACGATCTCTTGCAAAGGCGCGGCTTCAGCGTCGCTAAGTCCAAGACCCGCTATGTTCATCTGGCGGTACATGGGGACGTAGATATTGGCCTGCCCCTCAAAGACAATGGCCTGAGTGTCAAGTGAGGCCCTGGCGGCTTTACGCATGTCCGGCCTTTTGGTATCCATAATCCAGTCAGTGTCATTGAACAAAACGGTAGGATAAACGAAAAAGACATCCACCGGGGCTGTTGGCGTAGTGGGCTTTGCGAGCCAACCTTCCGGGAGCGCATAATTCGGAGCAATCGGCGTGGTATTCATATCTAGCGGTGGCATTGCAAGGCAATGAGACCATAGAGTAAGACTGAAAAACATTCCCGGTAAAAGCGAAAATAAGAATGACAACGTGTGTTTTTTCATGAAAAGACCTGAAAGAATAGGGTTAGTAAACGTCGTTCACATCAATCGGTTGCAATATTATATTATTACAATCTATTACATAACTCTATAGAAACGAAATATCTTCTTGAGAAATTGACTTCATCACCAATCATCTTGATAAGATGTTCTTCGCCAGTTCCAGTTCCAGTTCCAGTCAACGGTAATTATTAACAGCATTTATCTTCTTCCATGCTGATTGTCAGATTTTGTCGGGTATGAGGGGGTATCAGATCAGATTTCGGTTGATCAACAGCTCACCCCGAGCTGTTGATCAAGCCTCCTTTTTTATCGGGAGCACTGTGATATTTTCCCATGAGGCTTCTGCCGCCTACGATCCTTTTCATCTCGTCCCGATTAATTGTCATAGCAGCTTTGAATCTAGGTGTGCAGGACTCTGTTAAGAGAAGGATACGTTCAATGAGAGCTAAGCGGTCAATGAATTGAGGTGACTGCATGAGTTCCGGGGCTTCTCGGAAAAATGGATCGAGTTCCCGTTCTATCTTCTTCGCTCTGTCCTGTGCCTGGTCAATGGCTGCGGAGATGGCTTTTATTTTTTCCGGGTTGGAACTCTTTACGGCACCTGTTGCATCGAGCGTCTTTTCCAATAGATCACGATAATGATCCAGTGATTTTTCCAGTAATAGCTCTGCTGCTGTCATAGTTCCGTTACCGCCTGAAGATTGAAAGTTGGCTGAGATCTCTGGCCTGCTGCGCCGCCCTCTGTACTGTTTCCAGGAGACCTGTCTTGGAGTTCCAGAACATTCCCGGTTTTTCAGGAAACATATGTTCCCTGTGATCATTATTATCGGCGAATTGGAAAACAAAGTTTGTTAACTTACGGGCAATTTATGTAAAGATTTGTAAAGTTTTGTAAAGAGGGCGGAATCCATTTTTCCTTTATTGGGAAAATGGAATATTGCTAATATATAGAAAAGATGACTAAAATTTATGTTGCTTGATGCAGGTATTGTTTTTGTTCAGGAGAAGAAAAGTAAAGTTTCAAAGACTCATATTGCAGGCAACTGGATAAGCATTTACCATCTGCAGAAGATAGCTTCAGTTGTCAATTTTATGTAAGGTCGAATCGTGTGACGATTATGAGTGAAACAGCGAAAATAGAAAATCGTATTCTGATCATTGATGATGATGCCGATCTCTGTGATTTGTTAACGAATTATCTGCAGCAGGAAGGGTACGTAATCGAGACGGCTTTTGACTCCCAGGAAGGACTGAAAAAAGCCCAGTCGAATGGGTTCTCCTTTATTGTTCTTGATGTCATGTTACCCGGTATGAGTGGTTTTGATGTGTTGCGGAAAATCCGGCTCACTTCCCAGGTTCCGATTTTAATGCTGACGGCCCGCGGTGGAGAAGTGGACCGTATTGTCGGTCTTGAAATGGGTGCTGACGATTATATGCCGAAACCGTTTAACCCCCGTGAACTTGTCGCAAGGATCCGTGCTATCAAAAGACGCGGCAGTGAGGAGAGCTGGAGCGAAGGCAGTGTGGAAAAAGCGGAGCAACTGGTGATAGGGGATATCATCCTTGATCTTGCGACCAGAACGGTGAAGCAGGAAGAGGATATGGTGGTCATGACTGCTGCAGAATTTTCTTTGCTTGAGGCCTTGATCAAGAGTGTCGGTCATGTGGTCAAGCGTGAAGATCTTGCACGTGGAGTTTTTGGCCGTAAGCTGGCAATGTTTGACCGCAGTATTGATGTGCACATCAGCAGTTTGCGCAAAAAACTTGGGAGTCATGTCAATGGCGTTGAACGGATAAAAACTGTTCGCAGTGTTGGTTATTTGTATGTTGGCTTTTAAGCGTTAACGTCATGTTAAAATGTCAGGAGTAGTATGCGGAGCATTTTCTTCAAACTGTTTTTAAGTTTTTCTTTGACCGTGGTTTTGTCCGGCATTGTCAGTGGTGTTGTCGCTTATTCATTCTCTCATCAATCGCTTGAAGACTTTCGAAATGATTTTCATGAAAAACTGAAAATAAATGTCGCCCGTTCGACAGTATTAATTGGCCAGGCTGCCTATGTGATTTACGAAAACAGGGGAATGGAGGCCCTTGGTAAATATTTAGAGGAAATCAAGATCCCCATGAGAACGGAAATTTTTCTTTTGATTGGTGATAGCTTTATTCCTGAAAGTAAAAATCTCCCTGATGTCGCGCAACAGCTTGCATTTGCTGCCAGGACGGATGGCATACTGCAATCGTTAGAAGACAACGGCAGGTTGATTGCTGCCAAGCAATATTTCACGCCGAATGGAAATTCATATGTGGTGGTCGGGTTACATCAAATGAGGCCTTCACCTGAATTTGCAGACATAAAACCACCACCGGACGTACTCGGTATGAAACCACCTCCAATGCTGCCGGGAAGGGGAGGGGGGGATTTTTTCAAAAGAGATATGGAGGTTAGGGTAATTATACTGGTACTGATGGCTGGATTAGTCTGCTACGGCTTGGCGCGCTCTTTTAGTTCGCCGATTAACAGACTCAGGATGGCCAGCCAACGAATTGCAGCCGGTGATCTATCAACACGAGTAGGAAAAATGCCGGGCAAAACGGGCAGTGAGCTTGCTGATCTTGGCAGAGATTTTGATAATATGGCCGAGCGTATGGAAAATCTTATTGAGTCGCAGAAACGTTTGCTCACTGATATTTCGCATGAATTGCGGTCTCCCTTAGCCCGTATTAATGTGGCCCTGGAACTGGCAAGAAAGGAATATAAGAGTAAAGGTGGCGGAATGTTAGACCGGATAGAAAAAGATTCTAATAAGCTGAATCTTCTCATCGGTCAATTGTTGACTCTGGCGAGGATAGAAAACAGCAAGGAAAAGATCGACAGGAAACCGGTAGTGGTGTCGGAAATGCTTCGGGACATTGCAGAAAATGCGGCCTTTGAAGTAAAGGCACAGTCAAAAGGTGTTATTATAACTTCATTAGAAGATGTCACTATACAGGCTTCTGAAGAACTGCTGAGAAGAGCAATTGAAAATATTGTGCGTAATGCAGCCTATTATACAGCAGAGCATACAAATGTAGAGATCTGCTCCTCCGTTCTTGTTCATGAAGAAAAAGAACAGCTTGTCATAGATATTCGGGATTACGGGCCAGGTATTCCTGAAGAGGAAATAACGTCTGTCATGCAACCGTTTTATCGCGTTTCCAATGCAAGAGACCGTAAGAGCGGGGGGGAAGGTATTGGTCTGGCCATTGCCGATCAGGCAATCAAGCGGCATGGTGGTACCATCTCCATGGTGAATGCTCAAAACAATAGCGGTCTTGAGGCAAAGGTGTTCCTTCCTCTTTCATGATCGATATCCTAATCAATAAATATCAGGCTCCTTTGCCACCTGTACCCATAAGGTTTCTTGAGTAAAAATTGTAGTTGTTCATATGCGATCTGACACTCATAGTAGACATCTTCAATTTGAAAAATGGAAGCTAGGTTTGGTTTCCACTCTTGACGACCTATGCCAAATTATCTGCAATCACATAGGAAAACACGTTTCTCACCACATCTTTTGCCAAGAAAAAAATGACATGGCTGAGATGTCTTTCATACTATATTTTCAATAGGTTGACCAATATTGCTGCTGAAAACGTTAAAAATAGCATCTTTAAACTTATCCCTCAATTTCAATAGGATATAGTCTGTGCAGAAATTATTGCAAGAATAGGCACATCTATCTAATTTGAAAATAATAAAGGGCTTTAATAAATTTAAGGCTTACTATGTAGTGTCGGAGTACAAAATTTTTCCTGGAGGAAACATAATGACAGAAATTTTGCGTGCAGGCGAAAACGTTCGACACAAAAATAAAGCGGATTGGGGTATTGGAAAAATTGTTACAGTGGAAAGGTGTGGTACGATTAGAGTTATCTTTGAAGGCAACAAGAACGTATCCATCGCCAAGGGATCAAAATATCTTACTAAAATTTCATAGGGCTTGGATAGTAAATGCTCTGGAAAATAAAAGTCATAAACACAAATCTCAGATAGATAGTTACTCATCCGTGCAACAGTTCGCTGCCAATTTTCATGGGCTTCAGAACACCATTGCCTCTTTCAAGTTTTGAACAGATTCTCTGAAACGTAGAGGCTTCACAAAAGAATGTTGGTTATTGGCTAATATTATGTTCAGTTCTAGAAAAACCTATAGAACTGAATAACAGATTGGAGGTGTATTTTTGCAGACAGTAGTTAAAAAATGGTTTCGTGATAAGGGTACTGGATTTCTCGATAATAAAGGAGGTTCAGATATACTGGTACGCAAGGAGGATCTTGTTGGCTGTGCATTCTTGAAAGTCGGGGTAATCGTAGAGTTTGAGTGCCATCTCGATCAGCAAGGATTAATTGCCAAAAAAGTCTCCTTATTTAAGCAGAAAAATTTCAACAGCAGGAACAAAAAAACTAAGGAATTTCGCTTTGGCGTAATGACCTGACAGGGTAATCAGCGTAACCGACTTTACAAAAAATGCTCACAGCATTTAGCTAGTTACTAGCAGAATGAGGCGCTAACTAACAAGCTGCTCTTTCCCTAAAATGGTGGACACGAAGTTAAGTCACACTCTGTAATCCTTTTTGTCTCTCTCCAACTCCGCAGAGATTTTATAACCGATTGAAGAATGACGC
>JAHJNL010000093.1 GCA_018820855.1 Pseudomonadota bacterium | reverse complement strand
TCGTAATGAAGCCGTGCAGCAGGCTGCAGAATTAGCTGCAGAGCAAGCAGCGGTAATGCAGAAACAAAAACAAAGATGCAGGCCAAAACACCGAAAACGGTTAAAAAAGGCACATGCAACTTTCTAACCGGACAATACTGACCAGACGTGGTTATTGAGAAAAGCTAAAGGGGGGATAAACCGTTAAGAAAAGAATACAGCACCAGACCTGGTGCATCATTGGGGGCAATGTCACCTTCCAATACAGTTACCCAGGCAGCATAAATCAGGTTATCTAAAACCACAGCTATCCAGACAAGGGGAATATTGGCAGCAACAACTTTTTCTGCTTGTAATCTTTTTGAAAGTTCTTTTAAACGTACTAACTGATTTCTATAAAGATCTTCAATACCTGAACCTTCTGATTGAATCTGTTCAGAATTCAAGAAATGAAAACTTGCTCCAAGAGGAACAAGGACTTTTATAAACTCTTCCAGTGTATCTCTGGCATTGAGATTTTTCTCAACAATCGGCTTGGTGGCATTTTCAAGTTTTTTGTCCGCCTCAACAACAAGTTCATGGATGAGTTGCTTTCTGGACTTGAAATAGCGAAACAGCGTTGCCCTGCCAACTTCTGCAGCCTCAGCAATCTCGTTCAGCGATGCTTTCGGGTTTTTGGCAAGGACGTGCATTGCCAGATTGATAACCTTTTCCCTGGTCCGCTTCTGGCGAATATTTTCTTTGGTTGCTGTGGAATGATTGGACTCTTTCATTATTGCCCGACTTTGTATTACTGGCCCTTGAAAATCTTAACTGGTACGACGACCACCTCACATGATACATCAAAGTATCATGTGAGGTGTAAAAAGTCAATAGCAACAATTATCAAAGATGCTGCAACACTCACTGGACGTTATTTAAAGCGTACCTTGGGAAATTAATTTTTTTGTGTTTCCAGATGCCCTGGCACGCAGTTGGGTGCCCACAAGGGGTACCCTTACGCAGTTCAATCCAGTCAACATTGTTCACTGGCAATCTTCTCAAGATATGTTGGTACCTTTGCCTTGGCTATTTTGGATATTTTTTGCATCAGGTCAAATGGTACCTGATTAATGCCAAAAGTATCCTTTATCTCATCAATCATAGAAATCCAGAGTCGGCCGGTCATTTCAGCGTCAGCAAGTGCTCTGTGAAATGTTCCATCTGTATAAATTCCACAGTAGCGGACCAGTGTTCCCAATTGATGATTTGGTGCATTTGGATACACCCGTCGTGCCGTCAACATTGAGCAAGCCATAGTATTATTTCTTGATTTTCCGATAACCCCAAGTTCCGAATCAAGGAATCGTTTATCAAAAGAAGCGTTATGCGCAACAAGAGGATGATCACCGATAAAATCCGCAAACTGTTCCATTACCACTTCACAGGGCGGAGCTGCTGCAATCATGTCGTTACTGATACCAGTATATGATTCGATAAAAGAACTGATTCTGAATCCCGGATTCATCAAGCTTTGAAAACGATCCGTGACCGTGTCGTTCACCATGAGTACAGCACCGATTTCGATAGCCCTGTCACCGTATTGCGGAGAAAGACCGGTTGTCTCGAAATCAAGGATTATTACAGGAAAATTGTTCATAGAATTGCTGAAAATTCGGGTCTTATCCCTAATGTTTTACAGATTGAATCTGCCTGGCTACTGCATTCCCTTCATAACCCCATACTCCTCGCCCATTAGAATATGCTCGTAGGTCACTTCAGGTTTCTGACCTGAGCCAGTTTCTGTGGTGGTATTTTTTGTTTTGGCTGCAGTGATTTCAAATCCGGCTCTGTCTTGAAAAAGCATAACAAAATCAGAGCCACCGAAGAGAAAGTTGCCAAGCATTTCCCCTTTATTGTGGCTTATTCCCGGTCGGACACTGCCCTCAAAATTGACTGATGACACTTGAGCCATACCCATGGGCATAAGGGCAACCAATCCATATTTTCCGGTATCCACGATCACATAGCCTCGAGTTTGTGTGAACTGCCAGCCAGTCGAATCAACTGGAACATATTGACCTTGTTCGGCACTCCACAGAACCTCTAGCGTAACATTTTGTACAATGCGATTCATTTCCTTGATGACACCTCCAACAGCAAAATGATAACGGTGGTAGTCGTTAACATTCAGGAAAGTGTGGGTCAGTACACCATTGGCAAAGGCATCCTTATACTGACTGTCATCACCAAGCAAATCTTTTACACTGTAAAAGGTTGTCAGTTTTACTTTCAATCCGCCGTCAACTTTGATATTGGAGTTTTCATCAATTACCCATGTTCCCTGGGGCACAGAATCAGCGGGGGCCACGACGACGCTCGGGTCATTTGCTGAAGCAACAGGCCGCTTATCCGCCGATTGCAGATATTTGCTGAAAAAATCATTAAATGTTTTCCAATTGGATGCAGGTTCGTACCACCCTTTCTGCAGACCAAAACGCTGGTCAAGATAAAATCCCTGATACGTCTCGTCATTCCATGACTTTTCCGTATCAAGAAATGCACCCCAGGCATTAGCGAAATCACGAGTCCATGTGGAAAAAGGCTCGTAATACTGAATAGAATTCTTAAATAATCCCTTATCTTGCAATTCTGGCAAAGGCTGATCAATGAGAAAATAGAAGTAACAGATCGATTGCAGTATTTGTTCTCGTATAATACTGGTTGGATTTTTAAGATTTTGCTGCGGAATAAGCTCAGAGGCACTGTCTATGTAATCGTAATATTGCGACAGACTTTGAACCGGATTGGTTTTGGGATCGTGATTGTTTTTTTTCGCTTCAGCGATGGAGGCTTCCAGCATAGGCCCGATCTCAGGATGACTTTGCATTAACTTGATAAGATCCTGTGTTATTGATTTATGCTGGGTTTCTTGAGCGAAACTCGAATTCGCAAAAAACAGTAATCCTGTCACCAATAAAATAGCAAAGTAGAATCGTATGCTGTACCTGGCTTTTTTCATATGCCTGCCCCCTCATGTCATTTTTTTACAAAATTAGTTGCTGTTCGCCATTCACAATTTCAGCAACTCCGGTAACTCGATTCATCCTTTCTGCAAGGCTCCCCTCCCCCTTCCTTCTTTAAGGGTGGCCTTAAAATCATGCTCTTGAGATTACTGGTCTGTTCCTCCTCAACTATTCCTGTACAACCTCAGCTTACTCCTCGGCGGCGTTTGCCAGAAACGTGCTGAACTCCTCATGGTCGTAGAAAGCTCGTTCAAAGAAGAGTCCGGAGGGAGGGGCGGTGAAGCGGCAGGGTATCTCGGAAAGTCCCTGGAGAAAGTCAGTGATATCGGCGGGTGTCAGGTTGCCCCTGCCCACCTCCACCAGCACACCAGCCATGCGGCGCACCATTTTCCAAAGGAAGTGTGAACCGACGATACGCAGCCGCACCATATCCTGATCTTCGTCATCGTAAACAAACACCCCGTTCACCAGCACCTTTGTGGACTTTTTCAATTCCTGTTTCTCAGCAAAGGAAGCAAAATCGTGCATGCCGGTGAAGACCTTTGCCGCCTCAGTCATGGCACCACTGTCCAGGTGATCCTTGGGCCACCAGACATACTTCTTGTGGAAGGCAGTTTTGCGCCGCGAAATCTGGTAGATATAGCTGCGGCCAACGCAGTTGTGCCTGGCGTGGAAGCGCGGGGAGCAGGAAACGACCGCCAGCATGACGATGGAGGATGGCAGAAGATCATTAAAGCGATCACAGATTTCGGTGGGTGCAATATGGTTGGCCGTGGTTTCCAGGTGGGCAGTGTAGTTGAGGGCGTGGACCCCTGCGTCAGTGCGGCCATGCCCCTGGATATCCAGTTCCCTGTCCCCGAATATCTCAGCACCGACAGTAAGCAGTGTACCCTGGATGGTTCGGGCATCGGTCTGCTTCTGCCAGCCGCTGTAACCGGTCCCCGCGTACTCCAGGGTCAGACGGTAGCGCTGGCGGGTCGAAACGGGTGGGGAATTCTGCATGACATTGGTCTCCAAAGAGGATTAGTTCTTTTAATTTGCCCATTCAGTGGGATTCACTTTATAAAATCCCTGTAATTCATAATAGAGTTCAGGATGTTTTTTCTTCATTTGGAGCGGTTTTTCAAAAAAGGTTTCGGTTGCGACAGCAAAAAACTCGGCAGGATCAGTGGCACCGTATTTATCCATCACGCTCTTTTCCCCTTTGAACGTTTTGTATTGGAGCAGCTCATATTCTTTTGAGAAAACCCGGGACCAGGCCGAATAAGCCGAACGCATTTCCAGAATGGGAGCGCCATCTCCCCTGCCATCTTCCTGGTCAAGTTGATGGGCAAATTCGTGCATTGTCACATTATGGCCGTCCCGAAAATTCACCGCGCCCTGTTTAACACTGTCCCAGGCCAGAACAACAGCCCCATGGTTCCATGATTCGCCCAACCGAACAGATGCGTCAGACGGAGGTAAGGCGAAACGGCTGCGAGTGCCTGCCACATAGGTGCTTGGATAAACCAGTACAGAATAAAGTTTCGGATAGCAATCGCACTGTCGATTGAGCAGAAGCATACAGGCCTGGGCAGCAATGGTCACCCTGATCTCATCGGTCAGAGTCAGCCCACCACATCCTTCAAATGATTTTTCCGAAATAAATATTCTGATAGAGTCTTGCAGCTGTTTCTTTAACCGTGCAGGAATCTTTTGATAAGGGGGCAGATTCTCTTGGAGGATTGCAGACCATTTCTGTGGGAAAGGAGTGCTCAGAAGAAGTCGTCTTTTTTTCTGTTTATGAACTGTCATAAAAATCTTAACACCCCATACAGCTCCTCCGGCAATAAAGAAAAACAGAAGAAGTTTCATCGTATGTTTTTGGGACCATCAAAGCAAAATCTAAAAAGGAACTCAGACTGCTTACAGTTGTTTTTCACTTGAAGACCTACCCTTTCCTTTTCCAAGGTACTCTTTATTCAGGAATATTAGCTGTTACATATTCAATAATCTGGTCTGGTCTGACAACTGGGCCGATTATTGATTTAAGGGCAGAGAGATCCCGTCTCCAGGTATCCAGTACATGGAAAAAATCATCGGGCATCCCCTTTTCTTCGGCAAATTCATTGATGGACATGCTGACTCGGTTGAGAAGATTGTCAATGTACAGTGAAAACTGCATATTGTATGTGGTTTTAGGGTATTCTTTTCCTAAAATTTCAGAAAACAACCGCTTCAGGTCGCGGTATTTGGGAACATGACCGATGGGGGTCCATATCGTTTCCACTTTACCCTGATGCATCAGGGCCATTATACGCATCCAGACCTTGGTGTCTTGTTTTTCGCCGAGCAGTCCGTCCTCTTCACCGGGAGCCAGAGTTCTTCTTGCACTTTTGTGCAGCCAATAATTGACTTGAAAACCACTGGGAAGGTTGCCCTCGGCAATATCGGGATTCTCACCAAAGGCTTCATAATGCTTGATGTACTGCCCCAAGGGCCCGGGGAAAAAAGCCTCATTGGCAAAGGGAGAGCGCTTCTCGCTGCCGTCTGCGCCTATCTCGGTGGCAGTTGTAGCTGATCTGATAATAGCCCCATGGACAATGGTATTCATCCAGTTATGGGCCTTGATAACCGTTGGCATGGTGGTGTAATCACGTCCGCCGAAGAGAAAAGCGCTGATTTTCACCCCGTTCGGATTTTCTGTTTCCAAATCAAAATTTTCCAGCCCATTCAGTTCGACAGTAAAACGACCATTTTTATGGGAGGCCGGTTTGCCATCTTCTTTTGACCAGTCACCCTCAAAATTACGGCCATTGAGAGGTAAGGGTTCCCCCATCCCCACCCAGAACGGTTTCTTCTCATGGATAAGAATGTTGGAGAAAATGACCTCATTCCCCTCCTCTCTCAGGATTTTCATGGTTTCCGGGTCATCCTTTTCATTAACCCCTTCAATGATGCCAAACATCCCCTTTTCCGGGTTTACAGCACGGACCTCACCGCTTTCAACATCGATAAAGATCTTTGCCAGATCATCGCCAATCAAATGGCTGCCGGTCATAGCAGTACCGGTTTTGCCGCAACCGCTGGGGTAGGCCCCGGCAAAGTAGATTATCTCCCCCTGGATCTGGAAACCGGTGATAAACATGTGCTCATCAAGCCGCTTGCCAAAATAATTTCTCAGGTTATTCATGTTGGCAAATCGGTGATTGATCTTCTTCGGGGCAATAGAATTCCCGGCATACTGGGCATTCATACTGTAGGATCTGAAGCGTTCGACATCCATGTAAATCCGTCGATTATGGAGATTTGCCGAGACTCTTTCCGGGGTCAGTTCGCCGCTGCTGTGGAAATTGACAAAAAAGTATCCCTTAGCAGCTACATCTTTTGAAAAAGCGGCCGGACGCATCATCCGATATAAAATATACTCACTATGCGTAACATAAAAGGAGTCCGTCATTTGCAGAGTCGGATCTGCCACCGGACTTCCCACCGGCCCCCGGGAGATGAAAGAGACGATCATCTCCCTTTTGTTCATGATATTATCCATGATGTTTCTGACTTCAATAATCCCGCTGCGGTGTACCTCTTTCTTCTGAAGAGAACTGATTTCTGTACTGTCGTAGGCCAGATACTTGGTGTTGGCAGTGTCCCTTCCCTGATCATTGGGGCCGTCGAAATGACAGGTATGTCCAGTCATCGCCAGTGATACCTCTTCCCCGCGTTTTATTGCCTGCTCCCTGATATACTGGATATCCTCTTCCGATCCGCTGTTGATAAAAATAGTGGCTGGATTCATACGGGTAGACCCATTATAAATCGGCTCCATGACCTCGGGGCTTAAACAGCAGAATTTGTCCTGATTGGAACTGTTCATCAAGCCCGTCAGGTAGGTTCGCATCATTTCCTGACGAAGCAGGGTGTCAGAAGTGAAGGGAGGATTCTTAATATTTTTTCGAGTGGTTGAGGGCATGGCAAAACTCTCCAGATTGATTAATGAAAGGTGATATCAGAAATCAATATCCTTGAAAAATAGTCTTTTTTCTTTTCTTATTTGATCAGTCTACAATGGGTCCATTAAAAAAAATAGGGAAAACAAGATGTTTAGCCGAGATGGTCCCGCCGTGGCATCTGTCCGGGAATTCCCATCTTTTGGGGATCGCCCGACTTCACCGGTTTCCAGGTAGACGATTATGCCATGGGGATATGCAGGGACTTTGTCAGGATAGCTCTTTCACAATTTCTTCTGTGAGTATCCAGGATCTCTTGGTCCTGGATAAGGACGATGAAACCCGGAAGGCCTGTTTTATTATCGCACCGAGTTATGCCGTTCAAAGTTATTTTTTCTTAGATTGCTGAGTTAACATGTATAGGTTTAAAAAATATTTCGGTTTTTTCCGATCTACTTCTTTTCCTTCTGGAGTAGAAACAGCCTTTTCTTGTGAGTAAAACTTCTTTAACAAGAACTTCCCCGTATTCTTCTCAGATTAGAGAAAAGCTCAAGCAAGCTTAGGCAAACAAATGCTCCGGAGAAAAAGCCACTATCGCCGATAGTGCTGGCGTTGGTTTGATCGGTAATTTGGTCGGTAGTTTGGTCGATGGTGTGGGCGGTAGTGTGGGCGGTAGTGTGGACGAGGCCAGTACGGGGTGTAATAACGATGTCTGTTTGGTTGCCAGTGAGTGCGTGGGTACCACAGCGGCCCGCCGGGATAATAGTTGCCGATGCTCAGGCTGCCGCCGTGAAACAGGTAGCTGAAGCTGAAGTTGATGGGGTAAGGATTGTAATAGGTGTAAGGAGAAACATAGTAGCGCTCTACAGGCTGATAAACATGCATTGGTTGGCTTGGCACCAGAGCCACCCTGGCAGATGGCGCGTCACTTACAATATACCAGGTACCGTTGGGTTGACGACAAGCGGTCCCGTACCCCTGCTCCTGCTCACCATCGATGGTAATAGTAGTAATGAATTCTCTGCAGGGCAGTCCCTGATTATTTACATAGGTGCGTACTGGAAGCACAGCGCCGGTGCGGCCGGTATCGGGATTCACCCAGTCCGCTGGCTGGTCGGTTTTGTTATATTCAAGGGAGTACTGCAAGGTGTCGCTCATCGCCTGCTGTTCCACTTCATCCAAAGGAGGCAGCGACTGCCCCACTGCCCCACCGGCCCATAGCAGTAAGGTGGTAACCAGCAGCGTACTTGTAAGAGTTGTGCGATTCATAACCAGTCCCCCTATCAACACTGATGGGCTGAGCTCACCAGTGTCACACTGAGTGTTTGGCAATTGCTTGAGTTGCCACCTAAAACAAGCCGTTTTCCTCATTTCTCCAAGTATCCTCTACGCTCATTATATCCTGTCCATACATCACTATCAATTTTTTTTATGAGTTTCCCCGGCGGAATTCCTTCTTAACATCCTATTATAAGGCAAATAAATGTTGTCCTAAAAACAGAAGAAACTTGCTTTGATGGATTTTCATGAAAAGGATATCCGTTGTCTAGCCTGACACCTTATACCCTGATTCCAAACATAACATATTATAACTGCTCCAGACTTATACCGTTTGCCAAGTTATATAGCGAAAATACAGTTTCTTGGTAATCGACTAACCCAGCATAATAATTTGCGTTTAATATCAGTTTTGCATACACTAAATTACCACGTTGTCGTAACCAAAAAAAATCATTTTTTGTTCGTGGCGTTGTAACATATTAGTTTTATTAATCTATGAGGAGTGTCAGGGTATGACAGAGAAGATAAAAAATATTAAATTTACCACTAAGTTGTTTACTGCGATGATCTCAATCGTGATTTTGTCTATTCTCATTACCTCCGGAAATGCGATACGAATGTCCAAACAAGGCCTCTATTCCTTAGGAGAGGGTGCTATCGCTGATATTCTTCAAGGGTTGTATAATTCATTCGAAGTGATTGACGAAAATACCAGAAAAAAGCTGGATTCGGATCTGATTCTCTTACAAAAAGAAATTGAATCTAAAGGGAATCTGACACTTGATACCAGCAATATGATCGAAGAAAACCTTGTCAATCAAGTTTCCAAGCAGTCTACAAGAATGTCAATACCCCAACTGAAAGCAGGAGATGCGTATCTAAACAAATCTGTTGATATAGTTGATGAAATTGAGATGTTAACAACTTCTTCTGCAACCATATTTCAATTGGTTGACAATAAGCTTCTCAGAATTTCCACAACAGTCAAAAATAACAATAGCGAAAGAGCTATTGGAACCTATATTCCTTCAGACAGTCCTGTTTATCAGGCCATATTGAAAGGGAACACCTTTAGAGGCAAAGCATTTGTAGTTAATGATTGGTATTTAACTGCTTACAAACCTATCTACAATTCAACCAGAGAGATTATTGGCGCGATATATGTAGGTCAACTGATGATATCTGAACAAATTTCTAATCTCATCAACAATACTAAAATCGGAAAAGGGTATTTTTTCATATATGGAGAGGATGGAACCCCTATAGTCCATCCAACCCTTACCGCCAAAGATAACCTTTACAATATGATACCTGCTTTCAAAGAAAATCCGGATGGATTTATAGAGTACGACTGGAAAGGACAAGCCAAGGTTTCATACAAAAAACATATTGATAAGTGGGGCGTATACTTGGCTGTTGGTATGAATCGAGTAGATATTGTTAATGGTCTGGATGTGAAAATGCTTAGTAATAATTTGTTAGTGGGGGCTCTAGTTGTCTTCGCAAGTATCTTTGTTACAGTATTTTTGGTTCGCTCTATCAATAACCCACTGAAAGTGCTGGCAGAAAAAGCAGTTAAAGTAGGTAGCGGCGATTACACAATCACTTTTGTATCATCAATTGATGATGCCATTGGTCAGCTCACCAACTCTTTAGGCATTATGGTGTCAAAAGGAAATGAGATGCTGCATGATATTGTCAAATCTTCTCAATCGTTATCTGCCGCTTCCACAGAACTGGCAACCATATCTGATCAAATGGTAGGAAATGCTGAATCGACAACTATAATAGCGAATGGAACTTCTGAAAATGCCAGGAATGTGTCCGACAATATGAATTCAGTTTCGGCAGCAATGGAGGAATCTGCTGTAAATCTCGATATGATAGCATCTGCCTCAGAAGAGATGGGGACAACAATTAATGAGATCGCAAAAAACAGCGCCAAAGCTGGCCAAACCACGAAAGAAGCAGTCGAGATTGCCAGAAGTTCGCATGAAAGTATCTTAGAGCTTGGGGCAGCAGCGAAAGATATTGGGACAGTAACTGAGACAATTACTGAAATATCCGAACAGACCAACCTGTTAGCTTTAAATGCTACCATCGAAGCAGCTAGAGCCGGGGAAGCAGGTAAAGGTTTTGCTGTTGTTGCCAATGAAATTAAGGAATTAGCGAGAGAGACGGCAAATGCAACGAGTAAGATCAAAGAAGCTATTTCCAGCATTCAGAGTAAAACTTCCGGCACAGTGCATGATATTGAAGGTATCACAAAGGTAATTAATGATGTGAATGAAATAGTAAATGGAATCGTCAGTGCCGTGGAAGAACAATCCATCACCACCAATGAAATTGTATCTAATGTTTCTCAAGCCTCACAAGGGATCATTGAAATTAACAAAAATGTAGCTCACAGTAACCAAATGACTGCTCAGATGACATCAGAGATCGGTCAGGTAAAGGATAGATCACTTGAGGTGAAAGAAAGCAGTCAGCATGTTCGTAGTGCGGCTGATGAATTGTCACAGCTTGCCGAGAGACTCACTCAATTGGTATCGGCGTTTAAAATTTAAAGCTCATCTTCATTGCCGGTAACCAGAAATCCAGGTTACCGGCAATGAGATCCTACAACTTACTGCCATAGATAAGATTTCGTGCAAGTGCATTTCCCTGCTCAATTTTCTCAATGAATTGAATGGAGGATACGTCAACGGTAACATCCAAACCTTTGCGGTTTGTAATAAAGACCTTCTCTTTGTTTTGCTTCAATTCAAAGCCATCAATAAATCCACCTCCAATTAAATGGATTTCATAATAATACTGAATTTTCACGGGCTCTGCTGGTGTGATAGATGGGAGTACAATTTCCTGCTGAATCTTTCGAGTAAAATATTGCCATCCACCTGAATACATTCCCGCCGCTAAAAATACCACGACTACGGCAATAAATAGTTTTTTTATATTTGCTCCGGTTATCCAATGACTGCTATTAAAAGTAGCCAAAGCTAGCCGCTTGTATCGTGTTAATTCACTGTAATTCAGATCCGTTATTTCGATTGGATCTGTCAAGAATCGAGCATGGGGATTGGTTTTAGAAAATGCATCGACAAAGTGTTTGTAACTCTCAAACTCCTGCCTGATCGGGGTCAGTTTCACCTTATCCCTGGTTATTTCATAGCAGAAATATTCAGCTTCCCGGCAAACATAACCAGTGAAGGTATCGTGTTTTTCTGAATACCCAATCTCAATCAATAACATGATTTCCTCGATCCGTTTTGCTTATCTTCGTTAGAAGATCACTACAATATCAGGTGGGTGATCTCAAATACTTCTATTAAGTACCAGAGGGGCTACATGCTGATGTAACTAATTAACGGGAATTTTATCTTTTGGCAGTATGTTATCGGTCTTAATCCTGTTACGTATAAGTAAGGTCTTTCGCCCTCTTCCGTCCCTCCGACACCCGAACGCGTTAAGGGGATGAGTCGTAAGTTCCGAAACTTTCACACTCCCATTGTTCAGATTACCGGGGCAGGCTCATCCTTGAGGGAGAATGGTGATATCAGGATATACACCTTGCATCTCGCCGAAAAGAAAGGGTTGAATGGTATTTAGTGAAAGCTTCCGGTTGTTTTGCGCATGACCTTTGACATTGTTGTTATGCTCATGGAAAAAGGCGCCGTTTGCCTCGAGTATATGATTGACCCTGTGTCTGAAGGCTTCAACAAAGGATGCGCCGTGTCCCTCAAAATGCATATTTCCTTGATTTGTTGAAGTGTTAATCTTTCTTAGATCGTCAAGCTGGATACTGTTCATCTCAAGTTCTGCCTGATTGGTGATAAGTCCCCAAAGCAGAGTGTCTGCTGGGATCGAGAGAGATTCCTTGCAATCGATTATGGTATGGGGCATGACGATGGACCCGGTGCCGATGGAAATCCTGCTTCCCTGTTTTCCATAAAGGAAGCTGTTAAATCCAACGAACACATTGCTTTGCAGATCGGCTTCGACAATCTTGGCGCCATGGGCCGTGACGTTGCATCCCTGCAGATGGGAGTTGATTATAAAACAGTTTTCCTGGGCATTGGAACCACGGCCAAGATATGAATTTTCCAGATATGCCCTTTGGGCAACAAGGACATTTTCACAAATTTTCGTGCTTGGCAGAACCACGGCATAGCGGTCCAGAGAAGCTGTTTCCGGAACTTTAATTGTATTTTCAAGATTGGCGGCATCAAACACTCTGTTGAAAGACTCCTCGTGCTCTTCAATGAAGTCGATCAGCAACCCCTGAGGATAGCCCCCGGCAGTGACTTGAATATAGTGTTGCAGTTTGTCAGCAGGATACTGATAGAGAAAGTTGAACTGTCCAGGGCTGTTAACCCAAATTGTGCCCGGATTGACTTCGAGGTGATTGATCTCTCCCGCCTGGATGAATGAATAGGCGCCTATTACACAATCGCGCATGGTAGTGAGGTCGACGGTGGCGAATGGGCCGAGGAAACAACCATCAGAGGGTGAGCCATGAATGTTGGCATAGTCGAGCGACAGGGTATTCTTTATGAAAAATCGCTCCGGTGTCTCTGGGTCATGGGAATAGTTATGGACCAGTGTTTTAATAAGAGCGCTGGTTTTAATATCGATGAGCTCGTCTTCGGTCAGATCGATATTGAAATTTTTGTACTGAAAGGTGGAGTCTTTGCGCTTAAGCTCGTCACCGCGAATATCTGATTTATATAACAGTGAATCAGTTACTCGGCACTTGCCTAAGAAATAACTGCCGGCCAGGCTGCTGTGAATTAATTTTAGATCGAGAGGGATATCCGAGGTAATACCATAAAAGGCATAGAATTTATTCATCTGCTCCAGATCAATATGACCTGTTACAAATGGACTGACATCAAAGGCAAGATCCCGTAAGTTGATATTTACCCGCTGGATAATTCTTTTGAAAATTTTTTCTATTTCAAGCATATATCACCATTGTTGGTTGATTCGAATGACGTTGCATAGACTTTCTCTTGTTCTGTGAACTCAGACCACTTCCAGCTCCTTCAGGGTATGGAAGGTTGCAGCAAATACATCGGAAAGGCGCAGGACTCCGACTATTTCATCCCCTCTGGTGGCCAAGAGAGATTGGTGGGCTCCTGCCGCCATCTTATGTATCGCCATGTCAATAGCACTTGTCTCAGCCACATATTCATCCGGGTTCGGTTTCTGCATGAATTCATTTACCAACTTCTTGGCAACTTTCTTGAGAGCCTCTTCGGTGAAGATTTTGCGCGCAAGCCTGTCTTTTTCACTCACTTTTTCAATGTGGGTGTCACTGAATTTGAATATTTTCAACTGCTCGTACCTACTATAATTATCTGCCGCATCCATGGCATTGAGCACCCGCAGCTGGCTTAATCTCCCAACAACCTTGTTTTTGTCATCCAGTACAAGAATGGCCCGATGTTGATATTTACCATGGTCAAAATTCTCCTGGGCTTCTTCCAGTGCAAGTATTGCTCCGAAAAGAGTTGTACCTATAGGCACCGTGGCATATTCTGATATCGGAACCATCAGGTCCTTTACTGTGTATTTATTCACTTCCATTCCTCTTGGGCTAACTAGATTGAAGGTGGTTAAGGGGTATACGGCAACAGGGAATTTGTGCCACTTTAGAATATAACTCAATCAGAGGATGATTAGACAGGAAAGCCTATTACACTCGGTTTCTAATTGGATATATAGCAACTTATATTATTTAACCGGCTATTGGCAATGTTAATTTTTTTCTTGGATTTCAGCGTCAAGGTTGTTCAGATGCATATCTTCATTACCAATCAGCAAACAGAACAAAATCAGACGAAACAATTTGAGCCTTGCAACAGCCGGAATGGTGCAGTAGATGTCTATCAAACCTGCCACTTGTTCCATACTGGATTGATATGTTGTCTCACGTGAGAGTCCTGCGAGTTGGGTAAAATCTTCAACATGAACCTTTTCGTTTCGGCCACCCCTGTCAAAACGGCGTATGAAATAATTCAACTGTCGATCACGGCCATAAAGCAGAGCATGCAGAGAACCCTCAATTCCAGCGACACGTGCAACTCGCATGGTCAGATCTTCATTCTCTAATGTTCAGTTGTGCCAACAATTTTGCTGTACCCCCGGATGGAGGATGGACCTTTTCTCAAAACGCGCAGCTGTCTCCCGGCGTAATTCCTGTACGGTAAACGGTAAATCTTTCATTCCTGGCAGACGCCGCGAGAGAAGTTTCAAACCTTGTTTGGAGTATACCCCAACAGAAGGTTTGTAGGTGACAGGGCATCCGTTCAGTTGCACCTTTCTTCCAATAGATGTTCATTCACCGTTACCGCACAGACGGTATCAACTCCAACCTGAAGTAGCTGTCGAGTGAAATATTTTTAAAAAAAACATCCGCAATCCGTATCTGCATATCCTTAAAAAAAGCTCTGGCTAAGACCAATCCTGACCGGGATAGAGGGGGGTATGCTCTGAAAATCCTGCCGGTTAAACCCAGACCTTGGAAGCGGCTTCACAGTTAGGGCTCGCCGACATCGAATTAACTCCCCTCCACGTCACTGCTGAAGAATCGTGTATCTGTCATATCTAACCATCGGTTAAATATGACCGATACAGTCAGGAGGCTATCGATTTCAGTACTCATCCTGATAAAATTTATTATCCAGTAATATCAAAACGATAAATGATCAATAACAAAGGAGCGGATTCTTAATTTTCCTTTTCGAGTTATTTTCTGATGGCACTGAATGGTTTGATTTCATCGAGGAACGGAATCAAGATGAAAGAACGGATTGCACAAATGCTGCATGCATTGGCGACTGCCCCTGGGGCAGCTTCTCATTTCCCGTCAAGAAAACGGGCAAGAAGACGATCCACGCCGCTCTCTTCCAAACGATGCAAGCCGCTCTCAAGCGCTGCCCGCCTTGCCTGCTCAAAATCGTCATGGGACAGGGGCTTATCCAAGGGTGGGTAAGCGTTAGCATGAAAGCAGGGATAATACTGCTCCATCACATTCACGTAAGTATCTTTGGAAAGGGTCGCCAGAAATTCAAAAACTTCCCTCGCCTCATCAAGACCGCCTGGCATTACGAGATGGCGCACCAGGAGTCCACGGACCGCCAGGCCTTGGCTGTCGAATTTCAAAACGCCCACCTGACGGAACATCTCGCTGATGGCCTGTCTGGCAATATCCGGATAGTCTGCGGCTCGACAGAACTTCTTGGCGGAATGCGGGTTGCTGAACTTGAAATCGGGCATGTAGATATCCACAACGTCTTCAAGAAGAAGTAAGGCTTCCAGACTGTCATAGCCGCTGGAATTATAGACCAGGGGAATTTTCAGTCCACGCTGGCAGGCCAGGACAAGGGCTGCCACGATCTGAGGAATAACATGACCGGGGGTAACAAGGTTTATGTTATGACAGCCCTGTTTCTGGAGGCTTATCATCATGGCTGCCAACTGAGTGCTTTCCACTTTCACCCCTGCCCCGCCTTGACTGATCTCATAATTTTGACAAAAAACACAACGCAGATTGCACTGACTGAAAAAGATAGTACCGGAACCGGCCACCCCGGAAAGAGGTGCTTCTTCGCCAAAATGGGGTTCATAGCTCTCCACGATCGCTCGCGTACCGGTGTTGCAGAAACCTGTTTCCCCGGCCAGACGATTGACCTTACAATGCCTGGGACAGAGCGTACAACAAGCCAGAAGCTCGTAGAGCTGTTCGGCACGCTGCCTGAGTTTTCCGGTGGCATAAAGTTTCAAGTAGGATGGTTGCATAGGAGTGATGATAAAAAATAATTTTTCTCGAACCGTTTCAAAATCACCTTGTCTGGAAAACCTGAAAATTATTCTTTTGCATTGCTGTGCTTTTCTCGTTCTCGGTCCCAGATCAACACATTATCCCTGAAGACCTGATAAATCCTGTGCAGGGGCAAGCCATGGATCGCTCCTTCCTTGTCCAGAACCTGAATTGTATTACGGTCATCCTTATCAAAAACGATATAGGCAAAGGGAACCCTGATTATCTTATCGAGAAGGCGGTCGTAGTAGCCGATTTCAAAATCACCGTAGCCGAACTTCTTGTCCCAGCGTATGCGGCTGAGCAATTCATTGATGGGGATCATTGCTGACTTTCCTTGGTTTGAACAGTGTAGGCGGTCCCTGTTACCGCAATTGAATGGACGACTCGATCCACCGTAAAGTGGACGGGCAAAAATTTTTCAATTATCTCGATATTGGTCATGAGGTGGCTGGTGACCTTCTCGGTTACAAATATGGAATCACCTTCAGCAAGGGCCATATAGAGCAGGAGCTGATCGGCCAGATGCTTATCCACCGAACCATTACTGTTTTCAAAATCAAAAAACTGCCGGCAGAGATCATCAGCCACCTTTTCGGCGGGTTTTCCTTTTTTACCAAGGGCACTAAAGCCTGCCACACCGTCTTCATACTCACCTTTAAGAAAAAGAACATTGCCCTGCCCTGGCGAAACAACCGGCTCAAACCTTCTTTCTATTGCATAACCCGCCTCTTCAAGGCGGGTTCTAATATGAGCTTCTTCCCGGTCAATGATATGGAGAGGGAGTCCGGACAGGCCTAGCATCAAGGTGAGATTACGCAACCTGCCGCGATATGGAAGATGCAGAGCCTTAAGCCCCTGACAGGGGGTAATGCGAAGGGTGCACTTGCCCCCACCTCTCGGATACCACCCCATCTGTCAAGAGTCGCGCTGACCTTCCCCCCCATGCGGCACAGAATCGGGAGAAAGACCTTCTCCAGATAATGAAAAACAGGGCTGAAAGGTACATGAGTGCCCCCTTCAAGAACCACCACTGACGGGTGATGGGCAAAAAGCAGGGTCGGCAATATGGCTGCGGCCAACAGGGATACGGAACCGGCCGTGCCGATACTGAATCGGTAATTACCGCCCCTGATACTTTGAGGGATAAAGATAAGGGATGTTGAGTTCTCAGCGTCGCCCATAACCTCAGCAGCACTGATACTGGCCAGTGCTCGCACCGCAGCCAGATGCTGCGGCCTCAGGCCCGGCTTTTTACGGCCCACACGGATGTTTGCAATCACAACAGGAAGCTCAAGCAGGGCAGAAAGGGCAAGCGAGGTGCGCAGGACCTGACCGCCTCCCTCGCCTATGCTGCCATCAATGACGATTTGATTTCCCATGATTGCCCTCACATAACTCGGTACAATAAGGCTCCAGAAGCCCTATCCCAAAAATAGATCCTTTGAAGCCAGTGTCGACCTTCCAGGCCTTTGACAAACATCTTATTGTTTCAAATAGGCTGCTAGTTGATCTGCTCTGCCTATCTTATTATAACACATTAAGACCGCTCCCCTCCTCCATAAAAAAACCAAGATTGTCTATGGAACATGATCTGCAACTCAGGTTCCCTGCGCATCTTTTGTGAATTCCCTGAACGCAGGCTCAATATACCTGCCTGACAAGCAGCTCATTGTTCAAGAAAGGTTCGTTAGGAATTTCCCTAGAATACAGATATAAAAATATGATATTATATAGAGATAAGAATGAGGATACGTTACAGGAAATCAGGATATTCCCGGCCCGGAAGGAAATGGAATATCCTGGACACACGAAAGCCATTACCAGAATCGTAAATGGAATATTTCCTCTGCCTGCCAGGGATCCGCCATGTTGCTGCTTGAGGAAAGAAATATCTTCATCCCCTCCTGCCATTCACTCAAGGCGATTATCACCATGAGCAACTTCCCGCAGCGCCTCAAAACCTACCTTCACAGCGGGCCATTGGGGCAACAGCATCTCGCCCTCTTCGAGGAAAACCGGCTCAGTGCGGTGCGTGCCTTGTACAACAAGAAGTTCATCCGGATACTCACTGCCTCTTTGTACGCCTTTTTGCAAAAGCAGGCACGCAAGGGAACCTAGGTGTGTCTTCGACGATTTCAGGGAAAAAAACGACCCTGCTGATGGATGGCGACGAGTATCCTCTGCTTTTCATGCCCGTTGGGCGCGTCAGATATTGATGTGTTCAGCAAATGAGGACTTTACCGTTTTTATATGAAAAATGACTTCATTATTTATATGCATCCCACAAGTAACGCCTGAAACTTAATCATTGTCAACGGGAGGTAGTGTATGGGTGAAAAAGATTTAATCCATCTGAAACAATTACTATTAAAAAAACGGCGGGAAATTTTTGACCGGCTACGTGGACTTGAATCTGATTGGCAGGCCTTGAGTGAGCGTGACATTGAGCGGGAAGAAGAGGCCCAGAAAATGGATCTGGCCAGCCTTTTTGACCAGTTGGAGGAACTCGACAGGCAGGAGCTCGATGATATTGAGCTTGCGTTAACGAAAATAGTAAATGTCACTTATGGGATTTGTGAAAAATGCCGGAAACCTGTCACTCTGGAGCGACTGGAAGTCCTCCCGGCCACCCGGTTTTGTCGAAAGTGTGCATTCAAGATGGAGGAAAAACAAAAGAAACCCGCAATTCTCCCGTAAAAGTTTCATCTAATTGGGCTTCGTCGGCAATGAGCCTGCTCTCTGCCGCGTACACGCTCTGCAGGTCATGAGCCTTGTCTCCACAGAAGCCCGGTTTATCCAGTGCCACCGATGGTGTCCTGATCGCACTGGCTGTGAGCTATGCTCCATGTTTTACCGGTGCAGATAGAGAGAAACGAACATGTACTGTTGAAGTTGGATTTGAGGAAAAGGTTTGTGGAAATCTGCGTTGCAGGTTGAGCGGTTTTTTTCTGGCAACAACTCCAGCTAGGGATGTTACATTATAGCAGAGCTATGTTTGAGCCAGTCAGGAAGAGAAATCACCCTCAGTGAATAAGCAAATTGAGCAGTTAGAGGCGACCTTTTCCAGTTCAAAGCCGGCTGCAGTCTTTTTCGAAGCCTCTGGAGAACGGAAGGAAGGAATATGAAACAGAACCTGTCATTACCTCTTGTCCGGCAAATCATGACTGATTTTGCCGAACAAACCGGGCTTTCACCGGTCAGACGGCAGCCACATCGTTACCTGTGGACCGACGCCTTTGGAGTTTGCAACTTCCTGGAGCTTTATCGCCAATCAGGTGATGACAGCTTCAAGTCCCTTGCCCTCTCCCTTGTGGATCAGGTCCATGAGACCCTCGGCCGCCATCGTCAAGATGACCGCAGAAGCGGATGGATCAGCGGTCTTTGCGAGGACGAAGGGCGATTGCATCCAACTGCAGGCGGTCTGCGCATCGGCAAGGAGATGAACGAACGTGGCCCGGACGACCCTTTTGACGAAGAATTGGAATGGGAGCGGGACGGACAGTACTATCATTATCTCACCAAATGGATGCAAGCCCTCCAATGCGTAGGCACGGCCACCGCTGAAAGGAAGTACAAAAGATGGGCCAGAGAACTTGCAAAAAAGGTTCATGCCGGCTTTGTCTTTACCTCAAGTGTTGACAGACGAAAATATATCCACTGGAAAATGAGTATAGACCTCTCTCGTCCCCTGGTCCCATCCATGGGCCTTCACGACCCCCTGGAAGGATTCATCATCTACAGCCAGTTGCAGGCAGATAAGGGCGATGAGACGGAAGAACCGTTTTCCTTTGATCTCTCCCATGAAATTAACGAACTGGCTGATATCTGCAGAGGGAAGAACTGGGATACCGATGACTCGCTGGGAATTGGCGGCCTTTTGTGTAATGGCCTCCAGCTGGCACAGATAATGGCCAGAGACAGGTCCGGCCAGGACAAGCTGCTGTTGGCTCTGCTTGACTCCTCACTTCTTGGGCTGGAATCCTTTCTCAAGATGAACACCTTGCTCCTTCCTGCCAGGTACCGTCTCGCATTCAGAGAATTCGGACTGTCAATTGGTATGCATGCGCTTGCAAGGCTTAAAGGGTTGATAGAGAGGGAGGCAGACTCCTTTAAAGAGCATGCTGCACTCCGTACAAGTATCGACAAACTCATGCGCTACCAGCAGGTATGCCAGCAAATTGAGAAATTCTGGCAGGAAGATGCCAACAGAGAGGCAGATACCTGGCTGAAGCATCGTGCCATCAATATGGTGATGCAGGCGACAAGTCTGGCCCCAGACGGATTTTTGCAGTTTTCTTGAGGGTGGAAAAACAACACAAGACTACCAGGAAACAAATGCTGCGTGTTGTCGTACAAAAACATCAGGCCAGCCACCTCCACTATGACTTCCGTCTGGAAGTCGGCGGTGTCCTGAAGTCTTAGGCCATTCCCAAAGGGCCATCAATGATGGCCCTGGTTAAAAAACGGCTTGCCATGCAAGTGGAGAACCACGCCTTTGAGTAGTGCAGTTTTGAAGGGATTATTACAGAGGGACATTACGGAGCCGGCAAAGTTCTGATCTGGGATCAGGGCTGCCATGATCCGCTTGCGGATGTGGATACCGGTTTGAAAAAGGGAACCTTGCATTCTATCTGTACGGCGAGAGGCTCAAGGGGGAATTCGCCCTTGTGCGAATGAAAAAAAGTACAAGCAGCAAGGAATGGTTATTCATAAAAAAGAAGAATATCTCCTTGTTATGAAGGCTAATGAGTGCACCATTCATGTCATTGAGGTACCTGGAATCAGGCGAAGGTGAGCAGACAGAGAAGAAAATACTCTTGTTGCACTCTATGGCTCGGAAAAGAAGGCATCATTTCCTGAAAATCCAGAAGAGGATCGACAGTACCACGGAAATAATAATGCATGTGGTCAGGGGAAAGTAAAACTTAACATTCCCGGACTTGAAGGCAAAATCACCTGGAAGCCGGCCCAGATTCAATTTCTGCAATAATGGCCAGCAAAGACCAAGGACGATGAGAATAATGCCGATGGTTATCAGTGTTTTTGCCATGTCCCGCCTCTTCTTTGCCGCCTCTTCTGCTACACGACGATACAGCATTCCCCTTCCCGTTTGAACAACAGTCGAAGTTACAACGTATTCTTCCTTTGCTCTTGCTTTTTCTTGTCCATGATCCGTTCAAGTTCACTGCCATCGACGATTTCCTGCCGGATCAGGATGTCGGCCAGGGTCTCTATCTTCTGCCAGTTAGCCTCCACCAGCTCGGTGGCTGTCTTTTTGGCCTTGTCGATCCAGATACGGACCTGGCGTTCCACCACTTTCCGGAAAAGCTGTGGGTTCACGTTGTGGGCCAGGGTGTCGCTATGGACAAAACCCAGTTCCTCGTCCATGCCCATGTTGGCAATGGCTGTGTAAGCCAGGCACGTAGCCTCCTCAAGGTCGCTTGTCGCCCCTGTATCCATACCCTTGGCTCCGAATTTCTTCATGCTTGCCATTCTTCCGGCCATGAAGACGCAGATGTTGTTGAACACTTCATCCTTGGAAAGGTTGCTGGGAAAATCCTCGAAGGTGTACGAGATAAATCCCAGGCTTCGCAGACGCGGGGCAATGGTGACCTGTTCGATTTTAATATCCGGGAGCAGCAGGTAGGAGAGTACCGCATGTCCGGCTTCGTGGTAGGCGGTCAGGCGCAGATCTTCCTCCAGATTGCGCATAAGCTTCTTCTCAAGCTTTGAGCCGTATTTGATGATATTGATCTGCTCGATGAGGATTTCTTCGGTGATACAGGAGAGGCCGTGGCGGATAGCATGGAGAGAGGCGTCCTTGCCTATTCGCTGCAGCTCGTAGCCATTCATGCCGGAGATATAGCGGACTACCTTCTCCACATCGATCTTACCGTCGTTGGGCTTCTTCAGGATCTGCTCGATGAAGAAGCGCCGTGCCTCCCGGTCAAGCTTCGGCATCTCGACAAAGGTATCGATGCGTTCAGGCTCGATAAGCAATTCCGGCACATCCTCACGGCTCACCGCTGTAACCACGGTGAACACCGACTCCTCCGGGTCGTCGGACAGCGCGTCTATCTCGAGTGCAAGCTGGTCGGCAGGCACACCGGTCAGCATCCCTTCCACCAGACCCTTGACGTCGATACCGTCCAAAAAGACAATGCTGGGCGCGTATTCTCGTGCTTTGAGATAAACCTGGCGGATATAGTCGGGGTCAAACAGATCAACACGGGAAACGTAGATATAGGGGCGGCCGGCCTCCTTGGCAAAAGCCTTTCCCAGTAGAGTTTTTCCAACTCCTGACGGTCCATACATCAACATTCCCTTGGGCATGTTGATGGAAAATTTCTTCACCAGCTCCGGATTTTTAAGAGTATTGATAATCTGCTTCAGGGTGGTTTTGGTCTGGCGGTTTCCGGCAATATCCGCAAAACCAATTTCGGAAAATTCTATGGCCGGCCGTTCACTGCGCAACAACCACTTGGTCATTGGCAGTGCGTGGGTTTCCGCCTTGGCCAGACTGAAGATAAGGTCCCTCCCCTTCCAGTACTCCTTCCAAGTCAACTCCACGGTCTGGTTATTCTTGTAAAGCCGGGGTAAAAGCTGGTCACCGGCTTCAGAGAGCCTATGCAGAGAGGATTCAGCCTTCTTGGTCAATTTAAAGATGATCCGGTCTGGTGAGGTGGACAATTGCCGCAGGCTGCGAATAATCTTGAAGAGTACCTCGTCCGGCAGCTTCTTCTTCACTTTTTTCGCGGAGATCGCAGGACCAAGTGAAAGAACAAGGAGGGCAACCAAGTCTTCAAGATTGGGAAAATCAAGGACAATACCTTTGCCCTTGAAATATTCGACCAGCTGCAACAAAGAATCCTTGCCGATACCAACCATGGCGCTTATGCCCAGCCGGTTGAAGAGAATGATATAGTTCTGAGCCAGGGTGGCCAATAGCTTCGGGGCGATAGCCTCCTGAACGATCATCTCCCCCACCTTCTTTTCCCTGGCAATGGCATCCATGATCAAGCCCTGGGCCCGGGCCTTGTTATGCCGGAAGGTGGTCTGGAATTCTTTACCCTGATAAAGGGCAGTGCCCAGAGTGGAGGTAAAGATGAAGACCGCTTCGCGACAGTTGATACCGTTCTCGGGCTCCTCTTTGGTGATCAGATCGAGCAGTGCCATCTGGAGCTGTTTGCTCGCCATTTCAATGGCCTCAAAGAGGATGATGGCTCGGGGATTGGCGCGGAGAAAGCGGATCAGCTCGCCTTCCTGGATCTCCTGGCCTATCACCTGGGAAACAAGGAGTTGGTCCCCGCTTTCCGGATCGCTGTAGCGTTCCAGGTCAAAATGCTTGAACCCCTCATACTCCTTAAGCATGCGGCAGAGAATCCTGGCCAAATAGATTTTGCCTACTCCCGGCGGACCCAGGAAGGTGAATATCGCCTTGGGCTCCGCCTCCTTGGGCGGGCGAAACTCGATATGGATAAAGGCGTCCACCACCTCGTCGATGGCGTCATCCTGGTCGAGAACAATCTTTTTCAGTTCTCTGCGGATGGAATCAAACTGCTTGAGTTGATTTTTTTTTGGTGCGGAAGGTGGCAAGACTATTCTCCCTCAAGGATTTTCCGGCAGTTGGCGGCAGGACTTTGCTTGTTCTTCACCAATATTGCAACGGTACAAAAGAACATTCGGGGAGGAAAGAAATACCAAGTATCGGTCTTTTTGCCGGTAATGTGGAAGCGCAGCTTGTTCTTTTGATATCCGGCTGACCTGTGATCCGACCTTATCGTATTTCCCCAACCGTAATAAAAAACCACAATACAGCAAGTTGGGAGTCGATGCCTTTCTTACAAGATAATTATATTACATAATTTCAATGTATTACAAGAAATAATATTGTACCGGCCAGATCTGTCTGCAAAAATGATACTATATAGCAGTAGGAGGAGGATAAGGAGGATGAGAAATTCTGAGAAAAATAAAAATTATATTCGAGTCGACAAGATCAACGACAGAATTAGCAGGCATTAAAGTGTATGAAACATTTTCAATTATGGGTAGCTACTAGATTGCCTTAACGTCAAAAACGTACCTGGCTCCATTGCTGACTTCTCCATCAATTCAGATAATCTTGATTTATTCGAACCCCAACGTAAACACCAAACAAACTGGCGACAAAACTTACCAGGTAGGCGGTCATCATACCTATATGATTTCCTAACCACCAGCCAATCCAACCAAAGATCGTTATGCAAATCAACAGAATGATTTTTTTCATATTTCCTAATATGACCGTTAGCAGTGATACTCGGCAGCTATCACTTACAGTGAATATGTAAACTGACAGATATTCTGGAATTGTAAGAAATTATATATCACTATGTTAATCTCCGGTAAGCGAGGTTTTGGGTGGGTATTGCTGCAAGAAAGACCGATCCCCTATCGTAAGAGAGACGAAGGGGATCGGCTAACAGTCAAATGGGGAAGAAGAAATTACTCCATCGATTTTTTGACATCATGGGCAGCATCTTCGGTGGCTTCAGTTGCATCAGCTGCCATCTCTTTACCAGCTGTCGCAGTATCATGAATTACTTCTTCAGTTGCTGCTGCTGTACTATGTGCAGCATCTTCAGTCGCCTCTGCAGCTTTGTTGTAAGTATCCTTTGTGGCTTGAGCAGCATCAGTTGCCATCTCTTTGACAGCTGTCGTTGTATCATGTGCTGTTTCTTTTGCCTTATCTGTAGCAGTTTCTGCATCATCTCTGCTGCAACCAACCATACTCATCATCATCAGGCCAATGGCAACGGCAAGAATTTTTTTGATCATTGTTTCATTCTCCTCGTTTTTTTGATCTTAATTCCACTCATCATTTGGTGTTCAATGCAACTTACATCTTAATTATAGGGTACCTTCCATAACTGACAAACAAAGGCTTCCCTGTGACACCCGGTATGCACCCTGGCATGGGGAAAGTAAGCACTCACAAGAGAAGACGGCATTTCGCCTTTTCGACATTGCCTGCTGGGCATCACGATCGTGCAAACCCAGCCATCTGCTATTGAGGATGATAATACAACATCCAGTGAAGATTTCATGTGGTGAAAGCCCGGCCCCTCCTCGGAGAACTTTATTGATGCCGCGAGACCTACGAACTCACAGGGAAATCAACCTGATGTTCGACTTCGTCCCTTGTTGCTCCTTTTGTCAACAATCAGGAAACAAACAAAGGGTATTACTGCTTCCTAAACGTGGTGACTAATTATCGTCAGGCAGACAGCAGGTACCTACTATGCCAGAACGTCGAGCCATAGCCGAATCACCGCCCATATAACCATAACTAGGTGCTTTTGTATATAAATATATTTACACATTTTTGTAGTTATCACGAACCACACGTATTGCCCGGATAGAGGGAGAAAAAAGAGATATCCACAGACAGCCCGCGGCAAAATGGATCGATGTGCTGCATGCCTATCAACAAAGGAGAGAGGTGAGAGAAAATTGCTTTCTCAAAAAACCTTTGATCTGAATTTTAGAAAAGTAAGGTGACTAAACAGTGTTGTCCCGATTTTCTCGGTTTTTTCAGTTAGATTATAACCTTGACCACCACCTTGCGCACGGCAACAGATGGATCGCCGATGCAGGGCATATGCAGGTCGTGGGGATAGAGGATAGTGAACATACCTGAACTCAAGCGAACAAAGGTCGCCTCACCTCGGTAGAGGGCATAGTCTTCGTCGCTGTCGTACTCTCGAAAGGGAACCTGGCCCAGAAGCGGCGCATATCCTATAAGCTCGGTACCTGAAACCAGATATTGAACATCGATATACCGGCGGTGCCCTTCCAGTTCAACCTCGGTGCAGGGAATGGTCTGGTAGTCGCTGATTATGGCAAAGATCCGGTCCTGATCGATGGTGTGCTTGCCGATTGCCATGCCGGCAAAATCGGTCGTCTTGATATAATCCAGGGCACGGGCGATGCCCGGATCAAGGGAGCGATAGAGAAACGCGTTTTCCAGAGTATCGATGATCATACGGGGGTTCCCAAAAATTTGTGAAAGCTTACCGACAGAACGTTGTAGAACCAAGTTAACGGCTATTGCACCATACCAGATTTGCCTACAACGTATTCACCTCCGGGAGGATTCTTAAGCAAGCGTGCCACAAACCTCATCGCACTCTGCCCATCCGTCTTTCATAGATTTATTTTCAAATTTGGCAATATAAAGACAGGGTACCTACTTCGCATAATAAAAAAGGTAGTATATGAATCGGTAACTTACTCTTACTGTTTTCTATCTTGAGCAGCCGTCATAATAGTATTCCAGAAAGTCCACCATGGAAAACGATAAAAGTTAGCTGTGCAGGTAATGTCTGCAGTCATTGTAACAGTACCGTCATCACAATCAGCATCGCCACTCCAACCAATCAATTTTGAACCTGTGTCGGGAATAACGCTTAAAACAACTGTTGTATTCTTATCATAGACTTCTGAACAGTCAATGCCACAATTTATCCCAAGAGGATTACTTTCAATTGTACCAGAACCAAAACCAGTTTTTAATATGTTTATAGAGTACTGTTGGAGTACTATGGTTAAATATATGGTTGATTCTTTTTGAATATTATAATCAGCAAGTGTGCGACCCTCTTCTAGCACTTTCCCAGCGAAAGTAAGTATCTGCTGATCAAGAGGAATTCCATCTTTGTCTTGAATTTTAGCCTTAACATTCTCAATTGTATCATTAGCTTCGACTTCAAGAGCAATGTTTTTATCAGTAGGTGTTTTTATAAAAATCTGCATAGCCCATACAGAAGTAGATGTTCCTAGCAAAATAGCAAACAAAAGAAGCAGACAAAAGACCCTTTTGAAAATAGAAAGCTGAATAGTATGCTTTCTGCTCAATATCATTCTAATATTCATATGTTCATGCCAATTGAAGTAATTATATTTTTGAGAATCATTCCGTTTACAATCATGCTATTAACATTGCAATCGACATGTCAAGGTAAATAGATTTTTGGACAATGATTTCCGGTGACTCCTCTCTGTTTCGAGTGGGTAATGGTATGACAAGAGACATTTCATTACCCGGAGGTTTTAGACCATATGAATCCTGAATCGTTGTTCGCAGTTGCCCTTGGTATTGCTCCCCCGTGGGAGGTTGAAGGGGTTGAATTTTCCAAAGAGACTAGGCGTCTTGATATTAAAATCGGTTTCAGTCGCGGTGCCACTTTTGTCTGTCCAGTCTGTGGTAGTTCCGCTCCAGCATATGACACTAAAGAGAAGACATGGCGTCATTTAAATTTCTTTCAGTACGAAGCATACCTGACCGCCTGGGTGCCAAGGGTGAAGTGTCCCAATGCTGGCTGCGGGGTGAAACGAGTTTCAGTTCCGTGGGCGAGGGAAGGCTCTGGTTTTACGCTTCTGTTCGAAGCACTGGTGATGACCCTGGCCCGCGAAATGCCGATCAAGGTGGCGGCGTCCTTTATAGGTGAACACGACACCCGCATCTGGCGAGTTATCGATCATTACATACAAGATGCTCGTGCGCACGTAGATCATTCTGGCGTCCAGCGTGTCGGTATGGACGAAACCTCCGCCAGAAGAGGGCAGGATTACGTGTCCTTCTTTTTCGATATGGATCAGCGACGCCTCCTCTTCGGAACCGAAGGTAAAGACCACAAGACCGTCAAGGCTTTCACTGAGGATCTCGCCACCCACAACGGTTCCGCAGAGAACGTCACTGACGCGAGTCTCGATATGTCAAAAGCATTCATCAAAGGGGTCAGAGAGGCCATGCCCAATGCCGAGATCACCTTTGACCCATTTCACTTGATTAAGCTCATGAACGATTCCCTGAGCAAGGTGCGAGCGGAAGAGGCCAAGCTCTTTCCTGGGCTGATGAAAGGCAGCCGCTATGCCTTTTTAAAGAATCCTGAAAATCTAACCGAGAAGCAGGAAGGAACTTTAACCAAGCTCTGCAACTACCGACTCAAGACGGCCCGCGCTTATCTTCTCAAGCTTGCACTTCAAGATGTTTACTTTGCTCCCACTCGCGTGGATGCTGAAAGGCGGCTTAAGGCATGGTACAACTGGGCAATCCGAAGTCAAATCGACCAAGTGAGAAAGGTCGCCAAGACTGTTAAAAATCATTGGAACGGGATTCTTGCTTGGTTTGACAGCAAGCTGTCAAACGGATTCATCGAAGCTATCAACGGGCTCATTCAGTCGACCAAAAGAAGAGCTAGAGGGTATCGAACCACCAAGAATCTCATAAACATGGCTTACCTCATTGCTGGCAAGCTTGATTTCAGGCTACCCACATGAAACAGCGAGGAGCCAATTCATACATATCCATGCATTTAAAATGAACGTTTTTCCATGTAGTTGCTTCTTTCTTTCTGTTTGCGATGGAAATCATCTGAGTCGAAAAATCGATGCCAATAATTTCAGGTTTTTCATCGAGTTTTTCCAACAAGCTCGGGACTACAGAGGCCGGTCCACAACCGAACTCGACTACCGACCCACCTGCTGGCACTTTAAGATTTTTGGCGACCTCCATATATAAAGACGAAGTTTGACCAAAACTCATGATTTTTCTTTTATTTGAGACTTGCCTTATATCCATTCAAAGCCATCTCCTTATTAAAAAGTATGAGACAGGGTAAATTCTTAAAAAATGCGAAGTATTTTGTTTGATACAAATCCTTTTTGTTTTGAGCTCCTTTTCAGGTTTATAAGAAATCGCTTTTATGATTACTTTCTTTCGCTGGAAAAAATAGCCGGGTTACCCCTTGCGAAGGCAACCCGACTATCTGTTGAGATCCGTGGCTTTCCGTCCCTGTCTTTCGGCAGGTTTGGCTTTAGCTTGTCTGATAGAATTTTTGTCAATTATACGTTAATGCCTAACGACAAAAAACACCACATCGTAGCGCCCTGGCTCATATTTTAACAAATTGTCAGGAAATGTGATTAGGGACAAAATTTTTAATGTAAAGAAGGTTCTGGTTTGATATCTAAAGACCTTCCGTATTTGTCATATGAGTAGACCTCTCCAAGGCAATTCACGACACAACAAGACACACGGCTAGCGGTTAAAGGCTTCTATACGCTCCGTAATGTTAGCCTTGAGGTTCTCGAAAAAGAGAGAATAATCGAAAGCATGGTATACCCCTGCCGGGAAATGGCCACCTTTGGCGGTTACAAGATCTACATTTTCAGGCTGGACAATCAGGCCGCTCTCCACGATTTGAGCCGAGGTGAAATGTGGGTAGGATGTCGGCTCACCCTTGGCGTCGAAGAAGACCGCACCAAGGTTTTTTTCAGCAGGTATGAGGACTCCGTCCACGGTCCAAGAAAGGGGGTTAACCGTCAAGGCGCCGGTTTTCAGGGTCGGCGCAACAGACTGCTTACCCGCTGCCATGGTGTTGTAGGAGATTACGCATCCGGTCCGGTCTGAGCGGTCACACATTTGTACAGCAGGATGAGCAGCCAGGTCTGCAGGAGTTAAAGACCATCCGAGAAGCAGAGCTGCTATTAATCGGTCTTCAGCGCCGGTGGAGCCCCAATGTTCAAGCATAATATCCGTGAGGATCATGGATCCCTGACTGTGACCCGCTAAGAAAAATGGACGGCCATTGTTTTCGTATTTCAGGTAATGATTCAGGGCGCGCCAGACATCGTTGTGAACCATCTCCTGCAAAGGCGCGGCATCAGTGTCGCTAAGGCCAAGCCCGGCGATGTTCATTTGGCGGTACATGGGGGCATAGATATTGGCCTTACCCTCAAAAACAATGGCCTGAGTGTCAATCGAAGTCTTGGCGGCGGCACGCATGTCCGGGCTTTTTGTATCCATGATCCAGTCCGTATCATTGAACAGAACCGTAGGGTAGACGAAAAAGACATCCACCGGGGCAGTAGGCGCAGCTGGCTTTGCGAGCCAACCTTCCGGGAGCCCATAATCCGGAGCGGCAGGTGCGAAACTCATGTCTAGCGGGGGCATAGCAAGACAATGGGACCATATGGCCATACTGAAAAACATCACCAGCAAAAGCGAAAACGACAACGTGTGATTTTTCATGAAGAATCCTGACATAATGTTATTGAGCACCAGTTCCATCCAACAACAATACTAAAATAATTCTATTACATAGCAATTGGATATGTTGACTTTTCCCTATGGAGCAAAAGGTACTGATTCACGACTGGAACTATGATCGAAGCCGTCTAATTTGAAATGTTTCTTGCGACCAATTTGTTTGCAGCATGAACATGCTGGACACCTCCGACATGCTCATCATTAAATGTGTAGCTTTTCTTCAGAACGATCTCCCACTCTGAATACCTGTCGTACAGTTCACCCTCGTTAAACAAACCAATACACAGATCTTCCAAATCAGGCGGGGCCTGAATGTCGTTGGTGAATACAGTGATTACATTGAGGCCATTTAAGATCGTATGGGTTTTGAACTCCTTGATCAGTCTCTCCCAATCGTTTCGCTCAACAAAATGAAGGCAACCATGGGAGATGATGAGGTCGTATTTTTCATGAAAAACGAAAGTGGTCATATTCCCGACACTCGCCTGTATTGAGAGACCTTCACTCATGGACAAAGTGTTTAGTTTCTGTATTCCGGTCTTCGAAATGTCAATGGCTGTAACATTGAACCCAGCACGTGCCAGTGGAATTGCATTGCGACCATCTCCACTCCCGAGATCCAGAACCTTGGCACCAGCTGGGAGCAATGGCATCAACGCTACAATCTCCTGGCTTGCATCACCAAAACTCTTAGCGGCAAGATCTGAATAAGTTGCTTCCCAAAGAGCTTCTGTCATTGTTTGACCATATTACCGATTTTCGATTTAGATTTCAGGCACAGCTAAGGGCATATATATTACTTCTTGAAATAGACGATTCAGATAAGCAGCAAGGGTCGGTATGGATGAAATATCTACTAGCCTGTTTATCAGAATGCTGATTTCTATATCCTCATGCCTTGTCGACCAGAGCAATGATATCTTCCTTCTTCGGTATCAGGCAGATAAAAACATAGTCTTCCTCTACAGAAGCTCTGTACCAATGAGGAACACCTGCAGGGATCATCAACACATCATCCTGTTTCAGGTGATACACTTCATCACCAATACCGACTTCTGCAGAACCGGCCAACACATACTGTTCATGTTCCACTGAGTTGGTGTGATTGGGCATATAACCTCCCGCTTTAATAACAATTCTACGCATTATAAAGTTTTCAGCAGCAGAGGGAGGAATCAGGACCTGCATAGAGCTATCCTTGGCTGCACCAATTGGGGTTGCCTCAACTTCGGAAACAGACGTAACTAGTGGGAACATGATAGGTTATCCTTTTTTATTGTCCAAAGAAGCTTTGCTAAAACCGTTGAACAGAGGGAGTTAAATAGAAGATATATGAACATTTCTGCTTCATATATACAGGCAGGAAGTTAAACCTGAGGTTAATTGAAAATCTTCATATCTTGGATGTGGCAACTGTTGAAAGGCGAGCTTCATTCTTGTTTTTTCCACACCGAGTCACTGGGGAACAGATGGTTGCCGGTGTAGATATCAAGGGGTGCGGCCAACCAATCCTTAGTGTCCTCAAGCCAAGTCTGAAAGTGGGGAGAGCGTTTGTGAAGATCAAAGGCCTGTTCGCTGGCATAGACTTCGTAAAGATGCAACAGATTGGGGTCAGCGTGATCTTCTACAATGTTGAACAGCAAACAACCAGGCTCGTTTTGCATAGAGCCACGACCGTCTGCCAACATAGCCTCTATAAATTCTTCGCGATGTTGTGTCTTAATCTGCACCTTGACGATTACTGCAAACATACTCTTCTCCTGCGCTGAATGGAAAAACGGCACATGGCCTTGGGCCATCCTGGCCAAGGTCTGTAATTAAAATATTAAAGCAGTCACCGTTGGAATTTAAAAGGAAATTAAATGGGTTTCCATGCCCTATGGCTCAATTTATATACAGCAATATAGCGCCCCACATTGAACAACTATCCGGATCGAAGGGTTTTATTTGCAGACTGCCGAGGGATAAGTTTGCTGCAAAAAAATATCGTAGCTGAAAATTCAGACTCCGGATTATAAATAAAAGAAAGTAACGGTAGGACTATCGAGAATTATGGGATGAAATCTGCACTGAAATCTGTGAAAGAAGCCTTGTTTTTACTTCCTTGTATGATTGATGCCGGTTGATGCCGGAATAACTGTTCCAAAGGCGGTCTTAATCAGCTTGTTGCATCTGCAATTTAAAAGTATTGCTGATGAGTTATTCAACCTGGCTTTGACATGACAGGCTTCTTGTATGAAGCAAAAAAATGAGGGACCGGAGGATCCTGGGTGTCATCATATGCTTCAAAACTCTCTTCCTTTAGTCCGCATCGGATAAAACCGTCTATCTCTTCTTTGTCAAGTGGAAGAGGGATGTCATCTTCCTGTTCCCCCTTGAGGCGGCTTCTGCATGAGACAAGAATGTATCCCTGTGGTGCCAGGAGCGAGATCATAGCATTCCGTGCCTTTATTCTGTATTTTCCCGGCAACACCTGGATGGTGTTGCACTCATAAACCAGATTAAAATGCTCAGTCCATTGAGGGGGAAAATCAAAAAGATCGGCCACAAGGTAGTGGACCTTGGTATCTGGATAACGCTCTTTACAAAGACGGATCGCTTCAGGGGAAATATCAAATGCAGTCACCTCATACCCTGCTTTACTCATGGCCTCAGCATCATCACCAACCCCACATCCAACAGCAATGGCCCTGCCCTCTGCATGTTCAAAATCACTGTTGCTCAACCACGACAACAGATATGGGTTTGGCTCAAGATCTGCCCAGAACACATCCCGATAGTCTCCCTCGGCATCGGTGTAAATGCTGTCAAACCAGGCAGTGGGTTCGTCTCTGTCCTGAAAGGACTTCACCATTTCTTTATATGCAGCTAAATCGAACTCTTTCATGATATTTTATCTCCTTATCTGCTGTTGTCAGTATAGGTTAGCAGAATATCAAGATTTCGGTGAAAAGCTCACATGAAGGAAGGTTAAGTGGAGTTATGTTGACTTCTCTGGATTCAAAATCAAACACTACTGTCCCATTTTTCTCATTTACCCATTGGCACTCGCTGAGCACCACAGAAGATGAAAAAAAATAAATCCGCCCCTTTTTCCGGCATATGCCTCGTTACCTAATTTCGTTCAAATCCTGGATTGCATCAACAATCATCCCGGTCCCTACCGTAATCAACAGGATGTCGGAGGCCACGCGCACGAAACGATGTCCTGCAGGCGGCGGCCCGAGTTGGACAACAAGTGCAGACGGCAGATCATGAAAGATAACGTCCCTGGGCAGCGGCCTCCCCACCTGCCATTTTCTGGCCTGACCGGGGGGCATGCAGCCGCTGTTCTTTTTGGCAAGGCCCGGCGGGCAATGGCCTGAGCGGTACTGCTCCGTATAATAATTACGGATGAGATTCCGGTGCTGGTCACCAAAGTAGATGTTTACGTTAACATCATACCCCTGTCGGTCCTGCGAGTACCCATCATCACGGTCTCCATTGCTATAGTGTTTCTTTTTCTGTTCGTGTTTTCCGCCCTTCCCACTGCCCCCGGCCCATGACGGCTTTTCCGCAAAAGCAGAGCCGGTAAAAACAAACATCCCTGCGATAACAAGAGCCAGGAAACAGTTCTTCTTAATTGTCAATTTTTTCATAATCTCTCTCCACATTAAAAGCGACGAACACGCCCGTCAGCGCCAGGAAGCGATGGCCATGACAAGCCAGGCAGCGATGAAGGCAAGACCTCCAAAGGGAGTAACATAACCCAGCTTGGCACCGGTAAAGGCCATCAGGTAGAGGCTGCCGGAAAAGCAAAGGATGCCAAGCAGAAACAGACCGCCAGAAACCTGAAATAAGCGAATCTGTGCAGGCCACTGGGAGCAGGCCCAGGCTAAGGCCAGCAAAGCCAGGCCATGATACATCTGGTAACGTGCTGCTTTGGAGATCAGACGTGCCTGATCAAGACCCAAGGCGGTTTCTCCACCGTGAGCACCATAGGCTCCGGCCATAACAGCCAGGCCTGCCATCAATGCCCCCAGACTAAAAAAAAGTCGTTCCATTCTTCTCTCCGTAAGTTCTTCCCTATTGTATTGAGCCTGAAGTTTTGCCAGCTCTTTCCGTTGCCTTTCTCAGACCTTTCTAACCATGTTAAATTCTAACATGGTTTCTGCAAAGGCACTTTATTCTTCAATGTCATATTTCCGTCATACTTCTGATCCAGTCTAAACCTGACCTCTCCCGGTACCGAATTATTTTGACTGATTTCACAATAACGTAATGAACAAACTCCTTAACAGGATTGATTTGTTTCGAGAAAATATAGTTAATTACCACTTACGGGCCAAATATAAAATTCTGGTAAAGGCTTATACCCAACTCCGACGGCACCATCTATCATGTATAATACCCATGCATAATTAGTTTCATACATGCTTGTTGTTGAAGACCAATAAAAATCCTGAACGTCAATAAATGGATGGTCTGCCGGTAACGCTGGAGAATGTCTGCTCATATCTGTTAAACTTTCTAGTTCAACAATATTGGGGATTCGCCAATCATTGTGACCATATTTCTTTTCTCTGTTCATCTGAAATATTAAGTCAAAAGAAGTGTTCCAATCCGCCGCATCTCTATAAATATTTGCATTTTTCAACCATGTTAAGCCTGTTGCGCTGTCCTTTATAATATGTGTATTTTCTGTGAAACGATTTCTATTATAGGACACCTCAGCCGCAAATTCGCCATCCTGACCGGTATTATGACAATCTTTAGTAACGCCACTTTCATTGAAACAATTCTGTTGTCCGGTCTGAAAAACTTGGTTGTTGTTATGTGTTTCTGCAATGCGAACAGGCCAGACCATATAAGAATCGTATTTCTTCCCTTTAAAGACCCTTGCTCCCCCTAAATGGATATACCAGGCTTGATCTGTCTGTCTGGCACAACTTGTTGAAGTCCAATAATAACTTGTAAATATGTTAACGAAAGGGTGAAAAAGAGGCAGGCACGGGTTGATCGTTTTGTGGCTTATTATGCTAAACAATTCTCTGCGATTCGGTAGTTTCCAATCGCTATAGCCATTTAACTCAGAATGATTCAAATCTTTAATAAAAGTTAACGCCTCATTCCAAGTCATTGAAAATGATGACAGGGAAGCATTTTTTGTCCACATTAATCCTGTCTTTTTATCTATTACAACTTCGTTTTGTTCTTTAAAGCGACTCATATTTCCCGTGAAAATGTATTATATGAAAGTGATCTTTTCCAATGAAAACAAAACATGCTTAATTGATGAAGAACTTTAAAATCTGCGGCTTAACCGCAGTATTGCTTTATTGGAATCGAGAATTTTGATTCGTACAATTTCCAGTATCACTCTCCTTAGAAACCCATTTTTGACCACCAAAAGGGGCTTCTAAGGGCAAAGACTGGCCTTTTTTAAAGTTTTTCTATCATGATAACAAAATGTTGACTTGGTCAGACCCGTGTTATGCTAACTTTTCATCAACTAGACAGTTGTTCAGACCCCCATATCCTGAAATCTACCCACAAATTCTGCGGAAGAGCCATTTGTAGAATTTAGTTGTCCACATGCTGCCAATACATCATCGCCTTTAGCACTTCTTATTAGAGTCGGAATTTTAAAAGTATCTAATACTTCTTTGAACTTTTCAATTTTATCCAATTCAGGACGTTTGTAATGTGATCCTGGGAATGAGTTAAAAGGTATTAAGTTTATATAGGCACTTTTATCAGCCAGTATCGTTGCCAATTTTTTAGCATCATCTGGAGAATCATTAAGATCTTTTATCAGAAGATATTCATAAGTGATAAATTGTTTTTTATTTAAAGGTATCATGTCAACATATGTCAACACTTCATCTAATGGATATATTTTATTAATTGGCATAAGTTCGTTTCTCTTTTCTTCAAATGATGAATGAAGAGATAACGCAAGGTTCACTCCTGGAATTTCCTGGCTCCATCTTTTAAGTCCAGGAATATAACCAGCCGTCGAAATAGTAATTTTCTGAATACCAATTGAAGTTCCGTGTTTTGATATAAATATTTCGCACGCTTTTTTAACAGCATCAAAATTATGTAAGGGTTCGCCTTGTCCCATAAAAACAATATTTAAAATTCTCTCTTCTCCAGGCCTATTTTTAGCTAACCAACGCCAAGCCTTTAGAAACTGGCCAACAATTTCACTTGTAGTCAAATTTCTTTTAAGTCCTTGTCGTCCGGTAGAACAAAAAGAACAATTCATTGCACAGCCAACCTGTGATGAAAGGCAAATAGAATATTTATTATGAAACGGAATAAGGACGGTTTCAATTTTATGATTGTCTTTAAGCTTAAAAAGAAATTTTACTGTTCGATCTTTTGACTCATGAACCGTATCGATTTTGGGTAGAGAAAAGTCGAAATTATTTTGAAAAAAAACCAATGAATTTTTTGCAATTTTCTCATAACATTGAGCATTTTCTTTTTTCTTATAATGCCAATTAAAAAGAATTGCCGCTGCTGATTGGTTTAAATCATTCTGATTCAGAACCATTTCTAAATCAGAATGATTTAGATCATAAAATGATTGTTTCAAAATTCATCTCTTTTTAATATCAATATGTTACCAACATCCAATAGTTTGGACTATTGGTAATAAAAAATCAAAACAAACACTACCAGCAACTCACTCAAGAACCAAGATACCAGATTTCCGGGCTTCGTAAAGCAGGGATGTCACTTAGAGCCTTAGCCCAGTAGTTGGCATGTCGGTATGGGAATCTCGGCGATTCTGGTTCTATTCGATGTTAGGAGCCCTCCGAATCCACTAAACCTACCAGAATTTGCGTTACTCCGTTGTAAGCGACACTTGATCACTCAGACCTATGCCAGTAATAAAACATCGCGTGGATTCCTTCTGATTGAGCTGCTTGATAATTCGACAATTCTTCAGTTCCCAGTCCATCTATCCGCTCTGGAGTTAGTAAATACGCATCTTTTTCCTCTGTTAGATCCCAACGGTCAGACTTAAGAAAACGAAGTGCGATATCTCTTGCTTCATCTATATCGGTTGACAACACCCATATATGAGCAACTGCCCTGGAAACGTTGGCAATCAAAGGATTTTCAAGCTGCGGTTCGACTTCAAGAATAAAATAATACGAATTCATACGAGACCTCAAATATAGTTCTCGCCCTCTGTATACAGCAGGGCGTTGTGATTCATGTTACTTGTATTTTGTCAGATGAGTATTTAACTAGTGAGCAAAGGGCGCTTAGAATGTAGTAGGTTCAACTTATGGGAGATATTTTGACTATTAGAAACAGAGGCTAAATAGTTCTGTCCCATTTTATCTCATGATAAAAATCAGACTAATGGAAAACAGGGAAAACTTATCTGAACATGAAACAATCAAAGCCCATTTGTTGAATCCCTGCCAGGGGCGCGGATACGGCTTGCTGTCCTTTCGCCATCGCCACCCTCAGGTGCAGCACAGACGACTGCAGTTGTCAAAGCTGCGCAACCAGAATCCCCCACCAGATAGAGTAACCTTTCACAGTCAAATCATTATTTGTCAGTCCCAATACAATGGGGTTTCTTTACAGCAGATCCATTTCTGCAAATAGGGCGTAACTCCATAGAGCAGCTGCAAGTCCTTCAGGGATAACAGCCAATTCGGCCTGCTGAATAACTATGAGATCGTTGGTCTCCGGATCAGAGGATATAAAGGAGACATGACCATCTTGAGATACAACAATGGCAACTGACCCTGGTTGAGCATTGGCAAAATGGGCCGCTGACTGGTGTCTGGTCCCTCCCAAATCCATGAGGTTCACCGTTGTGCCGTTATCTCCCTCTACCGGTTTATATACGCGTATGTTTGCCGGAGAAGTCTGGTTCTGGGCAGAGGTTATTTTTGCGCCAAAGCAATAGACAAATCGGTCAAAAGACATGACCAGTGCTCCATCCACGGCAGTCAGTCTGGCGATATGTTTGCACTGTTGGTCCAACTGCTGCCCCAGGCGTTCAAGATGCTCCCTTTCCTCAGTTGTCTTATTCTGCGATGATGCGCCGAAGAAATTTTTAATGGTGGTTATCAAGGAAGGTTTTTTAGTCACATCATAATCACTTTCAAGAAACATTGCCCCACCGGTATAGGGGACAGGGGTATCAATCGAACGCTGCCATTCGCCATCCTCAGGTACCACCAGCAGGGTCCCCCCTCTGGCATGTGAACGCATTTGTCTAGCGGTGTTCAAGAGCGACATATAACGCATCAGATACAGTATCCTATCGTTCTGTTTATCTTTTGGTGATGATAGCTTAGGTATTATTTTTCTCATCAAAGAAGAGTGATCCGTAAAAAACGCCTCATTGCCTGACAGTGCCGCAAGGCTTTTTCCTCCAAAAGTTATCAGCACACTCCCTGGCGCCATGGCTTCAACACACAGGTTGGGGATAAGTGTGTCGACAGAACGTGTTCTAAACCCCCAGACAACTAATTTCTTTTTTTCGTTTGGCCAGACAGCAATATCAGCCCGTGGATTTTCAAGCGCCGCACCTAATTTTACGAGGTGGTTGACATCAAAGCTGATTGGCTTGTCGAAGATGAACGTATCGAATGAGTCTTCTGCTGGACTGAGGATGATCGATATGGTCACAGAATTCCCTTCGTCGGTGGCAAAGCTTGTCCATACAGCAGCGTCGATGATTTGCGAAATAACCTGTTGCGAGGGAATTAAGGAAATATTCTGGAAGAGGCTGCCAACGATTGTGGCTGGTACAGTTGACTCAATCAGCATATGGATTCTTCTCGATAATTCTTCAATGAATCCAGGATGTAATGTGTAGGCGGTGTGGATCATAGGGGTATAGCTAAATACTGCTCGTTTGAGGAAGATTACTGCATCCATGGAATATGAGATACAGAAAAACGCGAAATGTCACGATCCTGGGGCTTATGCCCTGTTAAGAACATTTGCCAGGGATTGGTGAGATTTTTGGCCTCAAGCATGCGTCCTGGCATACAGCAGGTGACCGTAATGTAACTGGTGTCAATTATCTGCTCTTTGATTCCATCCAACTTTTAATGGTCGCGAATAATCGAGCGGTACAGGCCGGCGTTGGTGATATCAGCGATAAAGACTGCGCCTATCAGCTTGTCGCTATCGGCTGAAAACACCAGCTTGCGGTAGGTTTCTTTTCCATTGTCTCCGAGTTCTGTGTCATAGCCATAGCCATAGCCTTCAATGAACTTGATGATATGAAACGAAGCCCTATTAAGTCAACGATAATTCGTTACTCCTTCAAGATATTTTTGCTTTTTTTTTGGGCTGATACAGATAACCGACCTTGGTCGAAGCGAACCAGGACCTTTTCCTGAAATAAGAGACATGAAAGACAGAAAATGGCTATGAATTAAGTACTTCCTATTTCAACAATCCCTTTATCCTCTCCCAAAAGGAATGAAGGAGCGTCAAACGAAAATTTGCCCCTACCCCTCTATTTGCACAACTCATTTTAAAGTCTGAATGAAACTTGGCTCCACATGAAGGACAGGCCATAAGCATCCCGCCTAAGTTGCCAGGGAAGCGTAATTGCTGGTCGCACTTAGGGCATTTTTTTTCGATATGATGAGTCATCTGTTTACTTCCCACTCATGGAGTGGCTTTTCTATTCTTGTGAAAATTCCCAACGCATTGTGCTTCGTCATTACTACCAGGGAATGCGTAGTGTAACAAGGCGAAAATCCTGATCTATTTTCAAGGAATAAATTTTCATCTCTTGCTTAACGGTATCTATAGCGTTTCCAAAGATTTTAACAGGCGGACAGTTTTTCAAGCTTCCTTGTGAGGATGAGAATGCGGCTGGTGTATTGCTCCCCGGTAAAAATTTTTTCTTTCGTATAGGCCGGCAACATCCCATCTCCTTTTCTATTGAATCCCATACATCTTTAAAAAGAGCAGGATAAGGGTATAGCTGACTGCCGACACGGCGGTTGCCATCATGACTATGGTTCCGGCCAGTTCACCGTCGCCACCCATATGGCAGGCCATGATATAGGTGGAAACTGCGGTTGGGGCGCCTGCCATGAGCAGGCCGATGGCGAAATCCAGGCCTGAAACTTTGAACATCAGCATCAAGGCACCGGTCACCAGCGGCAGAAAGAGTAATTTCATGGTGGTAGCCAGGGCGGCCTTCCAGATATCACCTTTCAATTTTTCCAGGGAAAAACTGCCGCCGATGGAGAGGAGTGCCAGGGGCAAGGTCATTCCGGTTGCAATGTTAAGTGATCTATCGAGAATGATGGGGATGGGCAGATGCAGAAAACTCCAGAGGAGCCCGAACAGCGAGGCAAGAATCAGCGGGTTTATGATGATCTGTTTTGCTATCTCCTGATAGCTGGTTCGCTGTTTCTGAGGCAGCAGCAGGGCAAAGATAGCAAAAAAATTCAGTACCGGAACAAGAAAACCAATGAGAATACCGGCTCTGGTGAGACCGCTGTCACCATAGGCATTAAAGACAATGGCCAATCCGATATAAGCAAGGTTTCCCCTGAAAGATCCCTGGCAGAAAGAACCATGGATCGCTGCGGGAAAGTTACGCCATTTTCCGTAGAGGTAGGCAACCGAAAAACAAAGGGCCACACCTGCACTGGAGGCCAGCACCAGCCTGAAGTTAAAATTGCTGGAAAAATCCGCACCAGCTATTTTATAAAAAAGTAACAGTGGCAGACAGACATTAAAGACAAGCTTATTGACCTGTTGATAAAAATTGCCATCCACAAGCCCTTGCCGACGTATAGTGTAGCCCAGTCCGATAACCAGAAATACCGGAAGAACAATTTCGAGAACATTCAGCATCATGTTATTTGTACCTGAGAATCCATGCAAGGACCACCCTTAACATCGGAGGAGCATTTTCTGAGATGGCATGGTTCGGAGACGACCCTCTCTGGGGGTATAAAAGTTCGAGATGAGGAGGGGCAACTGGATCGGACCCTTACAGGCCCTATATTCTACTTTTCATGAAAGGCTATTACTGCCGCTTTATCACGGCTGGCTACCTGGCGAGCGACCTTGGCAGGCACCACCTCGTAGCTTTCACCGAGTTTGACAATGGCAAGCAGACCCTGGCTGAGTTGATCAGCCATCTCCTCAGAGACATATATCCTTTTTATCTGGTTCTGCTCGACAAAGTTGTATCGTTCTCCTCGATCATCCTGATCCAGTCGATTATCTTCTATGAGCTGTTTTACCTGGGCCTTCTGCTCACGCTGCCTGTTCTCTTCAGCGCGCAGTTGGTTAAGTTCCCGATTACGCTGTGCCTGAGCCGCCTGCTCTTCCCGGACCTTGTTCCTGATCTCAGCGGTACTCTCTTCCTTGTTCTGCTTGCGGTTGCGGTGTTGTTCGAGTTTGGCCTTCTTCGCCTGTTTTTTGTTGACCAGTCCGGCCTTGAGTAGCTGGTCCTGAAATGGGTTTCCCATGTTTTTTCCTCACAACAGTAATAGATCAGGAGGTGCCCCCGAGTTATTGCTGTCTGGTGTTCTCTATTGAAAATAATTGAATTAAGGCCATCTCGAAAAATTGCCTTTTTGCCCAAGCTCTTGGTTACGGCCAAAAAACAATACAAACATATCAACTACATACTGCGTTTATCTTTTCGTCTGCTCCTCTATCTTGAACAAAAACATCTAATTTTTCAAGGTACCCTTTATTCTATTTGCACTGGCTATTCCTGTTGTTCTGGAGCAGTAACCGGGAGTCACTCCCGGTTATTTTCCATATAAACCCATCTCCTGACAATTAATGAATTTTTTTTAAAATACAGAAAAGGTAAACCAGGTAACTCAAATTGTCATGGTAGCATTTGACCATATTGGTTAGAGAATTCAAGGGATATCACAACACCCCGGAGAGATTTATTGTTTCCCAAATGGGGAGGCCTGCATGATCGGAGGAGAGAGGGTAAAAGAAGCTTGTTTTTCTATGTGTAAGGGGGGATGCGCGAATGAGGCCTGATTCGCTTCGCTTGTTGTTGGAGCTGGCTAGGGGGGGGCGCAGTCCGTTCCTGACTTTTCCGATAAACCGTCAGTCGGTCACCGTTGCTGTACCCTGCCCTGGCCAACCGTTCTTTCCAGTTACCATACTGCCTAGGGCCAGGGGGAGATTTTAAAGGTATAAAAAATACTCCCCCTGTTTTTCATTTTTGCCGATAACTCAAACCAGAGTACGAAGCCTCTCATACGCCCTTTGAAGTTCACTATTCAAAGGGGATTTGGCTTTTGCAGGATCAATTTTAATCAATTCTTCAAGTTTATGATAAAGTTGTGCCAACAGGTCCTGGTAGCTGCTTTTTCCGCTTTTTGTCGTGTTCGCCTTAGCAAGATTTATAGAGCCAAGCAGCTTAAGCAATTGTTTTTCGAGCTGTTCAACTTCAGACAAAACCTCTTCAGGAAGGGCTTGGCTACTCTTCGTTAACGCACTCCCCTTTCTGACAATAACTTTTGCTCCGCGAGGTTCATTTTTTCCCTTTGGCTTGGGCAATCTGTCTTCAAATTCATCATAGGAGAAAGTCTTCACGCCCCTATCCAAACAATATCTTCGCATAGCATAGTACGAGCCGACTGAAGGGAGATTATCTGCTAGCGGGCCAGTTCCCTGAGTCTTTCCTTTGTTCATTTTGTTAGCACTCTCTTATCTAATCGTTTAGCCAATCTTCTTCTCCAGCTCCAAACCAGAACCACTCATATAAAATGTGCCTTGACGTTTTATTGACAGTATCTGTCAGAATAACGACATTATCTGAAAATGTATACGCACACACATAATCCTTATGACATGTTTATAACGGGTATTCCATGAAGCAACAATGCAATATTGATGATGACGCAGATAAGCGAAGAGTTCCTAAACTCTTCCTTGACGCTTCGTTACAGCAACATTTATAACATTTCCACACTCTCTGACATGCTGCGGTGAGATGAATCAGCTCGTTCTGCATATCAAAATAACCTTGCGGCGGTATGGCTGACATGCTAAAAACTCCACTTTTTCAAGAAGAAGCAAATTATTTTCAAAATCTTACCAAGCCAGGCTGCCAAGGGATATTTATCCGCAGACCAGCAACTGACCTGGCTGGTTTTCCTTATTACGAGACTCTTTGATGATTCACCTGACCAATATCAGCAAACAGCACGGCAGCCAGATTCTCTTTACCAATGCCAGCCTTCAGATCCTGCCCGGTGTGCGTACCGGCCTGGTCGGCCCCAACGGTGCCGGCAAGAGTACCATCTTCCGGTTGATCACGGGCGAGGAAGAGGTCGACCGCGGTGAAATATCCTGCTCCAAGAAAACGGTGATCGGCTATTTTTCCCAGGATGTCGGAGAGATGGCCGGCCGCTCTGCCCTTGAAGAAACCATGTCCGCTGTGGCCCAGGTCATGGCCCTGGCCGAGGAAATCCAGGAGATGGAAGCAGCCATGGCTCAGCCCATGCCTGATGACGAGCTGGCCACCCTGCTGGAACGCTATGGAGATGCCCAGGAGGAGTTTGAGCACAGGGGCGGCTATGACCTGGAAACCCGTGCCAAGTCCGTGCTCACCGGTCTTGGTATCGGGCCGGATGACTTTAATCGACCGGTGGAGTCGTTTAGCGGTGGCTGGAAGATGCGTATTGCTTTGGCCAAGATCCTGACCATCAATCCCGATGTCCTGCTTCTGGACGAGCCGACAAATCATCTGGATATCGAGTCCATTATCTGGCTTGAGGAGTGGCTCAAAAATGAATTCAAGGGAGCCGTGCTCATGACCAGCCATGACCGGACCTTTATGAACTCCATCGTCAGCCGCATCATTGAGGTTGTCAATAAAACGATCACCACCTATGGCGGCAACTATGATTTTTACCTGCGTGAACGTGAGATACGCCGGACTAATCTTCTTGCCAGCTATCGTCGCCAGCAGGAGATGCTGGCCAAGGAGGAAGATTTCATCGCTCGCTTTGCCGCCCGGGTCTCCCATGCGGCCCAAGTGCAGTCGCGCATCAAAAAACTGGAAAAGATCGAACGTATCGAGTTGCCACCCGAGCAGAGGGTCATGCGCTTCGAATTTGCAGAACCACCCCGCAGCGGTGATGATGTGGTAGCCATGGAAGGGCTTGGCAAGACCTGGGTTCTTGAGGACAGCAGCGACAAAAAGGTGTTCAGCGGAGTGACCGGTATGATCAGGCGTCAGGAAAAGATCGCTGTGGTCGGTGTGAACGGCGCCGGTAAATCCACCTTTCTTAAAGTCCTGGCCGGCAAGACCGATCCGACCAGCGGCAGCGTCACCCTGGGGGCCAACGTGGCAGTCGGCTATTTCAGCCAGCACTCAATGGATGTCCTGAATGGAGACAGAACAGTATTCGATACGGTACAGGACGCCATGCCGCAGGCGCATATAGGCACTATCCGCAACCTGTGTGCCGCCTTTCTCTTCCAGGGCGATGATGCGGACAAGCGTATCTGCCAGCTCTCGGGAGGTGAAAAGAGCCGGGTAGTGTTAGCCACTCTCCTGGCCCGTCCCTTAAACTTCCTGATCCTGGATGAGCCCACCAACCACCTGGACATGCAGTCCCGCGAGATCCTGCTGGAGGCACTCAAAAAATTTGCCGGCACAGTAATTCTGGTGAGCCATGACCGGCATTTTCTGCGCTCCCTGGTGGACCATGTCATGGAAATAGATCACGGCGAAATGCGCCTGTATGGTGGCGACTATGACTATTACCTGCAGAAATCAGCAAAAGTTCAGTGACAACTTACCAAGGAGTGATTCTCGAATAATCACTCTGCAGGTAGGGGGGCGCGCCAAGCACCATTCGCGGATAAATCCGCTCCCACATGGGACTTTCCCATGCATAATAGTATCAGTTTCCTCAGCCCTGCTCGGAAAAGCTTAGCGATGGATTAACAAGGAGTGGTTCTCGATTATCCTCTCTGCAGGTAGGAGGGGATTGAGTCGCAAACCTTCCTCGTGCAACTCAAACAGACAATGGGGTGCGCCGAGCCCTGTTTCGCGCATTAACTCCCACATAGGAGAGGTGCACGGTGAACCTTCTTCAGAAAGAATAGAGTCACCCCCCTCAGCACTGCACAGGGTTGGGGGGATGATACCTATTCTGCTCTCTATTTCATTTTATTGTCAATGGGGATGGGATCGAGATAGATAAAGTTTAAAAAGCCCAGCTGCGCCAGAGCTATTCCATACTTTTTCTCAATATGGATGGTGGTTATATTAAATGTGATCTCACCGACCTGTTCCAGATTCCTGATAGTCAGTTCATGCTGTAAAGATTTTGAGAGTTGCTTTTTTGCATCCTGCTCAGCTTTTTCAGGTGATACGTTCTGACCTGGATAAATAAATTCGTATTCTGCTGCAAAGCCACCAATCTTTTTGCCTGTTGCCGGGTCTCTGGCCCAGATTCGACCAACTCCTGCTGCCACGGTATCACCTTTTACGCCACCGGCTTTGGCCATTATCGATTCGAGTACTGCTCCGTGATGGAAGTATTTTTTGGCATCTGCCAGCGGAATTTCATATGATTCCGGGGGCAGTACCGAGGTGTAGTAGATGACATTAAAATTTTCGATTCCTGCTTCCTGAAGGGCCAGGTCATATGAAAAGGTTTCATAGGGATCAGGAGGAAGACCTTCATCCGACTGGCCGGTACCAGTGGTGGCGATGTAGGCAGTAGGAACCCTGACACCGAAGGAAGTTTCGGCAAGGACAACATTACCACTCAAGAAAACGGTTAGAAAAACAAGTCCTGCAAGTGCTCTCAGTATGCTCATATTCTTCTCCTTTTTGCTTAAAAAATGAAAAAAGGGATACGCACATCTTCACTCAGTCCTCTCCCCTGCTTTTTCCAACCGTTCTTTCATGTCCACTGCAGCCTTTATCACTCTGAAAAGTTCCCGGTAATGGAGCTTGTTGCGAGTAGTCACGTACTGATGAATAACCCTGCGAATTTCATCTTGATCCATGCCCGGGTACTCGTCAAGAATTTCAACAATAAAATCGCTTTTCCAATTTGGCTCAAAGGGAATTCGCTGAGAAAAACCTTGCTGTTGGACCTCCATGGCCTCATTGATCAGGGTGTCACGTATTCTTTCCGCTGCATGAAACTGCTTTTTTGCATGCAGACTCGAGCCTTTCCTTTGGGTGACAAAGAGATATATTTCTTCAAGAGGGCCCTGGCGTAGGACTTTGGCAAGATATTTGATTTGCCGTTTTCTTGATCCACCCTTGAGTCCACGGGTGGCAATGATCTCTTCGTGGATCACCGGGCCGCCGGGAAATTTCTTCAAGTCCTTATCCGAAAGGTCTGCCAATTCTCTGGCTAGTTCTTCCACCTGCTTATAAATACGTTTTTGTTCTGATTTACTTATTAATTCTGCCATATTATCTCATTTTTTGTGTAGAGTTTTTATTGTTCAGGTAAAGGTCAATCTGTTAAAGCCGCCCTCTTCATACCATGGCCTGCCAGCCTCAATCCCCTGGAGCTCAAAGAGAATTACCTCCAGAATGAGATACACCTTGGTGTTTTTGCGAATACAGGCCGTGAGGGTGTCTCCATGATGCCCCATGGCCGCGTGCAGATGAATCCGGGGTTCCTCTCTATCCATATGTACCGAACCGCTGCCCAGCACTTCGCGGGCCTCGTCGACATCTCGCCACACAGGATCAGGTGGCATGACAGGTTCTTTTGGACCGGTGACAACCCCGGCCTGTTGTATACCACCAAGAATCTGAAACCATCCGCTTTTGATTTTTTCTGTCAGGATAATCTCTTTCAGACCTTCCAGCAGGTCATCACCATGATCAAATCGTATCGTCAGTACCCGCCCGATGGATCCTGTCCTGTAGTCCATATTTTTTCCTCAGCCATCGAAAAAGTTATATTAAAAAGATTCTGTTACAGTGTGTTCTGTTGAAGCTCCTGCAGCAAGAGAGGCAGGGCCGTCTGGCGTGTGGCCGTGTCCATATTACGAATGGCCATGGTCAGAGCCTGCCTGGTTCCCACAAAAACTGCAAGCTTTTTAGCCCTGGTAAGTCCGGTATATATCAGATTTCTGAATAGCATCTTATAGTGCTGGGAGACAAGAGGAATGATAACGCAATCGAATTCACTGCCCTGTGATTTATGGATGCTGATGGCATAAGCCAGTTCCAGTTCGCTGATCTGATCGCGCTGGTATTCCACTTCTCGCTTGTCGGAAAAAAAACGGACGACGCAGGTGAGCTCAATGGAGTTTATTGCAATAATCTCTCCGATATCCCCATTGTACACGCCAAGGTCATAGTTGTTTTTACGATGAATCACCCGGTCACCGACACGAAAAATTCTCTCACCAAGGCTAACCTGTGCTTTATCGTTATTGGCCGGATTGACAGCTGTCTGCAAGGACTCATTGAGTTTGACTGTACCGAGGCTGGCCCTGTTCATGGGAGAAAGAACCTGAATCTCGCAGGATACTCCGAAATATTTGGGAATCCACTCGGTATAGAGCCGCAAAATCACCTGTTCGGCAGTGAGTCCATAGTAGAGGGAGGACCAGGGATGAACCTGCTTGAGAACTGCCCGCAATTCGTCTGCCTTGTTTTCAGCCGTCTGCAGTAAGCCGAAATTGATATGATCATATTTGCCGGGTGCGACAGTTGGGGAAGACATCTTTTCTGCCTGAGCAGTCTCTTCCTGTGAGAACAACCGTTCTTCTCCGAATTCGGCTTCCCTTTCCGTGAGCTGAAGCTGTTCCTTGGCCCTGGCAATGACTCTCAGCTGTTCCTGGGTGGCCTCGTTGGAATCGATAAAGAGGCAGTCCCTTTGTTCCTGCCAGAGTGCCGGCGATTTAAACGGTGAAGGAATTTTCGGAATTTTACCGTTATTGATATCGTGGGCATAGGAAATGATATGTGATTCCTGGGCCTGTCGAAAAACCGTTTTCAAGGTAAAGGATGGAACCACCCTCGAGGTCAGGAGATCGCCAAGGACATTTCCGGCTCCCACAGAAGGTAGCTGGTCGGCATCTCCCACCAGCACCAGCTGCCCACCCACAGGCATGGCGGAGAGCAAGGCGGCACTGAGGCTGATGTCGAGCATGGAACATTCATCCAGCACCAAAACATCTCCAGGTAAGGGATTCTCTTTGTTTCTCTTGAATGAGCCGCTCTGAAACTCCAGCAGTCGATGAATGGTTTTTGCCTCCAGGCCTATCACCTCTTCCATGCGTTGAGCCGCTCGTCCTGTGGGCGCAGCCAGCAGGACCTCTTTATCCATGGTCAGGAAAAGTTTGACCAAGGTTTTGGTGGTGGTGGTTTTTCCGCAGCCCGGTCCACCGGTAAGAATCGAACAGCCGCACGATACTATCCCTCTTACGGCACTCTCCTGTTCAGGACTCAGGGTAATGTGCTGTGTACGGCCATAGTCATCAAGCCACTTACTGACACGTCCTTCATCTACAGCAATGGGACGGCAAAGGGCATGGAGGGCTTCTGCTGTATCTTTTTCATCAAAATAGAGAGATTTTGAGTAATAACAGGGGAGCTGGGAATGGTCTTTCTGAACAAGGAGACGCCGTTTCAGATGCCGTTCCTGTTCCATGAGCTGAAGGTAGGTTTCAAGAAGGCCTGTCAGATCCAGATCGAGCAGCTGCTTGACTCCTCCATGAATCTGATCAATGGTGAGATAGCAATGCCCCTGCTCCCTGGATGCAGCCAGAATATGCCTGATGGCAGCAAAGATGCGGATGGGGGCGTTTTTTTCAATCCCCAGAGACAGGGCGACTTTATCTGCTGAAAAAAAGCCTATCCCGTAAAAATCATTCGCCAAACGGTACGGATTTTCAGTGACCAGGGCAATAGCCTGCTCCCCGTATTTCTTGAAAATTCGCACAGCAAACAGGGTTGAAATGCCATGTCCCTGAAGAAACAGCATAACATCACGAATCGCCTTGTGTTCCTCCCATGCCTCTCGAATCCCTTCGAGCTTTTTTTCAGCAATGCCTGGAACCTTGAGCAACTCGCTGATTCGTCCTTCAAAAACAGGCAGGGTCTGGTCGCCGAAGTGAGAAACAATTCTTCTGGCGGTTTTCGGCCCTACCCCCTTGATCAGTCCGGAGCCGAGATACTTTTCAAGGGCTGCGGCAGAGGCAGGTTTCCGCTCTTCAGCCCGATCTGCTGAAAATTGTCTGCCGAATTTCGGGTGATTAGCCCAGGAGCCGAAAAACTTCATGGTGGCACCGGCAAACACCTTGGTTTGATGAACTATTACGGTAACCGGTTCAAACTCATTGAAACATTTGACCCGGAGCACACTCCAGCCGTTTGCCTCATTATGGAATGTGACCCGTTCTACAATTCCCTGAATGGTTTCAGTGACTACCCCTTGACGCACGATTTATCCTCTCTCGATTATTGTATAAAATTTGTGAGATAGTGTATAATAAAAAAAATGATAAATGTCAGGCTCAGGCAGATGACTAGTGCAGAGTAGATTTTTAAAAACATTTTTCATAATATAAATTAGTTATACCTGCATTTGCTAACGATAAAACGGAGTCTTAAAGTTTTTGCTTGACTAGAAATGATTATTATGTAAAAATTACTGGTCCAAATAGAAGAGACTTTACGGGTTCATCCTGTGGAACAAGTTCACAGGACCTCACTTCTTTAACAGGGGAGTATTTTGATCCCGCCGGAAGCATTTTTCCGAGAACTGGAATGAAGGAGAAACGCAATGACATTTCTGGAAGGACTGCTCTGGCTTACTCTGAATGTTTACCATGAAGCACGATCGGAACCTGAAATTGGTCAGGTGGCCGTTGCCCACGTCACCTTGAATCGAGCCGCTCAAAAACATCTCAGCATCAAAAATGTAGTGACCCAGCCCTATCAGTTCAGCTGGATTCAACAGAAAGATTCCTTTATCCCCGAAGATCCCAAGGCATTTTTTCAGTGCATGAAGTCAGTCTATATTGCCCTGAACACTGCAGACTTTACTGCAGGTGCCACCTATTACCATCTTGACAATATTGATCCATACTGGACTTCCGATGTCACCTATATTGAGCAATACGGAAGGCATAAGTTCTACAAGTAAAACTACAGCTAAAAAGGCTGAAGGTTAAAGATCTAACGACCAAAAAGGGTGATGGAGTTTTCTCCATCACCCTTTTTTTTTGGCTTTTGATCAGGCTTTTGCTGCTTTTGCCAGGGCCTGGCAAATTTTATCTAACTGCTCTTCACTCATCTTGATGGACACCGGGTACACCAGAGTCCTGGACATGAGATCCGCAGACTTTGGTAAGGCCTGAGGGTCGTAGATCACCCTGCGTTTTCCACCAGGCTCGGCAAACGGCCAGCCGCCTGTGGCCGTCGTTGACCCTGCAAGCAGGTGTTCCCATTTAGGATAGAAATGCCAGGTGTTCTCACTGAAATTAATGGCTCCCACTCCTTCAGCTGCCAGAACTTTATTCACCTTGCTGCACTGTTCAGCAGACTCCAGAATAAAGGCGAAAAAGGTTGCGGTGTCACCGGCCTCATCCACCAGAGTACGGAATTTCACTCCGGGTATGGCCGATGCTGCATCACGCAGGCGTTTCTTATTGGCCTTCTGGGCTACGATCATTGAATCGAGCTTTGCCAGCTGCGCAATGCCCATTGCCCCCTGCAGTTCCATCATCCGGTAATTAAATCCGATAAAACTGCGCCCCTCGCCACCACGTCCACCAGGATTAACAGCATGGTCATGTCCATGATCATGGTATTCAGACATGGTCCGCCACATCTTTTCATCATTGGTGATGATCATGCCGCCTTCACCAGTGGTCATGGTCTTTACTGAATCAAAAGAAAAAGTTCCGCACTGACCGAATGTGCCAAGATGCTGACCGTTGATCCGCCCTCCTGCTGCCTGAGCAGTATCTTCAAGGACAGGAATATTATGTTTCGCGGCAATTGCAATTATCTCTGCAATGCGTGCCTGAGCGCCAAGCATATGAACAGGAATAATACACTTGGTTTTATCTGTAATTTTTGCGGCAAGATCGGCAGGGTCCATGTTCAGGGTGTCATCTACTTCGGTAAAGACAGGGATGGCACCGACATCGAGGATAGCTTCCCAGGTGGCAACAAAGGTGAATCCCTGGGTAATTACCTCATCACCAGGTCCCACACCCAAAGCTGCCAGGGCAACCTTCAGCGCAGCGGTCCCTGAGGTGACTGCCTGACCAAAACCGGCACCGCAGTAACCTGCAAACTTCTTTTCAAATTCCAGAACCTTATAGACTCCCTTACGCTTGTCGCCAAACTCATAGCGAAAGAGGACTCCTGTCTCCAGAACATCCATTATTTCCTTCTTTTCTTCATCTCCGAAAACTTCAAAACCGGGCATAGCTATACTCCTTATTACAAAATTGTTTATATTTTTATTAATGAAATTCAGGTTGCGACTATTGGCAGTGCACACAGCGCCCAAAGAGCATTTTCTTCCAGGCACGCACCCTGCTGACAGCAACTACGTTTTTATGCAGGGTGCCTGGCCTGCTATGCGTAGCAAAGCCGGATTAGTATTGATTGTATGACAACGTTATCTGGTCAGCATTTTTTTTATTTTATTATTTTCGTCGAGCAGAGCAATATCAGGATGAAACCCATCAAGCTCACTGTCGGGATAGAATCCAAAGGTCACAATAATAACGAGGTCTCCAACCATCCCTTTTCGAGCAGCAGCACCATTTAGACCGATGACGCCTGATCCTGCCTCCCCTTCAATGGCATACGTGTCAAAGCGTTCCCCATTATTAATATTATAGATCTTTACGCGCTCAAAGGGAAGAATCCCTACGGCATCGAGTAGATCTCTGTCGACTGTCAGGCTTCCCTCGTAATCCAGGTTTGCCTGAGTAATAGTGGCCCTGTGGAGCTTGGCCCTGAGCATTTGACGCAACATATCAATTACCTACTAAGGTGGAATTATCTATTAAACGAATGCGCTGATTAATTTTTACGGCAAGTACCAGCACACTTTCGGAACTGATCCGCTCGCAAGGCTGCAGGCTGGATCGGTCAAGGATCTCAACGTAATCTATTGTACACTGGGGGTAACTGAGAATGATTCCAGTGACTTCCTCTTTTATCTGATCCGGAGAAAGATTTTTGTTTTGCCCAACCAGATGTTGGGCTTGCACTATTGCCTTGGCCAGGGAATGGGCTGCTTCCATCTCGTCTTCTTTGAGATAGGTGTTACGAGAGCTCATGGCCAGCCCACTTTGTTCGCGAACGATTGCATGACCGATGATCTCAATGGGAAAATCCAGATCTCTGACCATCTGCCGTATCACAGCCAGTTGCTGGAAATCCTTTTCTCCAAAGACGGCAATATGAGGCAGGGTCTGGTTAAAGAGTTTGGCAACCACTGTCGTTACACCGTCGAAATGACCAGGCCTGCTGGCCCCGCATAAACCTGTGGTCAAGCCACTTACATGCACGCTGGTCTTAAACTCAGCAGGATACATGTCAGCTGGTTCGGGAGCATAAAGCACATCAACGCCCTCTGCTTCCGCCAGTTTTCTATCTCTCTCAAGGTCATGGGGGTAGTTGTCCAGGTCCTCAGTGGGGGCAAATTGCATGGGATTGACAAAAAGACTGACTACAACCCTGTCCGCCACTTCACGAGCCTTACGCATGAGAGACAGATGTCCTTCATGAAACCAGCCCATGGTCGGCACCAGACCCACCTTCAGCCCTTCTCCCTTCCAGGTGATAACCAAGGCTTGCATTTCCCTGGGAGTGGTGATTACCTTCATTACTTCACGCGCAGTCGAGTAATTTTCTCAATGATTGTTTTTTTGTTTTCCTCGTCCGGTGCCTCTCCGAGAAAGGTACCCAGATACTCTTCATAAACTGCCAGCGCTTTATCGTTTTTGCCCTGTGCTTCCAGAACTCGCGCCATACCTTTGTATCCCAGGTCTTTATATCCTTCGGTATCTTTAAGACCTGAATAAGTCGCCTCAGCGGCCTCATAGTTTTTTGCAGCCTCATTGGCCTGAGCGAGTCCATAAGTGACCAGACTATACATGGGGTTTGAGTTACTGACTTTTTCGAGCACCTGTGAATAATATTTGATGGCCTCAGTATACAAACTTCCTTTCATGGCCTGATGGCCCAGTTCTACGGTTGCCCAGAGGGCTGAAGGGGTGCCGGAAAAATCATCTGTCACTTGCTGTAAATTCTTAGTTCTGACATCGCCTTCTGTTTCAAGAGCCATAGCCAGACCGCTCGCTGCATTTTCAAAACGTTTGGTGCGATAGCTTTTATAGAGAGAACCGACAACAATCAGCAAAATTACAACAGCGGCGGCTATCTGAATGGCCTTTTTATTTCCTCTAATAAAACGGATTGCTCCGGGTGGAAGATTCAGCTGATCCAACAATCCGCTGGTTTCGCTGTAGGCCTGCTCTGCCACCACTTTTTGATTAAACGCACTCTGTTCGCTCATCCTTTTCTCCCCTACCGTTTTTTCTTTACCTATGATTTAGACATTATGGTAATGTCTTTCTCATTCACTTAACATTGAATGCATGTAATAACGCTGAACACTAAATAAACCCTGCAATTTACTCTATCCTGGCAACCATGTCTATTCTCAAACCTGATAACGTTATAAAAACTAAAAAGTTTAGATGGCTGAATAAAAAGCTCCGAATGCGAAGCGTACAAAACCCACATCATTTCGGTGCACTGAAGTACATTGGCATGATATGAGTTGTATAACAACACAACAGAAGGAAATTTGTTACGACGTCATCAAATCTTATTATCGCGGTTTTCCCTCCGATAGCAACCCATTTTCCGTAACCAGTCATGATTATCACTGAGCATTCAGTTGTCTATTCAGTCAGTTCGTTAACCAGAGAGCTAAAAAATCTGGTCGAAAGCAAGTTTCGCTTCATTCGGGTTCAAGGCGAGATCTCCAATCTCAAACGCCCATTTTCCGGACACAGTTACTTCACTCTGAAGGATGAAGGAGCGCAACTGAGAGCAGTCCTCTTTAAAGGACAGCTCCACTATCTGGAAAAAGACATCGAGGATGGTCAGCAGGTGATCTGCCATGGACGCATTTCTGTCTACGAGCCGCGTGGGGATTACCAGATAATAGTTGATACCATCGACTTTCAGGGAAGTGGTCTCCTGCAGCTGCGCTTTGAAAAGTTAAAAAAGCTCCTCGCTGCTGAAGGACTTTTTGCAAGAGAAACAAAGCAGGCAATTCCTTCTTTTCCCAAGGAAGTTGTCCTTATCACATCGCCAAGCGGCGCAGCGGTACACGATTTTCTTAAAGTGTGGAGAAAGAGAGGTTTCCCGGCCAACATTAAAGTGTTCCCGGTTCGAGTACAGGGAGCGGGTGCGGCAGAAGAGATTGCTGCGGCCTTGGATACCGTAAACCTGATAATGGAAACGGCGGACATCATTGTCCTCTGCCGCGGCGGTGGCTCACTTGAGGATTTATGGGCCTTTAACGAAGAAATCCTTGCCAGGGCAATAGCTGCTTCACGGTTGCCTGTGGTCTCCGCCATTGGTCATGAGGTCGATTTCACCATCAGCGATTTCTGTGCAGATCTGCGAGCGGCAACTCCTACGGCAGCTGCTGAGCATATTTTTCCCGATGTTATGGAATTGAAAAAGCAGATATCTCACCTGCTGGAGAAAATGGCATATACGGTGTCGGATCGATTGGACGCCTATGAGCAGCGAATCAACCAGAATCGTCGTCTGCTGGGAGACATGAAGTTTCTTTTCACCCATGGCACCCTCCGCCTGGATCACGCCTACGTAAGCCTCTGTGCCACCATGAGACAGAAACTGGAAAAACGCCAGGCACAATGCGAAGAACTGGCTTTTCGCTTACACAGCCATTCTCCGGCCGCCAGAGTCCTTATCCAGGAACAGCGGCTTCACTTTGCCACGGAAAAACTGCTGTATCTGTTCCGACAAAACCTGGACAACAAAAAGATGGCGCTAGGACGGCAGGCAGCACTGCTCGACGCAGTCAGCCCCCTTGCCACTCTGGCCAGGGGATATGCCATAGCCAGCAGGCTGGATCCTGTAACGGGGAAAGCAACACTTATAAGAGAGAGCAGACAGGTTGTAAAAGACGACAGGATTGAAATCCGCCTACACCGGGGAAAACTGGAGTGCGGAGTTATTGAGATAAAAGAGTAGAATTAATTCAATGACAACAATTCATCCACTTCGTATTCAATGGAGTGGAGCACCGGAGCTATCTGCGATGATGAGCTTGCTACTGCCTTGCGCAGTTGGTTTCCCCATTGTTTGAGCATATCAGTGGAGATCTTACGGATTTCGTTTTTCTTGCACCACTCGCTCCCGATCTTATCGCCGAGAACCTGCATGGTCAGTTTGGTTTTGACCTTTTCTTCCTCGGGAACTTTGGCCACTACATCCTGACTGATATCCTGCCAGCCGTCAAAGAACAAGCCACCTTTCTGAAACTTATTGTACCACTTTTGCTCATCGCTATTCAATTTCCCCGTTCCCATAGTTGTGTATATGGACAACCGTTTTTCAATAGAGGCAAGATTCGCTGCATGCTGACAATCGTCGAGAGCAGCAGACTGAGCGATATTCCCGTTAGCATCTGCAAGGAGGAGCGTCAGGGCTAGAAGAGCGGCTATGGACGTGAATCTTTTTTTCAGAGGCATAGAGGACCTATTCGTTAATAAAATATAGTGTACATAAAACATATCTCTATTGATAACCAATGTCAAGCCCCTGTTGCCTCACGCAAGACGCAACAGCGCATTAACAATTGCCACCGACACAGTGGTTCCTCCTTTTCGTCCGAGAGATGTGATATAAGGGAAATCCTGCTCGTAGAGAATATCCTTTGATTCTTCTGCATTAACGAAGCCCACCGGCACCCCGATGACCAGGTCGGGATGTACCCTACCTTCTTGAATCAGCTTTATAACGGCGAGCAGGGCAGTGGGTGCATTACCGATGGCGACAATCCCGACTTTTTCCGTAATACCTTCCTCAATAGCCGTCTCTGAGCGGGTTTGCCCCTTAGTTCTGGCAAGTGCTGCAATATCTGAATCAGCCACTCTACAGATAATTTTTCCACCATAGGGGTCGAGCAGAAAACGGCTGATTCCGGCCGTGGCCATGTTGACATCTGTGAGAATACTTTTCCCCGAGCGGATTGCGGCAAGACCTGCCTCAATGGCATGAGGATGAAAACGAAGGGTTGCGGCAAAAGAAAAGTCGCCGGTGGCATGGATTACACGCCTTATTATGGCAAACTGGCTCGGATCAAGGGTGCCTGGCTTGATCCCTGTCTGCTCTTCGAATTCCTCTTCAATGATACGAAAACTTTCCGCCTCTATTTTCTGCGGCACTATCTTGAGTATTCTTTCCATATTTTTTCCTGCTTCCCGTTAACCGAAAAGATAAATATTCAGGTTGAAATTTATTCTGTTTCCTTATCGTCTATCAACTGACCTTCGAGGCTCTGCTCAAATAATGTATGAAATTTTCCACATTGGTCCGGCTCCTGCCGAAATGGAGATGGATATAGCCACCAATCACATTGTTATAGCGGTAACCTTCACTGCGACCGTCCTCGAGCTCATAGACGGTATTTACATCTTTCGGGATGTCTACAAGCTCTGAATAATGAAATTCATGGCCGTGCAGCCATTCGCCCTTCTTCCCCAGCAGGCAATCCTTTTCCAGTTGCGGCCTGCGATATCCCAGTCTGGAAAAACGTGTTTTCATTCGGACCTGAAAGGGAAAGATTTCGCACATGGCGTGGGAAACATGATCGACATCATTGATCTGCTTACAAAGATACATGAATCCACCGCATTCCGCATAGATTATGCCACCTGAGAGTCCGAATCGGTGAACAGAGCGCAGCATCTCATGGTTGCTGCTGAGAGTTGCTGCGTGAAGTTCCGGGTAGCCTCCGCCGAAATACACGCCATGACAGCCGGCAGGCAAGGCATGGTCTGTCATGGGACTGAAAAAGACCAGCTCTGCCCCCGCCTCTTCCAGTATGCGAAGATTATCCTGATAATAGAAGCAAAAGGCCTTGTCACGGGCAACAGCCAAACGTACTGTTGAGGTGCCCTTACCGGCTGAAGCCTTCCCCTGAGACAGAGTCAAGGACTGTCTGCCTGCAAGCTGCAGCAAGAGGTCAAGATCAATATGTTCTTCCACCTTCTCGACAAGATGCGTCAGCTGTTCCCTGTTCAGGGGATTTTCGTCCCCCATGTAGAGGCCCAGATGTCGATCAGGGATTGCAAAAGTGAGATCACGGGGAAAAAAACCAAGAATACGGCTTCTGCAGTGAGACTGGGTCGCCTGCTCGATGAGCTCCCGGTGACGGGGCGACCCTACCCGGTTGAATATCACGCCGCAGATATCAACATCCGGCGAGTACTTTTCAAAGCCTTTGACCACCGCAGCCACGCTCTCTCCGGCGGAGCGGGCATCGACAACCAGAACGACAGGCAGTTGCAGCACAGAGGCCAGAGAGGCGGAACTGGCTGCCCCGCCATCAAAGAGCCCCATCACTCCCTCCACCACAGCAACGTCCTTTCCTGCCAGACGCTCACTGAACACATTGGTGCAAAAGGATTCCCCACACATCCTGAGATCCAGGTTGGAGGAAACAAGGCCTGTAACCATTTTGTGAAGGCTGGGATCGATGAAATCAGGACCGCACTTGAAAGGCTGTACCTGCAGTCCCCTGGCCTTAAGCGCAGCCATAATGCCAAGCGTCAAGGTGGTCTTCCCGGAACCGCTGGCAGTTCCGCCTATGAGAAAGGCTGACAATGTACTCATGAGTTGAGGAGAGACAGAAAGACTTGTCGTAACAAGAGCATCAGAAGAAGAAATAAGAAAGAACCCAACAGCATGAGTTTATTTGCCTGCAGGATATCCCCACTCTCTATCTCACGACTGGACTCTCCTATACAAGGTTTGCTCACCGCTTTTCCAAAATAGTTTGAGACGCCACCAAGCTGAACGCCCAGGGCACCGGCCACTGCTGCTTCCGGGTGTCCTGCATTCGGGCTTGCATGCTTGAGCCTGTCCTTTACAAATACTGTGAACGCTCCCTGCCAGTCCAGACCGAGTAACAGTGCAGCCGGAACAAGGAGCAACCCGCTGATCCGTGCCGGAAAAAAATTAACCAGATCATCCAGGCGGGCTGCGCACCTGCCGAAAAGGAGGTAGCGATCATTTTTATATCCAATCATGGAATCCATCGTATTAACCGCCTTGTAACCCATGGCCCCCAAGGCTGCCAGGAATATGGGGTTTATTCCGGTCAACGGAGCAAATAGAGACAGCAGAATACCGTAAAAAAGCGGAGCTGTCACCCCGTCTACCATATTCTCAGCTACAGTCTCCACACAGGCCCGAACAATTCCAGCCCTGCTGAGAGTTGCGGTATCTCTCCCTACGATACGTGAGACGGCAACTCGAGCAGGGTCCAGGGAGTTGGCATCCCGTAATGCCAGGTAAACTGTTTTGGAATGGGCCACAAGATCCCGTGCGGCAACGGAGGTATAGAGAAAGAAAACGGCAAGGGCCTGGGCGAGCACGGAAGAGACCAATACAGCGCCTGCAAGAAGAAGTGCACTCAGGCCCAGGGTCAGGACCAGAACTGAAGTGACTGTTATCCCTCCTGCCAGGAACGGGGATTTCACAAGATGACAAAAGGCTGCTTCACACCAGGTGATGAACAGCCCTATAAGTCGTACCGGATGAGGAAACCAGCGAGGGTCACCGCAAAGGAGGTCGAGAAGCACTGCCGCTAGCAGCTGGAGCTCAAATAAATAGTGCATAACCGACGATCAGAGGCCGAGCAATTGGTAGACCCTGTCCATGTCTATTCCCCTGCGCACCACATCCGCTAAGCGGTCAAAGGCAGGTTCCAGGTTATAGGAACAGAGAGGCCCACTGTATGGTTTCAGACATTTTCGCAGCCTAGCCCGATCAATGAACCAGCGACGAAAAAGATCTGAATCAAAGAGGCCGTGGAGATAACTTCCCCAGATAAATCCGCTTTCAGAGGCAGTGCCGCAGGAAGAATGATCTTTATAGGAAAAAAGAGAAGGTGTACTGGCGCGGGTAAGTCCGTGATGGATCTCGTAGCCGACAACAGCCTGCCCGGAAGGAATATGAATGCCCTCCTTTCTCACCAGGGTCTTGTCAGGGGCCAAGAAGGTGTGCATGTCAATAAGGGCAAGCCCCTGTATCTTATGAGCTGTGGACTCAATACCGTGCGGGTCTTCTATACTGGCCCCAAGCATCTGATAGCCGCCGCAGATACCAACCACCTCGCACCCCTGCTCTGCCCTCTTTCGGATCTCGGCTGCCAGCCCCGACTCCACGAGAGAGCAAAGATCACCAATCACATTCTTGGAACCGGGCAGGATGATCACATCAGGTGAGCCGAGATCGGCAGGCTGAGAAACTACACGCAGATAGACATCCGCTTCTTCAATAAATGGCTCAATATCGGTAAAATTTGAAATATGCGGCAGACTGATCAGTGCTATTTCAATGTGTTCCTGAACAGGCCGCGTACCCTGGAAAAGTCCGTCTTTGAAGGAAACGGAATCTTCTTCCGGGATTCCGTGATTGGCGAGATACGGAATCACCCCAAGGACTTCTTTTCCGGTGTGGGCAAGCACGTAGTCGTGGGCATCCTGGAGCAGTGAGCTCTTCCCCCGGAAACGGTTGACCAGAAACCCTGCCACCAGTCTGCGCTCCCATTGATTCAGCACCTCCATGGTACCGACAAAGGAGGCATAGACCCCGCCTCTGTCAATGTCGCCAACCAGGATCACCGGTGACTCTGCATAACGGGCCATGCGCATGTTGACAATGTCATGGCGCTTGAGGTTGACCTCGCCTGGCGATCCGGCTCCTTCAAGAACAATGGCCTGATAGTCTGCTGCCAATTCATCGTAACATTGACAAGCCACCTGCATGGCTTTTTCCTTGTAATGCACATATTCCATGACACTCATGTTGCCCACCGGCCTCCCTTTGACAATGACCTGGCTGCCGGTATCGGAGTTTGGCTTGAGAAGTATGGGGTTCATGCGCACATCCGGGTCCAGGCGTGCGGCCTGAGCCTGCACCACCTGGGCTCTGCCCATCTCAAGACCGTTGAGGGTGACAAAGGAGTTGAGCGACATATTCTGAGACTTGAACGGCGCCACCCGTACTCCATCCTGTAGCAGGATACGGCACAGAGCAGCGGTGAGAACTGATTTTCCGGCATTGGAAGAGGTCCCCTGGAACATGATGGCCGGTGTCTTCTTTGGTCTTACCTTGTTTCTCTTCTCTTTAGCGGATACCGGCAGGATCTTCGCCAGGGCGTCTAGAAACTGGAGATTTTCCTGGTGACTGCGCACGGCCACGCGGAAATAGCCCGTACCAAGGCCACGATAGTTGGCGCAGTCCCTGATCAGGATAGTATGTTCTGCCAATTGCTCCTGTAACTCACTGACCGTGAGTTTTCCTTTGAGGCGAAGAAGGAGGTAATTGGCCTCGGAGGGAAAGACCTGGAGATCAGTAAAGGCGGACAAGCCCTCTTGAAAAGAATTCCTGCACTCGACACAATATTGTCCGGACTCCTGCCAGTACTCTCTGTCCAGAAGAGCTCGTTCCCCTACCTTCTGAGCCAGGCTGTTCACGGTCCAGGGCGGAAGCAGACGCCGCAGATTATTGGCAATAGTGGCAGGAAAGACGCCGAATCCCAGGCGTAATCCCGGAATGGCATAAAATTTGGTCAGGGAATGGAGGGTGAGTATATTGGAAGCCGCAGCGGCAACACTCTGTCCGCCCTGGACAAAGTCGAGGAAGGCCTCATCAATGAGAAAAAGAACCTGAGGATGAGCTGAAGACATGGCGATAATGTCAGCAGCCGCTACGCATTTCCCGGTCGGGTTGTTTGGTGTCCCAAGGATAAGCAGATCCCCTGGCATAAGGGTGTAGCTGATGCGCTTCACGTCTGCCACAAAATCCTGCTCAGGATCAAGAGGAAGAGTATGCACCGGGATTCCGGCAAGCTCCATCACCTTGATGTAATCGATATAACAGGGAGTCGGGATGACAGCCCTTTTGCAGTCAAGAACACGGGGCAGCTGGTAGAGGAGCTCGGTAGATCCGTTGGCCACCAGTACTGTTTCCAGAGGGACACGGTATCTCTCACTTATGATCCCGGCGAGTTCCGAAGCGGAAGGGTCGGGATAATGGAGGATGGAATCCAGCTCCCTGCTCACACAGGAACGAAGCCACTCGGGTGGGCCAAGGGGATTAATATTGGCGCTGAAATCCAGGATGGATTCAAGTTCAAGCCCTTTGGCTCTGGACACGGTATGGATATTACCACCATGTCCGTATGAGGAGTCTCCTGTTTTCATATTCTCAGCTTGCTTTAAAAGTGATGGCGTCATAAAAAATCTTCATCAGGATGGGTGGATTTTTATGATTTTGTCAAAAAGTAACAGTGAAGGCAACGGCTGTGGCCAGTTCCGTGAGTTCGCACACTGCACCCAGGGTATCTCCGGTGGCCCCGCCGATTTTACGAAAACACCAGAAGGAAAAAAGCGCAACCGTTGCCAGGATTGCCAAGAGCAGGAGAAAGGCAATTTTCCAGGAAAAAAAGAGTGCCACCACTGCGTAGAAGAACAGAGTAGCCAGACCCAGCATGCGGCTGTCAGCAGAGTAGAAAAGACGACCAAGACCTTCGCCTGTCCGTGCATAAGGAAGGACTGCCATGGTGAGCAAGATGGCGGTCCTCCCGGCCAGAGGTATAAAAAAGACGGCCATGACCATACTATTGATGGGCATGGCAGAGAGTGCAGCAAATTTACCAAGGAGCACAAAGATCAGGACAATTACGCCCATCGCCCCACTGCGACTGTCACGCATGATGTCCAGGGCCTGTTCGCGTGGGCGGGCACTGAGCAGACCGTCTCCGCTGTCCGCCAGGCCGTCAAGATGCAGACAGCCGGATATTCCGGCCAGGAAGACAATTGCCAGCACCGCGACCAGTGAAGGAGGCAGAAGGCTCCCGCTGAGAAAGATCACAGCTGCTGCCATAGTCCCGATGAGCAGGCCAACCAGTGGAAACCAGACCAGGCTGGCCTGAAAAAATCGGCCGTCTTCTTTGCTTCTCCAGGATATGGGGAAGATAGTGAGAAAGCGCAGGGCAGTGAGCAGCGAGGTTAAAGGGAAACGCAGGCCGAGCCGCAAACCAATATCCTGCCCGGTTGAGTCATCTCCCATTTTATTTGTCGGACCCGGCAACAGCTGCCTCTTCAAAAGTGGCGACTTCGGTGAGCACGGCCACAGCTGCTTCCACCAGGTTCATGGCCAGCGCCGCACCTGTCCCCTCGCCCAGACGGAGATTCATGTCGAGCAGCGGCCGACAGCCGATCTTTTCCTGCATGAAGCGGTGGCCCGGTTCCATGGAACGATGGGCACAGATGATATAATCACGGACAAAAGGCTCGATGGTAATTGCAATGAGTGCGCCTGCTGTTGAGATAAAACCGTCTACCACCACCGGTTTTTTCAAGGCAGCAGCACCGAGGATCAGACCGGCAATACCGCCTATTTCAAAGCCGCCGACCTTGGCCAGGATATCGATACCGTTTTTGGGATCCGGGTTGTTGCAGGCCAGGATTTTCTTAATCACTTCCTGTTTGTGCTCCAGTTGGTCATCGTCAAGGCCGGTACCTCGACCCGTGAGCTCTTCAACGGATTTCCCGGTAATGGCAGCTGCTATTGCAGTGGATGGAGTGGTGTTGCCAATGCCCATATCACCGGTACCGAAGACATCCACCCGATCTGCCAGTTCATTGGCAATATCGATCCCTGATTCCAGGCAGCGGATGGCCATGGCCAGACTCATGGCAGGCCCCTGAGCGATGTTGTCCGTGCCAAGCCCAACTTTTTTATTGATGATCTTCCCCTGCTTGGCCAGATCATTGAGGTCTGCGGCCACTCCCATATCCACCACTATCACCTCCGCACCGGCCTGCCTGGCAAGGGCATTGATTCCTGCCCCGCCGTTAACGAAGTTGTAAACCATCTGCGGGGTAACTTCCTGAGGAAATTTGGACACCCCTTCTGCAACCACTCCGTGATCTCCGGCCATTGTAACTATGGCCTTTTTCGACACTGGCGGGGACATGGAACGGGTCATGCCGGCCAGGTCAACAGCGAGATCCATCAGGTCGCCCAGAGCCCAGTGCGGCATGGCCAGTTGATCCAGTCGTTCTTTGGCGCGATCTCGAAAAGCACTATCCTGGGGAAAAATCTCTTTCAGTGTTCGTTCAAGCAGGCTCATATTATATTCCTTTCAGATATCATTATCATAACGAATTGTTATTAAGAGGGGATAGAGGGTACAGGTTATGGTTGGTCAGTTACACATTCTTTTAAAAAAAGAGGAAGACCGCAACTGACAAGGATCACTTCATTGGCAGCCGCCGCAAGCATTCTGTTACAACGCCCCACCAGATCGCGATAGAGCCTGGCCGAGGCATTGTCAGGAACAACTCCCATACCAACCTCATTGGAAACACAAATCAAAGTCCCCTGATATTCGGCAGCGGTGCGCACCAAGGCTTCACATCTTGCCCGCATCTCATCTTCGCCAAATGATATATTCGCTTTTTCAGCATGATACATCAAATTGTTAACCCATAAGGTCAAGCAATCGACAAGGCACACCGAACCAGATTTTAAAGAACTGATGGTTGCTGCCAATTCAATTTCTTCTTCTATGGTCTGCCATATTCCGTTCTCTCGATCGGCCTTATGCCGCGCGATTCGATCATCCATCTCAGAGTCTATAACCGGACAGGTAGCCAGAAAGACATGGGGTCCGGGTAATGCCTGGGCTCGAGACAGAGCATAATCACTTTTCCCGCTTCTGGCCCCTCCTGTTACAAGAATCAGCCTTCTCATGCGCTTGCCCCCAAATTGAAACCGGTGAGGACTCCCCCTTCACTGAAGAGACTGAGGGTAGAAAATTTGCCCTTGGCTACCTGGAAAAGGAGGAAATCGCTTGGGGCAAGCTTGAGAAAATAGCAAAGAAGAGTTCGGATAACGCCACCATGTGCAATCAAAAGGGTAGTCTTTTCCTGAGCAGCAGAGAGTCGTTCGCCAACGCTGTATATCCGATTAAGAAAGCTGCCGATACGCTCTCCCTGGGGGAAACAAAAATCAGGAGACCATTTGGCCCACAAATCGACCAGCTCAGCATCTGCAGCTTTTATTTCCGCAAAACTCAATCCTTCCCAACGCCCGAAATCTATCTCACGCAGATCATCATCATAGTGGATAGAACGTTCCGGAAAGAGGATTTTTGCGCATTGCCTGCAACGTTCCATGGGACTGGAGATGATCAGATCTATGTCCTGTTCCCGAAAAATCGTCTGCAGTGCGGATATCTGAGAAATTCCTGCAGATGATAGCGGGACGTCAGTGGCACCGATATATCTACCAGGAAACCCTGTCTCGCCGTGTCTCAGCAGGATGAGCCGCCGATTCATTCGTTTTCACCCTGTTTTTCAGTTTTTCCCAGCTCGTATTTGTCTTTGTAGCCTCTGGGCGTGATCATATAGCCGTTCCAGGAAAAAGTAGTGGAATTACCGATAATGACAGTGGACTGCATGTTGATTTCAGCGTCAAGCATATGATCGAGAGTGGTAAGACAGATCGATTCATTTTCCCGGCTGGCTGCGGTGACGATACCAACCGGTGTTTTGCCTTTTCGATAGCGAAGCATGATTTCTCTCGCCTTGACGATATGTTCGGTGCGTTTTTTAGACTTGGGATTGTAGAGAGCAATTACAAAATCAGCAGATGCTGCCGCCTCGAGTCGTTTTTCTATCATCTCCCAGGGGGTAAGCAGATCGGAAAGGCTTATTGCGGCAAAATCATGCATAAGGGGAGCCCCAAGCCGTGCGGCACAACCATTGACTGCAGCTATGCCGGGAATCACCTCGATCCTGACCCGGCTGTCAGCCTTGGCAGCGATCTCAAAAACCAGACCCGCCATGGCATAGATGCCAGGATCTCCGCCTGAAACAAGGGCAACGCGTTTGCCTGCGCCGGCAAGCTCAAAAGATGCGTTGCAGCGTTCAACTTCCTGCATCATCGCAGAGGAGAGGACCTCTTTTCCCTCAAGCAGTTCCGGAATAAGATCAAGATACGTTTTATAGCCGATAATGACATCAGCTTTTTTCAGAACGCCTACTGCCTGCGGCGTCATGTTCTCTCTACTACCGATTCCGGTGCCGACTACGCTGATCAGGCCGAGAGACGGATCTGCCTGATGGCTACTGCTGCTGTTACATCCTTCCATTTTCTTTTCCTTACTATCAGTTGGCCTGGGCCAAGATCTGTTTCTGCACCAAGAACTGCAGCCGGCTCAGCCACCCCTTTGGCACCAGTGGCTGCTAAAACAGCAGCCGAGGAGGAAACACCCTGAACTGCGTTCAACTGTTCCTTGTTGTAAAACCGTAGTGAGAGTCCTTCGGCAAAGGCAAAATCGAGTAAGCCCTGCTCGTCATTTTTCAGATCTATGGAGGCAAAACCGTAAATTGCATTACGCGCCAGACCTTCGTTTTGACAGAGTTCATCGACAGCTGTTTTAAAATCCTCGCGCCTTGTCCCTCTGTTGCATCCCAGACCCACCATTAGGGTACAGGGCCGTAAAATTAATGCCTGGCAGCCCGGATAATCCCTGTCCGTTACTAAAATATCTGCATCTTCCGGTGTGAAAACAGGTTGAAAATCATGAGGCAGGGATTTGTATTCATATTCTGAAAAGAATTGCAGCTGTCCTTCGTTGACCAGTTTTGCCGACATTGCAGTCAGTTTCATCTTACTCTCTACAAGAAGGCTGTTTTTTTCTGCCCAAAGATCAAGAGCGGTATGACCGGTCACATCGGAAGCCGTGGTGATAACTGCCTGTCCTCCAAGCACTCGAGCAATATCTGTCGCAAGTCTGTTCCCTCCGCCAAGATGTCCGGAAAGCAGGCTGATGACAAAACGTCCTTTCTCATCAAGGACCAGGACACAGGGGTCTTTTTTTTTGTCCTGACAGAGATTGGCCAGCCCGCGGACCGCAATTCCTGCAGCCATAATGCAGATCAAAGCATCCACTTCCTGCCAGAGATCAGCCATTTTGGTGAAGACCGGCAGATCCCTGCTATCCAGAAAACAATCTGGCTGCAGACGGCAGATCTTTTCCGCCAGTTCCTTCCCTCCTCTGGTCAGTGCGATAACGGCTGTTTTCATGGCAGGTTGGACGATGAGGAATCAGGTAAATCTCTCGCATACAAGGCTGGAGAAAATAGCATATAGAGTCAATGAATGCAAGGATGAGGTGAGAAGGAGAATCGGAAGACACACCTTTTACACTACATTTCTTACCATAAAATGGTACCTGATTTACTGGTCAGGAAATTGTTTACTGGTTTTCAGATTAAAACACAAAAAAAATTTACTATTGCTTCAGTTATCGATATGATAGCATTGATTTCTTTCAATTTCTCTGATTGCGCTGAAGATTCAGCGCTGCAAACACTATTCAATAAGCAACTGATCCAACCAACTCACCTGTAAAAGGAGTGTTTACATGGTTAGCAAGGTCCTCATCGTCGATGATGAACCCATTAACGTTAAGCTGATTGAAGAAATTCTTGAATATGAAGATGAGTTCACCTGCAGAACAGCGATCAACGGTGAAGAGGCCCTGTCCATCCTGGACAATTACTACCCGGACATCATCCTTCTCGATATTATGATGCCGGGAATGAGTGGCTATGAGACATGTCGCAGGATAAAAAACGAGAAAAAACATAAATTTGCCAAGGTACTGATGATAAGCGGCAAAGCCATGGTTGAGGAGCGACTCGCAGGGTACGAAGCCGGAGCAGACGATTATATCACCAAACCCTTCATAGACGATGAACTGCTTGCCAAACTGAAGGTCTTTTCCAAATTGAAAAAAACCGAAGAAATAGATGAGCTGAAGACCTCCATTCTCCAACTTTTTTCCCATGAAACAAAAACTCCACTCAACGGTATCCTCCTTGGCAGCCAACTCATTTTAGACAGTCCCTCATTACCCGAGAAAATAACAGATTACGCAAGGCTTATCAAAATCTCCGGGGAAAGAATCCATGACCTGGTACGAAAGATTCTTCTTCTCAGCAATCTGCGAAATAACAAAAAATTATCCTTCAGAAGCCAATCCGTGCAAAGATATCTCCAGGAACTGCTGGAACAGGTCACTCACAACATCATAAAAAAATGTGCCATAAACGTCAGCTGCCCAACGGATTTCGAGATGACAGTGGACTGGAAGCTTTTCCATGAAGCATTTCGTTCTGTTGTGGAGAATGCAGTTAAATATTCTCCTGATGGAGGAACTGTTGAGATAGAGGCCTCCTGTAATGAATCCGGTCCTTCTTTTCGCATTACCGACCATGGCAACGGTATCGACCCGTCCGTGAAAGACAAGATATTCGACGAATTCTACTCCCAGCATATCGAAAACCACTCAAAGGGAACAGCACTCAGTCTGGCTATTGCCAGGGAGATAATGACGCTGCACCTTGGTACATTAAACGTGGACAGCGAGCTCGGCCAGGGGGCCAGTTTTCTTTTTACCCTTCCCCCCAACACCCTCTCTAGCTGAGATCCTAAACATGTTCTTTCTCCATGAACTAGAGCGTTACCGAGACACTCAGGCAAAAGAATTTAATACAGAAGAACTTGCGGCAATGAATGACCATGCAGTTCGCGACCTGAAAAACAGGTCCATTGCCGGAGCCATCATTGTTCCTCTTTCCTATCTCCTTGGTGGCTTTGTTACTGGCTATGCCGCCGAACATTGGATTTTCTTTTCATCGCTTGGGGCCCTGCTCTTTGTTGCTCTTACCGTTCGTATACTGGCTATCAATGCATTTTCCCATAAAAAATCAAGAGGAAAAAGGCACTGGCAGCCAATCTTTTTTTGGTCCAATCTTTCCATGGGGTTCATCTTTGGTTGTTTTGTCGGAAGTGCGGTTATTTTTTATCACGATTCGCTTTCTCTGGCTCTGATCATCATTCTCCTGGCGGGAATCGGTGGTGGTTCTTTATCCACTTACTGTATCTGGAGGCTGCTCTCATATTCCTATCTCCTGAGCATTCTTCTTCCTGCTATTGCAGCAGGATTTTATATAGGAGGCAGTGTGATTGTTTCCATAGCCATCGCCTTCTCTTTTTTCCTGGTCTTTAACCTGGTCCAGGCAAAGAATTGGAGCGAAAGTTACTGGCAATCACTCATCAATATTTTTCTGGTAGAAAAAAACTCACTGGAACTGAAGAAGGTGAACACACAGCTGGCTGACGAAATTGTCGACCACAAAAACACTACTCGAAACATAGCTATCAGCCGGCAAAAACTTCAGGATATCTACAATTCCGCCCATGATGCTATCTTGATATTCAATCTTGACGGACAAGTTATCGATGTCAATGAGACCATGCTTGAAATATTTGAAGCAGATCGGCAGGAGGCGCTGAAATTCAAAATCACCACCAGTTCACACTCTACAACAAATCCGCAGATTGATCTGCAAACAATCTGGCAGGAAACCTTGCTGGGCAAAGATCAGGAATTTAAATGGCTGGCAAAGAAACAGAGACAAAATGAACTGTTTTATGTCCAGGTTAATATGCGGAGGACCCAATGGGGTGAAGATACTGTAGTTATTGCCACAGTCCGTGACATCAATGCCAGAATAGTTTCAGAAGAACGAGAGCGTCAGGCCCGGCAATCCCTTGCCGAGACAGAGGGATACCTGCTCTCTATTCTTGAAAATGCCAACCTTCCCATCTCCTGCAAAGACTCCTCGTTCAACTATATCCTTGTCAACAGGGAATTCGAACGACTGGCCGGAATTGAAGGAATGGACAGGCAGGAGTTGAAATCCAAATCGGATTTTGACATCTTTCCCAAGTCCTGGGCAGAAGATTTCAGGAAACAGGACGAGATGGTTAAAGAAAATGGAGTTCCTATGGAATTCCAGACAAAATTTGTTTTTGCCACTGGTGAACATATCTTTACCACTGCAAAGTTCCCTCTCCGTGACAAGGCAAACAAGGTCTACGGTATTGGTGGAATCTGTACAGACATCACCCCACAGATTCAGGCAATGAAAGCTGCCCAGGCCGCCAGTCAGGCCAAATCCGAATTCCTGGCCAATATTTCCCATGAACTGCGCACGCCAATGCACGGAATCCTGGGTTATGCCCGCCTGGGGCAAAAGCGGACAGATATAGTATCGAAGGCGAAACTCAATGAGTATTTTTCTGTTATTACTGAATCCGGGTCAAGACTCATGGCTCTGCTCAACAACCTCCTTGATTTTTCAAGACTGGAAGCGGGAAAAATGCGATACTCGATGAACAAAACCGACCTGATCCCAAGGATTCATCAGGTTGTATATGAGTTAACTCCCCTTGCTGCAGAAAAGCAGATCAGTTTCCAGATTAACAGTGTCGAGGGCAAGGCTCCTGCATATTGCGACCAGGAAAAAATCGTTCAGGTCCTGCGAAATCTCATGTCCAATGCTATAAAATTCAGTTTTGAAGGGAAAGAAATAACCATCAGCTGCAAAGAGATTCGAGATAGAAATGGTTTTTCTCAGCAGAAAATAAGTGTCATAAATATTGGGATCGGAATTCCCGAAGATGAGCTGGCATCCATTTTTGAAAAGTTCATCCAATCATCGGCCACCAAAAGCGGGGCAGGAGGGACAGGGCTTGGCCTGGCTATCTGCAGCCAGATTCTGGACGATCATAACAGCAAGATATGGGCAGAGAATAGTCAAGAGGGGGAAACCAGCTTCCATTTCCTTCTCCCCGTCAGTGAGGAACAACTTACGACAAAAAGAAAGCTGGAGGAATTCTCAGCCGAAATCACTTAGGGAGTGGATTGCATCGATTCCATTTCTTTGTAGAGAAGAATGGAAAGCTCCTGAGCCCGCCTCAATTCTTCTTTGTTGAGCCGGGTTTCCAAAAAATTCTTTGCCATTTCTCCATCAGCATGACCATTCGCCGCCGCCAGGTTGAACCAGGCATAGGCCTTCACATGGTCCACGGCAGGCACACCGTTTCCCGTATACCAGAGAATGCCGATATTGTACTGAGCAAGTGCATATCCTTTTTCTGCTGCCTGTTTAAACCAGTGGTGAGCCTTTTCATAATCCTTTTCAACTCGTTGCCCGGTAAAATAAAGATATGCCAGTTCATTCTGGGCCTCGAGATCTCCACCTTCTGCAGCCAGTTCATACCACTGCAGGGCCTCGGTATAATTTTGCGGAACGCCTTGACCGGTTAGGAAAAACTCGGCAAGAATTTTTTGCGATTCTTTAGAGCTGCGGCCATTGATTGCCGCATCATAGAGCCATTTAAAGGCCTCAGCCCTGTTTACCGGAGTACCCTGCCCTTTCATATACAGACCGCCGACAATAAACATGGCATCCACATCGCCCTGCTCTGCAGCTTTGAGATACAGCCAAAAAGCCTGATTAAGATTTTTGTTAACACCTAGGCCGTAATAATATTTGAGGGCTTTTGATTTTAACATATCCGTTGACTCAGCCGTCAGCCCGGAAGCTGGGGAAAAAGCCAGGAGAACAAATACAACTATCAAATAGTTTAAAAAGAAATAACGAAAAGGATTCACCTTTTTTTGCTTCTCCCCCCAGGAAAATCTCATTTTCTCAAATACTCCCATTCCTTCACCTGTGTCACTACTACAATACGTTTGGAGACGAAGTCATCCTTTCCATAACACACAATATCTTTTTTTCTTTTGCCTTTCAAGCAAAGCCTCCGGCTTAAAGATTTAGAAATTACTATGGCCAACCCGTTTGACTTCAAAAACCAATAATGCTATATAAGACAGCATAATCAGAAAATTATCTGCTACGTTAATCTTTCTCACAAAACAGACATATTTTATCATGAATACAAATACTCTTCACTCCCGTATGCATAAAGCTGTTTTCCACACCGCTTCCCTTTTTCTTCTCCTTCCCAGCCTGGCCCTTGGAGCCCAGGACGTCAGTGTAACAACGGATGGTGCCAATGTCCGCACCGGCCCTGGAACAGATTTTCCGGTCTACATGGAGCTCTTTCAAGGTTATCCACTGAAGGTGTTGGAGACAAAAGGTGACTGGCTCAAAATATCCGATTTTGAAAACGACAGCGGCTGGATTTATTCGTCCTTAGTTGCTCCCGGCACAACAGTGATCGTCAACGCCAAACAATCGATCAATATGCGCTCAACCCCTGATACTAAGGCACAGATCGTCGCTACGGTTGACCGCGGGGTGGTACTCACAAAACTTTCCACCCAGGGAAAATGGGTAAAGGTCAAGCACAGTCAGGGAACAATCGGTTGGATTTACGCCCCCCTGCTCTGGCCCTAAACCCTGCAGGAATGCCCTGAATCAAGCTCCATCATCATCTGCCCAGGAGGGGTACCTTGGGGTATCTCCACAGGCCGTGGTCTGGGTTATGCCCAAGGGCACCTGCCCTTAGGGTGAATCGTGGAACAGGTACCCCCTTCTGCAACATTGAAGGGTGACCTGATTATTTGCAGATGTGAGGTAACTAGAGAGTTATCCCCTGCTATCCACTCAGAATATTGTTTTATTTAACCCCTAAGTGTTGCGGAAATCACTTTCCCAAGATCAACAGGCAAGCGCACCACCTTTCCTGCTTTATTCTGAAAAAGGAAACAACCGTATTCCAGGCCGTAAAAAAGGAGGTCTCGGGTAATGGCAACATCCAGTCGACAGTAGCGGCAAATTTTTTCAATTTCCCCTTGGCGATACCATTCCAATGCCTGAAGTCCATCGGCTGATTTTTTTGTGCCAAGAGTATGGTGGGCAAGCCGATCCAGGCTCAGACGATACCCTAATCTCTCATGCACCACTTCCAGTAGATCAAGAATCGGCATTTTTGAAAGATCAAGAGAGGTGTAGGCGCCAAGGACCCTGTTGTCAAATCGACGATTATTGAAGCCGACAACCAACTCCAGTCGGTTCAGATGCTCGAGCAAACGGTCCGTCTCCTCCTCCAGATACGTCACAAAATCACCAAGCCGGGAATCGTAAACAACAGCCACGGAAATTCCCATTTTATGCGCATTATGCCAGCCCCCTACCTCCTGGGCTGAATATTTTGTTTCCAAGTCGAAAACGCCGAAGTGACCAGGCAAGAGTGAAAGGCCATCGGACGCAGCCGGCCCCATCTCTACAAGCCTTTCATGACTGACCATGCTCCGCCTTGCCTCCTCATTGCCTTTTGACAAAATCTCTTTGAATCCCTGCCCGGAAAAACGATCTTCTCCAGGTGAACACAGGAGTTTTGCAAGAGCAAGACAGGCGGCCTTATCAATTGGCCGGTTTCCTGAACCGCATTTCGGGGAATGGACACAGGAAGGACAGCCTGTTTCACAGCTACAGACTGCTATTGTTTTTTGTGTCTGTTCAAGGAGTTCTTCAATACGTAAGAAGGCCTCTGAGCAAAGACCTATGCCACCTGGATAGCCATCATAAATAAATACGGCAGCCCCTGCTGTCTGATGATGAACGGGACAGGAGATTCCTCCGATATCATTGCGGTCACAGAGAATAAGAAGGGGAAACATACCAATCATTGCATGTTCCAGGGCATGTATGGCTCCCATAAAATGATACTGCTTACCTTCCAACTCCTCCTGTGTGACTCCAGGTATTTCCACCCACAGTCCTACTGTCTCAAAACTCTGTTCCGGAAGATCGAGGGGAACCGTTGTAATAAGCTTGTTACTTCCCTTATTTTTTTTCTGATACCCGGTTACCTGCTCCCGCACCAGCAATCGTCCTAACGATACTCCGTATCCGTGAAATATTTTTCTCTCAAACACATCTAAAATTTCTGTATGCTTCTCGCTCAGAGGCCGCGTGTAATAGCTTCCTGCAAAAAGAGAGACAATGATTTCCTGACTCTCCAGATCAGCCTTTTGAACAAGCCAGGTTGTAGCTGCATGCAGATACACTGCACCAGGGTGACATTCTTTCAAGGCGCGCTGACTGTCAATTCCCCCCAGAATTTCCCCGCTTTCCTCTCTGATGATCTGCAGCTGTTTACCGCCTCCGCGCAGACTCACAAGTCGCTGTGGAAATTTTCGAGTAGCAAACCACTCTTCACCGTTGCTCGACTGGAGTAAGGTCCCCTCATCTGTCAATCCCTTGACAGCCAATCTGACCTGGCTCTGCCAGGTATTGACCTCTTTTTCTGTCAAGGTGAGTTCAGCTGCAGCACAATGCAGGTGCTGAGCCATTATTTCAGGGTTGAGTGGGTTGAGTACCGCTGATTCCATTTCGCGGTTAAAAAAATCATCAGGGTTGCGCATAAAATACTGATCGAGGGCATCTTCCTGAGCAATAAGTATAACTGCCGACTCCCGCATTCCTCTGCCGACACGCCCCCCACGCTGCCAGGATGCCATGATGGAGCCGGGATACCCTACCAGCAGACAGAGATCCAGATCACCGATATCAATCCCCAGCTCAAGAGCTGAGGTGGAGATCACTCCCAGCAGATCCCCTGAGGAAAGTCGCTTTTCAATGTCACGTCGTTCTTCCGGCAGAAACCCTGACCTATAGGAACTCACTTTTTCAGCCAGTTCACCAAGTCGCGGTCTCGTCCACATGGTTATTAATTCTGTCATCTTGCGAGACTGGGTATAAACGATGGTCCTGAGTCCTCTTTTCAAGGCTGCTTCCAGAAGCTGACTGGCAGTATGTGCTGCACTGTCCCAGGGGTTAAGAAAAAGCATATGCCGCTTTGCCCGAGGCGCCCCACTGCTTGTAATTGTTTGCACGTCTCTGCCAATGAGCATCTGGCCGAGCTCTTTCGGATTACCGATAGTTGCAGAAAGGAGAATGAAAGTCGGCCTGGCCCCATAATAATCCAGTATACGCTGGAGGCGGCGCAGTACCCAGGCCATGTGCGAGCCGAATACCCCCCGATAGGTATGCACCTCGTCAATTACTATATAGCGAAGCTGTTGAAAAAATTGCCTCCAGTTTGCATGATAGGACAGCAGGGAAAGATGTAACATATCCGGATTGGTGATCAGAATGTTGGGCAGATTGGCACGGATTTTCTTTCTGTGCCAGGCCGAGGTGTCACCATCATAGAGTGATGCCAGAGGAGTGTGCATCGATCTCTCCCCCCTGTCTAACAGCGCTTCAAACTGACTAAGCACACGGAACTGATCCTGAGCCAGGGCCTTTAAAGGGAAGAGATAAAGCCCTCTGGCCTCATTGTCGCTGAGAATAACCTCCAGCATCGGCAGGTTGTATATCATGCTTTTTCCAGATGCCGTGGGCGTTGCCGTCAGTAGATCATTGCCCTCCTGCACCAATTCCAGAGCCCTTGCCTGATGCTCATAGAGTCCGGATATCCCGAAATGTTGCAGACAATTGGTGATCTTTTGAGAAAGATTCGCCCTCGAGGACGGCCACCGGGCATTCTCATCAGGGAAAGACTTGTGACAGACCACCTGCGGTCCATATTTGCGAGATCCTTTCAGTGCCTGCAAATATTCTGAGATAGAGGATTGCTGCATGGTTGGTGAGGGGCTTCGCATTTTATTTAAGAGTTCACCCGGGCAATAAACATTGATAAGGTTAAAGACGGTAACAGCTTAGCAATGTTATGTTCGCCCGTTTTAAAGTTTGAACTACCTCCTCTCCATGTGAGCAATCAAAAACGAACAAAGAGAAGGTACTGGGAAATTCTTCCTTTTTTTTGATGGGATGGCTTGCCTAATCAGGGTAGAGTGTGTATTTTGGCAGCACAGAAAATATTAAGTAAAATTAACGCAACTTACCCAGACAGACAATGATCAGTATAGCAACACTAGGGCCGCAGGGTTCGGATGGATACAGGGCGGCACTCCAGTATGCACCGGATGCAGACCTCCATCTTTATAACCGCATCCCTGACATAATCAATGCCTTTCTCAGGGAAGAAGTCGATTACGCCTTTGTTCCCATTTACAACACCCGCGAAGGAGAAATCAAAGAATATTTCCGCCTCATGGAACTCCTTCGCCAGGGCTTCTGGGTCGACAATCTGGTCCTTCCCATCCATCTTTCTTTCGGCTGTTTGAAACAGGAAAAAGAACCGGTCCCCCCTAGCGTCATTATAGGCCGGGGATCTGTATTCAAACAGTGTGAAGACTATATCAGTGAGCATTACGCCAATGCCACACTCATGACCGTTCCTGACATTGGAAAGGCCATGCAAGAGATAATAAAGGACAATAGACTTGACTACGGCATAGTCGATTCCGAAGAACTGCTTCTGGAGTATGGCTTTGAGATAAAAGACCGGGAAATAGCTGCACACAACCGTACCCGTTTTGCCATCATTGGTGCAAATCTCAGCGGTGAAACCGGTTACGATGCCACAGCTATCATTACCAAGCCTTTGAAAGACCGGGTTGGTATGCTTGTGGATATCTTAGGGGAGTTCACAAAAAGAGGGATCAATATCCTTGATCTTCGCTCAGAAAACGATATCAAATCTCAGAAACTCCAGATCTATCTTGAGGTTGAAGGGCATATAGGAAACGACCTGCTTCAGGAGGCCCTGAAGTGCATTGAAAAAGAAATAATACAGGAAGACGATTGTTTGCGGCTTCTCGGGTCTTTTCCCCGCGTTGACATGCGTGTCAAGAAGATACGCTCCTTTGGCTTTATCGGTTCAGGAGCTATGAGTGTCTGGTTTGCCGAGCGCCTGGAAAATGAAGGCTACCGGACCGTTATGACCGGCAGATCATCAACTCTTCGGCCCGAAGAGATGATTAGTCAAGTAGATGTGGTAATCATCTGCGTGCCCATCTCTGTCACGGTGGCAACCATCCGTCAATACGGCCCATTGCTTCAGGACGGTCAAGCGCTTATTCTCCTTGCCGGAGAATCCGAACAGACCCTGAAGGCAGCAACGAGCGTGACAAGCCAGGGAGTTGAACTGATGTTGGTTCATAATCTCTGGGGTCCGCAAGCCCTGAGCATGAAAGATAAAAATGCCGCTGTGGTACGCACTCCGCGCAGCGGAAGCTTCTGTTCAGAGTTCGAGGCCTTTCTCTATAAACATGGCGCAGATATCTCTCAGGACAGCCCCAGTCAGCACGACCTGCTTATGGGCGTGGGCCAGAAACTGCCTACTACCATCTCCGTGGCCCTGGCCATGACGTTACAACAGCATGCAATAGACTGTGATGATATTGGCACTCACTCCACCCTTACCTCCCTTTACGGAATTATTGCCATGGCGAGGATTCACAATCAGAATCCGCGCACCTATGCTGAAATCATGGCCACAGGCGGTGACGGTCAGAAAATAGTGCGCAGTTTTGCAGAAAACCTGCTTAACGTTATAGAGATGGCAGAGGCACAAAAGATTCCGGAACTTTGTGATCTCATGGAAAAAAACCGTTCTTCTCTTACTCAGGACTTTTTGGATGCTCGCATGAAACAGTCCAAGGCAGTTGATACTGTACTGAATCAATCGCTAACGTAATACACAGAGCAGCAATGGAACAGAAAGACAATCAGGAGCAGGGATTTAAAAAAAAGGGCATCTCAGACAATGCCCTATTTGTCATAATCACTATCTTGACATGCTGGCTGATTTTTTTTGTGTATATCGGCCTTCAGGGACGATTAGGGTGAGGTTCCTCATCCTTTCGGTCGGAAGGAACCCAGTGTGATCTGCCAGAAAGCTTTCGGGCCGGTTCATAACCTATTACCAAATAAGATTTATTAAGAATTGCTGTCTTGGTTCTGACCTGCAGCTCAAAACAAGGAGTTTTACAATGAATATTCAAAACCTCAGTGTTCTGGATGAAGAACATATCTGCCCTAGCTGCAAAACAAAAATGTCCTGTTGTGAGGTACCGCCTGTTCATGTCGGTGACGGTCTCGGCTGGGGCTCTGAAGTTCTTTTTATCTGCCTCAATGATGATTGCCCGACTTTTCGTAATGGATGGGATAAGGTTGATGTCAATTACGGTCACAAGGCCTCTTTCAGGGACATGCAACTTCCTGGCAGCACAGAACAAAACGTAATGATGGTCGCCAGCAAGGATGCCTTTACAGGAAGCATTGTAGACCCGGAACAGATGCGGGAGCAGAACGAACGCAACATAAAGGAGAAAGAGGCCGTGGCGGCCCTTGACACCTGCGTTCAAGACAATGATATCAGTCCTGTTATGACCCTTATTCTCGACGAAGCTGCCGATAACAGCGGCCGCTTAAGAGCCATTAGCCTTCTTAAAGAATTCAATGATCTTTCCTGTATTGACGCTATCAGAAACCATACCTTTAACAAGACAGACATTGAGCAGAAATGTAAATTGGTTATTTCTCAGATGCTGAAGGACAACTATAAAAAGGAATGTCCCTATTGTGCCGAGCTAATCAAGGCTCAGGCTAAAAAATGTATGCACTGTAATGCAGATTTTTAAAAATTTTACTCTTGCCAAATAATATGGTAACGGGTATACAGACAGCGGAAATTTCTCTGCGGTGGGTGTAGCTCAGCTGGTGGTAGCACCTGGTTGTGGCCCAGGAGGTCGTGGGTTCAAGTCCCATCACTCACCCCAAATTTAAAGAGTTTCAGGCCACAAGGTCTGAAACTCTTTTTTTTTATGACAATTCTTCTTCCTCATGCGATATAATTCTCTATTTACTTGCTTGCTTATCTGCAGCATCTGTCTCACCTCCTGCTCTGCAAGCAGATTGCTCTCCAGCTGGACAGATGAATCACTTGAGCAATACCGCCTGGAAAAAGTCCTGGTTGTCGGTGTTGCACAGGATGAGACCAAGCGTCGTATTTACGAAGATACCTTTGTCTCAAGCCTGACTGAACTTGATGTCCAGGCAGTTCCAAGCTATACTGTGTGTAAACAGGCAATTGAACCAAACACTGAAGACTTGAAAGAAGTAGTCGAAAAAACCGAGGCCGGCGCAGTCCTCATTACCCACCTTGTAGGGAGAAATGAAAAGGACTACTACCATCCCCCTCAGCGTATCAACTCTATTGACAGCCATTTTTCCTATGGTCTTTACGGGTATTACCCCGCTATCTATCGCTCAGTCTATACTCCCGGAAGCTATTCCGGCTCCACCAAAGTAATCCTTGAAACCAATCTCTATGATGTGCAGACAGAAAAGTTGATATGGTCAGCCCGTTCAGAATCCATTGACCCGGTGATGACAAGAAAATATTACCAGAAACTGATAGATCTTTTTCTGGATGACCTTGAAAAACAAAAAATCATTCGACCCTGACAAACCCTTTTCAGGACGCCTCTGAAAAGTACAAATGCCATAACAGCTGGCAGCAAACAAAAGTACCAGCATGACCTTTCACTGTAAAAATTACGATATCGTCAATGACAAGTGCAGACGACTGCATGGAGAATGTGTACCGGGAAGGCGAGGCTGCGTAGTGGAGGGCCGTGTGGCACTCAGTGAAGAATTGGAAGAAAAAATAAAAGCCCTGGATAAGAGTATTTCCGAAGAATTGCTCGACTCTCTGGAGAAATCAAAAAAGCCATAAGGAAAGATACACTTTTTTTGACAAAGGCTTCCTGACAGACCAGAAAGCCTCCTGTTCCGTGACGAAACTTCTCAGGCGTCTTCTTCCCGTTTTTGTTTTTTTGCAAAATTAGCGGCTTCCAGACCTGCCACACACCCTTCCCCCACAGCCTTGGCCATCTGATACGGATGTCCGGTGATATCCCCAGCCGCATAGACTCCGGCCACGTTAGTCTCTGTCTTTTTATTGGTCTCGATATGGCTCATGGTATCCATGTCAAGCTGGATACCGATCTCCAGAGCCAACTCCATTGCCCCCTTAGCACCAAGCTCAATAAAGAGTCCATCAAGACTTATCTCATCCCCGTCTTCCAGCAGCAGGGACTGCACGGCATCGTCTCCCTGTATTTCGCTGACCCATGTGCCAGTGACACTCTCCACTGCAGACTCCCCAAGTTTTTTCAACAAGCCTGGAGAAGCCACGAGATTCCGGCTGATCAGATAAACCTTTGAGGCGTAACCGGTGAGGGTCAAGGCTCCGTCAATGGCAGCACTGGCATTACCGACAACTGCCACAGTGGCATTTCTGAAAAAGTTGGCATCACAATCTACACAGTAAGAAACCCCTCTACCGAAGAATTCTTTTTCTCCAGGTACCTTTAATTTTTTTCGAGATGTCCCGTTGGCAAAGATGATGGTCCTTGTGGCCACAGTTGATCCTCCCTCAAGGTCAAGGGAAAAGCCGTCAGCTTCCTGGTGAATCTTCAATACATCATCATCCATCAAAGAAGCACCAAAATGCCGGACCTGAGAAATCCCTGCCTCAAGAAGTTCCTGCCCGGTTTTGACACCATCAACACAGGCATAGTTTTCCACATGCGCCGCGTACAGTGCACTTCTTTCAATTCTCCCCAAAAGCAGGACATCACATTTTTTACGAACGGCATGGATGGCAGCCTGAATTCCTGCCGGCCCAGCACCAATAATCACAACATCTTTTTTTTCACTCATTATCTTCCTCCGCCCCCGGATCTTTTCCGGTAAAAGGGCTACAATTCTAATAAAAGGTGCATTCCTCTTGAATTTTACGAAAATTTATCATAGTGTTTAGCCTTTGTTGTATACTCAGTCAAAGAATATATTTATAATTGCAGAGAAAGCTGAAAAAGATTTTTCAACCTTCTTCAGTGGATCATCACTATAATCAGCCCCATACATTCCGTCAATCTACCACCATGGATATACAACAACATAGAATCGTTATTACCGGTGTAGGACTTGCCGCTCCAAATGCCGATAATCTCAAGGATTTTCGCAAGAAACTCTTAGCCGGTATCAGTGAAATAACTGAGGTGGATCTTCGCTACTTTGGGAAAGCTCCTGCTGGTATCTGCAGCTTTCCCGAGACAAAATACAGGAAGAAAAAAGAAAATAAACGTGGAACGCGTGCCGGCTGTCTTGGTGTCTACTGCGCCAACGAAGCCCTGGCAGACGGGAACCTTCCCATTGACCACTATCTCTCTTCCCGCATAGGCGTCTATATCGGGCTCACTGAACATGGCACCGTGGAAACGGAAAATGAGGTCTACAATATCAGTAAGTATGACTATAACGTCGACTACTGGACCCATCACCACAACCCGAGAACCGTGCTCAACAATCCGGCCGGAGAGATCACCATGAATCTTGGCATCACCGGACCCCACTATGCCATTGGTGCAGCCTGTGCGGCCGGCAATGCTTCCCTCATCCAGGGTGTACAGATGATGCGCCTGGGAGAGGTGGACATGGCCCTTGCCGGAGGAATATCCGAGTCAACCGGCTCATTCGGTATATTCGCCAGCTTCCAGGCCCAAGGTGCTCTTGGTTCTGCAGAAGATCCCAGGCAGGCCTGCAAACCCTTTGATCTTTCCCGTAACGGTATTGTCGTCTCAGAGGGCGCCTGTATCTATGTCCTTGAACGTTTAGAAAACGCCCTGGCACGAGGGGCAAAGATTTATGCGGAAATCGTTGGCTACGCCATGAACTCAGACGCCCGTGACTTTGTCCTCCCCTATGATGTGCGTCAGGCAGAATGCATTGAACTGGCCCTGGAGAGAGCAGGGCTTAAACCTGAGGATATCGATATTATCAATACCCATGCCACCGGAACAAGACAGGGTGATATTGAGGAATGCAAAGCCATTCGCAAGGTCTTTGCCAATGCACCGAAGACCTATATCAATAACACTAAAAGTATTATCGGTCATGCCATGGGTGCTGCCGGTGTCCTTGAACTGGCTGGAAACCTTCCTGCCTTTGAAGACAATCTTGTGCATCCGACCATCAATGTGAAAAATCTTGACCCTGAATGCCACCTGAACAATATGGTTCTGGATCGTCCTGTTCAGCTTGATTCTGTGCAAACCATCCTGAACAACTCCTTTGGCATGGTAGGCATCAACTCGGTGGTCATTGTTAAAAAATACCAATAAACAGCAGGTTGCTCAGAAACAAGATCTTTTTTAAAATAATTATAAAAAAGTCATTCCAGGTGTGGTATAAAGGGCAGTTTTCCTGACGCATCTTAACTTATTACTGTTTTATTTTATACTGATATAACATCTTCAATTGAAGATTCAGGCCATGGCCGGAGAATGATATGACACGTGACGAAATAAAAGACCTTATTCTGGAAATCATAGAAGACATTGATGAAGATGCGGATTTTGACGCCCTTCAGGCAGACAAACCCTTACGCGATCAACTCGATCTCGACTCAATGGATTTTCTGGATATCGTGATGGAACTGCGCAAGCGCCACAAACTTCAGATCCCTGAAGAGGATTATCCTCAGCTTGCCACCCTTGACTCCTGTGTAAACTATCTGGAGCCCCTTCTTAGCGACGCGTAACAAGTGCATGTACCCTTCCTGATTATCGGCGGCGGTCTTTCCGGACTTGCCGCCGCTCTTCGTTTCGCCCGTTTTCTTCCCGACGTCCTGCTCCTGGAAAAACACTCCCGTGTGGGTGGGCTCAACTCCTATTACTACCGCAACAACAGACTGTTTGAGACAGGCCTGCACGCCATCACCAATTACGCTCCGGCAAACACAAAAGATGCGCCCTTAAATCGCCTGCTGCGGCAGCTCAAGATCAAACGGCGAGAACTGGACCTGCATCAGCAGATCCAGAGCGAGGTCCGATTCCTCGGGCGAGAATCTCTTCTTTTCTCCAATGACTTCGCCCTGCTTGACACACAAATAGCTGCCAAGTTTCCCGGTTCCCACACGTGTTTTCAGCGTCTGCTCGAGCTGATTGAGAACTACGAGCCCTTTCGTCCAGCCCCCTTTATTTCTGCAAAAAAGGTCCTGCAGGAGACCCTTGGTGACAAACTGCTGGTGGACATGCTCCTCTGTCCACTGATGTACTATGGATCTTCTCTGGAAAACGACATGGATCTGGGTCAGTTTGTTATCATGTTCCGGGCCATCTTCTTAGAAGGGATGTTCCGGCCAGGAGGGACAATCAAAGACCTCCTCGACCTGCTCCTTGACCATTATCGTAAACACGGCGGCAGCATCAGAACCAAGGCCGCAGTCTCCCGCATCATTTGTTCCGGAAAAAAGGTGCATGGTGTCAAGCTTGCAGACGGCGAGGAGATCAGCTGTGATTATCTGCTCTCAACCATAGGCTCAGACGAGACTTATGCACTCCTGAATAAACCTTCTCCCCTTGAATCGCTGCCAAGGCTCGGTTTTGTTGAGACTATCTTTGAACTTTCTCCCGAAACTGTTTTGCAAGGTTCAGAGAACCGTACAATCATTTTCTACAATTCTTCCGAAACATTTTCCTATCAGCAGCCACAAAAGCTGGTTGATTTCGCCAGTGGTGTAATCTGCATGCCGCAGAATTTTCAGGGCCTCCCCCCTTCTCTCTTCAAAGAGGTGCGCACCACCCATCTGGCAAGTTATGACGAATGGCTCAAACTTCGCGCAGATCAACCATCTTACAATTCCGCAAAAGAAGACACAGCCCTTGCATCACGTGAAGTTGCTGAGAAAATCCTTGGTAATTTTTCCAAAAATATTGTATATATTGATACTTTCACACCATTGACCATTGAGCGTTTTACCGCAAAGAAACAAGGAGCCATTTATGGCAACCCGGTAAAAATAAAAGATGGCGACATTGGATATGACAACCTCTTTTTAGCAGGGACAGACCAAGGTTTTTTGGGCATCGTAGGCTCCATGTTAAGTGGCGTCTCCATTGTCAACCAGCATATCCTTCCCCGCCTCTAAGCCAGACTTTATACTCCCATTATCACCAGAAATTATCATTATGCCAGTTCCATTTTCACAAGCCGCCGACAAATATGATGTAATCGTTATAGGTTCAGGGCTTGGCGGACTGACCTCTGCCAATCGGCTCGCTTACTGTGGCTACAAGGTTCTCCTCCTGGAGTTCCACAGTCAACTGGGCGGACTGGCCACATGGTTCAAACGAAAGGGTCATATTTTTGATGTCTCCCTGCACGGTTTTCCTTACGGTATGGTAAAAACCTGTAAGAAATACTGGAACCGTGAGATCATGAACTCCATCGTTCAGCTGAAAAATATCATTTTTGATAACCCGCAGTTTCATCTGAAAACCACCTTTGACCGTATAGACTTTACAGACAAGCTCATTTCCCACTTTAAAATCCCGCAATCAACCATAGATGCCTTTTTTACAAGAGTGGCCGGGATGAATTTCTATGACGATCAAACCATGACCACCAGGGAACTCTTTGATGAATATTTTCCTGGCCGCAGTGATGTCCACCGTCTGCTCATGGAACCCATCAGCTATGCCAACGGCTCCACCCTTGATGACCCTGCAATCACCTATGGTATCGTCTTTTCCAATTTCATGAACAAAGGGGTTTTCACCTTTGAAGGGGGGACTGACAAGCTGATTGGAATGATGGCAGCCGAACTTGAAAAAAACGGGGTGACCATCTGCACAAACTGCAAGGTCGACCGTATCGTCGTTGATAAGGGTCAGGTGCGAGGTGTTGAATGCAGAGGAAAAATGATCTCCGCCCCCAGTGTTGTCTCTAATTCAGGCATCACCAATACAATCTACAATCTGGCGGGAAAAGATGCTTTTTCCGATTCCTTCATGGAAAAAGCTGATAAGATACGGGTGAACAACTCATCCTGCCAGGTCTACATGGGCATCAAAAAGGAGGAATCCTTTGCTGATATCGGCGACCTGCTCTTCACCTCCACTGCGCCCGAATTTGACTCCGCTGAACTCTGCGACCTGCATACCCGTTCCAAGACCTTCTCTGTCTACTATCCGAAGACCCGGCCAGGGCATAATCGCTATACCATAGTAGCCTCCATGAACGCCAACTTTAAAGATTGGGAAAAATTTAGCAGAGAGCAGTACCAAACAGAAAAAAAAGCCCTTATAGATCGTACCCTTGTTGACCTGGAGCGCTATCTCCCAGGGGTCAAAGAGAAGATTGATTGGATAGAGGCCGCCACTCCCAGCACCTTTAACCGCTACACTCTTCACACCAAAGGCACCTCTTTTGGCACCAAATTCGAAGGACTTGACGTCTCTCGCTCCATATTCAAGGAGGTAGACGGCCTCTTTCATGTGGGCTCAGTGGGGATTATCATGTCGGGATGGCTGGGAGCTATTAATTACGGTGTCATTGCCTCCAACGATGTAGACGCATTCATGCGCAGCAGGGATTAAACAAGCATGCAGGATTTCACAGGACAAAAAGTAGTGATCAGCGGAGCCAGCCGAGGCATAGGCAAAGGAATCAGCCTCGCCTTTCTCCAGCAAGGTGCTACAGTTATCGGTGTTTATGGCGGCAACAGGGAAGCTGCTGAGAAATTCCAAGAAGAATGCATTGGATTTGGTGACCGTCTGCAGCTTCATCAATGCGATGTTTCCAAGGTTTCTCAGGTAGAAACCTTTTTTAACCGGGTCGAAGAAGAATTTGATACCATCGATATCCTGGTAAACAATGCCGGTATCCGCCGTGATAAGCTCCTGGCGCTGATGGATATAGAGAGTTGGCAACAGGTTATCGATATCAACCTGACCGGCACCTTTACCATGTCCCAAAAGGCAGTTTTGTTGATGCTCAAACAAAAGTACGGCCGTATCATCAATATCACATCTCCTGTTGCCAGCATGGGCTTCGGCGGCCAGACCAACTATGGTGCTTCCAAGGCCGGTCAAATAGGACTCACCAGAAGTCTTTGCAAGGAGACTGCCAGAAAGAAAATCACCGTCAACTGCGTCTCTCCCGGCTTCATCGATACTGATCTGCTGGATGACCTTTCTGAGGAGCAGATCAAGGACTATAAAAAAATGGTGCCGATGCGTCGATTTGGCAAAATTGAAGAAGTAGCCGCAGCAGTGCTTTTCCTTGCTTCAAAAAACGCCTCATACATCACCGGCTCAGTGCTCGATATTAACGGAGGGCTCTGATCTGTGATTCAGGATATTAAAGTCACCGATCTTATTCCTCACCGTCCCCCCTTTCTCTGGGTCGACACCTTGCTTGAGTATGACTCCACATCACTGGTGACAGAAAAACTCATTCCGGAAGAACTCGACATCTTTCAGGGGCATTACCCCGAGCATCCCATTTTGCCTGGGGTCCTGCTCTGCGAGGCCCTCTTCCAGACCGGAGCTCTTCTCATCGCCCTTATTCTCAAAGAGACAAAAGATACCCGGTCAGGAGTACCTGTCTTGACCCGCATAAAAGGTGCCAGGTTCAAACGGCCTGTGGGACCGGGAGACACGATTCGTATGGAAGTCAGGATCATTGAAAGCCTTGGCGGCGCCTGGTTTATGAAAGGAACGCTGCGCGTGCAAGGAAAGGTGGCCGTCAATGTGGAATTTTCATGTACCCTTACAGAACTGCAATGATACATGCAAGCGAACAAGAAGAACTTGAACCTCTTTTCACCTGCATATCCTGTGACGAGCAGAATGGTCACCTGCCTGTACGTCGACAGAATGCTGCAGCGATCTGCAGGGCATGCGGAATGGAACCTGTTGTAAATGGGCTACGACGAATAACTTCAGGAAGATAGGGACTTTTTTTTGCATCCTGACTGGAGATTGATTTTTTTCAAAAAGCAATATATACAAGGTAAGAAGTAATCATTAAGGTATTGAGCGAAGAGGCTAAGACGCAACAGGCTGAAGGCTTAAGAAAAAGAGAACACGTCCAGGTGAAATATTTGCTGGTTTTTATCAGGACAGATCAAGAAGCATCTTTTATATTATGTAACCTTCTTCTTTGCCATCAGTCTATTCATTTGAACAGTTACAGTAAGAACAAAACAATCAGAGTTCGTCCAACTTGGAAGAATAGAACAACCTTTACGAGGCAATAAAGACAGTGCAACTCTCAATTTCCAGTATGATCATGCATGCCGGTCCCATGGGACAGATGGTTATGCTCACCCTCCTGATTTTTTCCCTTGCCTCCTGGTCTATCGTCTTCATGAAGATAAGACTCTTTAAAAAGGCAGGACGGGAAACCAACGAATTTCTCGATGCCTTCTGGTCATCCAAAACCCTGAGCGATGCCGCTGCTTCGGCTGAGCACTACCCGCTAAGTCCGGAGGCTGCAATTTTCACCTCAGGCTTTACAGAACTACAGAAAATCAACAAAAGTCGCAATCGTAAGGAAGGAAAAATCGGCACTGAAACGCTGGAGATGCAGCTGGCCACCATGGACAATCTCAAACGGGCCATCCGCCGGGCCGAATCCCAGGAAATCAATGCACTGGGCAAATCCCTTCCCTTTCTGGCAACCACTGGTTCAGCTGCTCCTTTCATCGGCCTTTTCGGGACAGTCTGGGGGATCATGGCTTCATTCCATGATATCGGCATGCGTGGTTCAGCATCCCTGGCCGTCGTTGCTCCCGGTATCTCCGAGGCCCTCGTTGCAACTGCTGCAGGTCTGGCTGTTGCTATTCCTGCTGTTATCGCCTACAACTTTTTTTCCAACAAACTGACCGAGATTGAAAATGAAATGGAAAATTTTTCCACTGATTTTCTCAACCTCGTGGAAAGAGACATGCTGAGCAAGGTATGAGCATGTTGTTAAAACTTCAAATTTCAGATGGCTAATTAAAATGGGATTCAGTTCAGGAAAAGACCGTCGTGGCCTGGTATCAGAGATCAATGTCACTCCGATGGTGGATGTAATGCTGGTTCTGCTCATCATCTTCATGGTCACAGCCCCGATGATGACCCAGGGCCTAGAGGTGGATCTGCCGCAGACCACTGCCCGTTCCCTTGTGCAAGAAGATGAACCAATTGTGATTACACTGGATAAAGAAGGAAAAATCACAATCGGCAAGCTGGAAGTCATTAAGGCCCTGTTGCACCAGGAGCTGGAAAAGGAATTTATCAAAAACAAAGAGCAGTCGATCTTTCTCAAGGCGGACAAGCAGGTACCTTACGGCCTGGTGGTTTCCATTATGGCTGAAATTAAGGCTGCCGGTTTTGACAAACTGGGAATGATTACCCAACAAAAAGAAGAAACTCGCTGATATGGTTTATAAAGAATACCGCATGACAGCTATACCATCTACAGGCTGGAAACTGCCTTTTAATCTGGCAGTTCTCCTCCACCTTCTTCTTCTCTCGTCAGCTATTCTCCTGCCGAAATACCTGCAGAAAAATACTATAATCCCTGAATCATATACGGTCGATTTGATCTCCATCACTGAGTCTCCTGCAGAACTGTCCTCTCCTCCTGCTGCAGCCACTCCCGCACCACCGGAACCACCTGCTGCCAAAATCCAACAACTGAAGGAGGTGGCCGCAAAGAAAACCGCTCCCATTGCGCCACCGATTGCCGAAACAGTGCAGCCGGAACAGGTGCAGGCCATTTCCATCAAACCTTTGAAAAGAAAGATCAAGAACAAGAATGCTCCTGATCTCCAGGCCCAGGAGACCAGAAGACAAAAAGAGCTTGAACAAAAGCAGGAGCAGCAGGCATTGGAGGCCAGACGACAGGAACTTCTCGCAGAGGCCAGGCGGCAACGGGCCGTGGCCGCTGCCGAGGCAAAGGCTGCTGCCAGCGAGGCAGTCAATGCTCTGAAACATATGCTCCAGACCGATGCAGTTGCTTCTTCCGCAAAAACCGGGCAACAATCATCTTCAGAGCCATCAAGAGGCACATCAAATGCACTTGCTGACCAGTATCACGCAAATATTAAAGCTCATCTCCATAGATTCTGGGCCTTACCTGATATCAAACCCTGGGACCCTGATCTTCTCGCTGTTGTAGTAATTGTCATTTCCCAAAATGGCCAGATTATCAGCCACAGTTTCGAGAAAAGATCAGGCGACAGAGTGTTTGACCAGTTTGTCAGCAAGACCATTCAAGATGCCAACCCACTGCCACCAATTCCTGGGGCACTGAAAAAGCAGCAATACACCCTTGGCTTTAACTTTAAACCCGGCGGAATCATCTAGCAGAGGAAAAATTCCTTTCAAACGACCTTACCGATTTAAGCTAAAAAGGTTGACTGCTCTCAGGAACCTTTTATAATTAACAAATTATAGTTTTGCTTTTCCATACAGCGATCAGCTCTGAAGGACTCTGTTCAGCAGTCACTGCGAGCTACGAATGCCTTATCAACAAAGATCAGCTTTGGGAATTGTTAAATTTTTGGTTATCATAAGCAAGAAAATCACTTTAAAGGCACTAAAATGCAATCCTTGAAAATACGTTTCTCCTTTTCCCTTTTTCTCCTTTTTGTCCTGCTTCCTCTCTCACTCCAGGCAGCACAGGAGATAGTTTATCTTGATATCACTTCAGCCGAAGCGCGCAAGATCAACATCGCAGTTCCCTGGTTTATCAACAAAGAACAACCGGCACAGTTGCAGCCATTTGGCCGTGAACTGGCAAAAACACTTTCCGACACCCTCATTTTTCACGGTATCTTCACCCTCATTGATGAGGAAAAATATGGCAAGCGACAGGATGCCGACTGGAAATCACTTGGTGCCGATTTCGTTATGCTCGGCAGCTACAGTCTCTCCGGCAAAGGAATGCAGCTTGAACTCCGCCTCCAAGATGTCGCAGGCGGTGATATGCTCATGGGCAAACGATATAATGGAACCAGGGAACAACAACTGGATATGCTGTTCAAGTTTTGTGATGCAGTCATAATGGAGCTTACAGGACAACCCGGAATTGCGACCTCCAAAATTGCCTTTGTCTCTGATCGCAGTGGCCATAAAGAGGTCTATCTTACAGATATCCTCGGAAGAGAGGAACGGCAGGTTACACGCCATAAAAACCTCACGGTTTCCCCTCGTTTCATCCCCGGTGGCAGGTACCTCACGTATAGCTCCTATCATGCCGGAAACCAGAATCTGTACATCACTGACCTGCAGCAGAGCAAAACCACTCGCCCTCTGTCCCGAAGAAAAGGAATGAATCTTGCGCCAGCCTGGTCTTCTGACGGAAACAAAATGGTTCTTACCCTGAGTAACGATGGCAATCCCGATCTCTTTCTCATGGACCGAAAAGGAAAAATCCTGAAACAACTTACTCGCCGGTCCGGAATCAATGTCTCTCCCACCTGGTCACCAGATGAAAAGAGACTGGCTTTCGTCTCAGACAGAAGCGGTCGTCCTCAGGTCTATATCATGGAAGTCGATAGCGGTAAGGCGCAGCGTCTCACCTTCAAAGGAACTGAAAACGCTGAGCCCTGCTGGTCTCCTAAGGGAGACTTAATTGTCTATTCCAGTCTTGTTGAGGGGCTTTACCAGATATTCACCATTTCCCCCAATCCTGGAGCCACTCCAACCCAGGTCACCAACGGACCTGGGCAGCATGAATCTCCATCCTGGTCACCAGATGGAAAACAGATCCTCTTTTCCCTTCGCAACGGACAGGATCAGAAGGTCTATGCAATCCTCAGAAATGGCAGCTACCAGCGGCAACTCTTTAATTTCCCGGGAAATCAGACCTATCCTCGCTGGACCGACATCAAGTAATGTTTATATGAATGCAATCGCCTGATAGTGCAACTCTATGACCCGCTATGCTCATACGGCAGCAAAGAATACTCAGACAAGTCTCACATCAGCTGAACTATTGATAAGTTAATAAAAATACACATAGAGGCAGTCCATGAAAAAACGATATCTTACTTCACTCTTACTCATTGGCATCATGCCCTTTCTCACTCACTGCGCCACCCAAGAGGATGTGAATGCCCTGAATTACCATATCAGGTCACTGAATAAGAAAGTCGAAGACATGAAGGATACTACTGTTGGACAGATGCAGCAGCGCCAGGCAAGCTCTTCAGGCTTGATTGATCAACTGCAGGCCGACATCCTTCAACTCAAAAGCCAGCTTGAGGAAAACAGTCATCTGAATCGTATGCTTCAGGAGCAGAACAAAGAGCTGCAGCTGGCTGTGGCAAGTCTGAAAGAACAGCAGGAGCAGGAACTCAACACCAGGTTGGCTGAGCATGACAACAGAATCAAGCAACAGGAAGAGTCTTTGACTGCTATCAGACAGGCGCGAATTGAGGATGCGGAAAGACGTTCAAAAGCGGCTGCACAGGCAGCAGAGGCTGCAATGCGCAAAGCAAGAGAGGCAAGTGCCGCCCAGACAGCAAGCAAGCAGGTAGATAGAGGTCATATCAGTGCAACATCGCAAAAAGTAGTCCACTCTGGTGCGTCTTCTGCAAAACCTGCAGTTTCAACACCCCAGGCAGCCAGCAAACCTGAAACCCATATCACCCAGACAGCTCCAGTAAAACCGGCTGTCACTCAACCAGCCAGTGTCGATTATTTTTCTGAGGGACAGCAGAAATACAACAAAGGTCAATACGATGAAGCTTATGGTCTTTTTGAGAAACATATAAACACACAGGGCTCAAAAGAGTCCACAATTCCTGTCCGATATATGATGGGCGAATGTCTCTTTAAAAAGGGTGAATATGACCAGGCTATTATTCAATACCAGCAGATCATATCCAATTTCCCCGGAAATCCACAGGCAGCCAAGGCCCTGTTGAGACAGGGAGAGGCCTTTGAGCAGCTGTCTGACAATGAGACCGCCAAAATTATCTACAAAAAGGTAACCGCCTCTTACGGCTCCACGCCCGAAGCTGAAATAGCCAGGAAACGAATGTCATCCCTTTGATAAGCTCTTTCAGCAATGAATATACGTCAGCAATCACAGGCTCCCATCTGTGATTGCTGGCATAATTCATACATAGCGGACAGTTGCACACATAGTGGCCAGTCACAAAAAAACACGTTTAGATGAGCTTCTCGTCCGTCACGGACTGAGCAGGGATCTGCAACAGGCACGAGGTATTATCGGAGCCGGGGAAGTCTTTGTCAAAGGTCAGCGGGTTGACAAGGCAGGAAGTCAATTCCCAGAGGATACTCAGCCGGAAATTCGGGAAAAATGTCCGTATGTCTCACGAGGGGGATTTAAGCTTGAAGGCGGCCTGGATGCTTTTTCTTTTGATCCTTCCGGACTTGTCTGTATTGATATAGGAGCTTCCAGCGGGGGGTTTACCGACTGCCTTCTCCAACATGGAGCCAAAAAGGTCTATGCTGTAGATGTTGCCTACGGTCAACTGGACTGGAAGCTACGCCAGGATGAACGCGTGGTTGTCATTGAACGATTCAATGCCAGGGAGATCTGCCGGGAACAAGTTCCTGAGCCCATTGAGCTTGCGGTTATTGACGCTGCATTTATCTCACTCACTAAATTGATCCCGCCCCTCATTCCCCTGTTTTCTGATACAGTCTCCATCATCTGCCTGATCAAACCGCAATTTGAACTTCCACGGCAACTCATTCCTAAAGGAGGTGTCGTTCGCAACCCCGATCATCACCAGCAGGCCATCGATTCCGTTGTCCAGTTTGTACAACAGATTGGCTTACATGCCAAAAAGATCGTACCGAGTCCTATCCTCGGACCAAAGGGAAATCGTGAATTTCTTCTTTTGGTCAGTAATTCTTAGCAATAATATTTAAAAACCAGGCACAGAGCACCTGCTCTCATTCTTTCTTTTCCAGTTTCTCAATCAGTTCCTGCATCAATTCACCATCCTGCCGCAAATCTGCATTGAGCCCTGGGTCCTTTAGGGCAACCTGAACAGTCTGTTTGGCAAGTTTTAATCGTCCCTCGTAAAGATAATATTTTCCAAGGTAGTATGAGGCTGTACCATTATCGCCTTTGGCAGCCTTGAGCCTTCCAAGCTCAAAGTAGACCTTTGAATAAAGTGGCATGATTTCCTCCACTTCCAGGAGATATTTCTCAGCAATACCGACATTCCCAAGTTCCAGATTGATCCTTGCCAGCTGAAATGTAGCCCACATATCATTAGGATCACGATCATAGGCAGTACGTATCAATTCCAGGGCCTGTTCTTTATTTCCATCCTCCATTTCCAGCAGCCCCAGATCAACCAATAAAATTGACCTTTCGGGATAATGGGCGATTACCTTACGGAGATAATTTCGACTTGAATCAAAATTGTTTTCCATCCTGTCCAACTGCGACAGCCCATATTGAAGCATGGTTTTTTCTTCTTCCGAAGCAGACTGATCAGAAAGTTTGTTGAGAAGAAAATTTCGGAACTTTTTCCCGTCAGATATTTGGGAAAGGATTCGATATTTCATACGAAGAAATGAGAAATTATCAGTCTTCTTAAAGGTAGAAAGCTCTTTATCATCCAAGGCCAATAAGGACTGGACATAATCGAGCCTAAATTCAGGGTTCGGATGGGTTAGCAGATACTGGGGAATATTGCCCATGGAGTATCGAGTGATACGACGCATGGTTCGAAGCATATCCTCTTCTGCCTCTGGGTTGCGGCCCATTTTTTTCATCCAGCCATAGGCAAGGATATCTGCCTCTTCCTCGTGTTCCCTGCTGAAACTGAGCGAAGCCGCCTGGCCGGCAGCCAAAGATCCGGTAAAAATGGCCTGACTGATGGCCCCTGCCCCCAAGGCCAGGCCTGCCAAAGCAAGAATAGTGGTGGCGATGCCGACCTTGGTCCCCTGATCCATACCCTTGGCGATATGACGGGAAACCACATGACCGATCTCATGGGCAAGAACCGCGACCAGTTCGTCTTCCTGCTTCATCTGTTCGATAAGACCGCTGTAAAAAAAGACCAGACCGGAAGGAGCAGCAAAGGCATTAAACTGAGTGGAATTGACAATATAAAAGTGGTAGTCGAAGTATTGAACACCGGCTACAGTGAGTACCTCTTGCCCTAGTTCATTGATATATTGAAAGATATCCGGATCGTCCAAGAGAGGAAAGGCAAGACGGATCTGAAAGAGTAACTGCTCACCCAGCTCTCTTTCTTCCCCCACTGTCAGAGCAGCGCTCTTGCTTACAGTGCTGACGAAGATCGTGATCACTGTAAGAAAACAGACAAATGTTTTATAAAAATATCGTAGCATATTTCAAATTTGGGTTTTAACTTCGAACTTTTTTATTATAGAAGCTCTTCTTTTCATGCCAGACAAGACTACTCAACATATCAATGAGGGCATAAGTGGCAGGTACCGGTCTTCACATTGACCGACACAACCGTTCCATGCCCTCTTCCGTACTGATTCTGGCATGATAACCGAGATCCTGCTGGGCCTTGGCTATGGAAAAACAGTGGGATTTTGCCAGTTGTTCTGCAAGGAATCGGGTCATTCGTGGTTCTTTTGTCGGCGCAAAAATCGAGTGCAGGCCTTCGAGCAATGTTCCTGCCGCGTATGCAAGAGAAAATGGAACGCGGCTCTGCACCGGTGGTACATCCATTCTTTTAAACAGCTCATCAATCCACTGCCAGAGGTTCACCGGTTCGCCCTGGCTGATGAAGTAAGCCTGGCCGGAGGCATTTCCTGTGCTCTCCAGATTTTGCGCTGCCAGAAGATGGGCCTCGCCAACATTTTCCACATAGCTGATATCAACCATGTTTGTACAGTCTCCCACCTTTTTCAGCTGCCTTTGTCTTCCCCGCTCAAGAAGACGGGGAATAAGATGGGGGTCACCTGGCCCCCACACCAGATGCGGACGGATAGCACAAGTCAGAAGTTCCTCTCCTGCGCCTGCCAACACCATCTTTTCGGCCATAACCTTGCTCCTGGCATAATGACAGAGGAACCGGTCTGCGTAGGGAAGTCGTTCATCTCCGTTGACAATATCCTTCCCGTTAAAGACGACGGAAGGGGTGGAGGTATAGATCAGATGCCGGATCTTGTTTTTCCTGCAAGCAGTAAGGACATTTTCAGTACCGAGTACATTGATACGATAAAAATCGTCCCACTTCCCCCAAATCCCAGCCAAGGCCGCAACATGAAAAACAGTATCCACTTCCCGGCAGCAGTCAAGGAGAAATAAAGGATCGCAGATATCACCCTGTAAACATTGGACTCCCAACGCCTCAATCTCAGGATAACGGTTACGGCCCACGACCAGACACTCTACACCCCGGAGGTGAAGCAGTCTGACAATGTGGCTGCCGACGAAACCGCCACCTCCTGTGACCAGCACTCGTTTCACAGTTTCCCCTCCAGCTCGCCCGAGGCCCAGATGCTGAGTTTCTCGCGGAATATCTTGGCATTATGACGGATATCAACCGGGAAGTCAGGATGAATGAGATAGTATCGTATGTCTCTGGTTAAAAGGTTCTCTGCACCAAGTCTCCGGGCCTCGGCAATAAGTTGATCAGCAGAGATAGTTGCATCTTTCTCAGGCTCAAGAATAATGACCGGTATATTCTCTTCATTCTCAGGAACGGCTACTGCCACCAATGCCGTGCGATAAATTTGGGGATGGACGTTATAAACAGCCTCACAGGGAATAGTATAAAACGTTTTTCCCTCGGTTACTACCCGGTGAGCGCGTCTGCCGCAGAACCAGAGTCGCCCCTCCCGGTCGAGATATCCCACATCTCCCATCCGATGCCAGAAACCGGCGGCGTCCTGTATCTTGGCCAGCCGATTTTCCACAGGATTGTTTTCATAACTCCGAGTTACCACATCGCCCCGGACAATAATCTCACCAATCTCTCCTGACTTAAGAAAAGAGGTACGGTCAAGATGATCCACTGGTTGATCGCTGATGGGCAGGATAGCAATTTCGATTCCGGGCAGAGGCCGCCCCACACAGGTACCTTTTCCAATCTTTGTCAGAGGCCAGGTCTGCTCGACGATTTCCCTGCCTTCAATGGAGACAATGGGAAGACTCTCCGTGGCACCATAGGGAGTGTGGATTTGGGCGTCAGGACCAAGAATATTCTGCATTCTGTAGATAAGCTCACCTGAGACCGGGGCACCTGCCATAAGCACCTTATTAAGTGTTTCCAAGGTCAGGCCACGTGATTCGCCGTATCCTGCGATCACGTTCCAAATTGCAGGAGAACCAAACGAGTAGGTGACGCCGTATTTCTGCATGGAGGCAATAAAGCGCTTGGGGTCCACTTTGGCAGGACGGGTGGGATCCATGTCAGGAATAACGGCCTTTGCGCCCAGTGCCGTGGAAAAGAGGGCAAAGAGCGGAAAAGCGGGTTGATCAGTTTGCCCCGGACCGATACCGTAATAGTCACGAATCAGCCTGAGCTGGGCATGAAAAACCCCATGTTCGTAACGGACTCCTTTGGGCGGACCAGTGGAACCGGTTGTAAAGATAATGGCTGCCAGCTCATCACCTTGTGCATCATAGGCCGAAAAGGGGCCAGCGTCTTGATTTGCCTGTCTACTGATATCAGGACCGAAAAAACCCAATGAAGGGCCGCAGCAGAATCGATGTTCAACACTCTGAAAGGGCCTGCGAAATAACAAACGAAAGACATGGGCTTTGGGGATGCCGATAAATCCCTTGGGACGCACCCCTTCAATACAACGGAGCAGATTCCTGTATCCCATTCCAGGATCAATGAGAATAACAGGCGCTCCGATTTTAAACAGGGCAAAAGTCATACAGATAAAATCCGCAGAAGGCCGAACCATGAGCATCACTCGCTCCCCGGCCCGTATCCCTTTTCTGCTCAGGATATGGGCAAAACTGTCAGCCCTGCGATTCAACTCTGCAAAGGTCAGAGATTTTCCGGTGGCAGCCTCCACCAGGCCGATTTCTTTTCCCTGAAGGTGTGCCCTTTCCGCCAGCGTCGCAGCAATATTGACACTCAATTCAATACTCCGTTATTCCTGGTTAGAATGATGAAAAAATTGTTGTGCAAGGGGAGCGATTTCCCCAAATGCGTCTTCCAGAAGATAGTGACCGCTGCCGGCAAAATAATGGGTTTCGGCTTCTGGAAAACGGTTGCACCATTCATCATAAAAATGCTTATTAAAACAGAAATCCTTTCCACCCCAGCAGATCAGCATGGGAATACGCAGCTCCTGAATAATTTTCAGACCTTGCTCGACACGGACAAGAGCCTGATAAGACGGATGATCCGGAGAAAGAGGGATATCTTTTACAAAGGCAGCAACTGCCACCCTGTTTTTCCATGAATCATAGGGTGCAAGATAGCCTTCTGCCACATCCCTGTTCATCTTTTTGCTCACGGCCATAAAGATAGCAGGCCCGGCAAAGCCGTTTAAGCCCCGTACCAGGAATTCTCCAATAATCGGCCAGCGACAGACATTGATGCGCAAGGGGATACGCCGGGAGCGAAAGGCAGCGGTATTAAGTACCATCACCTTCTCCAGCGCCACTGGATTCTCAGCAGCAAGTCCCATACCGATGGCCCCGCCCCAATCATGGACGACAAGAGAAAACGACTCCACATCAAGGCGATGAACAAGAGAGCTGAGGTTGTTTATATGATTCTGCAGGCAGTAATTATAGTCCTGCGGTTTGTCAGAAAGTCCACAACCCAGATGGTCGATGGCAATCACCCGGTTCTTCCGGGACAAGAGCGTGATCAATTTTCTGTAATAAAAGGACCAGGTGGGATTTCCATGCACCATGATGATTACAGGCCCCTGCCCTTCGTCTACATAATGGAGACGGTGGGAACCGATGGTATGAAAATGCGATTGAAATGGATATTCAGGATACACAGGTATTGTCATGGTTGAAAAATAGTGATAGATGAAAATCAGGGAGGCAGTTAAACAATTGACAAGGAGTTACCTGGTATTAGGATATTCTTCAGCCTCTGCAGCTCCCCGCATTTTATACATAGGCCGACCATGGAAAAGTGTCAACTCTTTTCCCCTGAGACTTTCCTCTATTCTCTTTGCTCAACCGTGTAAATCCTGTATCATGGCATAGACACAAGCAAAAAACGCTTTCCTTCTTCATTCCGCTATCCTGGACATTTTTATGCTTCTTGAAATCGACAAATTCAATCTCAGTTTTCACCTCGACACCGGGCAATCCCAGCCTGAAAAAAAGCAGGTCCTCTTTGATATTTCCTTAACAGTGGGTGAACAACAAACTGTGGCCATTGTCGGTGAATCCGGTTCAGGGAAATCAGTCACAGCCCTGTCTGTTCTGCGTCTTCTGGAACATTCCAGTCAGGTCTCCTGCAGCGGTGACATCCGGTTCGAAGGGAAAGATGTTTTTGCCCTCCTTCCTCAGGAAATTCGTGCGCTGAGGGGCAACCGAGTTGCCATGATCTTCCAGGAACCCATGACCTCCCTCAACCCGGTCTACACCATAGGTAATCAGCTCATGGAACCCCTGCTTCTCCACCGGGGAATGAACAAGTCAGAGGCCAGGCAGGAGGCAATCAAACTCCTGGAGCGCACAGGTATTGAGGAGCCTGCGTCCCGAATGAAGGCCTTTCCGCACCAGCTCTCCGGTGGCCAACGGCAGAGGGTGATGATTGCCATGGCCTTGGCTTGCAGACCATCACTGCTCATAGCTGATGAACCCACCACTGCCCTGGATGTGACCATCCAGTCCCAGATTCTCGAACTTATCAAGGATCTGCAGGAGGAATTCGGCATGGCCCTCCTGCTCATCACTCATGACCTTGGTATGGTCCGGCAGATAGCGGATCATGTCCATATCATGAAAGACGGCAGGATTGTTGAGGAGGGAAAAACTGAGGATATCTTCCTCCATCCCGCCGATCCCTACACCATTCATCTCATGAACTCGATTCCTCAGGGACATCGCAGTCCTAAAGAGATCAACAAGCCCCTTATCAATATAAATAATCTAAACTGCCATTTTCACATAAAGGACGGGTGGAAAGGATTCATGCGGCGCAGGCACAAGACCATCCGTGCCGTTGACCAGGTGAGCCTTACCATCCATCAGGGAACAACCTGCGGCCTGGTCGGAGAATCCGGATCCGGCAAATCAACCCTGGGTATGGCACTGTTAAAACTTGTAAAAAGTTCGGGGAAAATCGTTTTTCAAGGCTGTGATCTGCAAACTCTCTCTTCCAGAGAGATGCGGCCCTTGCGAAAAAAGTTACAGGTGGTTTTCCAGGATCCTTTTTCTTCCCTCTCTCCCCGGCTGAACGTGGGACAGATTATCGCCGAAGGAATGGAGGTTCATTCTATTGGGGCCACTCGTGCCGAACGCCTAAAAATAGTGAAGGAGACCCTCGTAGAGGTTGGACTGACTGTTGATATGGTCCATCGCTACCCCCACGAATTTTCCGGAGGTCAGCGTCAGCGCATTGCCATTGCCCGCTCCATCGTCTTGCAGCCGGATTTCCTTATTCTGGATGAACCCACTTCAGCCCTGGACATGACAATTCAAAGACAGATCATTGACTTGCTCAAGCAGCTGCAGGAACGTTACGGCATGACCTACCTTTTCATCTCTCACGACCTGCGGGTGGTAAGGGCAATGGCCGACCAGGTGGCAGTGATGCAGCACGGACGCATCGTTGAGGCCGGTCGAGCAGACCAGCTCTTTGAATCTCCCAGCCATGCCTACACCCGGAGGCTCTTTAGCGCCGCTCTGGGAAACCATTGATCGATGTCAGACAAACCTCAACGCACTCCCTCAGTTACAGCAGCGACTTGACTACGGCCACCACAACCATAACACCAATCAGCGTAACTGCCCACCCTTTCCAGTTGTTTGGTGTCCAACCGTAGCCCACATTTTTCTTACGAAACCATGGTGATTGATCCATTCCATCCTCCTTATTTTTTGACAGGAAATACTCCTCATTTTTTTAGAGACTATCACATGAAAATAAGGATAGGAAGCCCGAGTCCCACTACCAGGTGATTGTAAATTCCGATTCTTTATAAACAGGATCTCTTTCCTGACTCTCCACCCGATCAACTCGGGAAAGAGTTGAACCCTGCGCAAGCCAGGCCAGCATGGACTTGACCGTCTCCTGCCCCCCTTCAAATTCAGTCTCCACCGTCCCATTATCCAGGTTTCTGACCCACCCGCTCAGACCAAGTCTTTTTGCCTGCTGACAGGTAGTCTCCCGAAAAAAAACTCCCTGGACCCGGCCATGAATAACAGCATGGATACGCTTGATTCTGTCATTCATCTTCACACCTCCTCTTTTTTTCCACGAAAAAATGAGAAATAGATACCAACAACACAAAAAAGGACAAAAAGGAGAAGACAGAAATGCATACTTTGCAGAAAAGAATGCAGATTATCCGGTCCTATTTCTTTTCTCCCCACAAAGATCACGAGGAATATTGTAGCAACAGACATGGATATCATCTGTCCAAGAAGACGCATGGTGGCCACTGTTCCAGAGGCAATGCCAAAATATCGCTTTTCCACCGAGCCCATGATGGCACTCATATTCGGGGCAGAAAAGAGGGCAAAACCAAAACCGAGAACAAGCAAGACAACGACGATAAGCCAGACAGGGGTAGTTGGCGAGAGTGCTGCAAAAACACCAAGCCCGGCCGCTGTAATCGCCATTCCGATTGAGGCCAGCAATCTTGGCTCTTTTCTGTCAGAAAGCTTACCTGCCCAAGGGGAAAAGAGGGCCATGATTACCGGCTGAGCCATGAGAACAGTACCGGCTATATGTGGTGCCATCCCCTTGACGTACTGGAGATAGAGACTGAGTTGAAATGTGACTGCAAAAGTTGCAGCATAGTTGATGAGGGCTGCCAGGCTGGAAAAAAGAAAGATCCTGTTATTCCGAAAGAGACGCACCTCAAAAACCGGAAACTCCGCTCTGGACTGCTGCAGGAAGAAGAAAGCCATAAGGCCAAGTCCTGTGACCATGAGCAGGGTTGCGGGTAAGGACACCATCCTGATTGCTCCGTAGACCAGACAAAACACAGAAATGCCATAAAGGAGACTGCCGACCAGATCGAACCGTTCCCCCCTGGCCGGGGCCCATTCCCCCTTAAGATGGCGCAGAGCACCATACAGGGTGCCAATGCCCAGGAAAAACATAATGCCAAAGAGAGAACGCCAACCAAGATAACGGGTCATAAAACCACCAACAAAGGGCCCGGTGGCCAGGCCGACATAGACGGCGGAAACCAGTATGCCGAGAGCCCGCCCTCTTCTTCCGGGAAGAACCACGGAGGTGAGTATGGCCATGGCAGTGGTTACAAACATGGCAGCTCCCACTCCCTGTCCAGCCCGCATGGCGAGGAGCCAGCCAACACTGGGGACAAAAGCGGCAAACGTTGAGGCCAGGGTGTAGAGGACAACCCCGCAGAGGAAGATCTTCTTGCGCCCGTAAATATCAGCAAACTTGCCTGCAGGCACCAGAAGAATTGCCATTGCCAGCAGGTAAGATGTGGGAATCCAGCTCAGAGTGACCGCATCCACGCCGAAATCACTCTGGATTGCAGGTAGAGCAACATTGACCGAGGAAATCATAAAGGGTGCCATAAAAGAGGTCAATGTTGTCACAATAAGTGCTGACCGTTCCTGCTGCTGTTCAGATTGCATACCTACCTATCCTCAAAAAAGAGAGTCCCAAGGAATCGCGGAGACCGCCGAGAATCTGGCTACAATTCCATGGCTGAGAGTAAAGGAATCATGCTTTATTGTCAATTTTCATGAAAGCACCTTGCAGCCCGCTTCCTGTTTTGATACATTTTTTTTACCATCCTTTTTTTTCTGTTTTCGGAATAACTCCATCCGTTTTTGTTCATACAGGCCATGCACCCATCATTTTCCCAGGTTTCCAATTCAATAATTCTGCTCACGGTCTGGTTATTGTTCCCTCCATGCCTTTCTCAAGCAGACGACACACTTCCTTTTACCGGAGAATTCACCCTTCTTGAAGCCGTGCGCCACACAATAGCCCATGAAACCAATATCAAAATAGAAGAGAGTCAGGTCAAAATCTCTCTCGGTGCCCTGCAGATCGCCAGTGGTCAGTTTGATATAACCCTTGGTACAGAACTGAAAAGTGAAGAAGATGACACCCCCTTTTCCGAGCTGGATGCCTTAGCAATCGGTCACGCACACCAGCAGACTCGCACCTACTCTTTAAGCCAAAGCCTATCCAAAACCTTTCGTTACGGTACCAGTCTCGACGGCAGTATTGGTATTGAACGCACTGACAACAGATATCCGGGGGATACGCCAAACACAGATAACGGGGTGATCTCCTTTTCCCTGACCCAGCCCCTTTTCAAGGGGCGCGGACTTGATGCCACCGGTGCCAATGAGGCATCTAAACGGGAAGCATATGAGGCCGAACAATACACTCTGCGCCAGACAGTCTCTCAAAAAATTTATGAAACGGTCACTGCCTACTGGAACTATCGCGGTGCACAGGATACATTAACTGTATTGGAGGCCTCAAAAAAGAATATCGAGAAATCCATACAGGAACTGAAAGCCCTCATCGACGGTGGTGAAAAACCGGCATCAGATCTCAACAACTATCTGGCAACCCTGGCAATACGGGATATCAATCTGCTCTCTGCCAGACAGAATCTTTTTTCTTTAGCCCAAACCCTTGCAGTTGCCATGGGAATCCCATATACTCAAAAAGTAGATATCCCATCCGCCTCTGAGGAGTATCCGAATCCGGATACTTCCATACTCAGTCCGCCGCCTCAATGGCTGACCGATATGGCCCTTACCAATCGTAGCGACCTGGGAGCTACCGAAAAGAATCTGACTGCAGCCAAACACCTGATGATTGCTGCCCAAAACGGTATGCTGCCCCAACTTGATCTCTCTTTGGAAGTTAAACTCTCTGATGTGGTCAAGGGGGACTATGACCAGAATGCAACCTCAGCATCAGCCTGGCTGAACTATGACATTCCTGTCGGCAATAACGTGGCCGCCGGACAAATGCTTACTGCCAGGTCAGGGTATAACCAGATCCTCTATCAGATCGAGGGCTTAAAACGAACCATCTGTTCTCAGGTAAACAACAGTGTTGATGCCTTGATCACCTACTGTCACATCCGCAAGCAATATGAGGCCGCCCTGGATCTTGACAAACAAATAATAAAAGAAGAGAAGATTCAATATACTCTTGGCACCTCAAACCTAATCAATGTCATTTCAGTAGAAGACAATCTTACCACAGACCACATCAACCTCATCAACAGCCGTACCAACGTAGCCAATGCATTGATAGAACTACGCTATGTAACAGGAACAATCCTGGCTCCGGATCAAACTGAGTACCGATTAAACAGGAGTTTTTTAACCACAATTCCTGAAAACATCTCCAATTAACAATAATACAAAAAGGCTGTATGGATCAGAAAGAGATTTTCAGAAAAAGTGCCCTTGACCGCATGGCATCGCCGGAACAACTCGACTCGCTGATGCGCATTACCTCATCCAGAGGCTGGATCGCACTTCTGGCTATCGGCTTTCTTCTCCTTATATTAGTCCTCTGGGCTATTTTCGGAGAAATCCCCATCAAAATCTATGGGAAAGGGATTCTGATTAACCGGGGAGGGGTTCAGCGGGTCAATACTGCCGGGAACGGACAGGTGGTAGAAGTCCACATCCGTGAAGGTTTTCGGGTCAATAAGGACGACCTTCTCTTTAAACTTGTGCAGCCTGATATGATAGACCAACTTGCTGAACAAGAAGCAACTCTTGCTGAACTGCGTCAAAAACTCACCACCTTGACCGCTTTCTATTCCGGTGATAGCGACCTGCAGAAAGATGCCATCGACAAGCAGCGGGTAAATCTCAAGATCCAGATCGACAACTTGCAGCAGCAGGCGCAGTGGTATCTTGAGAAAAAGGCAGCTCAGACCAAACTTCTGCAAGATGGTCTGATCATCAAACAAAACCTGATCGACACAGAAAACAGCTACAGCGATACCCTCCTCAACATCAAAAAGCTCCAGGCCCAGTTGACAAACACTCAGACCACTGAATTTGAGTTCGATAATAAAAAGAACGTAGAGCTGGATAACGCTGTGGCTCAAGTCAAAATCCAGGAAGACAAGGTAAAAGAGCTACAGGACCAGATTGAGCTTTATTCCATCATCAAAGCTCCCTATGCCGGTCGTATTCTCTCTGTACCGGTACGTAACGGAGATCGCCTCACTGCTGGCACCACCGTGGTCACCATGGAGCCGGACGCCCCTGAAGATAGAAATTTGCAGGCCGTCATCTACATCCTGGACCAGGGGAAACAGGCGACCAAGGGTATGACTGCTCAGATTTCACCAGTCACGGTTAAAAAGGAAAAATTTGGTTCCTTAGTGGCCACCGTTTCTGACATCAGCGAATTTCCGATATCCACAGAAGGAATGATCAAGATGCTCGGCAACCAGAACCTTGCGGAAGAACTCTCCAGTGCAGGAGCCCCGATCCAGATTATCGCCGATCTTATACCCGACGCTGATCTCCCCAGTGGTTACAAATGGACCTCATCGCTAGGACCCGGTGTAAAAGTAACCTCCGGGGTAATCTGCACTGCTTCTATTGTTGTCAGCAAAAAGCAACCAATTCAACTGGTTATCCCATATATAAAATATTTTTTCGGTCTGTAAAAGGCAAAGGGGAAATCAGGAAAGCGTATCATCCTCCCCTGATAACTGTTCATTTCTTAAATACCAGAGAGACAAACATGACGGACAAACTAAACAACGTTATAATCGGTGAAATTGTAGCCAAGGCCATGCAGGACGAGACTTTAAAAAAGTCCCTGCTGGCCGATCCTGACAAAGTTCTGACTGAAGGTGGGGTCACAACCACCGGTATCCACTACAAAGTCGTGGAAGATACTGCCACCCTGAAAAACATCATTCTCCCCTCCCAGCCACTCAGCGATGCCATGAAGATTGAGTCCCTGCCGGATGGGGCAAGCCCTGCCCAGATAACGCGGTACATTATCACCAGGGCCCATACGGATGAGGCTTACAAAAAACAGGTCCTGACTGACATCAACACTGTCTTGCAGGACCTCGGCGTCAGCCTGCCATCCGGCATTGGCCTTAACATCGTAGCCAATACAGATAAACTGCAGAATATCGTTATCCCCTATGTTCCGTCCGCAACCGGAGAATTAAGCGATGAACAGCTGGCAGCCGTAGCTGGCGGTAAAGGCTCTGTTGCCACCAACACTAATGTCGCTGCCAATGCCGAAGCAGCCATCAATGCCGTTGCCGTCACCGAAGGTGCAGCCGTAGCAGACGTGGCAGCAGCAGCCCAGGTTGCAGCCGCTGCTGAGGCCGCCGTCTTCGCCGTCGCCGTTATTGTTCTTACCTGAGCAAAAGTTCCAAGCCATAAGAAATCTATACGAGTCAGAAGCAATTCTACTTTTCGACTTGTAAATAGTTAAGAGGGAAAACAGTCCTGTTTCCCCCTTAACAACAGAACATTTCCTCAACACAAGGGAGTTGAACAATGGCGGACAAACTGAACAGCGTTGTAATCGGTGAAATTGTGGCCAAGGCCATGCAGAACGAGGATCTGAAAAAGTCTCTGCTGGCAAATCCAGACAAAGTCCTGACTGAGGGTGGAGTCGTAGCGACCGGTATCCGGTACAAGGTCGTTGAAGACACAGCCACCCTGAAAAACATTATTCTCCCCTTCCTGCCGCTCACCGATTCCATGAAACTTAAGTTCCTGCCTGAAGGAGCAAGCCCAGCTCAGATCACCCGTCACATCATTACCAAGGCCCAGGCTGACGAGGCCTACAAAAAACAGGTTTTGAGCGACATTAACACCGTACTGCAGGATCTCGGTGTCAACCTTCCTCAAGGTATTTCCCTCAATATCTTAGCAAATAGCACTGACCTGCAGTATCTCGTCATTCCCTATGTTCCGCCCGCATCCGGAGAACTGAGCGATGAGCAACTGGCAGCCGTCGCCGGTGGAAAAGGCTCTACCCATGCCCACACCAATACCGTGACCAATGCTGAAGCCGTCTCCAACGCCGTTGCCGCCACCGAAGGTGCTGCCGTTGCAGACGTGGCAGCAGCTGCAGAAGTGGCTGCTGCTGCTGTTGCCGTGGTTGTTCTTACCTGACCGAGTATCATGCCAGGAAAATAGGGTATCAATGCAGACCAGGCGTAATCGCCTCTAAAACATCTGCGACCTCTGTCTGCATTGGGCCCTGTACGTTTACCCTCTCTCTGATATTTCTATTTTTATGAATTCATTGATCAAACTGGCTGTCCCTCCTTTTGTCCCGGTAAATCAGCCATCCCTTGGAGTCAGTTCTCTGGTGGCTGTCTTGAAAAATGCAGGTTTTGCTACAGAGGCCTGCTATCTGAACCTGGACTATCTGGAGACCATCGGTGAAGAACTTTATAACCATCTCAGCAACTCCTTTCGCGGCAGTTTCCTCAGCGGTGAATACCTCTTTAGCCCAGCCCTCTGGCCTGATCAGGAACTGGGCTGGCAGGAATACGAGAAAGTCTATACTCTCCGTAAACAGGAAAAACTTCGAGGCATGGGCAGACCCGAAAATAACAAAGAGGACTCCCGTCTTTCCAAAGAACTGGACAGGCTCTACCTGGAAAGCAATGAAGTTGTAACTTCCTGGGCTAAAAGATTGCTCGAAGACAGGCCGCGTATCATCGGCTTCTCCACTACCTTCCAACAGACTATTCCGTCCCTGGCCCTGGCTCGCAAAATCAAGGAACTTTCCGATGGAAGCGTTACCACGCTCATTGGCGGTGCCAACTGCCGTGGTGACATGGGCCAGGCCCTGCTGGATAATTTCCCCTGGATTGACTATGTCGTTTCCGGTGAAGGGGAAAATATTATCGCAGATCTGGTAAGAGATATCCTGGATCACAGCGCAATGAAACCAGTGCCAAGAAAACTGATCCAGGCTCAACCGGTCACAGATATGGACCAGCTACCAGTCCCTGACTTTCATGATTATTTCAAGTGTTGTAATGACGAAGATTTCTCCTTTACCTCGCACCTGCCTGCTGAATCTTCGCGAGGTTGCTGGTGGGGAAGTAAATCCCACTGTTCCTTCTGCGGTCTCAATGGAGAGAATCTCAATTACCGGCATAAATCACCTGAAAAAATTGTCTCCGAAATCCGTTCCCTATACGACACCTATGATAAACCCTTTTTCATGATGACGGACAATATCCTGCATCGTGATGTAGCCTCTGCGCTGCACCAGAGCTTTCATGACAGTAATCTTCGTTTTTTTTATGAGGTCAAGGCCAACCTCAGTAAAGAGCAACTCATCAAATTGGCCCAGACAGGGGTTCTCTGGATTCAGCCGGGAATAGAAAACCTGAGCACTCCTCTCCTGAAACATATCAACAAGGGGACAACCCAACTCCAAAATATCCAGACCCTGAAATGGTGTACAGAGCTTGAGTTAGGTGTTTCCTGGAATATCCTCTACAATCTGCCAGGGGAAACCAAGGAAGATTACAGAACCAACTATCTACTTATCCCCAAACTTTATCATTTGACTCCTCCATCCGTCTTTCCCATGCGCCTGGAACGTTTCAGTTCCTACTGGCGCACGCCGGAGCTCTATGATCTTGAAGAGGTTCGTCACTCCTGGTCCTATGATTTTCTCTATCACAATCTTCCTCAGGCACAGCGGAGCAGACTGGCCACCTATTTTGATTATTCTTCTCCTGCCCGTGATGCCCTGGAAGACCATGCCAGAGTGCTGGTCCAGGCGGTTCTGCTATGGAGTCAAACACCGCGTTCCACAACCAACCTGCAACTCCATGAAAATATCAATGAATGCTTTGTCTTGGATAGTCGTTCAGGAGACAGAGAGTTTACTCTTCTCAGCGCACTGGAACGGGAACTCCTTCATCGTCTGGATGCTATTATCAGTTTTGAACGACTCAGTGAGTCCGTTCAGGCTAGTGGCATGGGAGGAGAGGAAGTGAGCCGTGAACAGCTTCTCGCCCTTCTCCAAACCTTTGAAAAACGACAATGGATCATCAGCGAAAATGACAACTGGCTTTCTCTTGTCACAGATCCTTCTCTGAAGTATCGTGTCTATCATTGCAAGAGTAATGCCGCATGAGTCTCACTACTCCTCCTCATCATCAGTGGCCGTTGATCAAACGTCTCTTCGAGCTATGGAATGGCGACCCCTCTTTCAGAAATGGAGTAGAACAGGATTTTGGTTCCCTGACCAAGACCTATCCTCTCTGCCCTGAATCCTTAGCCCTTGCCAAAAAACTCTGGCAGGACAACTCGTTCACCACACAACATTACAGTCGTAAGGCATTCCCCCAGTTCCACGAATTTCTGCAACATCAGCAGGAACTCATGGCCCTGCGTAGCCGAATACGGGAAAACTGCACGCCCTTACCATCCAGGTTCAAGAAATGGCGTCAGTGCCAGATCAATCGTTGTGACTGGCAGCTGGGTCCTGCAAAGAATGACACCATTATCCACATGCCCCTCTGTTTCGAACTGAGCAAGGGATGCTCCGTCGGCTGCCGTTTTTGCGCTCTGAGTGCACAAAAACTCAGTTCTGTCTTTGCTTACACTTCTGAGAACAGCAAGCTGTGGAAAGAAATGCTACAGGCCTGCCGGGACATCTTTGGCAAATCCTCTTCCTATGCCTCTCTCTACTGGGCGACCGAACCCTTTGATAATCCGGACTATGAACGCTTCTGCCTCGACTTCCATTCCATACTCGATGTTTTCCCGCAGACCACCACAGCCCTGGCCCTGGCAGATACAGACAGGACACGAAACTTTTTTCAACTCTCCGAGAAGAATGGTTGTGAACTGAACCGCATCTCTGTGCATACGGTTGATGACCTTCTTGCCATCTACAGCCACTTTACAGGCGAAGAACTGGCCCGGGTAGGACTTGTTCTGCAGAATCCCGGCTCGCTGCAAATGAAAGTAGGAGCAGGCCGGTTACTTAACAGCAAAGAAGAAGCCGTTGAAAAGACCACCATCAGTTGCGCCACAGGTTTTCTAGTCAACATGGTAGAAAAGAGTGTTCGATTGATCAGCCCCTGGCCTGCAGATACGGACCACCCAGCAGGTTACAAAACCTATGATCAAGGCCTCTTTACCGGCGCAGACGATTTTGCCTCACTTGTTCAACAGATGATTTCCACAACCATGCAATACAGCTTTTCCAGTCAGGATCAGGTACAATTCACTCCTGGCATTTTGAGCCTTACAAGAGAAAACGAAACTTTTTTATCTTCAGCGTACCAGGAAATAGCCCTTTCCCAATTGAGCAACTTACCTCGTCTTCACGAACTGATAGGCACCCACAACGCCGGAGAAATTGCACTCCATTATCTTGAAACCGAGGGCATGGAACCGACCCTGACGTTCATGGCCCTCAACAGCCTCCTCTGCAGTGGCATCTTACAGACAGGAATTCAACAATGACCCAGACGTTATCCATCGGCCAGACCAAACGTTTTCTTGAGCGCTGGACATCGGCACCGGCCTTTAAGGAATTGATCACCAAGAACCCGGAACAGGCAATAGAAAAATACAATCTTGATTTCCATCCGGAGGAAATCAGACTGCTCTGGGACAGGGGGTATGCCCTGAAGAACAATCCGGAGCAAATACCGCATCCTGTTCAACAATACCGTGAATTTATCCGCGAGAAATTCGCCCACCGAGATCGCCTTCGCAACGAGTCCGCTTCCAGTAATTTCCGAATCAATGCATGGCGGAAGAGACAGATGATGCGCTG
>JAHJNL010000092.1 GCA_018820855.1 Pseudomonadota bacterium | reverse complement strand
GGGGGAGAACTGAAGGTGTATCGTAAAAAAGTTCTGCTGCGATCTTGTGTCAGTTTATGATACGGGGGAATGAGGTTCAATAATATTGGCAGGGATAAGGTCAAGAGCGGAGAGGAAAACGAAAACCTGATCTTATTCCTGATTTCTACAAACAAACCAGCAGGTATGCAACGGACTCACCAGCTGCGGCCTATGTAACGAGCATATCCCAGGTCTGATCACAAATCATTCTGGGTGTCTCCAAATCCACACTTACGAGCTGAGTTGCTACGATGAGCAGATTAAGGCTGCCTTGGAAGATTGTCCAACAGGAGTCATTGATTTTTCGGAGTTAGTTCCATAGTCCACCTGGCGACAGGTGAGCTATTTAAATGGAAAAATAATTTACTAAAGCTTTAATTGTTTATTAAAAAAAAAATGGCCGCGATGTTAGCATCGCGGCCATTTTTTTATGTGGCATAAAATAGTCAAAAAAGAGAGGTTTCTATACTGTGTCAATTTGTGTCAATTCGCTTTTTCCTCTCAAAATCGTAACTATTTGTTTTAACTGGCTGGGGGACAAGGATTCGAACCTTGATAAGCGGAGTCAGAGTCCGCTGTCTTGCCGTTAGACCATCCCCCAGGAGATATCTGACGAGTAGGTTTATTTAGAAACTTTCGTAGCTCCTGTCAAGAAAAAAGAGGTGTTCAAGAGATCAGAACTCCGGCATAGCCGACAACCTGATCAGTATCACCGGTCATTTCACCTGAATCTGTATAGCGGATCACCTCTGTTTTTGTTGCCCCCAGTTCCAGGGCGGCGATCAGGGCAACGGTGACCGGCATGATGCCACACATGGAGATACGGTGACCTGTGACGGAACGATAGAGAATGTCGGGGTCCATATCAGCGAGCTTTTTGAGGACATAATGATCTTTTTTGTCGGCTGCCTCCCGCGGTTCGTAGTGGGTCATGTCCGATGAAGCGACGATGAGAATTTCTTTTCCCGAACGTTTGATTACCTCTGCCAGGGCAAGGCCGATTTCATCCAGTACCGGATATGAGATATGGGAGATGACTATGGGGACGATGGAAAGCCTTGGTTGTCCCATCTGCAGAAAGGGGATCTGGACTTCCAGCGAATGCTCATAGCGATGAGCAAGTTCGTCTATTTCGATATAACTGGTTTCAGCGAGGAGGTCTTCTACAAAATCCTGGTCAACAGGAACCCTGCCCATCGGCATGTCCCAGATGGCAGTGGAGAGGCTAACAGGTGCGCCTTGACCTGTGTGGTTCGGACCCAGAATAATGACAGTCTCCGGGATCACGATACTGCCCAGGGTCTCTGCGGCAACTCCCCCTGAGTACATATATCCGGCATGGGGAGAGACTGCTGCCAGTACTTTCTTTCTCTTGGCAGGTGCCTCTGAAGAGAGCTCCTGGATGGCTATCCTTAATGAATCATCAGTTCCCGGGTAGAAGCGACCGGCAACGGCCGGTGAGCGAATAATACTCTCCATGTCAGCTCCGTTTGACGGTCCAGCCTGTGCCCTCCGGACCGTCTTTCAATTCTATTCCTTGTTCGAGAAGCCTGTCCCGTATGGCATCGCTACGGGCCCAATCTTTGGCCTCCCGTGCTTGATTGCGTTCCTGGATGAGCGTTGTTATTTCTTCTTCATTGATGTCGATATCAGCAAGCATGGCTGCTTGCTTGGCAGCAAGATACTCGTTTGCATTTTCCTGCAGGAGTCCCATTATGGAGGCCAACTTTTTCATAGTAACAGTTGTGCTGACCAACAGGTCATTGTCGGCCTTGGCTGGTACCTCAGGGAGCTGTCTTAAAATTTTGTTGAGGGTTTTTACTGTTTCAAAAAGAACTCCCTGGGCCTGGGCAGTGTTGAAATCATTGTCCATGGCCTTTTGAAACCGCTCTTCCATGGAAGCTAATTTTTTTCTGTCTTTAGCACTTGCAACAGGATCGGCACTGTCTGAGGAGGTCGCGGGCAGTCTTTCCACAGCAGCAACACATTCGTAAAGACGGTCGAGTCCGGCGATGGCGTCCTGCATGGCAGCCTGAGAAAAATCGAGGGGGTTGCGGTACTGAGTGGAAAAAATAAAGAAACGCAGTACTTCTGGATGGTAATGTTCCAGGATATCCCGGATGGTCAGAAAGTTGCCCAGGGATTTTGACATCTTTTCATCACGGATGGTGACAAATCCGTGGTGGATCCACATGTTGACGAATGGTTTATTGTTGGCGCCCTCACTTTGGGCCAGTTCATTTTCGTGGTGGGGGAAGATGAGGTCTTGGCCTCCACCGTGAATGTCAAAGGTGTCGCCAAGGTATTTGCGGCTCATGGCCGAACATTCGATATGCCAGCCCGGACGGCCTGGTCCCCAGGGGCTTTCCCAGCTCGGTTCGCCTGGTTTGGAAGCCTTCCACAGGACAAAGTCCATGGGGTTTGTCTTGTTTTCATTGACCGAGATGCGGGCACCGGCCTGCATGTCTTCAAGGTTGCGGCCGGAAAGTTTGCCGTATCCGGAAAAGCTGTTGACGGAGTAGTAGACATCACCACCGGCAGGGTAGGCCATGTCCTTGCTTATAAGCTCACTGATCAGATCGATCATTTCCTGGATATGCTCAGTGGCCTTGGGTTCCATGTCCGGCCGTTCTATGCCGAGTCTGTCCATATCCTTATAGAATTCATCTATAAAACGGTTGGCCAGCTCTTCAGTAGTTGTCCCCTGTTCCGCCGCCCGTTTGATAATCTTGTCATCGATGTCGGTGAAGTTGCGTATGTAGGTGACCTTGTAGTCCCGGTAACGAAGGTAGCGGACTATCATGTCAAAGGCAAGCGCTGAGCGGGCGTGCCCGATGTGACAGTAGTCGTAGGAAGTGATGCCGCAGACGTAAAGCTTGACATGGCCTGGTTCGATGGGTTGGAGCAGGTCTTTTTTCCGTGTGAGGGTGTTGTATATCTTAACTGGCATAATAACAAATCTGATAGTGCTGAGCTGGATATCTAGTTGCTTGTTATGATAACAAACTGAAAATTATAATAATTCCTGGGGCTACTGCCTGCTGTTAAGACATTTGACCCGTTAACGGGGTATGCAAAAGAGTCCTTGAGGGGGAGTGCGTTATGAATAATTTTCTTGCTTGTTATGATAAAAAAAACTAATTATTTTAATAACTCCTAGAGTTATCGGCTACTGTTAAGGTACTTGGCACCCCTCGAGGGGCTGCTGAAATGTACCCTTTAGTGTTAATGACATGTTGTTCATCTTTCATGCAACACTGATCAATCAACGGATATCATAATCTTTATAAAGGGAAAAGACAAGAATGGCGGAAAAAAATGGGGGCAGTACCGGGAAGCCAGATATGCTACGGGTCTGGAGCCATCCACGGGTTTTGACCATGCTCTTTCTCGGATTTTCTGCCGGCATTCCCATCCTTCTTATTTTTTCCACCCTTTCTGTCTGGCTGCGTGAAGCAGGGGTGAGCCGATCTGCCGTCACCTTTTTCAGCTGGGCAGCCCTTGGATATTCCTTCAAGTTCATCTGGGCACCCCTTGTGGACAAACTCCCTTTACCCCTGCTCACCAGGATGCTCGGTCGCCGCAGATCCTGGATGCTCATTTCTCAACTTTCCGTAATTATAGCAATTTCCTGGATGGGACTGACCGACCCCACCCAGAGCGAGTCGAGCCTGGTCTTCATGGCTTTAGCCGCTGTTTTTCTCGGGTTTTCATCGGCCACCCAGGATATTGTCATTGATGCCTATCGTATTGAGTGTGTCGATGTGTCGCTGCAGGCCATGCTTGCCTCTACCTATGTGGCCGGTTATCGTATTGGTATGCTGGTGGCAGGTGCCGGCTCTCTTTATATTGCCTCCTGGTTCGGGACATCGCGAGAGTTCTACGATGTGAGTGCCTGGCGGATGACCTATCTGGTTATGGCGGCCATAATGCTGGTTGGGGTTGTTACCACGTTTCTGATTGCTGAACCGGAGGAGAATAAAACAAGCTCATATCGTTACAGTGCTCCACAATATATTCGCTTCTTTTTCCTTTTTCTCCTGGCCGGGACCTTTTTTGCCTCCTGTTTTTTTCTGACGGCCCCTTTGGCTGTATGGTGCAAGGATCTGGCTGCAAACAGTTTCGGAGTTCATGAGCGTCTTTTGGGATTTGTGGTGGAAACGGTACGTCTCTTTCTTGCCCTGGCAACAGCGGCAGTTGCCGCCTGGGTTTCAGTCAGGGCGGGCCTTGCAGACAGAGATATGGTACGAGAGAGTTATGTGGAGCCGGTACGGGACTTTTTTGTTCGTTATGGGACCAAAACAGCCTTTCTGCTCTTGCTGCTGGTGGGATTTTACAGGATATCGGATATCGTTCTGGGAGTGGTCTCCAATGTCTTTTATCTGGACATGGGATTTAGTAAAAATGTGATTGCCACCGTGACCAAGACCTTTGGCCTGCTCATGACCCTGGCCGGAGGATTTCTCGGAGGGCTGCTCACCTACCGTTTTGGGGTTTACCGTATTCTTTTTCTGGGCGGGATCCTGGCCGCGGCCACTAACCTTCTTTTTATGCTCCTGGCAAGAAGCGGCAATGATGTGACTCTCCTTGCCGTGGTGATCGGGGCGGATAATCTTTGTGCCGGACTGGCATCCACCGCCTTTGTCGCCTTTCTTTCCAGCCTCACCAATATCTCTTTTACGGCAGTTCAGTACGCACTCTTCAGTTCGCTTATGACCCTTTTCCCCAAGCTCATCGGCGGCTATTCCGGGACGGTAGTCTCCACATTTGGTTATGAGACCTTTTTTCTGATGACCGCTGTCTTGGGCCTGCCGGTGCTGGTCCTGATCTGGTTTGCCGGGAGGCTGGCCGGCAATAAATTAGAAATGAATAATTAGAACTGCAGAATTTTACTGTTTATCTTCCGGCCACCTCGAAAAATTGCCTTTTTGCCCAAGCTCTTCGTCACAGCCCAAAAAATAATGCTCACGTATCAACTAGATGCTGCGCCTGTTTTTTCGTGTGCTCCTCGATCTTGAACAAAAAATCTAATTTTTCAAGGTAGCCTTCTTTCGAATTGATTGGTTTTTTCAGCCTTCAGCCTTCAGCCTTCAGCCTTCAGCCTTCAGCCTTCAGCCTTCAGCCTTCGGGAAACCATACTTTTCCAAAAAGCTGATCAGCTTGCGGTGGCCTGCCGGGAAGGCATACTTTTGTAGTGCCTCGAAAGGTACCCAGCGAAAATCCTGGGCTGCGTGGAGTACCGGGTCGCTGCCCGGCAGGACCAGTTTGACAAAAAAACAGTGAAGAGTAACGCGGTAGCGGGTGTAATGATGGATGGTGGTGGTGATTTTGGATTCCACCTGCACCTCAAAATCAGTTTCTTCCAGAAACTCGCGGACAACAGTCTCTTCCGGGACTTCATTCTTTTTCATTCTGCCGCCGGGAAACTCCCAGAGGGATCCCCACACATCGTCTGCCAGTCGCTGTTGAATATAAAGAAGTCCCTGATGGAAAAGGATGCCGGTGGCCATCTCAATGGGGGTAATTTTTTTGCTCTTTTTGGGGATCGGACGTTCCGGAATTATGTCATATTTGAGGGCCAGGCAGTGGGGAGCAAAAGGGCATGCAGAGCAATCCGGATTTTTGGGACGGCAGACCAGGGCACCCAGTTCCATAAGGGCTTGGTTAAAGTTCCTGGCCTGGCCGGGGGGGAGGAGCTCTTCGGCTCTGGTCCAGAAGAGTTTTTTTGCCTCAGGGCTGCCTGGAACCAGATCGATATTGAGGAGTCGGGCCAGGATGCGCTCGATGTTGGCGTCAACTACCGGGACATCGCGGTTGTAGGCAATGGAGGCAATGGCCCCGGCCGTGTACGGGCCAATGCCGGGCAGACTGAGCAGGGTTTTTCTGTCACCAGGAATTTCTCCCTGATATTCGGAGGCAAGAATTTGTGCCGTCTTTCTGATGTTTCTCGCCCTGCTGTAATAGCCCAAACCTTCCCAGCATTTGAAAACCCTGTGTTCTGAGGCCTCTGAGAGGGTTGTCAGATCGGGGAATTCTTGCATCCAGCGCCGGAAAAATGTGGTGACCCTGTCCATCTGGGTCTGCTGGAGCATGATCTCGCTAATCCAGATCTGGTAGGGATGATACTCATGTCTCCAGGGCAGGTCGCGTTGATTTTCTGCAAACCAGGAGAGCAATGCCTCTTGGGGGCTGGTTGGTGGTGACATGGTGTTGTATGCTCCGGGGTTCTCTGGATTATCTGGGTTGCGACGGGAAAGTTTCAAGCAATGGCACATTATTCTTGCATTTGTGCTGTCAGTTTTTTACTTTACCATTCAGTGTGTAAAGTTCAAGTAATCAGGGTGTTTTGAAAAATCAGGCTGGTTGTTCAAGACCGGCTAACGCTTGATTCTGAGGCATGTGTTCATGAGTACTGCAGGTGCCCGTAGGCAAATGATCTTGTGGTGCATATAGTACCTGGTACGAGAGAAATATTTGCCTCATAACGCTGAGCTTGTCGAACCGCCAGGTTCGGTCCTCCGGGGGAAAGGTTCTTTTTTTAAGAGAGGTTTGCGGCAGTATTCTCAGAGACGTTCGTTGTGTGAATTGTCTGGAATACACTGAAGAGTAACAACTTTACTACTTAATAGAGGGGTTATCATGAAAAGTCTGGTGGTCTATTCATCAAAAAGCGGTAATACCAGGAAACTGGCTGAGGCACTCTATAATCATCTCAGTGGAGAAAAAGAACTCTGTGCAATAGCCGATGCTCCTGATCCGGCAGGGTATAATTTTGTTGCGGTAGGATTCTGGCTGCAGGGAGGACAACCGGACCCTGATTCTCAAGCCTACCTGGCCAGGCTGGAAGAGGGGCAGGGGCTCTATCTCTTTGCCACCCATGGCGCAGCAGCGGATTCTCCCCATGCCCGTAACGCTATGAACAGTGCCAAGGCGATTGCTGCCAGGGCCCATGTTATCGCGACGTTTTCCTGTCCAGGCCAGGTCTCGGAAAAGGTCCTGGAGATGGCAGCCAAAAAAGATCCCCAGCCGCCCTGGCTGGCCGATGCGCCTGCAGCAGCAGGACATCCGGATGAGACAGATATGCAGAATGTGGTGCGGATGCTGGTGGAGCTGGATCTTCCTTAGGCGTCATCGTGATCAAAGGAAAAGGGGGGCTTGCCTCCTTTTTCTCTGATCCAGTTCAGGCCGGTATGGACGGAATGGCGGCGGAGAAAGGCCTCTTTTGCTCTTCGTTTGCCGGGAAAGTCCAGGAGACCGATGCCAAGGATGATGGTGAGGATTCCCTGACCGGGAAGAAAGAGCATGAGGATGCCTGCCAGGAGCAGGATTGTTCCTAAAAAGTTACGCAGGAGACGAAGGAGGATGAGCATCATTGGATGTTGATCCTCCTTTTTTTTATGTTCACGCAGGTGACGGAAAAAGTCGCTCGGCAATCTGCAAATGATCCAGGGGATGATGAGCAGGCTGAGAAAAAATGTGAGGGTCGAGATCAGGCCAAGCCACCTGAGTATCAACCTGTGCTCGGTCAAGAATGTTTCCATGGGCAGTGGCTTATTGAAAGTTGCTGTTGGCAAGCAGCCAGAGACGCCAGCATTCACTTTTTCGTCTCTCCAGGAGTTTCAGCTGGTCCATGGGGAGGGCGGCCAGCAGTTCTTCTTCCATGGAAGGGATGAAACCGGAAATGATGTAATATTTGGCCTTCCAGAAATCCTGATTTTGGAAAAGGTCGAGCAGCAGTCCCTTGTAGAGATTGGCCACCACCAGATCAACCCCGGTTTCAGGAAGGGCCTTGCGCAGATCTGCCTCCAGGACCTGGATCTGTCCCTGACAGTCGTTTAAGCCCATGTTTTTTGCAGCCACGGAGCAGGCAAACGGATTGTTGTCATAGGCCCGCACCTCTTTCACGCCAAGTTTGGCCGCACTTATGGAAAGCAGACCAGTCCCCGTACCCATATCCATCATGGTGCGAATTTCTGCCGGATGAGATGTGAGCAGGTCGGTGATTACCTGCAGGCAGAGTCTGGTGGTAGGGTGAAAACCGGACCCGAAGATGACACTTGGATCCAGGCGGATCGGAATACTCTCTTCATCAACTATAAGTTGCTCTGCTTCCCAGAGTGGAGCCACGGTAAGAGGCGGCACTGTAAAGGTGGTGATGTCCAGGCCTGCCTCCCAGTCCTGATAGTCCAGCCTGGCCTGGTACAGTATCTTTGCCTCAGTTTGCGCACAGATCGTGTCAACCAAGGCCTGTTTTTCCTTGTGAAAAAAGAGGATGGTGGTGTCGTCTTCAATCCAGGTACCGATCAGATCGGGATCATCGATTTTTTCCAGGTCGACACGGTCGAAGTTGTAGATATACAGTTGGTCGTAACGGGTATAGGGGGATTTAAGCATGATTGTAATAAGTTACTGCGTTCTGTCTACTGAATGTATCGCTTACACGTCGAATGATAACGTTCTCTTGAAACAGCAGGTTCCGTAACGTCGGTGAGATTGAATTAACAATCTGCCTTTTATCGTTACGTTGATATTCATACTTCCGCCTGCGACATTTGGCATTCAAAAAAAATTGTATGCCTTGTCTATTTCTGTATTGCAGCTCCGGTAATGGAAGTTCTCATTGCTGCGCGGCCGGAGGCATAGGTCTAAGGGTAATAAGGACCCGGTTACCTGGACCTGTCTCAATGATTTTCCCCTCTTTCTCAAGAAGTATGCGTTCAGGGGGGATGAGGAGTGAGCGGGTGCATAAGTCATAGAGAAGCAGGATTCGCTCTCTGGCCAG
>JAHJNL010000091.1 GCA_018820855.1 Pseudomonadota bacterium | reverse complement strand
CCCCATGACCGACCTCTCGGAACAGATTTCCCTGGCAGGCAAAGAAGCCTCGGGTACCGGCAACATGAAGTTCTCCATGAATGGAGCGCTCACCATCGGTACTCTGGACGGCGCCAACGTGGAGATCCGGGAAGAGGTTGGCGCGGAAAACTTTTTCCTCTTCGGACTCAACGTGGAAAAAGTCATGAAACTGCAGGCTTCAGGCTATGACCCCATGGACTACTATAAGCGAAACGATGAATTGAAAAGTGTTATTGATCTGATCACATCGGGTCACTTCTCACATGGTGACCAGGAATTGTTCCGGCCCCTTGTCGACTCATTACTCTATGATGACCAGTACATGGTTTTTGCTGACTACCAGGATTATATCGACTGCCAGGAACGGGTCGGAAAAGCGTTTCAAGACAAAAAGGAATGGACCAGGATGTCGATCCTGAATACTGCCAGGATGGGGAAATTTTCATCAGATCGATCCATTACAGATTACAACAAAAAAATATGGGAGGTGCAGCCCTTTCCTGTTGAGCTGAAGTGGCAAAAACTTCCTGAAGACGGAGTTCTCTTTACTCCGAGAAAACAATTCAAATGATTGAGCAGAAAAAACTCAAAAACGGTTTTGAGTACCTGAAAATCAACAATAAAAATGCCCATGCCAAGATAGCCCTGCAAGGCGCTCATCTCTTTCATTACCAGCGCTTGGGCCATGCCCCACTGTTATGGCTCAGCGGAAAAAGTTTTTTTGAGGCGGGCAAAGCCATACGCGGTGGTGTCCCGATCTGCTGGCCCTGGTTCGGCAGACACAAAACAGAAAAAAACCTGCCTCAACACGGTTTTGCCAGAAACCTTCTCTGGAAACTTCTTGAGGCCAGGGAAAACGATGCCTGCTCAACAGAGATAACACTGCAGTTAACAAGCTCGGAGGAGAGCTTACAACTGTGGCCACACAGGTTTGAACTTCTCTTGCAGGTCACAGTAAGCGAAACACTGTGCATCGCTCTCACCAGCAAAAACTGCGACAAAAAAACCTGCGAGATCAGCTCTGCCCTGCACAGCTACTTTGCAGTCACAAACATAGATAATGTTTCTGTGGAGGGCCTGGAGAACACACTCTATTTTGATGCAGTAACGAATGAAAGCAAAACACAGAAAGGCCCTCTCTCTATTGCTGAAGAGGTTGATCGTATCTACCAGAAAATCCACAATCCGCTCATACTCCACGATCAGACAAGAACTTTGCATATAGCGGCAACAGGCTCTTCTTCTGCGGTTGTCTGGAACCCCTGGATAACTAAATGTGCCAACATGAACGATATGCAAGATATTGGCTACCAAACAATGCTCTGTATTGAAACAGCAAATGCCCTGGAAGATGCACGCCAGCTTGCACCTGGCGAAGAGCATACTTTAACAGCCGTCTTTTCATGAAATTCTTTAGCGAAGCCTACCCGGAAGGGTATCCCTCGTTACTCAACCATATGACCTGGCAGCAGATGCAAAGCAAGGGGAACGACTTGTGCCAACCGCGGCCGAGGCCATGGTTCTCTGATGAGGAAAAAGGCAGGAGAAGACAATCTTGAATGAATGGACATTGTGGAGAATTTTTAATACACTGGATTCAGTCAACATTCAGATGGCGTGAGTTCTTTACGCGACAGACCCACCAGAGCCCGGCTACTGGCAGCAGTCGCTCCTTCTGACTGAGTCACCAATGGCTTCGGCCACAGAGGCAAACAATAAATTAAAAAACCAGACAAATAGAGCCTGTCACACTCACTCGTGACGGCAAATAACCTAACCAATCTTATTATGAAAAATCTATCGCTGCCCCTTGTCTTGCTCATCCTGATTTTTGCCGGCTGTGCCAAAAAGGCCCCGGAGCCCATTCCTGTCCAGTACCCCACGCGCCCGATCAACTACCTCCATGAAATCAAACCAATCCTGGATAAGCGCTGTGCAGTCTGTCACTCCTGCTACAACTCACCCTGTCAGCTCAAACTGAACTCCTACGAAGGTGTTGACAGGGGAGGCAGCAAGAAAGCTGTCTATAGCGCCACTCGCCTGACCACCATGGATCCCACCCGCCTCTTCATCGATGCCCATTCCACCGAGGAATGGCGCCAGAAGGATTTTCACACAGTCACTGAATCCACTGCCCCTGATGGACTGAACAACTCGCTCATGCTCCAGATCCTCTCTCACAAGATGAAAAATCCGGAGAGCAGGGGGGAATATCGTTCTGAAGCAGATGACCTGACCTGCTCTGCCACCAGTATCGAACTGGACGGCTATCTGTCCAAACACCCCAACCGGGGTATGCCTTTTGGCTTCCCGCCCTTAAGACAGGAGGAGTTTGAGCTGATCGCAGGCTGGCTGGCCCAGGGTTCCAAGGGACCAACAGCTGCCGAACAGGAAAAACTGACCACGCCCATGGCTTCCGATGCCTTGGAGATTGACAAATGGGAAACCTTTTTAAACAACCAGGATCCCAAATACGCCATGACTGCCCGTTACCTCTACGAGCATCTCTTCCTGGCCCATATCAAATTCGGCACTGACACCAACGAGTTTTACGAACTGCTGCGCTCCAAGACTCCGCCTGGCAGTCCGGTTGATCTGATCGACACCGTTCGTCCTTATGATGATCCTGGAGTTGAGACCTTCTATTATCGCTTTCGTAAGATCCATTCCACCATTGTCCACAAGACCCATATGGTCTTTGACTTTGACGATGCCGCCCTCAGCCGTTTCAAGGAGTTGTTCATCAAGCCCGAATGGTTGCAGACCCCCCATCTGGCAGGCTATGCGCCAACGGACAGTGCCAATCCCTTTGTCTCCTTTGAACAAATCCCACCGCGCTCCCGCTATCAGTTCCTCCTGGACAATTCCCACTATATCATCATGACCTTTATTCGCGGGCCGGTCTGTCGCGGACAGGTCGCCTTGAACGTCATTCACGATCACTTCTGGGTCATGTTTCAGGATCCGGATCATGACCTGAGTGTCCTCTATCCGGCCTTCCTTAAACTGCAGAAGGACAACCTGAGCATGCCCATTGAACTGGGCAGCAGATTTCCAGTGATCGACCTGTTCAAGAGCAAGTACGAGAAGGCAATCAACAATTACTACAGGGCCAGGCAGGAATTTTACATGTCCCACAACTACCAGGGCCAGGGCTATGATGCCATCTGGAAAGGCAATCGCTCAATCGATGCCCCCCTGCTCACGGTTTACCGCCACTTTGACAGTGCCTCGGTACACAAGGGCGCCCTCGGCAATATGCCTCGCACCATGTGGGTCATGGATTACCCACAGTTAGAACGAATCTACTATGCTCTGGTGGCTGGTTTTGATGTATACGGCACCTTGGGCCACCAGCTGGCCGTCCGTCTTTATATGGATGGCTTGCGAGAAGAAGGAGAAAGCTATTTTCTCGGCTTCATGCCCGCAGAAAAACGCAGACCCATGATGGAATCCTGGTACACAGGCATAAGTCCAGAAAATGTCACCTATTACGATGCAGGAATCCCTGGAAAGATTGTCTTTACGACCGATAATCCGCAACAGGAATTTGTCGAGCAGGTAGTCAACAATCACCTCCGGCCTGAGATCGGCATCACTTTTGACCCGATCAACTACCTGCCGGCAGGAACTGACTATCCGCCCCTGCCGGATCAGTACCTGACCATGGCTGATTACCTGCAGGCCTTTCGCTCCGTGTCTCAACCCGGAACCGAATTCTTCTCTCTGGTCGACGATTTCAATGCCAACATAGTCTACATACGCATTCGCAAGAACGATGGCACCGATGCCGTTGTCTCGCTGATCATCAACCGCTGGCATGACAACGTGGCCTTTCTGTTCAAGGAGAAGTCTACTCTCGATCCGAAAAAAGACCAGGCCGACTTTATTGCCGGCTTCCACGGTTCCTACCCCAACTACTTCATCGATATCCAACAGGACGACCTGCCTGATTTTTTTGATCTTCTGGCCAATCTGGCCAATCTTGATGACGAGGAAGCCAACCGACGATTTGCAAAGTACGGTATCAACCGCGCCAATCCTAATTTCTGGGAGTATTACGACTGGTTCCAGGAACGATTCAACAAGGATCAACCGGTGCAATCAGGGCTCTTTGACCTGAACCGCTACTACCATAACGCTCAGTATCGTGAAGCTTCCGCCAAAGGTACTCGCCCAGAGAATGAATAAAGATGACTGCTCGAAAAAAAAAGCCACCCATTGAGGGTCACGCTTTCAGAAATCTTCTTTTTTTCCTTTTGCTCTACATTGTCGGCAGTCCCTTTCTTGACCCCTATCCATCCCTCGCAATCTTTGCCCATGCATCACTGTCAGTTGCCATGTTTGTCGCGATTTATACAGTACAGAAACAACAGCAGGAACGCTCTGTTGCCATAGCCCTGCTCCTGCCACTCTTAATTCTTTACTGGCTGGGAATCTATGACATTATCTCTTTCAGTCGGCTTGCAGCGTATCTCTTCTTTACCGTCTATTTCGGCCTTCTTGTTTATTCCTATGTGTGGCAGATTGCCCATTCACCCAGCGTGACACGGAATGTGCTCTACGCAACCTTCAGTCTCTACCTCATTTTCGGATTGTTCTGGGGCTCCGTCTATGCAGTGTTAAATGAATTGAGCCCAGGTGCATACAGTGGTATACTGTTAGAAAATCTGCCGGGTAACACACTTCATACTTTCAATTATTTCAGTTTTGTGACCCTCACCACTTTGGGTTATGGTGATATTATCCCTCAAACTGCCGGAGCGTCCTCTCTTTGTCAAATGGAAGCAATCTTCGGTCAGTTCTTCACGGCCGTTGTTGTTGCCTGGTTGGTGGGTATGCATGTATCCAGCAGACATGATGCAGGACATACAAAAAACTGAGCCAAAAAGAAAATTGAATGTCTGCTTCTGCAAAAATAAACTCCTAGTCAATTTCTCTCGGTTAACTGTTTTACAGTTGCTCATTCTGTCAGGATAGTAACCAGTAATCATGCTATTATCCCCTTTCAAACGCAGTATTCCCATTCTCTGCTTCCTTCTCGTGTTGGGAGGTTGTGCCTCCCTGCCACCCAACAGCAACACCCTGAAAAGCTATGCCCTGCAGGATACGGCAGATACCAGACTGGGAAAGGCCTACCATGAACTGAAAAAAGACCATTCTGAAAAATCCGGCCTGCTCCTGCTCGGTAACGGACTGGATGCCTTCACTGCCAGACTGCTCCTGGCCCAGGGAGCAGACAGGTCTATTGATGCCCAGTACTATATGATTCACCAAGATCTCACCGGTGCTCTCTTTCTTGATCATCTGATCAAGGCTGCTGACCGCGGTGTCAGGGTCCGCGTACTCCTTGATGATATCAACCTGGGTGACAGGGACGAACTACTCGCAGTCCTTGTCGGTCACCCAAACATTGATCTCCGTATCTTCAACCCCTTCATCCGTAACGTTCTGCGGACTCCACAGCTTCTCACCCGTTTTGGTAGCGTAACACGCCGCATGCATAACAAATCCTTTACCGTGGACAATCAGGTAACAGTGGTCGGTGGGCGCAATATTGGCAAAGAATATTTTGATGCCGACCCCGACCTCACCTTTGCCGATGTTGACATCTTGGCTATAGGACCTGTTGCAAAAGAGGTCTCAGCCTCTTTTGATGAATACTGGAACAGCAAGTTGTCCTACCCCATTACCATTCTACGTCCAGACCTGGTGGGCGTGCGGGCTTTTGAGGAGGCACGAACGGAACTAGACCAATACCTTTCCCAAAAATCAGTTTCTGATTACCAACGGTTACTGCAGTCTTCACATTTAACCAAGGCCATAAAAGAGAACAGCATACAGTTCACCTGGGGAGATGCCAAGGTCCTGGCGGATCACCCTGACAAGATAAAAAGCTATGCAGCAGATGATGCATATAAACTCACCAGCCAATTCAAATCGTTCTGGGAAAACTTACACAGTGAACTTCTGATCTTCTCACCCTACTTTGTACCTGGCACAGAGGGGACAAAATATCTCAGCGATTTGAGCAAGAGCGGTATTCGCGTGCGTATCCTGACCAATTCACTGGCCTCCACCGATGTCGGTATGGTCCATGCCGGATATGCAAAATATCGTCTGGCGCTGCTCCGTGCAGGTGTGGAACTTTATGAGATAAACAAAAAGACCAACAAAGAGGATAGCAAAGCCGATAAGGGCCTGACAGGTTCATCTAAGGCAAGTCTGCATGCAAAGTCCTTTATTTTTGACCGAAAATACGTCTTTATCGGTTCACTTAATTTTGACCCACGGTCAGTAGAGGAAAATACCGAAATCGGCATCTTGCTGACCTCGGAGGAAGTGGCAGACACCGTGGCCGATGCCTTTGACCTGATCACGAAAAAACATGCCTTTCGTCTTGAGTTGCAAACCGATGAAAATGGCATTGAATATATCACCTGGCACGGATTAGAAAACGGTAAAGAACGTATCTGGATTTCAGATCCACACACCGGTTTCCTGCGACGTTTCGGACTTTTTTTCATGGGGCTGCTCCCCATTGAGTCACAACTCTGATCCCATGCAATTTTCAACTTTACAGAACTGGATTAAATCAACAAGGCTCCCGGCTTCTCTCCTCTTCTCCGCAGTTCTCTGTTTTCTTTTCTTCAGTTGCGCAGTTATCCCTGTGCAGGAACAGCTGGTTTCTGCAACGAGGACAAACCCACTGACTCGAACCAACGGAAATTGCGCAGAAACCGCTGCAGTTAAGCAGCAACCAGGTGCCATGCAAGCAGGACTTTCTCCTGATTCCATATCCATTTTTAACTGGAACATCTATAAAGAACAGCGCCAAAACTGGGATGTTGACCTTCTCCGCCTCAGCCATGAAAAAGATATTATTCTTTTGCAGGAGGCAGCATTGAATCCTGAACTCCAGGAAGTGCTGCAGCAGAAGAATCTGTACTGGAATTTAAACAGTGCCTTCAAATACAAAGGGAGTGATACAGGAGTACTGGTGGCATCAACAATCCAGGACCTTGAAAGTTGCGGCCTGCGCAACAGCGAACCGCTTATCGGCCTGCCAAAAACAATCCTCATCAGCAGATATAACATTACAGACTCAAGCGATGAACTCCTGGTGGCAACGATCCATGGCATCAACATTTCCTTGGGTACCGGCGCTTATCAGGAACAGCTTGACAGCCTGCAGAGCATATTAAAAAATCATGACGGCCCAATTATTCTGGCCGGTGATTTTAACAACTGGAGCAAAAAACGAACTGACATCATGGTACAGCTGGCAGCAGACCTTTCTTTACAGATTTTGAGCTTTGCTGAAGAGAGTCGGACGCTCTTTTTTGGTGATCCGGTGGACCAGATTCTCTACCGTGGGCTGGAGCCTGTCAGTCATATCGTCCACCCAGTTGCCTCCTCTGATCATAATCCGATATCTGTCACCTTCCGGCTTACCAGAAGCAAAACTGATCACGAACCTGCCTTAACGTCAATACCATGAAATCATTCAGCCTCACCTTCGTATTTATTTTGGTATTCATGGGAAATTTGTCCCATGCTGCAGACAACGAAGAAATCAATTATCTGCTCTCCTATCTAAGTGACAGCGGCTGCACATTTATCCGCAATGGTGATGAGCATCAGGCACAAGAGGCCAGAGAACATCTGGAAATGAAATACAATCATGCCAAGGGCCGCATCAAAACAGCAGAGGACTTTATCGATAAAATTGCCTCAAAAAGCAGTCTGTCAAGAAGACAATATGAAGTGCGCTGCGCCGATGTACAATTGTCGTCAAAGCAATGGTTAGATGAAGCCCTGGCATTTCACAGGGCATCAATAGAAAAGCAGAAGCAAAAAGACTGATTGCAGAGGAGAAGCAGATGCCCTTGTTAGGAGCCCATGAATCCGTGGCCGGTGGCCTGCACCTGGCCTTTGACCACATAAGGAACGTGGGAGGGGATGCCCTGCAGATTTTCACCCGCAACCAGCGACAGTGGAAACCAAAACCGGTAACTGAAGAGGAACAGAATCTTTTTGCTGCGGCCTGGCAGGAAGTGCCATCCATGCCCATCGCCTCACACGCCTCCTACCTGATCAACCTGGCCTCGGGAAAAGCGGAACTGGTCGAAAAATCCATTGCTGCCTTTGCAGACGAACTGAAGCGCTGTGAAGTACTGCACATCCCTCTGGTGATCATACATCCCGGTTCCCATGGAGGTGATGGTGTGAAAGAAGGTTTGGCTCGATTCAGCAAAAACCTGGACAAGAGTCTGGAACTCGCCGACAACCAGGTCACCGTACTCCTTGAAACCACTGCCGGCCAGGGTACAGGGCTTGGCAGCCGCTTTGAGGAACTGAGTGCCATTATAAAAAGCTCAAAGCATCCTGAGAAACTCGGTGTCTGTATAGACACCTGCCATATTTTTGCTGCCGGCTATGATATCCGCAGTGAGAAAAGCTACCAGACAACCATGGCTGAGTTCGACAGGCTGGTGGGGATTGAACGGATCAAATTCTTCCACCTCAATGACTCAAAAAAAGGCCTGGAATGCCGGGTCGACCGGCACGAACATATCGGCCAGGGAGCAATCGGCCTGTCAGGGTTTGCCAACCTTCTCAACGACCCCCGTTTCGCCAAGCATCCCATGACCCTTGAGACTCCGAAGGGAAATGACCTGCAGGAAGACCGCGACAACCTTCAAACCTTGAGAAGTCTTCTCAAAAAACAAACAACGAAATCTGCCCGCTGAGTGGGAGCGGCTTCAGCCGCGAACTTCCCCCATACGGCTTAAACAGCAACGCGGTCGACGCCAACTCCATTCGCGGATAAATCCGCTCCCCCAGGCTCCCACTGGAAAAGCACAAGCACAGATGAGGTGCAGATAAGCTGTCGGATTATTTTTTATTATCCGGCTCAAAAAAGAGCCAGAGGATCTGGGGAAAGCGCTGGCGGAAGCGGGCCTCGCAGGCGTTGATCGCCGCTACCATATCATCAGCAGTTACACAGTCCTGCATTTTGGCCTTCACTGCCACCATCACATCCTTACCCAATTGCAGGGTGAGCAGATTAAGCACCTGCTCAATCTTCTCCTCCTGCTCCAGAGAGGCGACCATCTCCTCTTTCAGACTGGGTTCCACACCCTGACCAATGAGCAGGTTCTTGACCTCAACACCGATAAGTACGGCAATAACGATAAGCAGGGCACCAATGACAATGGAACCCAGAGCGTCATAAAAAGGGTTGCCGGTAACCATGGTCACGCCCACGGCCATGAGGGCAAAACTCAGGCCCAAAAGAGCAGCCAGATCCTCGCCAAAAACCACCAACAGCTCACTTTGACGACTCTCACGGAACCATCTGACCAGGCTGCGGCCCCCTCTCACCTTATTGACCTCCCGCAGACAGCCCCACAATGAAACCGACTCGGCAACAATGGAAAAAAGAAGGACGCCAACGGCTATCCAGGGTTTATCGAGAGGCTCGGGATGCTGCAGCTTGTGAATGCCCTCATAGATGGAAAACATGCCTCCCATGCTAAACATGATGAGAGCGACAATAAAAGACCAGAAATAGATGGACTTGCCAAAACCGAGGGGATACTCGGGAGTGGGCGGTCTCTTGGCCTCCTTCAGGCCAACCAGCAGGAGAATCTGGTTGCCGGTGTCAGCCAGGGAGTGGATGGCCTCGGCCAGCATGGCCCCGGACCCGGTCATCAGGGCCGCTGCCAGCTTGGCCACAAAAATAGCAGAGTTGGCCCCCAGGGCAAAAAAAATGGATCTTAAAGAATCACTCTGATGCGCCATGATTTAGTTGAGAGTGGAAAGTGGATAGTTGATAGTGAAGAGAAGCTAGTTTGTCTTCTTTGATGATTTAACTATAGAGATCAACAACTTTAGCATCTCCTCATTGTCCTTTTGGATAGAAAGATATGCCTCTTTTTCTATATATTGTGCCTGATAGAGCAGCTCAAGCCAATAGAGAGTCTCGTTTGCCTCTTTTAGAGCAATAGACATTTTATGCACAAAATCCGCCTTACTTTCAGCGTGTTCAGCCTCCCTCACCAGAGCCCCAACAGCAGTACCGCTCCGCAGTACCTGCTTCGACAAGACATACTCTTTCCGCTCTGCCTGCAAAAACTGTGATAATCTCACAATCCGCAGGGCAAAGCGAAAAGACTTCTCATAAACCGGCCCCTTATTCAAATCACTATCAACTCTCAACTCTCAACTGTCCCCCTTGCACCACTCATAGGCATTCCTGAACATCTGCATCCAGGGCGACACTGTCAGTCCCTTCATCTCCTCGGGCAGATAATGGGCCTGCCAGGCCAGAAAGACGCGTTCAGGATGCGGCATCATGGCCAGATGCCGTCCGTCAGGAGAGCAGAGTCCGGCCAGACCGCCGGGAGAGCCGTTGGGATTAAAGGGATAAGACTCGGTGGCCTTCCCGGCATCATCCACATAGCAGATCGGTGCCAGATTCTCGGCCAGGATCCGCTCTTTTACTCCGGCATCGGGAAAAGAAAGCCTGCCCTCACCGTGATCCACATGAATACCGAAGACCAGGTCCTCCATCCCCTTGAGCATGAGAGCTGGACTCTTGCCAACCTTCACTGTGCTCCAGCGTGACTCAAAACGACCGGAGAGATTGTGCACAAATCGGGGTTGCTCTTCTGCCGCAAGATCCTGCCAGGGAACCCAACCCAAGAGGCCAAAAAGCTGGCAACCGTTGCAGATACCGAGGCTGAAAGTATCGGGGCGGTCATAAAATTCGCGGAACATCTTCTTCAGAGTATCATTGAAGCGGATGGTGGCGGCCCAGCCTTTGGCTGATTCCGGGACATCGGCATATGAGAATCCACCCACTGCAGCAAGCCCCCGAAAACCGTCCAAGGTGATGCGTCCAGCCAGGAGATCACTCATGGTGATATCCCATGGTTCAAATCCTGCGGCGTAAAAGGCGGAACTCATCTCCCGGTCAGAGTTGGAACCCTCGTCCCGCAGGATAGCTACCTTTGGCTTGTCCGTTCGTGCCAGAAGCTCGGCAGGTGCCGGTTGCGGCGAGAAACTGAGATGGTAGTGCGGTCCCTTGCGGTCGTAACAATTTTTCTTCTCTTCATCGGCGCAATCGGGATTCACCTGCAGTCGTTCCAGCTGATAACTGGTCTCCTCCCACCACTCACGCAGCAGGCGCATATCTTCATCCAGCACCAACTCTCCGCTGACCCGGATCTGTATCTTCTTCTCCTGCACAGTGCTGCCAAGGATGATGGCAGAGACTCCATAGCTGTCGAGAAGATCCTGCAGGACGATAAGATTTTCATCAGCGCATTCCAGCACCAGCCCCAGCTCTTCGGAAAAGAGGGCGGCCAGAGCAGAATCGGAAGTCTGCAGCTGCAGATCAAGGCCGCAGTTTCCGGAAAAGGCCATTTCCAGAACGGTGGTAATAAGACCACCATCGCTGCGGTCATGTCCTGCCTTGATCAAGCCCTTTTCAATGGCCTCCTGCACAGCAAGAAAGGCCTGTTTCAGGAGTTTCGGCTCATCCATGTCCGGACAGTCGTTGCCCAGCCGGCTACGGGTCTGGGCCAGCGCCGAGCCTCCCAGCCTGTTCTTGCCATTGCCAAGATCGATAAAGAGCAATGAGGAGGCACCGGGCCGTTTCACATCCGGAGTAATGACCTTACGAATATCGCTCATGGCCGCATAGGCGGAAATGACCAGTTCACGGGGCGACTTGACCACCTCATCGCCCACCATGGTGGCCATGGAAAGACTGTCCTTACCGCCGTCTACGGCCATGCCCACTGCAATCATGGCATCGCACATGCCTTTGGCCGCATCAAACAACGCGGCCCCCTCACCGGCAAGCTTGGGTGCCCACATCCAGTTGGCAGAACATTTGACCTCTTCCAGATCATCAATGGCGGCCCAGACCAGGTTGGTCAAGGATTCACCCACGGCCATTCTGGCACCTGCCGCAGGATTAACCAGCATCTTGAGCGGCTGCTCACCAATGGCGGTTGCCCCACCGCTCAGACTGAAATGCGACTGGGCCACCACTGCCACATCGCTCACCGTCAACTGCAGCGGTCCGCAACACTGCTGACGGGCAATGAGTCCGGTCACGGCCCGATCCACCTTGTTGACAAGAAAACGCTTGGAACCTACGGAAACCAGGCGCAGGACATCATGCAGGGCCTCACGCACCGTCAGATCAGCCGGCAGCTCCAGGGGGTGCAGCTGCGGATCGATACGCGTATCCTCAAAGGTCTTGCGCGGGATATCGCCGAGTAGCTCTGACAGGTCTATATCCACGGGAGTGGAATCATCCCGTTCGTCATGCACCACAAACTGGAGATCGCCGGTAACCTCACCCAGGACCTCGCAGCCCACCTTCTCACGCTCACAGATGGCCTGGAACTGCTCGATATTTTTCGGACTGATGAGAAAACCGTTCCGTTCCTGGTATTCCGCCACATAGATCTCCAGCACCGACATGGTGGGGTCGCCCACCCGGATATTACGGATCTCGATGCGGCCTCCGGAATGTTCCACCAGCTCTTTGAGGACATTGGCCGGCCCGCCTGCTCCCTGATCATGGATAACATCGATGAGCGTCTTATCGCCCATCTCGTTGCAGGCCCGGATGACGCGGTTCATTTTCTGCTCCATCTCCGCGTCGCCACGCTGCACGGCATTGAAGTCCAGCTCCGAGACATTTTCTCCCTGCAGCATGGAAGAGGCCGCCCCGCCGCCAAACCCGACCCGGTAGGCAGGCCCGCCCACCTGAACGATTTTCATGCCTTTCAGCTCTTTGTCCTTGGCCGTATGCCGGTCGTCGATCTGACCGATACCACCGGTGAACATGATGGGCTTGAGAAAGCCCCAGCGCTCACCGTTTTCCAGGCGCAGATCAAAAGAGCGGGTAAACCCCTGGATCATTGGTTCGCCGAATTTATTGCCGTAATCAGAGGCCCCGTTACTGGCCTCGATCTCGATCTCCAGAGCAGAGGCCAGGTTGTCGGGACACTGATAAGAACCTTCCCAAGGCAACGTATAGCCCGGAATATGGAGATTTGCCACGCAGTAACCGGAAGTTCCGGCCACCACAAAACCGCCCTTGCCCGTTCCCTGCACGTCACGAATACGGCCACCCGTCCCGGTCTCGGCCCCGGGAAAGGGGGCCACACCGGTGGGAAAGTTATGGGTCTCTGCCGTAAGCAGGACATGGTAGCGGACATCTGCGATATCAAGACCAGACGGCAGACCGGGAACATCGGGAATGAGGGTTTGGATATCATGGCCTCGAACCACGCTGGAATTATCCTTAAAAGCCACCAGGCTGCCCTTGGGATTTTGTTTAAGGGTTTCGATCACCAGACCAAAGAGGGTTTCTTCCTGCACCTCACCATCTATGACCTGCTGCCCTCGGAAAAAGCCGTGGCGTGAATGCTCGGAGTTGGCATTATTCAGATCCATGATCTCGACGATGGTGGGATTGCGGTCATGCTTGCCGACAAAATAGTCATAATAAAAATTCCGATCCCGCTCATCCATGGAAATCCCGGGAATATCAAGCAGTGCATCCGGGCCCTTGGCCTTCATATCCACATCATAGACCGGTTCAGGCTGAATCCCTGTCTCAAAGGTGGTAAGCGACGCGGGATAAGAGCACTCGGTCATCCGGTCATGGTTATTGCGGACAAACTCCTGCAGGTCCTTAGCCTCGCCCACCTGATACCGGCGGGAACGTTCCACCCGACTGACGCAATCAAGCCCCGTGGCCCGACAGATAGAAACCATATTGGAAGACCAGGCCGTGGCAAAATTGAGCCTGGGCCCGACTTCCACCACCCGCTCCCCTGTCAATCCGGTCTTCGTCGATACGGAACCGGCGAGAAAGCCGTCGGCCAGGATCAGCTGCAAACGCTTCCTCTCCTCATCCGTCAGAGGACGGTTCGATTCAATATTAAAACAGTATTCTCGATCCTCACCGGTTTTTCGGTACAACTGACTGACAGTGGCTGACATGAGCATTTCCTATATTTGATGAATGGTTCAGGCGTATTTGTAAGAGACTCGTAACGAGATGTTATCCAGAGTGAGACTTTCCCTTGTTTATAACAGATAGCCGCCCCAGTTGAAAACGAAAGTTTTTACTTAGTCCGCCACAGCCCTAAAACAACAAGCAACAGAGAAAGTTCCTTGATAAAGTGGCAGGAAAAGAGCAGAATAGCTGGAGTACAGTCATGCAATATTGTTAGAAGTTTCCGGTTTCACACCGGCAAAAGGTATCTAAATGAATTTTCTCAACAGCGACGCCCTGCTTGATCTCCTGAACAAAAAGGGACTCATCACCCAAAAGCAACGGCAGTTTATCACCCTTGAAAAAGGTAAACAGCGCCAAAAACTCCTCAAACAATTCGGAGACGCCAGAGAACTGGATAAAAGTTTTCCGGATTTAGTGGATGTCATTGTTTCTTTCAATTTGGATGTTGGTGGCATAAAGGGAAAATCCCTGGATGAAGATACCATTATGCAGGCAGTGAGCCAATCCTGCAATATCCCTTTTAAGAAACTGGATCCTCTCAATCTGGATATGGACACGGTCACCAAGACCATTTCCAAAAACTTTGCCCTGAACCACATGCTCCTCCCCTTCAACTTCCAGAACGGTATTCTGGAGGTGGCTGTCTACCATCCGGACAACACCACGGCTCTGAAAGACATCGAGCAGGCCAACCAGGTGAAGGTCAAACGCTATCTCTCGCCAAAATCCGACATCAAAAAAATTCTGTCCGAATTCTTCGGCTTCCAGCGTTCCATCAGTGCTGCAGAAAGCCAGTTCGGAGGCCCTGGCGTTGGCGGATCATTGGATATCGGCAACCTGGAGCAGTTTGTCAAAATTTCCTCTTCCAAAGAAATCTCCTCCTCCGATCAACACATCAAATCGGCAGTCAATCATCTCTTCAACTATGCCCTGGACCAGACTGCCAGCGATATTCATGTGGAACCCAAACGCAACAACTGCATGATCCGCTTCCGTATAGACGGAGCCCTGCACACCATCTACAACCTGCCCAAGGCGGTGCATTCGGCCATTACAGCCCGCATCAAGTTTCTGGCCCGACTGGATATTGCCGAAAAACGCAGGCCGCAGGACGGCCGCATCAAACTGGCTATGGGCGGAGATAAAGAGGCCGAGGTTCGTGTTTCCACAGTCCCGGTCGCTTTTGGAGAAAAGGTGGTCATGCGTATTCTGGATCCTAATGTGATCTTTCAGGATCTGGACAACCTGGGTTTTTCCAAAAGGGACCGGATAGTTTACAATTCATTTATCAACTCGCCCCACGGCATTGTCCTGGTCACCGGCCCGACCGGCTCGGGTAAGTCCACCACCCTCTACTCCACCCTGGAAAAGATCTCCACTCCGGAAAAAAATATCGTCACAGTGGAAGACCCGGTTGAAATGATCCATGAGGAATTTAACCAGATCTCAATCCAGCCCCTCATTGATGTCACTTTTTCCACCATCCTCCGCAATATCCTGCGCCAGGATCCGGACATCATCATGATCGGCGAGATCCGCGACCTCGACACCGCCTCGCATGCCGTACAGGCTGCCATGACCGGTCACCTTGTCTTTTCCACCCTGCACACCAATGATGCCGTCTCGTCCATTGTCCGCCTCATGGATCTCGGCCTGGAACCCTTTCTTATCTCTTCCACCCTCCTCGGAGCCCTGGCCCAGCGCCTGGTGCGCACTATCTGTTCTCAATGCGCCGAATCTTTTACCATGACGGGAGAAGAGCTGCTGAAATGCGGTTTCCCGGTGGCGGAAAACGATGTCTACACCCTGAAACGGGGAAAGGGCTGCAGACATTGCCGGGGAACCGGATATAAGGGAAGATGCGGAATTTTCGAACTGTTCCCGCTCTCCGAACAGATGAAAAAAATGATCGGTGACCGACGAAACACCAACGAAATAAGGCAGCTTGCAATCCGCGAAGGAATGACTACATTACGTGAGGACGCTTGGGAAAAGGTCAAGGCAGGAATTACCACCTATGAAGAAGCCATGCGGGTAACCGCTGAATAAACACACAAAGAGTACAATCACCTTAATACTGTAAGTAATGGGAATAAAAGACACCAGCAAGGCGGTCAAGATCGTCGCCAAAAATAAAAAGGCCTTCCACGACTACCACATCGATGACACTTACGAGGCAGGTATAATGTTGAGCGGGCCTGAGGTCAAATCGTTGCGGGCCGGTAAAGCCAACCTGCGTGACGGCTATGCCCAGATTGATAATCGGGGAGAACTCTACCTCCACAACGTTCATATTTCTTTTTACAGCTTTGCCACCCACAACCCTAATGAACCCATGCGGGTACGCAAACTCCTGCTCCACAAAAGGGAACTGCAAAAGCTAATCGGAAAATTAAAAGAGAAGGGCCTTGCGCTGATCCCACTAAAGATTTACTTTATAGCGAATGGGAAGGCCAAGGTTGAATTGGGTCTTGCCCGCGGTAAAAAGCAGTACGACAAACGAGCCAGTCTGAAAGAAAAGCAGAGCGACCGTGAACTCCAGCGGGTAATGCGCCATAATCAGGTTGGTTAACACTGAGAAACTAAAATTTTATTTATTAAACTCTAAAATATGGGGGCGAAACGGCTTCGACAGGGATGTGTAAGCTTTACGTTGCATGCCGAGCTTCTGTCTGCTCGTTAAACTGATGGAACTTTAATTATAATCGCCGACGATTATAACTACGCACTGGCAGCTTAGTCTGCTGTGCCGTTCCCCCGGTCTTCGCCCATAAGACCGGACCGGAGCGCCGACTCAATGGGCTGGTCCTCCTGCGATGCCTGTAGCAGGAGGACGAGAACTACAGGCTAGCGTCATGATACCCTTGTTCCGGCGGGGCCCCTGACGCGAAGCTTAAAGTTCGGGACTAAGCATGTAGATACGGGAGGGGAGCATTTTTGGACGCGGGTTCGACTCCCGCCGCCTCCACCAT
>JAHJNL010000090.1 GCA_018820855.1 Pseudomonadota bacterium | reverse complement strand
TCGTTATTCACTGCTCATCCCTTATACCGTATCAGAGGCAAGAAATCCAGAATCGCGGAAAATGTTTATTCATTCTTTTCAGAAGATTCCGAATCAAACTCCACCATTCCCTTCTCCTGAAAATCGGCAAAAGTTTTTTTCCCGAAAAGCCATACCGCGACCACGCTGATTTCATAGAGAACCATTAGCGGAACGCCCATCATCAACTGATTGACCACATCAGGAGTGGGAGTGAGAATGGCGGCGATGATGAAATTGATGAGGATGGCATACTTTCGGTTACGATTAAGGAAGGGTACTGTGACAACCCCTATCTTTGCCAGAAATACCATGAGTACCGGCATCTCAAAGATGACGCCAAAGGCTATGAGAAGACGCAGGGCCAGAGAAAAATATTCGCTGACGGCAGGCATTGAGGTGAGAAATTCGTTGGAATAGCCAACCAGAAAACGAAAAGCAGGTGGAAAGACAACCAAATACCCGAAACTAGCACCACCAAGGAAACAGATGGTAGAAAGGAAGGTGAAAGGCACCAGCACCCGTTTCTCTTGCTTATAAAGGCCAGGGGCAATGAAGCGCCAAATCTGATAAAAAAGAACAGGACTTGCCAGGAGCAGACCGCAGACCAGAGCGAGCTTTAGATAAAAAAAAACCCTTCCTGGTAAGAGGTGAAAATGAGGGAACTGCCCTCGGGCAGTACATCGATCAATGGTTTAAAAAACAAGGTGCCGATGGGCTTAATAAATCCGTAGGAAAGAGCAAAACCGGCGATAACTGCCAGAAATGATTTGATGAGACAGGAACGCAGTTCACGCAGATGATCAGTGAGTGTCTGAGTATCAAACTCCTCAACTTCCCCAACCATCTTTTGCTCTTCTTCACCTGTCAGTTCACGCAGATGATCGGTAAGTGTCTGAGCATCAGCCTGCTCTGTTTCCCCGATCATGTTTTGCTCTTCTGCATCTGTCTTCTCACTCATCTTTCTCTCCATCGATTTCACTGTATTATATTCCACCTTTCTTAATCTACTTCCCCATTTCTGACAAGAAGATAGTAGAAAATGATGATTCCGCCCTGCATCTTAAAACAATCTCCAAAAACAATATGAAATCGTGAATAGAAAATATCCGCGAATACCCTCATACTTGACTTATGTCAAGGTTTTGTGATCCGCTTTTAACTAGAATGCTCTCCTCATAAAAGAGTATTCCCTGCCGAGTGACGACAGGGATAAATCACTATCCATTTTCACCTATAGGGAGGGGAAATGAATTCATTAAAAACAACGGTGGCAGCAGGTGCCTTTGTTCTGTTCTCCATGGCAATAAGTGCTGGAGCAGCAGACCAGTGCATCGAATGTCACACCAAGGTTTCTCCCGGTATGGTTACAGACTGGAAGATATCAAAGCATTCAGAGAATGATGTCACCTGTTCTACCTGCCACGGCGACGAACACTCCACTGCCGAAGATTACAAAAAAGCCAAACTGCCCTCTGAGGCAGTGTGTGCCGAATGTCATCAGGAGCAGTATGACTCCTTTGCCATGGGCAAACATAATTTTGGCTGGACCTCCCTCAATGCCATTCCAGCCACCCACATGGCTCCCGATGAACTAATCGAGGGTGGACGCGGTTGCGGTGGCTGTCACAACATGGGCATCAAGACTGAAGAGCAGAAAAAAGAACTGCTGGACAAGGGATATCGTTACCAGAAAAACTCCTGTGATGAATGTCACACCCGTCACACCTTCTCCAAAAAAGAGGCGACCAACCCCAGGGCCTGTCAGCAGTGCCATATGGGCTATGATCATCCTCAGTGGGAGATGTGGTCAAGCTCCAAACACGGAATGCGTTATTTTGCCAAACTGGCCGGAGATCTTCCCGAAGGCGCCCAGGCGCCGACCTGCCAGACCTGTCATCTGCCTAACGGAACCCACGAGAACCACACGGCCTGGGGCTTTCTCGGTGTACGTCTGCCCCTGCCTGAAGACAAGCAGGAAGCTGCTGATCGCGTAACCATTCTCAAAGCACTCGGTGTCCTCAACCCGGAAACCGGTGAAGCCACGCCTATTCTTGACGCTGTAAAATCTGTGGACATGGTCAGATTGGACCAGGTCTCCTGGGAAAAAGAACGAAACAAGATGCTCAAGACCTGTGCACAGTGTCATTCTGAATCCTATGCCAGGGAGCAGCTGGAAATGGGTGATTCCATACTTGGCAAGGCTGATCGGCTGATGGCCGAAGCCATTGAGACCGTTGCAGGTCTCTATAAAGATGGCATCATCAAGAAACCGGAAGGATATCCTTTCAACTATCCCTTCCTCCTCAGTTTTATGCATACCAACGGCGCAGCCTGGAACGAAAACCTGGATGAACTCTCTCATATCGATCAGGTCCTGCTACGCATGTACATGAAACACCGCATGCGTGCATACCAGGCCTTCTTCCATGTCAATCCGGACTACGCCTACTGGTACGGTTGGAATATGATGACTGAGGACCTTGGTGAAATCAAGGAATTGGCCAAGATTTTACGAGCGACCCATAAATAAATCCTGGCCACTTTAACACGACAGTTTTTTTTACTGCTTGTTTTCCCAGACCTGGTATATTTCTTTATGAGAGATACCAGGTCTTTTTTTTATCCATACAAATTCCATTTTTTGCACTAGGAGCGAGCTGTTCTCCTCCATCTTCTCACTTAATTATTGTAATAAAAAGCATGGAAAAAGAGACTGTTCCCTGGTTTGTATATCTGCTCCGTTGCAGTGATCACACCCTGTACACAGGCATTACAACCAACCTGGAACAGAGGTTCCAGGAACATAATCATTCCGAGAAAGGGGCGAAATACACCCGCGGCCGCAGACCGGTTCAGCTCGTTTACCATGAGCAACAAACTTCTCGCTCACTTGCCGCCCGTCGAGAACATGAAATCAAAAGGTTCAGCCGCCAGCAAAAAGAACAACTAATCAAGAATTCTTCCTCCTCCGTGTAAAAACAGAGCATCTCCACCATTCATAGTTGGAAAAAATCCGCTTCATGCAGTACGTTAAAAAATAACAGGTTAGAAAGGAGAGTAATTGTTGCTTTCAAGCCAACTCAATATAAAACTGGTGTCACTGAGCACCTGTTCACTTTGCTTCAAAAAAGAATGAATCCAATCCTCGTTGTCGACGACGAACGTAGTATGCGGGATTTTCTCAAGATCCTCCTTGTTAAGGAAGGATACCAGGTAGAAACCGCCCATAATGGCAGCAGCGCACTAGAGCTGATTGAAAAACAAGATTTCTCCTTGGTTATCAGTGACATCCGCATGGACGGCATGGATGGCCTGGAGCTCTTGTACGGTATCAAAGAACGGACCCCTACCCTGCCCGTGGTCATGATTACGGCCTTCGCCTCACCGAATGATGCTGTTTCCGCCATGAAAAACGGTGCATTCGACTACATCAGCAAACCCTTCAATGTCGAAGAAATCAAGTCGGTTATTTGTTCGGCAACCTCTAAAGGTAATCAAATAGCCGAAGCACGGTCTATAGCCGAAGCCTTTCCGGAAATCATCGGTGAAAGCCGGGAAATGATCAAAATTTTTGAAATGATCAAACGCATTGCTCCGACCCCGGCCAATGTCCTTATCTATGGTGAATCAGGAACAGGAAAAGAACTGGTGGCCCAGGCCATCCACCGTCATTCCAAAGTAGCAGACCAGCAATTTATTCCCATTACCTGCAGTGCTATCCCTGAAGACCTCATGGAAAGTGAACTCTTCGGTCATGTCAAAGGAGCCTTTACCGGTGCCATCAGTGATAAACAGGGCTTATTTCAGCTGGCCAATAATGGGACAGCCTTTCTGGATGAAATAGGCGAACTCACTCCCATCATCCAGACAAAACTGCTCCGTGTTCTTCAGGAACGTGAAGTAAAACCCGTTGGCGCCACACAGATCCAAAGCGTTAATGTTCGCATCATTGCCGCAACGAATAAGATTCTTGAAGAAGAAATTATGTCCGGTCGCTTTCGGGAAGACCTGTTCTATCGATTGGCGGTCGTACCCCTTCGTGTGCCGCCGCTTCGTGAACGGAAGGGTGATGTCCCCCTTCTTGTTGATTTCTTTCTAAAAAAATATTCAAAACTCCTTGGCAAAGAGGTGCAGGAGATGTCTTCCTATGCCATGGAAGTCTTGATGAACTACGATTTTCCAGGCAATGTGCGTGAGCTGGAAAACATCATTGAACGGGGGGTAGCCCTGGAGTCCTCCAACATTATTCTCCCTGACAGTCTTACCCTGTCCACCTTCAGGTTCGGAAAAAAAGAACCTGATCCACCACCCAACTCCCGTTTTCAAGCCGTTGCCAGTGAGGAGGAACTCTTTGAGCGCGGCCTGGAAGAGGTAATGGGCGACCTTGAAAAACAACTGATCCACACGGCCCTGGAAAAAAGCGATTACTCCAAGATGCGTGCAGCCGAGCTACTGCGCATCAGCTTTCGATCTCTACGCTATAAAGTCAAAAAATATAACATTGAATAGCAAGTAACGTACTGAAGTTAAAGGATGCAAATAAATACGACACGGTGCCATGCCACCTCGTTCTGCTTAAATTCAACTAATAACCTGTATTGCTTTTGTTACCTTCTTCCTTCAGTCTTTTACCTTCAGCCTATAGCCACCGCAACATCTCAACAGCTTTCCAATTAAAGGATGCTTGATTATGTCCACTTCTTCCGCCAATGAACCGGTATCTCCACAAAATACAGTCCAGCAGCTGTTGGTCTATCAACTCCTGTGGATGCTGCTCCTCCGCGTCATTCTTTACACCTTGATCCTTGGCGTAAGTTTTTACCTGCAAAGCGGTCAGTTCAATGTCCTCATTCCGCCCACCAGCCTACTCACTGTCTTTATTCTCCTCGTCTATACCACAACCATCATCTCCGGCTTTCTTCTCCTGGGGAGCGTCAAAGATCCGAGACATTTTGGTTTCAAACAGAATCTTCTTGATACCGTTTTTGTCTCTATCCTCATCTACTATACCGGGGCCTCACATTCGATCTTTTCCCCAATCTATTTTTTCCCCATCATTGCCGGCGGACTCATCATGCCACGGCTTGGTGGACTCATTGCCGCAGGAGCTGCGACTCTTCAATATGCACTGGTTCTGACCCTTGAATACTATCGTATCTTTCCTGAGTTCCTGAAGGTTCCTTACAACTTCACTTATAACATAGACCTCCTTACCAGTATTAACCTCTTTGCCGTATACGGTCTTACTTTTTTTCTTGCCGCCATTCTCAGCAGTCTCTTTGCCGGACGATTACGGACAACAGAAGACGCCCTTTCCGACTCCGTTCGAAGTTTTGATCAACTGAGCCTGCTCTACAAACAGATTTTCGACGATATCGCCACAGGGATCATCACCACAAATGACAAAAACCGGATCACCTCCGCCAACAATGCAGCAGGCCATATCACCGGATATAGCCCTGAGGAATTATTGAAGAAAGATTTTCACCAGATATTTTCAGAAGTTGACCTCAATGACAAAGGATCTCGTCACTCTGCAGGATTACAACGGAAAAACGGGGATCGGATACAGATAGGCTACTCCTATACCAATCTCCAGTACGACCAGGGAAAGGACAACACTCCCGACTTCGACAAGGCCACCTGTAATAACTGTAAGGTGGTGACGATTCAGGATATCAGCGAGGTGGAACGTTTGGAGAGGCAGATGCAACAGGCGGAAAAACTTGCCGCTATCGGACGCATGAGCGCTGGAATTGCCCATGATTTCAGGAATCCGTTGACGGCAATCTCTGGTTCTGCCCAGGTATTGGCCAATGAATTCAGTCTGATGGATACACCGCAACAGCAGACAAACCTGGACCTGATAACAATCATCCTTCGAGAGTCCAATCGTCTGGACAATACCATCTCCGACTTCCTCAAATTTGCCAGACCTGAACACGCTGAAAAAGAATGGTTTTCTTTTAAACGCTGCCTGAAAGAAGTGATTGAGGTAGCCCAGGCAGATCCTGCCTGGCCAACCAGTTGCACCCTTGATATACGAATTGGAGAACCATTTGATGTTTGGGCAGACGAGTACCAGCTCTTTACCCTCCTCAACCATATCTTTCAAAATGCACTTGCCTTCTGTCCCAAAGGAAAAGAAAAAATTCTGATCGAGACAAAAGAAGAAAAAAACAGTGAACAGCAGGAGGGATTTCTACTAACAATAGAAGACAATGGACCAGGAATCAGTCCAGGAAAAGAAGACAAAATATTTGAGCCTTTTTATACCAGGCGGCTTGACGGCACAGGCCTGGGACTGGCCATTGTCAAACAGATAGTGGATGGACACCAGGGCAGCATTGAAGTGGGACGCTCAACTCTCGGAGGAGCAAAGTTCACGGTCTTTTTTCCTCTGCCTTAAACACCCTCTGTCTTACTCCTTTTCTTTCCAGACAGTCGCTCCCAGACCAGTAAGTTTTTCCACCATTTTTTCATAGCCCCGCTCCAGGTGATAGATACGAGAAATATCTGTCCTTCCCTTTGCAGCAAGTCCGGCTATTACCAGTGAAGAACTGGCCCGAAGGTCTGTAGCCATCACCTGAGCCCCTGTGAGCAGATTATCGCCCAAGCCCTTGACCATCGCGGATCGGCCATCTATTTGTATATCTGCGCCCATGCGCTGCAATTCTGCAACATGCATAAATCTGTTTTCAAAAATGGTCTCATGAATGACACAGACACCAGAACTGAGTGACATCAGGGCCATAAACTGGGCCTGGAGGTCAGTTGGATAACCGGGATAGGGCATGGTGGTTACATTTACCGGCTTAATCCTGTTTTTACCTCCTTGCGGAGCGGAAATACGCAGGAAATCCTCTCCAGACGAGACCGAAACTCCTGCCAACCGTAATTTATCAAGAAGCGAAGGCAGGTGGTTGGGATTACATCCGGAGATAACAGCGTCTCCTCCTGCTGCAGCCACGGCAATGGCATATGTACCTGTTTCGATGCGATCAGGAATAATAGTACTCTCACTTGCTGTAAGGCTCTCAACTCCATGAATGGTAAGACGATCACTGTCTCGCCCCTCAATCTCTGCACCCATCGCAGTGAGCATATCGATAAGATTCCCTATCTCCGGCTCGCGCGCGGCATTTTTAATCACCGTTGTCCCTTTGGCAAGGGCTGCTGCCATCAGCAGATTCTCAGTGCCCGTGACCGAGGGTATATCAAAATAGACCGTCCCTCCATGCATTCTTCCGTCTATCTGTGCATCAACATATCCATGTTCAAGGAGACAGCGAACTCCCAGCTGTTCAAAGCCCATGAGATGAAAATTAATAGGACGGGCCCCAATAGCACAGCCGCCGGGCATTGAGACCTTGGCCCGGCCAAGTCTTGCCAGAAGCGGGCCCAGAACAAGGATGGAAGCCCGCATGGTCTTTACCAGATCATACGAAGCCTCGGAATACCGAAGACCGGAGCCGTCAATGCGCAAGGTACTTCCCTGCCTTTCCCAGGTAAGTCCAAGGGATTCCAAAAGGAGAAGAATCGTTCTGGTGTCACGAAGATCCGGCATATTATGCAGGACATGGACTCCCGGTGCAAGAAGGGTAGCGGCAATGAGCGGCAGTGCTGCATTTTTTGCACCACTGATCCAGACCTCACCAGTTAGGGGTTTTCCACCCTCTATGACTAATTTTTCCATACCTATGCCACCTTGACATTAATGAGGAGGACGTTTAACAGACTGGTTCCCCATTTGTGCATGAAGAATCCGATCATGCCCAGCATAATCTTTAATAATTTCTTGAAATGAAAACGGGTTCTCTTGTTCTTCTCCAGAGCCAAAGAGGGAAAGAACCTCATTTCCCTGATCAGCCCCGATCTCCATGAAAAATTCTGCCCCGGGCAGCAGACGAGAAGGAAGCTCTCTTCTAATTATCCTGATAATATCCAGGCCCTTTTTTCCACCATCAAGGGCTAGACGCGGTTCATACCAATCAACTTCCGGTTGCAGTCCCTGCTCCAAAGCCTCTTCACTTATATATGGGGGATTGGAAAGGACAAGAGAAAATACGGGCCTGGGAAGAACAGCTGAAAAGAGATCTGCCCGGATAAAAGAGATCAGATGAGCGACATCATGCCTGATGGCATTTTCCTGTGCAAGCCGAAGGGCTTCACAAGAGAGATCAACTGCGATCACCGGTCGGCCAAGCTCACGGGCCAGAACTACAGCAATCACCCCGCTGCCGCAACAAAGATCAAGAAGAATACCCTTTGTATCCTTTTTCTTTTTATAAAATGACAATCCCTTTTCCAAAAGAAGCTCGGTTTCAGGTCTGGGAATAAGAACATCCGGACTCACGACAAAATCAAGAGACCAAAACTCCTGTTCTCCAACTATGTAGGCCAGCGGCTCACGTAGTTCCCGGCGAGCCAGCAGGGCAAAAAAGCGATCTTCGTTCTCCTTTTCGACCTCTTCATCGGCTACGAGGTAGAGGGCGGCACGGCTCTTCCCAAGACAGTGGCCCAGGAGCATCCAGGCATCAGTATCAGCCCCTTCAACTCCAGCACGTTCAAGCCTTGAACTGGCAAGATGAAGCAGGTCACGAACAAGCATCAGTTTACTGGATCTGTTTTAATTTTACTTCCTGATCGTGGGTAATTAGCGGAACGATGACCTCATCGAGCTTACCTGTCATGATCGTTTCGAGCTTATACAGAGTCAGATTAATGCGATGGTCCGTCATTCTGCCTTGCGGGAAATTATAGGTCCGTATGCGTTCACTGCGATCGCCGCTGCCAACCTGACTTTTTCTATCCTGGGAAATTCGATCATGGTGTTCCTGTTCCAATTTATCCAAAAGACGAGCTCGAAGAACAGTCAGAGCCTTGGCCTTGTTCTTGTGCTGAGATTTCTCATCCTGGCAGGTCACCACCAGACCAGTGGGAAGGTGCGTGATTCGTACCGCAGAATCAGTAGTGTTGACAGACTGTCCCCCAGGGCCTTGGGCGCGATAGACATCGAACTTAAGTTCACTCATGTTGATATTCAACTCAACCTCATCTGCTTCCGGGAGAATGGCCACGGTCACAGCGGATGTATGAATACGTCCCTGCGTCTCGGTCTCTGGAACCCGTTGCACTCGATGCACGCCACTCTCATATTTAAGTCTGGAATAAACAGAATCACCGCTTATCAAGGCAATAATTTCTTTAAAACCACCAATCCCCAAGGGATTGGAACTCATGATTTCGACCTTCCAGCCCTGAGATTCTGCATAACGGGAATACATGCGGAACAGATCGGCTACAAAGAGTGCAGCCTCGTCACCTCCTGTCCCTGCTCTGATCTCCAGAAAAATATTACGCTCGTCGTTTGGATCCTTGGGCAGGAGCAACAATTTAATATCCTGTTCTATTTTCTTCTCCCTTGCCAGCAGCTCATCAATTTCTTCACGTGCCATATCAAGGAACTCCTGATCATCATCTCCTTGCTGCAACAGTTCACGATTTTCCGTAATATCTTTTCGTATCCTGTTCAAGGCGTAGTACTTAATCTGGAGTTTAGAGAGATGGGAATGTTCCTGGGCTACCTTCTGATAGGCATTCTGGTCTGCAATCAGAGAAGGGTCAGAGAGTCTTCCTTCAAGATGGGAAAGCTTTTCATCAAGATCAGCAAGTTTAACGATCATAGATTGAGTTCCGATTAAGGCCAGGAGTAGAAAAAGAATTAGAGTTCACCAAGGGCTATAATTCTTGGCAAGACTAAGAACTGTAAGAGATTACCACTACTTCAGATTCGTCTATTCTGGCCTGTAAACCATAATCCCTTATATAAGGGATCCAAAACAGATGAATATGCGCGGGGAATGAACTCTTACCAAAAAGAAGAATGATCCACAACCAGTGTCACGGTTGCGGATCATTGAAAAAAACAGCAGAGATAGGGAGACTGTCATTATCAAGACAGCCAGCCATGTTATTTTTTGTCTTCGAAATGTTTGGCGTAACGTTTTTTGAATTTCTCAATCCGACCGGCAGTATCAATCAGTTTCTGTTTTCCGGTGAAAAAAGGATGACAGGCAGAACAGATTTCCACACTCATTTCTGTATTCACTGACCCCAGCTCTATTACGTTACCACAACCACAGACAGCTTTTATCTTATTATATTGCGGATGAATATCGTTTCTCATGATTTTTATTCCTTTTAAAAAAAGTGACTCGTTCAGTTCACATTCGTTTGTAAGCAGTTGCAAAGAAGAAGATTATAATAGACCGGCCAGGAATTTCAACAAAAATTAGAGAAAAGAACCGATCTTTCAGGAATTTCGCCCAACAAGTTCAAAAACAGATGCCATCAAGTGTTCATGGAATCCAGAAATTCTTCATTGCTCTTCTGGTGTTTCATTTTATCAAGGAGAAACTCCATACCATTAGCAGGATTCATAGAGGCAAGCAACTTACGAAGGATCCAGACGCGATTGAGTACTTCTGGCTTGAGAAGCAAATCCTCTTTACGCGTCCCGGAACGCTTAACATCGACGGCAGGGTATATACGCCTATCTGACATTTTCCGATCAAGAACTATCTCCATATTACCAGTCCCCTTGAACTCCTCGAAGATAACCTCATCCATGCGACTGCCGGTCTCGACCAGAGCTGAGGCCAAAATGGTCAGGCTTCCTCCTTCCTCTATATTTCTTGCTGCCCCAAAAAATCGCTTAGGCCGAAAGAGTGCATTGGCTTCAACACCACCGGAAAGAATTTTACCGCTGGAAGGAGTTACGGTATTATATGCCCGAGCAAGGCGCGTGATACTATCTAACAGAATAACCACATCTCTCTTATGCTCTACCAATCGTTTTGCCTTCTCTATAACCATCTCTGCGACCTGAATATGACGCTGAGGAGGCTCGTCAAAGGTCGAACTGACCACCTCGGCAGCCTTGACTGATCGCTGCATTTCAGTCACTTCTTCCGGTCGCTCATCGATGAGCAGAACAATCAGATAGACTTCTTTGTGATTCCGAACAATGGAGTTTGCAATTTTCTGGATCAGCACGGTTTTACCGGTTCTGGGTGGAGCCACAATGAGACCTCGCTGTCCCTTACCGATAGGGCACATCATATCAATAATGCGCATGGAATAGTTATCCGGCTGCCACTCAAGATTCAACTTCTCCTCGGGATGAAGAGGGGTGAGATTGGAAAATACAGTCTTCTTTTTATTCGCTTCCGGGGGATCGAAGTTAATGGCCTCTACTTTAAGCAGAGCAAAATAGCGCTCTCCCTCTTTGGGAGATCTGACCAGCCCTTCCACAGTATCACCAGTTCTCAGCCCCAGGCGACGTATCTGGGAAGGAGAGACATAGATATCATCCGGACCCGGCAGATAATTATAATCAGGTGCTCTCAAAAAACCAAATCCGTCCGGAAGGATTTCAAGGACACCGCTTCCCCGCATCTTTCCGTCATCGTCAGCCTGGGCCTGGAGGATGGCAAAAATGAGCTCCTGCTTGCGCAAGGTACTCACGCCTTCTATCTTAAGCTTACGCCCAAGCTTAACGAGTTCGACAATTTTTTTGAGTTTTAATTCAGCCAGATTCATTAATTCTGTTCTCCTTTAGAAGGCTGTTGGCAGGGTAGCATTTATTACGTAGAATATTCTGTAGCTCTTTGTCAGGAATAACAAAGAATTTTTTTGAGGTATTAAAATCTAAAATCGGAATGCTTTCTTTCAGCTACTGATGGTAATTCCTTCCAAGAACAACATTGATCAGACAACAAAAGAGAAACGACTGGTTCCCGATGATTAAGTATATTGACAGTAGGTTAACGAAAGATAGGAAATGAATGAAATGATTATATTGTGAAGACAAATCCGAACAGGACTTTGAATTTCTTCATTAACTTGTCGATCCAGTTCACTGCAGAACTTAGTAGTCGTTACTATAGGTTTATTGTATTTTTTACCTGATCAAGGTTAGGAAGGAATAAAATTTTAGATTGATCCTTATATTACGAATTCACCGAAACCCTGTCAAGCATTTTCCATCATCTTTTCAAGGTATTCTTTCATCATGAAAAAAACTGCTTTCTCGGATCATTTCAGAAAGTCGATTCAGTTGTTGCAACGTCTCAGTAAAGGATGAGGAATTATCTATCAACGAGTCAGCAAGCCTCCTCTTTTCATGTAACGGCATTTGAGCGGTAAGGGCCAGCCTGGCGTCCTCTTCGGAAACCCGGTCACGCAGCATGATACGCCTGACACAAGTCTCTTCTCCAGCAAAGACAAGTACTGTCCAGTCACAATCACTTTGCCACCCTTTTTCAAAAAGCAGCGGAACCTCGGTCAATAGAACGTACCGTTGCTGTTTAGCCTTTCTTGCGGCAAGCAACAGTTCCTCTCTAACCAGAGGGTGCAAGGCATCATCCAGTTGTTTGCGAAGTGCAGGATCAGAAAAGATAGCCTGACGCAATCTTGGCCTGTCTATCTGACCGTCACTGGAAAAGAAATCGCTCCCTAAAAAACTGCGAACCTCTTGCCATCCTCTCCCTTTCACAGCAAGCAGATCGCGACAAACGCTATCAGCACTGATTACTGAGGCAGAGAGTAAGTCTGCAAGGGCTTTACAAACCCGGCTTTTCCCGGAACCAATACCTCCGGTGACGCAAATATTCATGAGACAGGACCGATCTCTTCATCCCCTTGATGACGAAACATTTCCAGAATTTCCTGAAAATCCGGCCAAAGAGGGGCAGAAAATGCAATTTCCCGACCTGTGATCGGATGAAGAAAGCCTAACTTATGGGCATGCAGCATCTGTCTGGGAAAGTTTTGTTTATGACCTCCTCCCCTGCCATAGACCATATCGCCGGCCACCGGATGACCAAGGGATGCCATATGCACACGTATCTGATGGGTTCGCCCCGTTTCAATCCTGACTCGAACCAGGCTATACCCCGTTTCATACTCTTCCACAACCTGCCAGCTACTTGCAGCATAGCGCCCCTTTCTTTCACAGATCGCCATTTTCTGTCGATGCACAGGATGCCTGCCGATGGGGGCCACAACACGCCCTGTTTCCCGCCCCAAGGTGCCGGATAAAAGAGCAAGATATTCTTTTTGCACACTCCTGGCCTTAAAGGCTTGAATAAGGAGGCGGTGACATGGCTCTGTTTTTGCGACAACCATAATTCCGGAAGTATCTTTATCAAGACGATGCACTATCCCAGGCCGCATTTCATCACCGACGTCTCCTATCGTACGGCAGTGATGAAGCAAACCGTTTACCAAGGTGCCGGACGGATTGCCGCTTCCCGGATGCACGACCACACCCGGTGGTTTGGAGAGTATGAGAAGATAGTCATCCTCGAAAAGGATCCTAAACGGAACTTCCTCGGCTATCAATTCAGGCGAGGGCTGTTGAAAGAGCGTACCGCTAACCCTTTCCCCTTGTTTCAGCCTATAGCTGCTTTTCTTCTTTTCTCCATCGACAAGAATAAATCCCTGTCGTATGGATTGAACAAGAATAACCCGTGAAGTTTCAGGAACTGTCAGAACCAGGAAATGATCAAATCTGCTACCGGCTTGTTCAGGAGAAACACGTAGGTCAATCCCACCATGCGACGTATCAACAGAAATAGATGCTGAAGGAAGAGTCATGACATAATGCCATGGTGTAGTAATGGCGAAAGGTGTTTATGTAAACTTATGTGGATAGGAATAAATTAGTTAAACATGTCTTCTATTAAAGCAGTGGTCTTGGCCTCGTCAACCTTTCTGGCGAGTGAAATCTCTTTTACCAAAAGACTTTTGGCTGTATCCATCATCTTCCGCTCACCATATGAAAGATCCTTATCAACACTCAATAAAAACAGGTCACGAAGCACAGCGGCAACTTCATGGATAGAGCCGGTCTTGATTTTCTCCATATATTCTCTATAACGGCGATTCCAGGTCTGTGTACCGATTTCACTATCCCGGCTTCGCAGGATATCAAGGACAGTATCTACTTCTTTTTTGCTGATAATAGCTCGCAGACCCACATTATCGCTGCTCGCTGTAGGAATCATGATTTTCATGTCATTGTCAAGAATCTTCATGACATAAAAGGATTGATCCATTCCTCCAATCGTTTGGCTTTCTATTGATTCTATAACGCCTACTCCGTGGGCCGGATACACGGCCATATCACCTTCTGTAAACAAAGTATCCTCCTGGAAAAAGAGACATCCGGATTCGGGTATACACCCTCATGGGGACAGTAGAGCCACGACAACAAAGACCGAGGCTAACAAAAACCACCGAACACTCTTCAGTGTGAATAGAATCTCCATGCAACTTACGATAAACAATGAAACATTGAAGAGGTACAATCTTCTCAAATGCTAAGTAAGCTGCAACGTAATAAATCAAGTGGAGTCTTTGAAATCACCACCAAATAATCATTATACCATACTTTTTCCAATCACGCCTTTAAAAAACATCTAAGCTGAGTATCTTCAGGTCTCTTACTTGACTACGTTAAGAATATTCATGGCTTGTTGACCACCGGATTTGACAAACATCTCTATGCCATCAACGAGTAACTCCAGCCTCTCCTCCAGTAACTTTTTTTCATCTTGAGAAAAGGGTGTCAGTACATATTTTTCCACCGGTATCTCTGCATGAACTCCCTGCTGCCCTGGTTTGCCGATACCGTATTTCAACCTGAAAAACTCTTTACTGCCAAGACATTGAATCAGTGAACGAATCCCGTTATGGCCGCCTGGCCCTCCGCCACTAACCAGCTTAAGACGCCCGGGACGCATATCAAGATCATCATGAATGACAAGGATATGGTCAGGAGGGATCTTGAAAAAATCAGCAAACCGGACCACTGTTTTTCCGGAAAGATTCATAAATGTCTGAGGTTTAAGCAAAAAAATACGAGCCCCCCAAAATGACGCCCGACAGAACAGCCCATCCCATTTCCCGGAATCAAAACTTAAACCCTGATGACGTGCAAGTGCATCTACAACAAGGAATCCTACGTTATGCCTGGTTTCCCCGTAGGTTGCACCGGGATTACCAAGCCCAACTATAAGAAAAGTCTCTTCAACCATTTTTCCACTCCCCAAAAAAAAAGTCCGGAAGGGATGAAACCCTTCCGGACAAATAAAGCAGAATCCCTTTCAGGTATCAGGCCATGGGGACGACAACCTCAACACAAAGCCTGGAAGCATCTGCGACCATCTTCACCTCACCCGGTAATTCCAGATCGGAGAAAAGTATGGAATCTCCAATGCCAAGCCCGGAGACGTCTACTTTAATAGCATCGGGAATGTCAAGGGGAGCACCATCAAGTTCGATTGCAGCCTTATGGACCACCAGCTCACCTCCAAATTCCAACCCTTTTGCCTTGCCGGTCATTTGCAGGGGAACTGTAAACCGTCTGACTGCAGCCATATCAATTTCATAAAAATCTGCATGAATCAGGGTGTCGTGTACAGGGTCAGTCTGAATAGCCTTGACAAGCACATGACGCATATCGTCGCCATTAATGGAGAGCTGTACCACGGCATTCTTTCGACTGATCTTATGCAGGGTTTTTACGAAAGGAATAGTCTCAAGCTGCAGCGAATAAACTTCTTTATCATTTCCGTACAATACCGCTGGTGTGCTTCCGCTCACACGCAGACGACGCATGGCACCTTTACCAAAACCTTCTCTTTTTGAAGCAGACATGTCTACTTGAAGCATACGTTCCTCCTTACCCTGACTCTGCGGTCTCAACAATGACCGAGGCCAGGCTTTCTCTCAGTATTTTTTTAAACTCAAACGAGTTCTTTCTATTTTCAATACACCAATTACACAAACAGCGAACTGATGGATCCTTCATTATGAATGCAGTCAATGGCCTGCGCCAACAAATGAGACACAGACAGCACTTTAATCTTGTCACACTTCAAAGCATCCCCCCGCAATGGAATGGAATTTGTGACCACCAATGATTTAATTTTCGAATTTGTCAGGCGCTCAACAGCCGGGCCGGAGAGTACCGGATGGGAGCAACAGGCATGCACTTCGTTTGCTCCATGCTCGATCAGGGTAGCAGCCCCACTACACAGCGTACCGGCGGTATCCACCATATCATCAAGAAGGATAGCAGTCTTCCCTTTGACATCACCGATAACATGCATGGCCTCACATTCGTTTGGCCGATCTCGACGTTTATCGATGATAGCCAACCCAGCATCAAGCCTTTTAGCAAAGGCACGGGTTCTTTCTACGCCACCGGCATCAGGCGAAACCATAACAACATTGGAAAATTTATCCTTAATGTAATCAAGAATAACCGGGGCCGCGTAGAGATGATCCACAGGTATATTAAAAAAGCCCTGAATCTGACCGGCATGAAGGTCCATACTGAGCACTCTTCGTACACCCACAGCCATGAACATTTCGGCGACGACCTTAGCGGAAATCGGAACCCGCGGAGCGACCTTTCTATCCTGCCGGGCATATCCGTAATAAGGCACAACAGCAGTGATCCTTCTTGCCGAGGCACGCCTGAGGGCATCAACCATAATTACCAGTTCCATGAGATTATCATTGACTGGTGTACAGGTGGGCTGAACAATAAAAACATCCGCACCGCGAACATTTTCTTTTATCTCAACGAAAACCTCCCCATCGCTGAATTGTCTGACATCAGCCTCAGAAAGTGGAATACGCAGAAAATCAGCAATTTCCTGAGCCATTACAGGGTTGGCATTTCCGGAAAATATCTTAATAACATTGGCCATAATCTGTTCTCAGTAAGATTTTAGTGCGTTTTTTATATCTGATTACTTGGCAGGGGCGGGAGGGTTCGAACCTCCGAATGTCGGGATCAAAACCCGATGCGTTAACCACTTCGCCACGCCCCTACAGGTCAAGTCAGTTTCCATCCAGAGAATTATGTCTTTTTGTTCAAGATCATGCAAGTGAACTTACAATATTTCGAGCCGTGAAAAAAAATCACACAATGGATATATAACCATATATCAAGATGATATTTTTTTTCAACAACACAGAGATCGGACAAAAAGACCGTTTCCGGATAAACACTAGTTACAAAGGACCCTGGTGATAAAGACCCCTGATCCATATTTCTTTGTCAGCTCATCGGCACAGTGATGTAAATCACTTGATGCAACACCAAGAGAATCTGGAAAAACCCCAAAAACAGTAGGTCCGCTTCCAGACATCAAGGCGCCTGAGGCACCGTTGTCTAACAAGAAATTTTTGATAACTGCAAGCTCAGGATAGCGTTCAATAGTCACCTTTTCCAGATCATTAAAAAGTGGATCTGGTAACTCGCTCAAGTTATCTTTTTTACGAGAATCAGACAGATTAGAAACTTTATCCGCCCTTGTCAATGTAAAATTTTTATAAACCCAGGCGGTCGATACAGAAAAGCCCGGATTAACAAGAAGAAGTGTACAATCGGAAAGAGAAAAAACCGGTATCATTTTATCACCGATACCAGTTGCACGTACAGCATGGTGAGGGACAACAAAAAAAGGGACATCCGCACCAAGCGAACGACCAAGGTCGAGCAAAGCATCCTCAGACAAATCGGCATGCAGGAGGCGATTAAGACCTGTTAAAACGGCCCCGGCATCGCTACTCCCCCCACCAAGTCCGGCAGCCACCGGAATATGTTTCTCCAAAACAATGGAGACACCGCAATCTGCTGTTCTGTCAGTTGCCCGTAAAAAAGCCGCTGCAGCCTTCCACACCAGGTTTGATTCATTCTCCGGAAGGTCTGACCCTGGACAGGACAGGTGAATACCGGGCTGCTTGGAGCACCTGATACTGATGATATCGGCAAGCTCTATCTTCTGCATCACCGAATCAAGATTGTGATAACCGTCAGGCCGCTTACCAAGAATACGCAGAGTAAGATTTACTTTGGCCGGTGCCCGTACAACAAGCGCTTCCCCATATACTTCCGCCATTTCAAGGGGATTTTTTGGTAGTTGAGTTATTCTGGACAGCCTGAACAAAGCGCATCTTTACATCATATAAGATGTTTTTCAGCATTTCCGCCTCATCTGAATCCAAGTTTCCCTTGGTCTTTTCCTGCAGCAGAACCAGGGTATCAATGGCATGACGAGCCAAAGAGAAATCAATAATTTTCTTCCCGGTTGCCGGATCAGCAATTTCTCCCAGATGATACAGGGCGGATGTATTTAAGGACATGATAAAAGCTGTGAATGTGACCTCAGGCATAACACATCTGCCGTGCCGATCAGGAACCTTTCCATCTCCACAGGGACACCCCTGTTCAAATTCAGTAGCCATGTTCCCCCACCTCCAAAAAAAAGAAATCAATAAGACAAAAACCGGAGCAGCAAACAGTTGCCCCGGTTTTTGTTTTACCTCTTTACAGTCAACAAATATACTGCCTAGTCCTGCAGAGTTCTACAAGGCCTTCTACAGTTTCAACAAGCACCTGGTATTGTTTAAGCTAATCAAAACATTTTGTTATCTCTCTCACAGAAAGACTATACGCCAAGCTCCAGAGCCAAGGCATCATCGATATTGCCCAATCCCTTAACCTCAGCTAACAGCTCCTTGGAAATAATGTGGTCTGTGCTCAGTAGAATAATATTCTGTTCACTGGCCTCTTCACGTCCAACAGTCATCCGTGAAATATTCACGCCGGCCTTGCCCAGAGTGCTGCCCAGATCTCCGATAACACCAGGGACATCATTGTTATAAACGAGAAGCATAGGACCTGAAGGCAGGGCCTCAAGACGAAAGGTATTGAGACGAACCAGACGCGGTTCATTTTTACCGAAAACAGTGCCTACCAGCACATTTTCGCCTTCATTGGTCACGACTTTGATGCTGAGGACATTGATAAAATCATGGGATTGATCAGATTTAGATTCCACCACCCGGATTCCGCGATCCTTGGCAATGACCGGGGCATTAACGTAGTTCACGGCATCCTGCAGGATGGGAGTAAACAGCCCTTTGAGAAAGGCTACAGTAATCGGACTGGTATTCAACTCAGCCAGCTCACCACTGTATTCGATATGCACCTCCTGCACACCGCCTTTGGCAATCTGCATATGCAGAGAACCAAGCTTTTCCCCTAAATTCACATAGGGTCCGACCTGGGCCAGGACCTCATCACTGACCGAAGGTACGTTCACAGCATTGGTAACCACACCCTTGTTCAAATAGTCGGCAACCTGCTCGGCGATGGCCAGTGCCACATTTTCCTGTGCCTCACTGGTGGAAGCACCAAGATGGGGCGTGCAGATAAAATTCTTTAACCCCAGGAGAGGACAATTTTCCAGAGTAGTGGGTTCTTTAGCATAGACATCAAGGGCCGCACCGGCAATCTCTCCATCCACCAAGGCCTTATACAGCGCATCCTCATCACAGACTCCGCCACGAGCACAATCAATGAACATGGCGTCATTTTTCATATTTTTGAAAAATTCCGTGGAAAGTACCTTATCAGTCTCTTTGGTCAAGGGGACATGGACGGTGATATAATCGGAACGTTTTGCCAGCTCCTCTATGCTCACCAGTTCCACACCAAGTTTGTCCACCAGATCTTTGGGCATATGGGGGTCATAAGCGATAGTTTTCATCTTCAAGCCCTGAGCACGATTAGCCGCAATGGCACCGATACGACCGATGCCAAAAATGCCTAAGGTCTTTCCGGTGAGTTCACGACCCATAAAACTCTTTTTTTCCCACTTTCCTTCTTTCATGGAAGCAGTGGCCTGAGGAATATTCCGGGACAGGGACATCATCATGCCAATGGCATGCTCAGCAGCAGTAGTGGCATTACCATCCGGGGCATTCATGACCACTATGCCCTTCTTGCTGGCAGCAGGAATATCAACGTTATCCAGACCAATACCTGCACGACCAACAACTTTCAGGTTTTCAGCGGCATCGATTATCTCGGAGGTAACTTTGGTGGCACTGCGAATAACCAGACCATCATAATCACCAATAATTTTTTTCAACTCTTCTGGGGGCAGGCCGGTAATAATATCAACGTCGAGACCGGCATCAGTCAAGATCTTTGCACCTGCCGGAGACAGATTGTCACTAATAAGTACTTTCATGTTTACTCCTTCTCTTGCTTCTATTTAATGAGCATCCTTTCTCCAAAGGACACGAATTTTATCTAGCCCCAGCTCCAGTTTTCTTTGCTTCCCATGCCTTTGGACAACTCTCCACTGCGACCTGACCAGCTAAAGAGAAAAACTATACAGGGTTCAACTCAAGAGAACAACAAAAAATAGTCCGACTGGCATTGCTCATTAGGGTGCAACCTGTTCCTGCCACAGTTGCCATCACAACCACTTCCAAGACAGCAACAATCGCTATTCGTTTCGCCTGGGCGGCAACAAGAGCTCATGGATGAACGATACTTTTGCTATTGAACAATCCTCCTGAAAACGATATACATTACGTGTATTTTGGAATAGTTTCACCATTCAACTGCTCATTCCCCATTAATTTATATAAGGTTCTCCATGACTGAAACACGCTTACGATTTCCCCCGAGCCCTACGGGTTACCTCCATATTGGTGGAGCCAGAACAGCACTTTACAACTGGCTGTATGCAAAAAAGACAGGCGGCAAACTCATTCTCCGCATTGAAGACACTGATACTGATCGTTCCACACAGGGATCCATTCAAGGCATCCTTGACGGACTGGAGTGGCTTGGTATTAACTGGGACGAAGGCCCCTATTTCCAGACAGAATTCAGCGCAGACCATATTGCTGCAGCAGAGAGACTTCTTGAGGAAGGGAAGGCCTACAAATGTTTCTGCACCAAGGAAGAACTGGAAGCCAAACGAGAGGCGGCCCAAGCCAACAAAACCACCTTTGGCTATGACGGCACCTGTCGACACCTCAGTGCAGAGCAGATCGCTGAAAAAGAGGCGGCTGGCCTCCCCTCTGTCGTGCGCTTCAAAGTTCCTGCCAGAGAAGGCTTCTTAGGATATGATGACAAGGTACTGGGTCATATCAAAGCAAGCTATGATGAAATCGAAGATTTTGTCATCGTTCGCTCCACCGGCAAGCCCCTGTATCTTTTGTGCAATGTGGTAGATGATATCAGAGATCGGATCACCCACATCATCCGCGGCCAGGACCATATGACCAACACCATTCGTCAGGTCCTTCTCTACGAGGCCCTGGATGCGCCGTTACCTGTCTTTGCCCACATGCCGCTCACCCTGGACCTGAAAAAGGCCAAGATTTCCAAACGCAGCCACGGCGAGATCGTCTCTGTCCAATTTTACCGGGATCACGGCTTTATCCCCTGGGCATTGTCCAACTTCCTCGTTCTACTTGGCTGGTCTTCCGGTGATGACACAGAATTTTTCTCACGGGAAGAACTGATCCAGGCCTTCACCCTCGAGAGGATCAACAAATCCAATTCGATATTCAATTATCGTAAGGATGATGCCAAATTTTTCACCGACCCCAAGGCCATTGCCATCAACGAACACTACCTGCGCACTATGCCTGTGGAAGAGATTGCAGAGATGACACAACCATTTCTCAAGGCTGAGGGACTCTGGGATGAGGCCTATGCTGACGAGAAAAAAGAGTGGTTCCTTCACACCATAGACCTCATCAGGGACCGCTTTCATACCCTTACCGACTTCGGCTCCTTGGGTCGAGCCTACTTTGCCGATGATTTTCAGGTAGAAGAAAAACCATTGAAGAAAAATATTCTCAAGTATGAGGAGCTGAAAGAATGGTTGCCCATGCTGGCTGATCGTTATGAAGCACTCGCTGAGTTCAACCTTGAAGAGGCCGAACGGGTCGCCAGAGAACTGGCAGAGGAAAAGGGGGTAAAACCCGGGGTCATCATCAATGGCATGCGTACCGCAGTCACCGGCCAACTTGCCGGCCCGTCCATGTTTGACATCCTGATCACCATCGGCCGGGAACGCGTTGTACGGCGTTTACGCGATGTCGGGAAACTTTACCACACCTGATCCAACAGAGCTTTTCTTCAGGAGAGAAACCAATGGACAATAACGACCTGAGTCACGACAAATCACTTGATTTCATTCGACAGATTATTGCCGAAGACCTCAAAAACGGAAAACATACTGCCCCGGTTACCCGTTTTCCTCCGGAACCGAACGGCTTTCTGCATATCGGCCATGCCAAATCAATTTGTCTCAACTTCGGCATTGCACAAGAAAACAATTCCCGCTGCCATCTCCGCTTTGATGACACCAACCCAAGTAAAGAAGAGGCTGCCTATGTTGAATCCATCAAGACTGATGTGCAGTGGCTTGGATATGATTGGGGTGACGATCTTTTCTTTGCTTCCGATTACTTTGACAAACTCTATGAATATGCAATAGAGCTTATCCGCCGCGATAAGGCCTATGTCTGCCGCCTCACTGCTGAGGAAATGCGGGAATATCGCGGCACCCTCACCGAAGCCGGGAAAGAAAGCCCATACCGGAATCGCTCAATCGAGGAAAATATCGAGCTTTTTCAGGGAATGAAAGAAGGAAAGTTCGAGACGGGCAGTCATGTGCTGCGGGCCAAGATCGACATGGCCTCCCCCAACCTCAATATGCGCGATCCAGTGATCTACAGAATCATGAAGGTCGATCACCACCGCACCGGCAGCAAGTGGTGCATCTATCCCATGTACGACTATACCCACTGTCTCTCTGATGCCATGGAGAAGATCACCCATTCCCTCTGCACCCTGGAGTTCGAAGATCACAGGCCGCTTTACGACTGGTTCCTGGACACCCTGGAAACCTCCTCCCATCCACGACAGATTGAATTTGCCCGTCTCAACCTGACCTACACGGTGATGTCCAAACGGAAGATCCTGCAACTGGTGACCGGCGGTTATGTAACCGGCTGGGATGACCCAAGGATGCTGACCATCTCCGGACTCAGGCGTCGTGGCTACACCCCGGCCTCTATCCGTAATTTTTGTTCTGAGATAGGTGTCGGTAAGAAGGAAAGCTGGATCGACATGGGGGTCCTTGAAAACAGTGCCCGCAACGACCTGAACGAAACTGCTCCGCGGGTCATGGGAGTCCTGGATCCTTTGAAGGTGATTATCACAAATTACCCGGAAGACGAATCAGAAGAAGTAGAGGCAAAAAATCACCCGCAGAAACCTGAGATGGGCACAAGACGCCTCCCCTTCTCGCGGGAAATCTACATTGAACGAACTGATTTCATGGAGGATCCTCCAAAGAAATTCTTCCGCCTGGGACCAGGCCGGGAGGTACGGCTGCGCTACGCATATTTTGTCACCTGCGTCTCAGTGATCAAAGATGAGAGCACAGGGCTTGTCAGTGAAATTCACTGCACCTATGATCCAGCCACTCACGGAGGCAATGCCCCGGATGGACGCAAGGTCAAAGGTACCATCCACTGGGTCTCGGCAGCGCATGCCCTGAGCTGCCAGGTACGACTCTATGACCGACTCTTTGCCGTGGAAAACCCGGATGCAGACAAGGAGGTGGATTTCAAGGAGCACCTCAACACCGATTCTCTTACTGTTCTCACAAACTGCCTGGTTGAACCTTCCCTTGCCAACACAGCACCAGGCACCAGTGTGCAGTTTGAACGCCAGGGATATTTCTGTGTGGATACTGCGGATTCAAAGCCAGAGCATCTGGTATTCAACCGCACCGTGGGATTACGCGACTCCTGGGCAAAAAGCCAGGGGTAAAAACCTGCTCTGCTCTACATTCTGCTGCGGCACAAAGATTGTGCCGCAGCTCCTTCCCTCTTAGTGCTTCTCCAGAATAGCAGTAACCTGCTTGATAGAAAGTTCAATTTCACTCCGTTCATCAATCTCCTGCCCACAGATCACCAAGATATAAAAGGAGTTGTCACCAAGAGAAAATTGGCGCACCACAGCTTTATCTATAAAATTAATATCAAGGGAAATATTGTTGGCGTCATGTTGCTCGAGAAAACGCCCTGCCTTACCTATGGCCTCACCGAGCACCGTGGTAAAGGCGGCCAGGACATCCCCCTCCACCGGACTGTTATAAATGGCCAGGGCCAATCCCTGCTCATCGGCAACCGCAGCGCCCTGAAAACCGCCACGCTGGCACATACCATACAAGACATTTTCCAACTGATCGCCGCGGAAGGGTTGATTTTCCGCCACATTGTCGGCAGTTGTCAGCTCAGCTTTGGCGGCCTGCTGCTGTTTTGCCATATCATCCTCTTCCTGGACAAGCAGGGCGTTAAAGATAGAGGCTGCCTCAAGGAGTTCTTTGGATTTTTTTAATCTATTCATTCCTGCCCTCTCCTCCTTTCTGCCGTGCGACCAATTCAAATGCCAGCTTGTCATAGGCCTGCACAGCAAGAGTATCCCTTTTCAATAAGGCCACCGGAACGGCGCGCAGCGAGGCCTGTTCAAAGCTGAGCAGCAGCGGGATAGAGGTTCGAAAAAAAATCTCCTGGGGAAAGGCATCCTGTATCGTTTCACTGACCTCTACGGCGCAGGGATCAGACTCATTATACATGGTGAGGACCACGCCTTCGAGTTTCAGTCTGTGATTTTCTGACTGCCTGGCCTGCTGGATAAACTTGAGAAAAAGCGGCAGGGTTTTGACCGTGGTAGCCTTGCAGGTGCATGGCAGAAGCACAGAATCCACGTCACTGAAAAGTTGAAAAAGGCCTCTACTGAGTCCCGCCTGGGTATCAAGAAGGGTATAATCGTAGCCAACGGACAGGGCACGAATGGCCTTACCCAGATTGCCGCTTACTGCTTGCTGTTCCAAAAAGAAAATATCTTCTGTCTCCAGAACACCGCTACCGACCAGAGCAAGGGAGCGTTTGCCTGCAGGAATGACGACATCCTCTTCCTGTAATTCCCCTGTCAGAAGCTGCACCAGTCCCTTGTCCGTAATTCTTTTCAGATTACTGGCAGCAGCCAGCGCACCTTGAGGATCACAATCCACCAGAAGGACCTTTTTCCCAAGTCCTGTCAGGCTTACGGCCAGATTCAGGCAGGTTGTTGTCTTTCCCACACCACCCTTCTGACTGGCTACTGCTACAATTTTTCCCATAGTCCCTCCTGGATCAACCTTCCGTTCAACCCGTCTGCTTTATTTATTCATCCTGACAGTATATCCTATTGTCGGAGATCGCCTGTAATACCTTGTCCACATTTTTCTCTATTGGTTCCTCCATTGCCGCGACAAGGGTAAAAAAACGAACAGGGAAGCTTGCCTGCAGTGCATCGATTGCAGAATTCCCACTGCCCCCCTTGTCAACAAACTCCAGGAACGGATCAGTCTGACCTGTTTTCTCCACTGCCATCCTGATACTATCCACCTGATTGGCGACATTGAGAAGGGCCTTGATAATTGGTATTCCCTGACCGGTTGCCAGACCAGGGATCTCCTGATAAAAGACTTCAAAACGACCACGCTCCATGAGCAGCAAACGGAGTAACGCCTCCATCCCCTCATGTCTTCCCTGACGGACAAGAACGACTTCTTCACCCGAAACAATAATTTCACCATCCATGGCCGGAAGTTTAATTCTCGCGGTTCTCGAAGACTGACCAAGATTCTGTAAAAGATCGACAAGCCCGATCGCCTTTACATCACCGCTGAGTTCAGACTCCTGGACTACTGTATGTTTACTCCTGCGTAAAATCGCCTTGATCCTGGCAATCAGCTCCGCACTGTTATAGGGCTTTGTCACATAGTCATCAGCCCCGAGTTCCAAACCCTTTATCTTCAGATATTGGCGATCAAGGCTGGTCAGGAAAAGTACAGGAATTTCGGCAGTCCGGGGCTGATGACGCAAAAGCTTAATGGTCTGAAAACCATCGACTTTCGGCATATTGATGTCAAGGAGGATAAGAGACACTTCTTTATTCTGTAACAGAGCAATGCCCTCATCACTACTTGCCGCATGAAGGGGAGAAAAGCCGGCAAGACGCAGGTGCTCCCCTAAGATTTCATGCTGGGCCGGATCATCATCTATGATTAAAATTTCTGGTTTATCCATTCTCTGTTCCACTCGTTCCGGCAGGGAGGCGCACCGTAAAACAACTCCCGCCTTTTTTACGATTTCGGGCACAAACCACCCCACCATGCAGGGCAACAATGCTTTTCACAATATAGAGGCCAAGGCCTGCCCCTTCCGCACGAACTTCAAAATCGGTTCGCCCCATATAATAGCGATCAAAGATATGTGATATTTCTTCTTCATCAACTCCCTTCCCTCGATCACAGACCTCGATAATGACAAAACTCTTGTTCTGACTGCAGCGAACCTCGATCATTTCACCATCCGGTGAAAATTTCACCGCATTGGAAAGGAGATTGGAAAACACCTGATCCATACGCAGACGATCCACCGAAAGCGGAATGGCCTCTCCCGTAAACCGGAAATCAAAGACAATATTGCGTGCAGCAGCAACGTGCTTCTGGGTTTCTACGCAATCTGCCACGAGAAGGTCCAGACGCTGAGGTTCAGCTTCCAGTTCTATTGATCCGGATTCAATGCGATAAAGATCAAGAAGCTTATTTATAAAAATAAGCTGTTTCTGTCCCTCTTCCTCAATCCGTTTTATATAATAAATTTTCTTTTCTTCTGTCAGAGTAGCAAAATACTGCTCCAGGAGAGAGGCATAGCCGATGATCGCGGACAAGGGAGACTTCAAGTCATGAGAAGTTACTGCAATCATATCACTTTTAAGCTGGTTCATACGGGTCAATTCACGGTTCTGGATCTCTAGCTGTCTCTCATTTTCCTGGAGAACACGCTCGGTCTGCAGCCTGGCCAGTTCACTCCCGGCCAGGGACTGAAGAACTTTGCCAATGACCTGCCTGCTTGGGGAACGAATAATATCTTTCTCATCCATGGCAATGAGAATACCGATGACAGTTCCATCCTGTCTGCGCAAAGTCAGCCCCCAACAAGAATTCAAACCGCGTTTCTGTAAGAACGAATCGTAGGGAAACAACTCCCGTAAGCGCCTGGAAAAACAGATTTCTCCCTTCTTGATCACCAGGTTACAGAAAGTCTTTGAAAGGGAAAACGGTTCCGCCTTCCGAAACTGCCCCTGTTCCCAGAAGGCAAGAGGATGAATAGCTCTGCCCTCATCAACCAATTCTCCCACCAGAGCTATTTTCGATTTTATCAGCACAACGAATTGATGAAGCAGAGATTTAAAAAATTTCTCGCCCGTAAGCCCCGAGGTATTATGGACAATGAGCTGCAGGGCACGATCTCTGTGAGCCATATCCAGTTCCAGATTCTTCTGGATAGAGACATCCTTTAACCTGCTGAGAAAAGACAACTGCTGCTCACCGCCTCCTTCCAGACGTTGAATAGTTACCTGCAGTGTGCAATATCTGCCCTCACCATTTGCCAGGGCGAACTCCTCTGCCCAGAGGTCCTGACCGTGCACGTTAAAAAAGAGTTGCAGAGAACGTGCTTTGGCAAGGGAGAGAAAAGGAGAAAATAAGGTTCCGATCCCTTTTCCCAGCAGTTCCTGCAGAGAAAACCCTAAAAGTGCCAATGCTGCATGGTTGACATCTCTGATCACGGCCTCCCGATCAAGGAGAAGTTCGGCCTCAGGAGTGCTCCGAAAATTCTGATAAAAAAGAGAATGCGTTCTGGTAAAGAGTGGTGTCTCATTGACACCACGATAGAGGAGTTCATACCATTTTTCCTGACAGATAAAAAGAAGCTCAAGAAGCCCTCCGCTCCTGGTGGGCAGGGAAAGGGTAAGCGAAGTGCCAACCTGCAGGCCGGCCACCTGTTTTTGTCTTTCGTTCCAAACGGAACTGTCCAGGATTTCGGAAAGATTCTCGACAATATCCATACCGGTAAGAGTACAGATCGCCTCCGCCCCGCGGAGAAAGACAAAATCACGGGCAATCCAGGCCAGAGCCCACTGCCTGGGAAGAGACTCACTTGCCGCTGGTTCCACCTCCCGATGTTTCTGCCCACTTTCCCGGCCAGCAGCAATTCGATCAAAGGGATCCGAGACAAAAAAGGCATATACATTGCTCAGATCACGAATCCAGGAAATATCATATGGCCCCCAGATCTCCAAAACTGGCCGAGCAGTATCCATCAATTCAGGAGCAAACAATCTCCCCGTCCCCCTTTCCAGTTCATCCATGGCCTGCTGATGCTGGCTGCGCCGACCTTCCCGAATCTCTCCTGCCAGGTGATCATAGTGATCGGCAATAGCGAGGATACGAGAAATAAGGGGTATCTCTTCGCCCTGCAGGCCACCGGGGAATCCGCTTCCATCCCAGTGTTCATGATGGGCTGCCAGCTGAGGTGCCAGGTGAGACAGTCCTTCAACCTGGGATACCAGTTCTGCAGAGATCTGTGTATGTTCCCGATACCCCCCTGAATTCTCTACAGAAAGAAAGTGATCGTGATTCATCTCTTTCCGGGGAACTGCAATTATCCCGATGTCATGCAGTAATCCAGCCCAAAGAACCTGCAGTGGATCTGCCTCTGGATGGTCAAGAGACTTGGCGATACGGTGGCTGTAAAAAGCCACTCGAATGGAATGAAACCTCCTCTCCGACTCCTTGCTATCAGCCACCTGGGCAACCAACCAGAGCAACTGACAAAGCATCTCCTCTGCTGGAAGCGAATCAAGTCCCGGGAGATGAATATCCATATGGGAACAGAGTTCCTCAGTATGAACTAATCCATGGAGGAGAGCAATACTGTCCGGATTGGAAAAAAGTCGTCTCGCAGCCTCAACGATGACCGGAGCAACTCCGGTCGCAGACTGTTGAACAATAAAACTTCGAACTTCCTCCCACGTCGCGTGCGGATGGCTCCTGGCATAGATATCCAGAAAATCAGCGAGATGGAGAATAGCTGCCTCGGAGGAAATACCTAGTTTTGACTTGCCCCCCGGAAACCCAGTGCCATCGTAGCGTTCATGATGATCAGCTACCCAGCCGACCAGGGGCTGAAAAGGCTGAAAACTTTGCAGAATGGCAGCACCGCGGGCGGCATGCTCCCGTGCTTCTATATCCTGAAAGTTATCCAAGGCATGGTGCAGCACATGATCTTTGAGTCCCATGCCGCCTATATCATGAAGAAGTCCGGCAATAAAAAGTTGCCCCGGCTGATCATGGTTCAGTTGTCTGGCAATGGCCTGAGAAAGCTGGGCCACCCGCAGGCCATGATCAAGTTTGGCGCCCTCATCCAAATCCAAGGCCCTGGACAGGAGACAGACTATATCCAGGAAAAGTCCATGTTTATCAGGAAAGACATACATATAATAATGACACGACAGTTATTGCGGAATGGGAAAGGAATCTCCCATGAGTTCAACACCGCAGGAAAGGGAATCAATCCAGGAAATGAAACGCTCGACGTTCTCCTTTCCTGCCATCATTGCCCCGTGTTGCGGGGCAATGATTTCAATATCGAGCTGCCTTGCTGTTTTCGCCCACATTTTCAGAGGCTGAGATGAGGCAATATAACGTTTATGGAATTCCTCCATGAACATCACATGGGCATCGAAATCCTCGACAAAGTCCTTATCAGCACCAAGGGAGGCTCCAAGATCTCCAGTATACAGGATCTTGGATACCGGATCGTAAAGATGGAAGTTCCCAGGCGAATGAAGAAAATGAGCAGGAATAACCTTTAGGTCGACACCACCGACAGTTACCACCATTCCTTCATCCGGGATAGGTTGGATACGGTTAATCACATATTCATCCACTCCAAAATGAGGGATAAAACGCATCCACAGAGCAGAGAGCAGAGCCGCAGCATCGGTAACCATAAGCCAGCCATTGGCAGCAGCTATGATATCAGGATCCTGATGCGAAAAAAACAAGTATTTGATGTCACTTGCTTTGCAGTAGGAAGACAGCTGGGCAAACAGTTTGGTATAGACCTTGTGGCCGCCGGGATCGAGGATGATTGCCTCTCCATTATGGATTATAATGTGCTGATTTGCCTCCACCATAGTTCCAACCGACAGATCATTGGCGAAAATACTTTTATGTTCACCCTCTGAGTACAGTTCTAACATGACAATCTCCTTGAGCAAATCAAGAAAGGATGGAGGCTATTTCACTGGCAGTACGGGACATATCAAGAAAAATGAGCCCCAATTTTGCTTCTTTACGGGTAATGACAATGAGAGAGGAATGGGCTCCGGCATGGCTGATAATGACATAACCGTTTTTCCCTTTGACATAGAGCTGCTCCAGCTCACCGCGTTTCAGTTCCTGCGCAGTTCTTCCACCCATGGAAAGCATGACGGCACTCATAGCTGCGATATGATCTTCTTCCATAGACTGGGGCAAAGAGCTGGCAATGATAAGACCGTCTTCGGAAACAACAGCACAGGCCTCTACATCAGCAGAGGAAGCCTGCAGATTAGAAAGGGCACTATTCAACTCGTCGGTTCGGGACATAATAACTCCTTTGGCTGATTGATGTTATGGAACAGACTGATTATACTAATCTTTTAATCATCCTGGTTTAAAGAAAGAGGAAACTATTCAAGCAGGAACAGTTCATAATCCCGGTTATGAGAAATTTCAATTCAAATTCTCAAATATTCCTGACATATCAAGCGACTGAGGATACTTTTCGGCTATTGTTCAGGACCAGAATGGTACAAACCAATAGGGTGGAAATCAAGGTCAGCCCGATATAGACAGCACTAAACCCAAAACCTGTCCTAATCAGAGTTACCATTTTCACACTCAGCGCCCCAACGCCGAAGGTGAGGATAAATTTAAGACCAAAAGCAGAGCTGTGAATCTCAGGCGGACTGAGACGGGCAACCAGGGTATTTTCCAGAGGCTGCATGCCCAGGAGAAAAAAAGAATGGATCATGGCAAACAAAATCAGGGGGATATCTGTGGTAAAGGCCATGGCCAGGGCCGCTGGAATGGTAATAAGATGAAAGATCAGGTATCCCCTGCCAAGATCACAGGACTCTCCCACCCTGCCCCCTGCATACTGCCCGGCCATACCGACCAGATAGATAAACGATGTTACCAGGGTGGCAAAAAGGTTGGGCGAGCCAATCTGTCCTGAAAAGACGAGGAAGCCCTGATAGAGATCCCTGTTCTGCAGTTCAAAATAGGCAGGCAGAGTCACGGAGGTGCCACGGTAGACGATACCGCCCAGAGTCATAGCCAAGAGGAGGATAAGAAAGGGGGCAAGGGAACGTTTTGGTTCCCCCTCATTCTTCCTCACCTGCAAGCCGCCTTGACCGTTGCGGGCCAGATAGAGAAGAAAAAGTCCACCGATGTTCATCATGCCAAGGACCAGATAGACCGCCTCCGCCCCCCATATATAATTCACGCTGCCGGCAAGAAGGGGTGCTGTGGCCAGCCCGAGATTCCCAAACATTCCGTTATAGGCCATACCCTGACTTGTTTTTTCAAACTCCTTGGCTATCCAGCCTAAACCTGCCGGATGATAGATTCCTGAAAAGAGACCGATCCCGGCCAGACAGAGACCGAGAGCAAAGGAATCAGACAGGTTCAGGGCGGCAAGGAATCCACAGCCCCCTGCCCCGAGATAAAAAACAGCCAACAGAGGACGAGCTCCGAATCGGTCGGCCAGCATTCCCCAGGGAAACGCAGTCAGACCAAAAAGAAGGTACATCCAGAATGACAGGGCCAGAGTCTGGCCCATATCCATGCCAAGTTTCCCGGAAAGAGGGAGGAGTATAGCTGGAAAAACCAGCATATTAAAATGACTCATAAAGTGACCGAAGCAGGTCACGGTAAGAATAGAACGTTCCCGGGGAGACATGTCTTCGTTAAAAGAGGAGAGTGAAAAATGAAAAAAACCTGCACTTAATGCATTCTTTTTTCGATGAGGAGTTTAATCACTCGATCCAGAATCAAATCGGCAGTTTCCTCTTTGCTGGTAAGGGGCAGATCAGAAAAGCCGTGCCGGTCAAAAAGAATCACCTTATTGGTATCCACTTCAAATCCAGTATGTTCACCACTGATATCATTAATGGCTATAAGATCAAGATTCTTCTTTTTCAACTTTTCCTCTCCGGCTGCATGCAAATTACAACTCTCAGCTGCAAAGCCTACCAGGAGATAGCCATGCTCTTCCTTTCGCTCTCCTAGTTCCTTGAGGATATCAATGGTCTGTTCCAGTTTCAGGACAAACTCGGCATCATCTTTTTTGACCTTTTGAGGAAATTTTGCTTCCGGGCGGAAATCGCTTACGGCTGCGGCCTTAATAATCACCGAAGTACCGCGGCAGGCGCCCATGACCGCCTGACACATCTCGTAAGCAGTCTGGACATTGATCAGTTCCACGCCATGGGGAGGAGACAAGGAACTGGGTCCGCTAATCAGGACGACTTCAGCGCCACGTCTTCTTGCCATCCGGGCCAATGCATAACCCATTTTTCCAGAGGATCGATTACTGAGAAAACGGGCTGGGTCCAGGGCTTCGCGGGTGGGTCCTGCAGTAATCAGAATTTTTTCTCCTTGCAAATCCTGAATACTGAGGGTGGCAAGCAGCTGTTCACGAACGTCCTCCCATTCCGGCAGACGTCCAGGCCCCTCTGTCTTGCAGGCCATCATCCCGGATGTCGGCTCTATGATACCATGGCCAAGTTCCTTTAACATCCCGATATTACGCTGGGTCGCCGGGTTCATAAGCATTCGGCTGTTCATGGCCGGGGCCACAAGTACCGGAGCATCTGCTGCCAGGACTGTGGTTGTGAGCAGATCATCAGCAAGCCCATAAGCCATCCTGGCAATGGTGTTGGCAGTAGCCGGGGCAACCAGAACCAGGTCCGCCTCTTGTCCTAACTGGATATGAGATATTGAGCGGCCCTCTTCTGCGGCAAACATATCGGTCAGTACCGAACGGCCTGACAAGGCAGCAAAGGTGAGAGGAGTGACAAAACGACAAGCAGATTCGGTCATCACCACCGAGATTTCAGCACCCTCTTGAGTAAGTGCACTTACCCAGCCAGCCACCTTGAATGCAGCTATGGAGCCTGTAACTCCTACCACAATCTTTTTCCCAGCAAATGAACTTTGCATCGCCCCTCCCCTTTTTCCATGCACCTGAAATCAGAAAAGCATGTCCTGCCTGATGCGGGACATGCTTTTCTCAATACTGTTTTCCTGATTCACAATCTAGTCCCTGCTGCCGCCGAAAAAACGGAGGAGCATGAGAAAGAGATTAATGAAATCCAGATATAAGGCAAGAGCTCCCATAATGGCACCTTTTCGCACCGTCTCATCGCCCTGTTCCATGATACCCTGCTCTCCAATGGTCTTAATCTTCTGCACATCATAGGCAGTCAAGCCCACAAAGACAAAGACTCCGATCAGAGAGATGGCCCAGTAAAGAGAAGAACTCTTGAGAAAGATATTAACGACAGAGGCAATGATGATGCCGATCACGCCCATGAAAAGAAAGGAGCCCCAGGCTGAAAGGTCCCGTTTAGTGACCAGCCCGTAGACAGCCATAGACCCGAACATGCCGGCCGTGATAAAAAATGTGGCTGCAATGGAGGACTGGGTGTAGGCGAGGAAAACCATAGACAGGGTCAACCCGTTGAGCACCGCATAACCAATAAACAGGCCGGTGGCTGTTCCTGCCTGAATTTTATCAATGCGGGCAGAAAGATAGAAAACCAGGCCCAGTTCAGCAAAAAGAAGAATCATGAAAACAGGGCTGGCCACGAGCTGCATGGCAAGACCACTCGATGCTGTAAACCAGGCAACAACACCGGTCAGGCCAAGTCCAACAGCCATCCAGTTAAAGACCTTTGCCAGAAAAATTGTCGACGCCTCCTGCCTGGCCTGGGTAAGCGTGATTTGATTACTCGTCTGATACATGTCAAAACTCCTGTTCTTAGTTTACGCAATGTTATAAATACGCTACATATCCAATTATGATCTCATATGATAACCATTGTAGAATAGCTTGCAAGGAAAAGAGGACGGAGGGATAGAAAAAATGAAGATTGCAATCAGCGGAAAAGGCGGAGTAGGAAAAACCACACTCATGGCCCTTCTGGCAGGCGAATTCAAAAAGGCAGGTAAGGAGGTCCTGGTGATCGATGCCGACCCCAGCCCTCACATGGCTCAAACCCTGGGAGTGAAACACCCGGAGGCCATCCGGCCCATAGCCGAGATGACAAAACTGCTGGTGGAACGCTCCGGCAAGACCGAGGGCTCACCCATGTATAACATGAATCCACAGGTCAATGACCTGCTGGAAGAATTCATGATCGACCATAATGGGATGAAACTGATGGTACTGGGTGCCATTCAGACCGGCGACAAAGGCTGTGCCTGCCCGGAGAACAATGTTCTGCGCCGGATGCTTACCAAACTCCTGCTCTCCAAAAACCAGGTTGTTCTTCTCGATATGGAAGCCGGTGTCGAACACCTGGGACGGGGAACCATTGCCGGGATCGATCATCTGCTGATCGTGGTCATCCCCTCAAAATCGTCCATCCGTACCGCTCTCAAAGTCAAAAAACTGGCGGAGGATGTCAAGATCCCAAAGATCAGCTTTGTCGGCAATCTGGTCACTGATGAAGAAGACAGATCTTTTCTGGAAGCTGGGCTCGGGGTACAACCGATTGCCTTTTTCCCTGACTCACAGACCATCAGAAATGCCGAACGCCAGGATGTTCCGGTCACCAGTCTGGAAAACGCTGCTGGCGAGGCGCCAGGTATACTGATGCAGGCATTGGAAGGAAAAAAGGCTGAAGGTTGAAAGAAAAGATAACAACTACCCTTTGGCTTCAATGAAGCTTTTCCTTTTACATGGGAAAGTGAAAAGAACCATCCAGAGAGCTGTTTTATTCCCAGCCTTTCCTCTCAGCCCTCAATATGCCCCTTTCTGATCAAATACACGTTTGATTGTCTTGGCAATAATCTTGATATCGGTCCACAAGGAATAGTTGAGGATATACCAATCATCAAGCCCCACCCGTTCATCGTAACTGGCACTGTCTGAACGACGCTCAACCTGCCAGGGACCGGTTATGCCCGGCTTCATGGAACAGTAACGCCCTGCACTCTCCTTGTAAAAATCATTCAGTTCCTGCCCCACAATAGGTCGTGCCCCGACCACGCTCATCTCTCCCTTGAGAACATTAATAAACTGAGGCAACTCGTCCAAACTGGTTTTTCGCAGGAACCTTCCCAGGCGGGTCACTCTGGGATCATTTTTGAGTTTGAAGCTATGCGCCCATTCCTCACGCATTTCCGGGTCCTCAGCCAGGATCTGCTCCAGTTGTTCTTCGGCATCAACCACCATAGAGCGAAACTTGATACAGCCAAATTCCTTTCCGGCAGAGGTGATCCGCCGGTGACGGTAAAAGACCGGTCCTCCGTCCTGGAACTTGACCAGGATGGCGATAACAAGGAAAAGAGGTGAGATAAGGGTGAGGACCATGAGGGAAAAAATGACATCAAAGGTTCGTTTCCATTCAGTATTAGGATTAAAATTCAAGACAAGCGTATTTCCCAGTGACTGAATTTCTGCATGGTGCAGACCAAAGACATAGAGGTCAGGCACAAGATAAATCCTTGCCCCAAGAGATCGACACTCACGCAGAATGGAAAAAATTTTCTTCTCCGCCCTCATAGGCAGGGCCACATAGACGTAATCAATATCGTTGTTCAGCAAAAAATGCCTAATATCAGCAATCGCACCAAGAATCGGCTTCCCGACAACAGTACTTTTTTCATCGGGCCCGACCTTATCATCAAAAAAACCCAACACCTCTATTCCTGCCCAGGGAATGGCCTCTACTTCCCGTGCCAGTTTTATTCCCAGCTCTCCGGCCCCGGCCACCACAGCATGACGAACGTTTTTCCCCTTAGAACGATAGTGACGCAAAATTTTCCGGGCAATGACATGGGCAATAAAGAGTAACAGCGGGGTAACCGTAGACCAGATCAAAAAGACTACACGTGAATAGGCATGCGAAATTTTAAAGACAAAGAAGTAAAACAAAAGTGCTCCAACCACTCCCCCCCATGCCTTGACAATAACAAGAAATTCCAAATAAAATTTCCAGCCACGCCAGGAACGATACAGCTGAAAATACTGAAAGCTGATCAGGGACAAACCAAAAGAGACCCAAAGAAGATAGGTATAGTAGTAATTCCACGGTACCCGGTACCAAGTCACCAATGCCCAGAGGAAGATACAGACCAGAGCACAATCGATCAGGTTCAATATTTTACATATAAGAGAACTCTGCTCACGCAGATTCAGAGACATCATAGTTTACCTGTTCTACTTCAAGTCATTCAGTTTCTGATCAAAAAAGACAATCTACTTCTGCCACCAGGCATGATGCATACTCAGCTGAGGCCTCACCAGCGCTGGCAGATATCGATATTTCCTGCCAAGATTATAACCTAAATATTTCACCCCGCATCTTATAATCAAATCCGGGAGAAGAGACCAGGCCTTGTTATTCAAAAAGCAGGACAGTGCAGACTGCACATAACTGGCGCCATGCCCCTCTGCTCTCCCATACTCTTTCAAGAGCCATTTCTCAGTGCTATGCAGCACACCGATATCAAAGTGTCTCTTGAATTCCTGCAAGAGAGTATAATTATGAGAATGATACACAGTTGCCTCGGCAACATACAGTATGGCAGAACCATGCAACAGTAACCGACCTACGGCACAGGTGTCTTCTCCAAAAATCAAGTTGTTTTGAAAATACCCGATTGCGGCAAGCTTAGCCTTCTTGTAGGCAGCAAAAGAATTGGAGACAAAGACTGTTTTGAGACCATATTTACCTCTATCTTCATATGATCTCTGCAAAGTCAGCTCAGGATAATTAAATAAACGAAGATGGGCGGCGGCTAAGGTCGCACCTTGAGCAGGCAGCTGCCTCCCATAGGTAACATCGACAGGTGAATCTTTTTTTAATAATGGTGCTATCAGAGCTGAAAGTGCTCCCGGTTCAGAAATTACAGCATCCTGAGTCATGAAAACCAGAATATCACCGGCAGCTTTCTTTGCCGCCATGGATCTGGTGCCGCCATGATCAAAATCTTCTCTCCGAACCCGTATGACTTCCGCCCCGAATGCTTCTGCTCGGGCAGCAGTGTCATCTGTCGAGGAAGAGTCGTAGACCAACAACTCATATTTTTCGCTGAGATCCTGGCTGACAATACTTTTGAGGACCTCACCAAAGAGTTCTCCACCATTCAGCGTTGGGATAATAATAGAAATCAACTCAGTCCGTCCTTGGACTCTTTTTTCAATTCCCTGGCAAGCAACACTGCCTTATCACATTGAAAAATGTAAAATAACAACCAATTCCATGACAAACCGTGAAACAGACGACTTAACAGATTATCTCCACCCCTAAGAAGAATGTCAGGAAAATTCCGAAAGACCCGGGCAATGCCGCCAGCACCTGTGTGACCTGTTTGAGAAGGATGCAGGGAAAGAAGAAGAGCATAGTTGTGTATAGAGTCACGCATTTTGGCAAAGACCTGTTCTTTACTCATCACTCCCATATGAGAACAGCTATTGTCAATATGGGATATTGCAAACAAATCACCCAAGCGAACCCCCCACTCAATATCTTCAAATCCATACCCCGTAAATCGTGAATCAAAGTGGGTAGATTTCAAAATATCACGACGCACCATAATGTTTGAGGTGAAAAGATATCGCCAAGGAATAGTCCTCCTGACAGATGGTGGTAATGCCTCTGTTCTGCGGCTTTTGTATAAATAAAAAGAGAATTGCGGATGATCTTCTTTGTTTTGTAAATAGCTTATCCCACCACAGACAATTTCGCAGCCTTCCCTGCCCTTCTCCAAATATGTTTGGATAAAATTGTCCTGATCAGGGAGCATGTCAGCATCTAAAAAGAGGACGTAATCGCCCTTTGCCTGCTGCAGCAGTTCATTGCGGATTTTTGCCCGTCCCCTGTTGACACCAGACTCCTCATACCTGACAAGAGGCAGCTGCCCGGCCACAGAAGCATTGGCATACTTCTCTCTGGATCCATCATCCATCACAATTATTTCCACCTGCAGCCCTTCCGAGAGTTGCAGACACTGAGAATGAAGGCGGGTAAGCAGAGGACCTATATCCCAATTGTAGACAGGGATTAAAATAGAAAGAGAAACGGTGACAGCCATTATATCTACTTACAATTTTGTTTTTTTTACCAAAGCCAGTCTGCTTCGGTAAAAATGAAGTAGACTGGTCCACCCAAGTTTTTCCAGAAAAATCCGTAACTCACGTTTTATCAGTAGAAAACAATAATACCAATGGCTTGTACAAAAAGAGCTCTCTAACAATTCAGTTCTTGCCCTATGAGTTTCCTGCAAAGCCATTTTCCAGTTTTCTTCAGATACTCCGTCATGCTGCATGTTCGCAAGAACAGAATCAAGGGCTAGAAATCTGGCTCCTTGTTGTTTGAAACGCAGCAGCAGTTCATAATCCATGGCAAATTTGTAGTCAGGAGAAAAAAGGCCGAAAGAATGATACAATTCAGCGTGTACGAAACAGGTCGGGTGGGTAACAGTCATCTCACGTCCAAGAAGCTGTGGAACAGAATGACAGATATATTCCCGTTGTAAACCTTTCCAAAACTGTAGCGCACCGCAGACAACGCCAACTTCCCTGTCAGCCAGAAATGTTTCAACCACACGTTGCACAGTGTCTGCCTCGTACCAGTCTCCGGCATTAATCAAGCCAATAAATTCTCCCTGGGCAGCATTGATCCCCTTATTAAAGGCGTCACTGATGCCTTTATCCGGCTCACTTTGCCAGAAATCTATTTTGCTGTCATATTCACGAAGAATGGAGACAGTGCTGTCATGTGAGCCACCATCAATGACAATATATTCTATAAGCCCATAACGTTGCTGCAAGACGCTGTCAATGGTTTGCCGGATAAAAGATTCCCCGTTTAAGACTATGGTAATAATAGAAACAAGAGGGTGTTCGGGATCACCCTGCTTCTTTGCGCCATAAGTCCTTGCGCCACCGGTTGTTTTTTTTTGTTGCTGGGAAGAATCTACTGTTTCCAAAAGCTTACACCTTGCTGCGGTACAACTCTAATGTCTGGGACACACATTTGTCCCAGGAAAACAGTTTTTCCCGTTCATGTCCGCGTGCCCTTAGTGAGGTTACAATATCTTTTGATTGAACTGTCGACTCCATGGCAACCCGTATTTCTTCCTCATCGGATGGATCAAAATAAATTGCGGCATCGCCAGCTATTTCCGGCATAGAACTGGTATTACTACAGGCAACCGGACAACCACAATGCATTGCCTCCAAGAGTGGCAAACCAAAACCCTCATAGAGGGATGGATAGACAAACAAAGCCGCATGGGAATAGAGAGATGCCAGGAGGCTGTCATCGGCAGACTGATGCTTGATTCGTTCACTCACACCAAACTTTTGAAAACAGCGTAACTCTTCAGAGTTAAACTCACCTCCTCCGACACAGAGAAGATCGAATTCAGAAAGTAACAGCGTGGAATGAGCAAAGGCCAGAAGGAGTCTCTGAAAATTTTTTACCCCCTCTCTGAGCCCCACATAAAGAAGATACGGTCTTTCACAGACGTTTACATCCTTTTTCTTTTCAGTTTTCTCAAATGAAGCGGCAAGTGGAATAACCGTAATTTTCTCTGGAGAGACATTCAGATACTGTATGAGATCATCACGGGTATGATTTGAAATTGCGATTACATGATCTGCCCGTGCAACCGCTTTGGCTTTAAGCTGAGGAATATGGAGATCAGGTCCTTGGAACTGATGGGGGAAACGCTCATGGATCATATCATAAACAGAGAGGATATGAGGGACATGAGCCGATTGCACAGTGGCTGAATAATAAGTCTCATGGAAGATATCAGGATGCTGAGATTTGAGGATTGTACGGCTGGCAATACGATTAATGGCAGGAAGAATGCGGTGCTTCCCTGGAAAACAAGCCACCTTCCAGCCAATCTTGCGCACAGAGCTGGAAGCAAGATACTCATTGATATGAACAGGGGCAAGCACTGTTGTTTCAATCTCCGGAGAGCTGGCTGGGAGCCTGCTGGCAAGTTCAACAAAGTACCTGGAAATCCCTCCCACCTTCTGCAAGGCAAAGATCTGATAGTCATAAACTATATGCATAAACTCAGGATCTCAGTTTAGCGGCCATCCCAGGCCCTATGATACCCGGCTACTGTCTGTTCAGCACACCGACGCCAGGAAAATTCTCCTGCCCTGACTAACCCTTTTTGGGCATACTCATCACGAACTGCCCTATCTCCAAGCAGATGCATCATGGCCTGACATATCTGGTCTTTATCCTCTGGGTCCACAAGGATCCCGGCATCGCCGACAACTTCCGGCAAGGAACTGGTATTCGAGGCGATAACCGGAAGACCGCATTGCATAGCCTCCAGGGGCGGCAATCCGAATCCTTCATAAAGAGACGGATAGAGAAATGCCTCAGCACCGCTATATATTGCACTGAGATACTTGTCTGGGATAAAGCCGGTAAAAATCACCCTGTTTTGCAATATTGGATCATTATCAATTTCCTCAAGCAACTCTTTAACTTTCCAGCCCCGGGTACCGACCAGCACAAAGGAAAGATCTTCACAACCCGGCTCTTTCAGGATCTCTCGAAAACACTTCATGGACATTTGGAGATTCTTTCTCTTTTCCACTGTGGCCAGGGTAAGGAAATAGCGTCCGTCGGGAATATGAAAATTTTGTTTCACTTCGTTAATCACGTCCTGGTCAAGCTCTGGATAATAGAGCTCCGGTGATGCAGCCAGAGGTGTGACAAAAACTCTGTCCGGATCCATTGCAAAATAGCTGCAAATGTCATTTTTTGTACACTCCGAGATGGTAAAGAGGAAATCATCCCGGGGAGAAAAAGACTGGACAATGGGTCGGAATTCATCTACAAAACCGTCGGCAAAATATTCCGGATGTATGAGAGGAATGATATCATAGATGGTCATCATGCGAACAGGAACGCGCCGTGAGCGAAAGCAAGGTAAAGCAGAATAGTGCGAGTGAAAGATATCTGCCTGTGCTCCGATCCTGTGAGAGAGTGATATGCGATAGAGCTTTGAGAGAATCTTTGCAGCTATACTCTCCTGGCTGGTCTCACGATCACATCCGGCAATGGTGATCAGTGTTTTCTCAAACCAATTCCGCGGAAAGGATTTTGCAGCAAAGTTTTTCTGGGCAAAATAATAGTCCGTAAGTTGATTAACCTGCAAAGAAGAAAGTGAGGAAAAAGATAGATCAAGGTCATCCCGGGCCAACAACTCCAGCGACAAGCTGCTGATGACTCTGTATATACCGGTTCTGGCGGTCTCGAAGAGCTGAGCCAGGCCAATTACGCCTACGTCTATAACTATTTTCATGGAACATGTCGCTGCAGGTGGATCAGCTTTTGCTGAGACAGAACAGTCAGCTTTCGCTACACTGAAATCAGGCTTTGAGCAAGGCGTCAAAATAAGGAATTGTTTTCTTCAGTCCTTCTTCCAATTTAATCTTCGGCTCCCAGTTGAGCTTTTCTCTTGCCAGACTGATGTCGGGTTGACGCTGAATTGGATCATCACTGGGCAGCGGCTGATAATCCAACTTTGACGAGGAGCCAGTGAGAGCGATAATTTTCTCCGCCAGCTCCTTGATGGTAAATTCACCAGGGTTACCCGTATTCACCGGTCCGGTAAAATCATCAGGGCTAGCCATCAGGCGAACAAAAACTTCAATCAGGTCATCGACATAACAAAAAGAACGCGACTGGGAGCCATCACCATAAATGGTGATCGGCAGTCCCTGGAGCGCCTGCATAATAAAATTAGACACCACTCTACCATCATTAGGATGCATTTTGGGGCCATACGTATTGAAGATACGGGCAACCTTGATGCGAAGATTATGCTGACGACGGTAATCAAAAAACAAGGTCTCAGCACACCGTTTTCCCTCGTCGTAACAGGAACGAAAACCGATGGGGTTGACATGTCCCCAGTAATCCTCTGTCTGAGGATGAATCTTCGGATCACCGTAGACTTCACTGGTTGAGGCCTGAAAAATTTTCGCATTCACTCTCTTGGCAAGCCCTAGCATATTAATAGCACCATGCACACTGGTCTTTGTGGTCTGCACAGGATCATGCTGATAATGAATGGGAGAAGCCGGACATGCAAGATTATAAATCTCATCCACCTCTACATACAGCGGAAAGGTCACATCATGCCGCATTATTTCAAAATGTGGATTATCCAGCAGATGAAGGACATTATCCTTGGTGCCGGTAAAAAAGTTATCCACACAAATGACATCATGCCCATCATTTAACAATCGTTCACAAAGGTGAGAACCAACAAATCCGGCCCCACCGGT
>JAHJNL010000012.1 GCA_018820855.1 Pseudomonadota bacterium | reverse complement strand
GATTGATTTCTGTCAAAGAACAGTGGGTAAAGATTCACTACCCGGCTACGGCCCGGTAATCTTGATGAAACGCCCTGTGCGGAGCCGCACGCAGGGTGTTGTGGGGGCTGGGGGAGAAAAACCCCCGGCTACCCGATTATACGCTACCCTCGTCTTCCTCTAACAGTTAAAATGCGGCCAAAATCGGACATTATTTTAATCTAAATCCCAATCTCGTGAATTGACCCATACGCTTGTTAACGTGTATTTATTCTTCTGTAGGATGAATTAAGCCGCGCATTCGCCATCTGTTGCCGTTAACCAAAGACTCAAACGATACTCCGTTCGACAATGTCAAATTGTCAGCATGGTCTGTCACGATAATTTGTGGGCTAAATCCGTCACTTAGCTCCAGCTCATTGCAGTAAATCGAAAGACGGCTGAATAAGTTTTCTACAGCTTTAACATCTTCATCGACATCTTGCTGTATTTCAGACTTTCTACGCTGCTCAGCTTCCTGGTTCTTTTGCTCTTCAAATGTCGCAGAGTTATCTCTATTGAAGTTCGGGAAGTACACCTGTGTAGGCTGATCGAAGAATATTATTGATGGTATCGCACACTCTTCACCCAATTCAGCAAAGTATTTATGTAAGGCTAAGAAAAGTGTCACATGGCTATACAGCCAATTTGCTCCGCTACCCATTGACCGTAAATATATTTTTTCATCGCCTTGCAAATGGTACAGATCGAATGTTTCAAAAGAGAAGTGGAGATTAATAGGTTGGTAGCTCTTTTCAAACTCAAAGTGCTTGCCGATCTCAGCCATATATTGGTTAACTTTGTTTGCAGCTTTTTCTAGCCCTTTTTGGATATCGTATTGTTTCAGCTCTTTATTGATGTCCTTAAGCTGTTTGCTTATCCCTTTGATTTGATTTTCAAGCTCAGTATCATCGGCCATATTTAGGGTGTCGAGAAGCATAAATAACTTTGCCTTCTGCATCAGAATACTTTCATACAGGCTTTTTTGCTCCGCCAACTGCTTTTCTGTTTTCTCAATTTCCGTTATTTGCTCGCTTAACTGGGTCAACGCCTTACTAACGATCTCAATATTGCGTTGCACTTCAACCAAGGACGATTCAAACTTTGCTTTCATGGGGCGTGCTTGCGCAAGGTTGCCCGATACCTTTGTGATGGCTTGCTGTAGTTTTTCCGCACTTTCTCGCAATGTGTCTTTTTCAGTGTGGCAAAACGGGCAGACTGAAGCGGATATATAAACATGCCTAGGTGAGCTAAACTGCTTTACGTTATCAACAAAACGCTTTTCTTCTTGAATATGCTTGTTAATTGACGCAGCTTGGCGCTGCAACTTTCTTAGTTCGGCAGTCTTTTGGTTACGAGCCAGCTTGAGCTGGTTGTAGCGTTGGGTGATAGCATCGGAATTATGGTTTATTTTTTCGGGTACTATGATGCTGTCGAGTTGGTCTTTGGCATCTTGTGGGTGGCGTAGTGCCTTTTCCAATGATAGCGGTTCATCCTTAAACCCCATTAAAGCATACAGTTGGCTCAAAACTGGGTCGACGTTTTCTTTATATTTTTCAGCGGTACGCTTGTTTGTCTCTTTCTGGCGTTCCAAACGCCTGATATCGGCGCTTAATCGTTCTTTCTCTTGTGATAGGTGAAAGAACTTTTGATCAACTAAGCCTAAAAAGATCTTGGTATGCTCAATTGCTTGATCACGCTTTTCCTTTTCATCGAATCGGTAAAACAACGCATGTTTATTGGCAACAAGGTTTTGATGCTGGAGCATAAAAGATGAAAAACTGCGTATAGATGGAGTAGCCGCCTTAGCTTTAAAACGCCGATTAGCTCTGGCAGCCAAAGATTCATCCACATCATCTATATCCAAGAAAAAGTCTCTTAGATGCTTCTTAAACTCACCTAACGGGCGGAAATAGCTGCTGTTAAAATAATCACGAACAATATCCTCTGAATTGAACGACTCAACGCGACGAAAAAAAGCTTTCGTCGCAATATCAGGATCACGTGCAATCACCATGTCTTGTTCGTTGACAGCAAGCGCAACATAATAGATAGCAGCACTTGTGGTAATAACGCCTTTGGGAATGGTATTTTCACCACTGCCAAAGCAATAATCAAAGATTTCAATTAAGGCGCTTTTACCCGTCGACGACTTACCAGTAACAATATTTAGCCCATTTTTAAAATTAACAGGGTGCTTGTTTCCTTTTTTATCAATAACGCCAATTTCATGAATTAATGTTTTCATCCCGGTTTCACTCCTAAAAACGAATAAATCTCGACCACTGAGTGACCGCTGAATAATCGCCCTAATTTCTCCGCACTTCTTTGACTGGTAAATGCTGAATCAGATCCAACACATGCGCTAAGGGATAAACTTTGTTCGTTTAAAGTCAACCAGTCATTGATTAAGCAATATTGAACGCATTGCTCGGTTAACGCTTGAAATCTGTCTATCCGTTCTTGCAGGTCATAGATCTTAGTGCGTTCGTCAAAGACCGACCAAATAGTGCTTCTCTTGTTAGAGTTGAATAACTTCTGGCCAAAAAAAGGATGGCTACACAGCGGGATCACTAAAGGAGCAAGTAAAATATTATTTTCTGATTCATCGACGGCCTTGTAAAACGAAGCAAGATGTACCCCATATTCAAACGGGTTGTATTTTAACTCGTAAAGGGCGTCGACAATGCTGCTCATGGCTCAACCTTCCATTTTATGTCTCGTTCTTCATCATCCATAGCATCGTGTATCAGGCCATTTTTGTATTCAAGAGGCGGAATATCATTGCCCATGTTCAGCGGCTGTTCACCAATGGTTTTGTTGTAAATCAATTTTGAACTTTTAATTACATCAGATGCTTCAAGTTGCGCACTTGAATAAGCAAGCTTATATTTTTTGACCAATTGGTTCTGGTAAGCAATTGTTTTATCTTTATAAAGTGCGGATTCGTCGAGCTCTTCAATCAGTGAGTTTTGCAACTCAAGCCAGTTACCTACTGCATCAGGTATCATTTGGTGATGCTCAATTTCAGCGATTTTTTGGACAAACGGTCTGTCTTGGTGCAACTCAACTTCTGGCTCAGATGCCTCATAGCCCGAAAAGACTGGAAAAGTGAACTCCTTTTTACAAAGAAGCGCTGTTAACTCCTCGCACTTTGCTGAGAACTCTTGATGCTTGATACTCCAAGATTGCTGATTTGCCTGCGCGTACACAAAGCCAATAAGTCCCTCAAAGTACTTATGTAGATTATTATTAGGAATACCCTTAAGCATTTTTATAATACGACGTCCAATCTCTTCAGCGCTTTCTGCTTCGGTAATTAGGGTGACTTTATGCAATATGCTCCTAAGTAATGCTTCATCAGCCTCCATAACTGCTTTTTGTAGTTTTATAACATCTGATGGCTTTTCGGCATTTCGTTCATCTTCTGGCCGACTGAAAAAAATATCTTTAAGTACTTGTAAACGTTGCCCGGCACTTTGAGAGTTCCATTCCTTTAGGCGAGTCGTCGCACCGAATGCTTGCGTGGTGTGCAGCACTAAAACGTCGTATTGCGTGTGGTTAAACTCTGGAGCCAGCCAGTTTTTGATCGTTTTCCAAAGGTTTTCGTGGTGGTCAGTCAGTGGTGCCGCGTAGTCTTTCACTTCGGTTTGTGTTGATGCCAAAGACCCTGGCGAAATCAGGCTTACGTCACCGTCTTTTTCAAACCAAACAGATTGGCCTTCTTCAAGCGAAAAGCACTTTTCTAAGCCGATCAGTACTTGGTAATGAAACGCTAAAGCGGTTGTTAACGCAGCATTTTTGGTTTGGCTTCCGCTCATGCCAGTCCGCTCCTTTATTTTTTTTCTGAGAATTCTTGGGTGAGTTAACTAATTAACGTTCGCTTCGGGTAAAATGCGGACAATAGTCTCGCTGTATAACGTTTAAAATAAGGGGAAACAAGCAGGGTTACCGACCAGAGTGGAACGTAGATATAAACTCGACAATACCGAGTCAGTGGCCTGAAAACCGGGCTGCTTGTTTTCCCTCTTAATTGTTTTGTTAGCATTTTTATTCAATATTTCTGAGAAAGTATAATTTTGAGATTTTTTCACCTTCTTCGGTGTAACGAAAAACGGCAGTAACATCGCCTTTGATTTTCCTTTTTTCCATTAATACTTCTGGATTTATTGTAGGATCTAGCTGAAGGCGTGTTCGTCTTTCGCTTATAGTAGGGATAACGGCACCCCAACCTGTTCTTTTATGATCTAGATCAGTGGCTCTGATTATTACTTCAACACTCCGATACTCTTCTATAGTATCATCTGGAACTTCATCATCGAGATAACCTGGCATAGCAGATACTGTTTCAGGGTTGATAGAAAGATTAGGAGTGTCATCGAAAGTAATACTTGCAGCCTGATCTCTTTTAGCTGGCTTCACAAACTTGATTGCGTTTTTGACAATTGAGCTGTTTTTATTAACACTTTCATCAATGATTAATTTGAATTCTTCTGGTGGCATTTCTGCCAATTCAGAACCAGCCTGAATAACAATGTTGTTGTTTATTTGTATGTTTTGGATGCTTTGTTGGCTGCTGGTGGGGTTTGATGTTAATGCTCGATAACCACCAGTTAGAAGCATAGCTAGTAAAATTGCGGATAGTAATTTAGGACGATCAACTAAAAATTTTAAACCGATTTTTTCTCTTGTGTTGGTAATGACTTCGTCGAATTTTTCTTGATTTCCGAAAATGAATTTAACTACAATATCCTCCCATAAACTACCAGATTGCAGTTCGTTTAAATATACTTCGACATCATATATCTTTAAACCGGGAAAAAATTTCTCAATAGTCTTAGGAGATTGCTTGATGAGTTTCTCTAAAGCCAATAACGATTCAGCAACATCAGACAATGGAAGCAAGTCTTTATTTGAGTAATAAATCTGATGATTGCTTATCAATTCCATTGTTTACTCCAATATATAGTTTGTTTGGTGCCGACTTGTTTCTAGAATTTTATTGTTTTAAACAAAGAACTTAATGAAACTGCCAACTGTAGTAATAATTGAAATTGGTTTATATAATTTGCTTTTCACAAATCTGATAAATTGCCCATTTTGGGCACTATTTTCTATTAGAGAGTAGATCGTTTCATTATTACCAAAGTTCTGGGGATCTACATTTTCAACGGATTCAACAGCATTTTCAATGTGCTTTTTTAGTTCGAGAAATGCACTTTCAATTTTTTCTTTTTGCAATTCTACTATAAAGCTTTGAATAATTGTGTCTTCTTCGGTTTGGAAAAAGATTACGAAAGGTTCACGCAAGCTATTTTGGACATTAAACGTTTTCCTAATGAACTCGTTGACTGTTTGTGGTGTGCTCACCGTTCCACATGAAGTCATATACTCAAACATATTACTATTTCTACAAGGAGAATAGTTACGTCGTCTTGTTTTGGGTTTGTCAAAATAAAAAACACTAAGATATTTACCAGATAAATTATTCAAAGCATCCCAATAATCTTGGTCTTTTAGTACCTTAGATATTTGCGGATTATTAAGGTCATAAACGATAAATGCAAACGCTAAAGCTCTACCTGATGCTTTATGATTAATACATGTATTTAATAGGTAATCTTTAAATTCATCTTCATCACCGAAGACTTTTTCATTATTGTATGCAATTGGGATCATATTGTTATGCTAACATTGGTAATAAGTGGAAACTTTCCAGCATATTGATTGTAATAGATTCCGCTTTTTTCCACTTATTCTTATATTGAGGTGTCTAAAGTGGAAAAAACTTTCCACTTATTACTTTTGCCGTTGATTGTTCCACTTATTGCGATATTAAAATAGACAACATGGAAAACAAGCCATGCCCCTGGTATCCGTCCAAAAGTGAATTTCCATTCACCTAACCATAGATAGGCGAATTTTTCTATGGGTATATTTACCCATTTTCACAGCAACTCTGAATAGAATCTCATAAGAAATCCAGTAGAAATACCAAGTAACGAGAGGTAGACAGACATCGGAGCACATGCCTTAACCCGTCAGCTCTTATCCAGTCTGCTTCGAAAACGTGTCCGCTCAACCATTACCAACTGAATCCATCCCATCTGGTAACCCTGCACGATGATCTTTGTCAGGGATTCTGGCCAAATGGAGTGTTCCCATGGAGAGTGTATGTGTGATATATTGATTTGGTGACGGATTGTGCCGGCACAGGAGGTCTTGGGAGCCTGTCTATTCAAGAAGAGGAAGGGAGAAAACTCTGTATGCGTCTTGATTCCGGAAGAATGATCTCTGATTTTGATCCCCATTTTAAGATCTTTGATGAGCTCATGCCTTTTAAGGTGCGGGAGATTCTTCTGGTCTCCAGTCCTTATGATGCTTTTATCATGGAAGAGGACGGTTCTCTTGCCACCCGGATTGTTCATGAATATCAGGGCCTGAACCTGAGCGGCCCGCCCCGTCTGACTCTGGTCTCTTCAGGACGGGAGGCCCTGGAAGCTTTACGGCGGCGATCATTTGATCTGGTGATAACCATGCCCAATGTCGGCGGTATGGATGCCTTTACTCTTGGCTCTGCAATCAAGAATATCCGTCCCACCCAGCAGGTGGTTCTTCTCTCCCACAGCCTGCAGGGAATTTATCCTTTGCCGGAGCGGGTCGACTGCCAGTCCATCGATAATATCTTTCTCTGGTGCTGTGAGGCAGATCTTCTGTTGGCTGTGATCAAGAATTTTGAAGACCATGTTAATGTGGATGCCGATACGACAAGGGCCATGGTCAGAGTGATTATCCTTGTCGAGGATTCCCCGGTGTACAGATCGTTTTTTCTCCCTCTCATCTATCATGAAGTCGTACGCCAGACCCAGAGTGTCCTTGATGAGAGCCTTAATGAACGGCATCGACTGCTGCGTATGCGCGCCCGTCCCAAGATTCTCAGCGCCATTAATTATGAAGAGGCAATGACTTTGTACGAGGCCTATAAGCCCTATGTCTTTGGCATAATATCCGACGTGCGCTTTCCCAGGCAGGGGGCAATGGATGCGGAGGCCGGAGTGCGCTTCATGGAGGCCGTACGGGAAGAGGTGTATGATCTGCCCCTGTTGATGCTTTCTTCCGAACCTGTAAACAGGACGCGGGCCGAGGCCATCCCTGCCGTCTTTCTCGATAAGAATTCTCCTGATATCAAAGAGGAGCTCCACTCTTTTTTCCTCAATTATCTCGGCTTCGGAGATTTTGTCTTTCGCCAGCCGGACGGTACAGCCATAGGCCGTGCCTCAAATCTTTCCGAGTTTGAAGAACAGCTCCGTACTATTCCGGATACCTCCCTGCGCTATCATGCAGAGCGTAATCATTTTTCCAACTGGGTGATGGCCCGTGCCGAGGTGGCCCTGGCAACCCGTCTTCACCGTGACCATATCGGCGGGATCAAGAGCTGTACCGATATGCGCGAGGATATCATCTTCAAAGTTCATGCCTTGCGCAGGCTGCGGCAACAGGGAATAGTTGTCAGGTTTTCCCGGGAACATTATGACCCGGAGATTATGGATTTTGTAAAGATCGGAGACGGCTCCATGGGCGGCAAAGCACGTGGCCTGGCCTTCATGTGGATGCAGTTGCAGCAGGCACGGGGCTCTCACCGGACTCTGGCGGAAAACAATGTCAGTCTGCCCAAGACCTGTGTCATTACTGCAGACGGCTTTGATGATTTCATCGGGATGAACAACTTTATCTTCAGGGAAGAGGATGATGAGACCATTGGCAATCGATTCCTGGCAGCCGAGCTTCCTGATTGGTTGCGGGCAGATTTACGGGCCTTTCTTTCCCGGGTGACCTTTCCCCTGTCCGTCCGTTCCTCGAGCCTTCTCGAAGATGCCCAGTTCAAACCTTATGCCGGGCTCTATTCCACGTATTTTCTGCCCAATAATCATCCCGATCTCTCCATCCGTTGTCAGAATCTGGAACGGGCAGTAAAGCTTGTCTATGCCTCCACCTGGTTTGAAGGCCCCCGTGCCTTTTCCAAAATGGCCGAAAAAGGACGGGAGGATTCCATGGCTGTGATCATTCAGCAGATAGTGGGCGATGCGTACGGTGGTTACTGGTATCCTGATATCTCGGGTGTTGCCCAGTCGCACAATTTTTATCCGATTATGAAGATGAAGGCTAAGGATGGAATATGCCATATTGCCATGGGAGTGGGCAAGACCGTGGTCGAGGGAGAAAAATCCCTGCGTTTTTCTCCGTCCCATCCTGAACACCTGGTGCAGTTCTCCACAGTCGAGGATATACTGGGAAACTGTCAGCGACAGTTCTATGCCCTTGATATGAGCCGTTCCCAATATCTGGATAGAGAAGCGTCAAATCTGGTACGGCGTGAAGTGCAGGATGCAGAACAGGAAGGGCCGGTGCAACTGCTTGCCTCCACCTATCTTCCTGAGGAAAACCGGATTCGTGATTCTGTGTTGCCCGGTCTCAAAATCCTCACCTTTGCCAAGATACTCAAGCATCAGCTTTACCCGTTGCCCGAGATTCTGCAGGAGCTTCTCGATCTTGGCAAGCGGGGGATGGGCTGTGAGGTGGAGATCGAATTTGCGGTGCGCCTGGATGAAAAGATAAACAGGAGTGAATTCTTTTTTCTGCAGATGCGGCCTATGGTCACCGGAGGAGAATATGCTGATGTCTCTGTCTGTCCTTTGGACATTGATGCGGCATTCTGTTTTTCCACGGCCTGTCTTGGTCACGGACGGTTTGAAAATATGGCGGATATCGTTGTCGTCAGGCCCGATACCTTCAATGCTGCCGAGACGCAAAAAATAGCAGAAGAAATCAGTGCGCTCAATTCCAGGCTGCAGGCCGAGGAACGCCGCTACCTGCTCATCGGGCCAGGTCGCTGGGGCTCTGCCGACCCCTGGCTTGGAGTACCGGTACAGTGGCGTGATATCTCCGGAGTGGGGGCAATCATTGAACTGCAGAATGCAACCCTTCATGTTGACCCATCGCAGGGGTCCCATTTTTTTCAAAATATTACCTCGCTGGGGATTCCCTATCTCACAATTACGGAACAGGCAGATGGAAGCTCCGAAAAGTGCGGCAGCAGGGAGAGGACGGACTGTCTGAACTGGCAGTGGCTCCTGCAGCAGGAAATAGCAGGGGAGGGGCCCTTTGTCCGTCACATTCGCCTGCCGCATCCTTTTGTCATGAAGTGTAACGGGAAAGAAGAGGTGGCTGTTTTATATGCAAAAGGCGGAGGATCCCGACCTGGTGAAATTTGTCCGGCGAGTGGCAAGTAACTGTTGTATTATCAGCTCGTTGCTCAAGCGAAAATAATATGCAACATTACAGGATGAAAGCTGAATATTGATGGCTGACAGTCTTTTTGCAATGAACCGGGGTTTGAACACTTTGTTTGTTCAGGTACTGGATATGCTTTTTTATGGAGGAATGTATGGATGAGATACTCAGCGTGATAAAAAATAAAGATCCTGAACAGCGCGAGTTTCATCAGGCCGTTGACGAGGTTCTGGAGACGGTAAAACCGGTACTCGAAAAAAATCCTGAATATAGAAAACAGGCAATCCTGGCCCGTATCACGGAACCCGAGCGGGTGATCATGTTCCGGGTGCCCTGGATGGATGATGACGGACAGGTCCATGTCAACCGTGGTTTTCGGGTGGAGATGAATTCGGCCATCGGCCCGTATAAGGGAGGTCTGCGCTTTCATCCTTCTGTGAATCTTGGCATCATCAAGTTTCTCGCATTTGAACAGGTGTTTAAGAATTCCCTGACCACTCTGGCCATGGGCGGGGGCAAGGGCGGATCTGACTTCAATCCCAAGGGGAAGTCGGATGCTGAGGTCATGCGCTTTTGTCAGGCATTCATGGCTGAGCTTTTTCGTCATATCGGGCCGAACACCGATGTTCCTGCCGGGGATATCGGGGTGGGGGCCAGGGAGATCGGATATCTCTTCGGCATGTATAAAAAATTGAGCAACGAATTTACCGGTGTCCTCACCGGCAAAAGCCTGGACTGGGGCGGCAGCCTGATCCGGCCCGAGGCCACAGGTTACGGCACCGTCTATTTCGCTGCAGAGATGCTGGCCACCCGGGAAGAAACTTTTGCAGGGAAGACCTGCCTAGTCTCAGGATCAGGGAATGTTGCCCAGTTTACCATAGAGAAATTGATCGAGTTGGGGGGGCGGGTGTTGACCTTGTCCGATTCTTCCGGTTATATTTATGACGAACAGGGGATCGACTTGGAAAAATTGGCTTTTATTCAGCAGTTGAAAAATTTTCGCCGGGGACGTATCGCTGAGTATGCGGAAGCTTATCCGGAAGCGGTTTATACCCCTGTTGATTCAACACTTGATTATAATCCGCTCTGGGCTCATAAGGCGGATTGTGCCTTTCCCTGTGCCACCCAGAACGAGATCAGCGGCAGGGATGGAGAAAATCTGGTGCACAACGGGATCATGCTGATCAGTGAAGGCGCCAATATGCCATCGGTACCCGAGGCTGTGGACCTTTTTATAGAACACCGTCTGCTGTATGCGCCGGGCAAGGCGGCCAATGCCGGTGGGGTCGCTGTTTCCGGACTGGAAATGGCCCAGAATTCCATGCGGCTGGCCTGGCCTCGGGAAGAGGTGGATAGCCGATTGAAACAAATCATGAAGTCCATCCATAAAACCTGTCTTGATGCCGGTGAGAGCTATGGGGTAAAGGGCAATTATGTTGCCGGCGCTAATATCGCAGGCTTTGTCAAGGTGGTGAATGCCATGCTGGATCAAGGCCTTGTCTAGGGGGGAGGGAGCTCCTGCAATATCGAGGATAGGTAATAGGATTTTGTAATATATAAATGGGCAACCTTTTACGGTCTGGAGGGTTACTCAAATTAGTCGTGTTTTTGATGAAGTATTGCGAAGAAAAAAATGTTGGTGTTGCTGTGTCGCTTTATGATGAACAGTGTGCGCGGGAGTCTGCCCAGTTGGAATCTCAGCTGGGACATTATTTTGTGGAGATGGCTGTAAGCTGTCCTTACCATCTTCCCAGAGTGGCGATATTTTACCAGGCTCTTTTCGGCCCCCTGCCGGATCGAACCATGGAGATATTTTTGGCCTCCGGGTATCGGCGCAATGGCAACTGTCTCTATACTATGCATTGTCCGGACTGTTCTGCATGTATCCCCATTCGTCTTCATCCCGCGACATTTGTGCCGAATCGGAATCAGCGTCGGGTGCTGAAAAAAAATCAGGACCTGGAAATAGAATTTTCTCCTCTGGAACTCAGTGAAGAGAATGTTGCCCTCTGTCAGAAATTTCTCTGCAGGCGGTATCCCCATAAAAATAATGACGCTCAGTCCTACTATGAGGGATTTTTCCTCAATCGGATTGTTTCAGGAATGGAAATCCGATTTCGTCTGCAGGGGCGGCTGGTTGGAAATGCCATTGTCGATATGGGAGAGAACTGGATGAACGCAGTCTACTTCTATTTTGATCCGGATGAGTCTGACCGCAGTTTGGGTACTTTCAATATCCTGACCTTGGTCAAGATTTGTCTCCAGTTGAATATCAGTTATCTGTATCTTGGTTATTACATCGAAGAGGTGGCTGCCATGAATTATAAGTCACGTTTTTCTCCCCATTATCTCTTTCTTGATGGAAAGTGGCGGAGGCAGGGACGAGATCATAATCGCAACTGAACGGCTTAGCTGTCCTCCTCTGCAACTGCCAGGGCCAGTTCTAATATTTTCTCAAGCTCTTTTATCTGGTAGGGCTTCACAACTGCTGCGACAAAACCGTACTGTTGACAGTTGGCCATGATCGGATCATTTGAGTAGCCGGAGGAGACAATGACCCGGGCCTTTGCATCTATGGCCAGGATATCCTGAACCGCATCTTTTCCCCCTACACCACCAGGTATGGTGAGATCCATGATGACCGCATGCACCGGCTCGTTTTTATCCATCTGATCCTGATAGGTTTTCAGAGCTTCTGTGCCGTCGTTGACCAGGATGGGGGTATGGCCCAACTGGACAAGCATGGCTGCGGCAACATCTCTGACCAGCTCTTCATCATCCATCACCAAGATTCGCGCGGATTGCACACTTTTTCTATGTTTTTCAGCAGGTTCCATGGGCTTTTCGTGGTGAGTGGAGGCCGGGAGGAAAATGGTGAAAGTTGTTTGCTTGCCAGGGGTTGATTGCGCAAAGATCCTGCCGTCATGTTTTCTGATAATAGAATTGCTGATGGCCAGGCCCAGGCCGCTTCCCTTCTGACTGGTAGAAAAATAGGGGTCGAAAATCCTATCGATGACATCAGCTGGAATACCGATCCCTGTGTCGCTGATGGTGATCTTGATGCCTTTTTGCGGGGAAGTCTGCAGGGAATTGCCAATGTTGTTTGAGAAAACATTTTCACACCGAACGTCAATGGTTCCTCCTTTGGGCATGGCATGGCGACTGTTGATGATGATGTTCTGGATCACCTGGCTCATCTGCCCCTTGTCGATGTCCACCAGCCATAAATCTTCCGTGAAATTATAGCGGCAGACGACATTTGATCCGTGCAGGACAAAGTCGGCAGAATCTGTGATGATTTCTGCGACAGAGGAAGTTTCTTTTACCGGTTCTCCGCCTTTTGCAAAGGTGAGCAGCTGGAGGGTGAGATTCTTGGCCCTGAGGGACGCCTTTTCAGCTCCGATCAACAGTTTCCTGGTATGGGATTTGATACTGTCGTCCAAGAGGGCCAGGTTGATATTACCAACAATGGCTGCCAGAATATTGTTAAAATCATGAGCGATACCGCCAGCCAGAATTCCTACTGATTCGAGTTTTTTTACCTTCAGGAGTTCTTCTTCCATCCTGTTGTTTTCCGTTACGTCACGAAAAACGATGACTACACCGATGATGTTGCTTTCTTTATCTCGTATCGGGGCGGCGCTGTCGGAAATAAACTTTTCCTTGCCCTCTTTGTCGATGAGGATGGTGTCATTTGCAATATGTTCAACGAGACCGCTGGTAAGGACTTTGGTTGCCGGATTTTCACACGGAGCCCCGTTTTTGCGGTCGATAATCCGGAATACTTTTTCCAGAGCAAGGCCTGCCGCCTCCTCCTGTGACCAGTGGGTCAGTGATTCTGCTACCTTGTTCATCAGTGTGATTTTACCGGCGATATCAGTGGTAATGACAGCGTCACCGATACTTCTCAATGTCACACTCAGCCGTTCCCGTTCCGCCAGCAGTTCTTCACTGGATTCCTTGCGTTCGCTAATGTCTTCGATGAGTCCTTCAAGGTATCGAGGGGTGCCGTCTGCATCTGTGACAACATGGACATTGAGGGAGACCCAGATAATCTGCCCCGTCTTTTGCACAAGACGGGTCTCGAATCCGAATACCGTGCTTTCGCGAGTAAGGAGGTCCTGGAGGTAACGCAGATCTTGAGGTTCCACAAAAAGCTGGTTGCCGATGTCTGTAATGTGGTGGATAAGTTCTTGCACAGTGTTGTAGCCAAGAAGAATAGCCATCCTGGGATTGACTGTCATGAACCTGCCTTCCATGGTTGCCTGGAAGATACCTTCTATGGCATTTTCGAAAATTTCCCGGTACTTTTTTTCCGAAGCCAGAAGGAGATTTTCTCTTTCCTCTAAGGTTGAAGACATGTCGTGGAGGCTGGTGCAGAGATTTTCTATTTCTACGATCCCTTTCTGCTGAGATTCTAACTGATAGGAACCTTGGGCTATTTTTTCAGCAACTCCGGCGATTTTTTCCAATGATCGGGTGAGGAATCGAGACAGAAACCAGCTGAATAAGAGGCAGACTGCTCCCCAGAAAATTCCGGCCTGGATTGTCTTTTTCTTCAGGTTTCGGAGTTGGTCGAGCAGGGGCTGTTTGGAAATAACCACATGGACATAGCCGAACGATACTTCATCAAAGAGGAGAGGGGTGGTCACCGTGAATGAGTCTGGATGCTGTTCCACGAAGACGGATGCCTGGTCCTGCTTCAGAAAGGCCTCATTGCCAAGCAGGGGGAGACGGCTGCCAAAATCAGAAGATTGCGAATCGGCCAGAATGGTTGCCTCCGGATCGATGATAAGGGCGCGTAGAATTAAGGGGGTATCGGCATATCCACTGACGATCTCCTGGAGGCCGGCGTAATCTTCTTCAATGATATAATCGACAATAATTGCGGAGGCGCTTGAAGAAAGAGATTTTCCCCACTGAGTGATGCCCTGAACGGCCTGTTCCCTGATTGACTGGGTATAAAAAAAGATAATCGTGCCTGTCAGCAGAACCGTTATCAGGGAGAAGATTGAAAAGAGAATTGTACGGAGACGGAGAGAGACCATCAGCTATTTGTTGTTTTCTTTCCAGGCCTGAAATGCCTTGTGATAGGATTGTCTGAAGGCGTCGTAATCTGCATCAGAAACGGCAGCGATGCGTTTGACTCCCATGGCCTGGAACAGTTTTTTTCCTTCAGGGGTGTCGATCGAGAGAGAAGTCAGGCTGGCCCTGATTTTCTGGACAAGATCTTTATCAAGTTTTGCTGAGGCGACAAACGGAAAGTGGGGAATTTCGCGTGATTCCAGAATGATTCGGAATTGATCTTTAAGGGCGGTGAGTTTGTATGTCTCCAGGGCATCGGTCCGTATAACTCCGGCATCGACCTTGCTGTTCAGTATGGCATAGGCTATGGAGTCCTGGTTCTCAAGGAAAACAGATGAGCTTGTGAACTGATTCAGCAGGTCCTTGTCAATAAGATATTCATACCAGAAGAGAAATCCTGCATAGGAGTATTGTTTGACGGCAGCGATTCGTTTTCCCTGAAGTAATTGCTCCGGTCTGGTAATTGAGCTGTCTTTTTTAACGAAAACTCCACCGGTAAATGATGGCTCTCCCCTGGCAATGGCATAATAGCCGGTTTTGTCAAGAAGTTCGAAATAACAGGCAGTACAAGGGAGGGCCAGGTCGTACTCTTCGTTCAGTGCCCTGATCTGAAAGGTTTCTCTGTCTGGTGCTGTGACCAGTTTGATCGGTATTCCGATCTGTTCGCTGAGATATTTGACCAGGGGGCCATAGGTGACAGCTATGAATTTTGGGCTTTTGCTGGGATAGGCACAAAATTTCAGAGCAGGCTGGGCCATGCCTGAAGAGATTGTCAGGAACAGGCATAAGGTGAAACCGACACAGGCTGTTAGTATTTTCATACGGATGTCCCTATTCGGTGATGAGAGTTTCTCTCTTAGATATCTATACAGAGAAGTGAATCCCCTGAGAGGCTTCGATGGTTTGTTGGCTGTAGCCCCACCTGTGACAGATCTGTTGCCGTTACTGATTGTTATCAGAAATGCGTTCTGTCTGTCGATATCGAAAATGAAAATCAAATGCTGCTTTCCTGATAAAAACTATTGTATCGAAGGGAGTCAGGGAAGTCAAACGGTGGCAACATTAAAACTGAGTGGATGTGCTTTTTTCAGGATGATTTTCTGATAAGAAAAAGGGGAAGATCAGGTGCTGCAATTGTTCCTGCTGAACTCTTTTTTTGTAGTTGAGCAGCCTACTGTCAATAAGCCTTCTCCTCTTACATAGGGCCATCTTGCCAAATTGCCTTTTCGACCAAGTTCTTCGTTGTCAGGGAAAGTTTTATCATCAGAATATCAGATAGATGTCTGCTGTAAAATTTACTTCATGCCTCGATTTTGAACGAAAATTCAATTTTTTCAAGCTACCCATAAGAATGAGGCGAGAGGATAGGTGGTCATTGTCAGACTAGCTATTTCCGCTGTCGATTTTGTTGTGGTTGAAACCGTAGGCAGAACACTATCTATTTGATATGGAATTCAATGGGATAGTGGGCTGTGCCCCCTATATGTCGTAGGTGTAACTCTGTTTCTTTCGATATGTGGTGCTTTTTCTTTGACAGATCGGAGGTGCCATGGTATTGTCGTCTATAATTAGCATAATAATGCAATCAGGAGAGGGTAAGTTTTTTTCTGCGGCTCTATTCTTTTAATGAAGGATTTCCCATGAAAAAATGGCACCTGGAGGGAGTGGTACACCGCGCTGCTCCCAGAAAAATTATACTCCCCGACTCTTGCCGAACACCTCATTTCCTTTACACCGGTCCTGCAGATATCCGTAAGGAACATAAAGTGAAGATCTATTGCAGGCAGGTCGCGGCTTTTCTCATTCGTTTTTTGTAAAACCTTTATATGTGAACAGGGGAATCTTTTTTTACAGTAAAAGTGACAGAGACAGAGGCGAGTGATTTCTCTGTTTCTATAACTCTTCTCTTGGCAATCACAGGTAAGGAATCTGTAAGGAACGGGGACACCGACTGTCCGTTGTGAAGTGTATACTGAGCGGCGGTGGAAAAAACTTTTTTGTCGATGTCTCTTTTGCCCGATTTTTTGTATTTTCTTTCCCCCAGTAACATCAATATCAATATCTCTATTGATAACTTCTTCTTTGTCCAGCTTCCTTGAATCAGGTGCATTCTTTGTTGTTTTGGTGTACATGTATGGCCGTACAAGAGGATTAAGATGCAATAGTTCACCAAGGGTTGTGATCCTTGGTAAAACATCAGGAAATTATGCCCACACAAACTCATTCAATTGTTGCTTTGGTCGGACGTCCCAATGTAGGGAAGTCGACCTTGTTTAACCGAATTACCAGATCAAGAAAGGCTCTGGTCGACCCAACCCCCGGTGTAACCCGTGACCGCCATTATGAAAAGGTGGTATGGAATGATAATCTCTTCATGCTGGTTGATACCGGCGGTATCGCAGACAGCAGCGGTGATGTCATGGGGGATCATATTCGGGATCAGGCCATGGCAGCCATTGAGGAAGCCGATATTATTCTCTTCCTTCTCGATGGCCGGGAGGGAGTGACCCCTGCGGATAAGGAAGTGACCAATCTTCTGCGCCGCACGGAAAAAACAATCTTTTATGTGGTCAATAAGATTGATGGCCCGGAACAGGAAGACGAACAACTCTACCAGTTTTACGAGCTTGGTGTAGATAAGTTCTGGCCCCTGTCGGCTGAACATAAGTACGGCTTTGCTGATCTTATGAACGGCCTGGAGGAAAAACTGCAGGCAAACGATGAAGAACTCGATCTGCCGGAAGGAACCATCAAGATAGCCTTTTTCGGTCGTCCCAATGTGGGGAAGTCCTCCATGATCAATCAGATCCTGGGGCAGGAACGTATGGTGGTCTCCGAGGTCTCGGGTACAACCAGAGATTCTGTAGACACCTTGCTTAATTACGGCAAATATAACTATCTGCTCATCGATACTGCCGGGATCAGGAGAAAAGGAAAGACCACGGAGAAACTGGAAAAGTTCAGTATCCTGAAGGCCTTGGCGGCACTGGAGAAATGTGATATCGCCGTGGTTCTCATTGATGCAGGTGAAGGGATCACTGAACAGGATACCAAGGTGATCGGCTATACCCAGGAACAGGGAAGGGGGCTGATTCTTCTGGTGAATAAGTGGGATCTGGTTCAGGACGACAAGATACGCCAGGAGCAGATCATGGCTGAGATTGCCACTGCTGCTCCCTTTGTCGGTTTTGCTCCTCTGCTGACCGCCTCGGCACTCACAGGGTATGGAATCAAGCGCCTCTTTCCAACCATCGGTTCCGTTTTTAAGCAGTTTACTGCCAAATTCCCAACTGCAGCTTTGAACAGATTGCTCCAGGATGCGGTGGAGGCTCATTCTCCTCCCATTTACAAGAATAAGCGCCTTAAATTTTATTACACCTCTCAGGTGGGCAGCCGTCCGCCGAAATTTGTGGTAATGAGTAACAGTTCGAAAGGTGTCCACTTTTCCTATGAACGGTATCTGGTCAACAGGTTTCGTGACGGTCTCGGTTTGGACAAGGTGCCTCTTCAGCTCTTCATCCGTGATAAAAACAGGGATAACAAAAATAAAAAATAAGGTTTGTTGGCCGATGTTCTGTCCCTCCTGCTTTTTCCAGGGCTCTTTGAGGAAAGGGGTGCTTTCAGTTCCCCTTTCCTCACACAGGGCTTAGGATAAATCCCTCCTGTTTATACCCGCTGTATTGACTTCCTTAACATTCACCTACCTGATAGCCTGAATTTTGATAGATCAACTTTTCTTCCTGACGATACAGGAGAAAAGTGAGCCGGAAAGAGCGCGCTGTCATTGTTGTGCTTTCTCTGCCTGTCCTGGAGTGAATTTTTCGTTGTTTTTCTAAGATGGCTTTAAAAGCAGGTAGAGCAGGGGACAGAGGAAACCGATGGTGGTGAGGAACAGCGCGCGGCGACGTCCCTTGCTGCGGATCATGAAGAGTCCGGTGAGGGCAAGGAGGCATATGGCCAGGGCATAGATATCGGCTACCCAGGTCCAGGTCCCCTTTCCCTTGTTTAAGTGCAGGTAGTTGATGCCAAAAAGAAGTGGCCTGCGCTCAATCTTTTCTTTGATGGTCTCGCCCGTGGCGACAATGACGTCGATGGTATTTCCCTCCACAAAGATCCGGATCGTTTCCGGGTTTAGCATGGCGACGTTCTTGAACTGAGCAGTAATGCTGAGTTCTGCCAGACACTGATTGACATAGCTCATGTCAGGGACTTTTCCGGAAGGAAGGGGTGATACCTGGCCTTTCTGCGTTTCGATGGTGTAGCTTGGGTTGAAGGCGTGCGAGGTGTGGTTGACCGCCAGTCCGCTGATTCCGTAGAGCAGGGTAAGGCCGATGCAGAGATAACCCAGATCCCGGTGGAGGACAAAATTCCATTTTCTCCAGGACATTTTCAGTTGATCTCGGCTCCCAGGCCGCGGATACGGTAGTAGGTAGTGGGACCCTTGATGGTGGAAAGATCAACTTTCTCACCACTCTTTTCTGCGTGATGTCGAGCCATGGATCGGGCCTGATCTTCGGTCAGGTGGACAGCTTCAACTATCCCCTCAACCCTGGCCGTCTGTCCTTTGGCCTCCAAGGGGAAAACAATTTCGCCGTCCACCACCTTGATTTTTATCTTTTCAAAGGGGACATCGCTGGCGATATCCATCCAGCAGCCTCGGGCAGCACAGACATTGATAATGAGGCCTTCAATGAGCACTTGTTTGCCCAGGTATTGATCCGGGTGTTTGTTTATTTCCGAGACCTTGGTCACTTCCTGCAGGGTAAGAGGGGCACCGAGCTGCATGGTCGCAAAACAGGTCGTGACAGATAAGAAGAAAAGAACGAGTAAAAAGAGGCTGTTTTTTTTCATCATTGCTCCGGAAGAGTATAAGGAAACGGTTTGGAATGCATCTCTATTTTGTAGTATTATACATTGTAGATGTTGATTAAGAAAAATGTCAAAGGATAAGTTTACATGTACGGACAGGAGCAGTAACATAGAAAACAGAGATTCCGTGAATAATAATTATGAGGTGAAAGAATTCTGCAGCCACATGGCAGCGTGCGCTTGTTTTTGAGTTGAAAAAGAATAGGTGGTGAGGTTAATCATTTTATGAAAAAAACGGAGGAATTGATATGCTCTTAGTATGTGATCCTATCGGGGTAATTCATACCCCTTTTCAAACAATCGAAGGAATGCCCATTCAGCCGGCGGCGGCTTCCGGCGTGCAGGGGACTGTGGAGGTCTTTGAGGCCTTTGCTGAAGGTTTAAAGGATATCGATGGCTTCTCGCATCTTATCCTCCTCTATCACTTTCATCAGAGCCGGGGCTATAATCTTCAGGTTGTCCCATTTATGGATTCCTGTACCCGTGGTCTGTTTGCCACCCGGGCACCCAGGCGTCCGAATCCCATAGGTTTCTCTATTGTTCGTCTGCTCAAAGTTGAAGGCAGGTATCTTCAGGTGGATAACATTGATGTCTTAAATGATACCCCGTTAATTGATATCAAGCCCTATGTTCCGGTCTTTGATGCCCAGGAGCAGGTGAGAAGCGGTTGGCTGGAGAATGAGAGCAGGGATGTGTCTCAACAGAGGGCAGATTCTCGATTTTCCGATCAGGATACTGACAGCTGAAAAAAAAAGACAGTGTTAATAAATCGGTTTTTAAGAACATTTGCAATTTCAGCCTCTTGCTTTCTGTCTTAGACAAGGACGAGCACTTTTAGATATATTGGCAACATGAAAAATTTGATTCGCTGTGATAGCAGTTGATCATGTGGCGCATTCCGTAACAAAACATTAACTGATAAAGCTCAGTGGTAATCAGGAAATGAAATCTGAATCGGTTTTTTCCTGATTTGGCAGAAAATCATACTTCCAGATCCCTTTTCCCTGCTCTTTCAATCATGACTCCCCTAATCATTATCAGTATCATTCTGGCTTTGACCTTTGCCCTTCTGATTTTCAGTGATCTCCCACCGGCAGCGGTTTTCATCGGTGCTCTTACCTTGACCATTACCTTCAACCTGGCTCCGCTGGGAGATTCTTTGAAGGGCTTTAACAATCCGGGTGTGCTCACCATCGGTGCCCTGTTTATGATTGCTGCCGGGATGTACTCCACAGGTGCCATTTCCATCCTCAGTGAGAAGCTTATCGGGCGGCCCCGTTCGGTGTTGAAAGCACAGATCAAAATGTTGCCTCACATAGCCTTCGGTTCCGCTTTTTTAAACAATACTCCGCTGGTGGCCATGATGATTCCTGTGATCAGGGATCTTTCTAAAAGCTGCGGGCTTGACGCGAAAAAGCTTTTTATTCCATTGAGCTATGCATCTATTCTTGGAGGAACATGCACCCTCATCGGCACGGCCACCAATCTGGTGGTTGCCGGGCTGGTTAACGAGACTCTGAAACGGGGCGGGTCGGATCTGCCGTATATGGTGCCGGTGAAAATGTTTGATCTCGCCTGGGTGGGGGTGCCGATTACGATTACCGGCCTGGCTTTTCTCATGGCTACCGGAAAGTGGCTGCTCCCTTCTGCTCCTGTTGCTGCCAGGACTTCCGGGCAGACCGGCAGCAGGATGTATCGAGTGGAACTCTCCGTGGAAGATGACAGTCCATTGATAGGAAAATCTATTGATGATGCCGGCCTCATGGAAAGTGACAGCTTTTCACTTATCTGCTTTCACCGTGGAGTTGAACGTCTGGAGGCGACCCGGGAAACCATCCTGGCAGCCGGTGATAACATGGGTTTCTCAGCAGATATTGATGGAGCTAAAACACTGTGGGCCACCATCGGTCTCAAGCCTCTGTATTCTACCAAGGAGCAGAAGGCGAACCGTCATCGGCATCATCTGGTGGAAGTGGTGGTTTCCCGGAGAAATACCATGATAGGGCAGCAGATAGAGAAGGTGGAGAGTAAAGAACGAAATTTTGAGGTGTGGTTGGTGGGCTTTGCCAGGGGGGTGGCTGCCATGCATCATCCTTTGCGGGACGCGGTGATTCAGGCAGGTGATATTGCCCTGTTGGAGGTGAAGGATACCTTCTTTTATCGCAACCGTAACGAAACAGAGTTTTCCATGACCAAGAAGATTCGAGGGGCCATTATCCAGCGGACCGATAAGGCCCTGATTGCCACGGCCATAACAGTAATTATGGTCTTTGCCGTGTCTTTCGGGTTTATGACTATGCTCAACGCCGCCCTGCTTGCCGCTGGAGCCATGCTCCTCACCGGTTGTATGACTCTCAACGATGCCGGACGTTCTGTGAGTTTTTCCACCCTCATGGTCATTGCCTCTGCAATGGGCTTGGAGTCGGCAGTGACTGCTTCCGGTTTGTCAGAGCATATTGGAAATTTCCTTGGGGCCTTAGGAGGAGACAATGCCTATCTGGCACTTGCCGTGGTCTTTCTCGGTTGTATCCTTATGGATGCCATGGTTACCAATGTGGCTTCCGCGGTTTTCATGTTTCCCATTGCCATGGCCATTGCTTCAACCCTGAATGTCAGCTTCATGCCATTTGTCATAACCGTGATGGTGGGGGCCTCCTGCAGTTTCATCTCGCCGGTGAGCTATCAGACTAACCTTATGGTATATGGCCCGGGAAATTACAAGTTTGGCGATTTTGTCAAGATTGGTATCCCGCTTTCTCTCCTTGTCGGAGTCATCACCATTTTTCTGACGCCCATTTTTTTCCCCTTTCATGTATGAACAATAACGTAGTGCTGAAAGGAAGGTCGCAAGAATTACACCTGCGCTGCTGATGGCTGTACACTTGGTTTCGGCTCTGTTACCCTCTGCCCGGTTGATGGTGGACATTTGTTTTCTGTTTCCCCTGTCAACTCCCATTAAAACATGAGAAGTTGACAGGGGAAATTATTTGCGCAGGGGCGATGAACCTTATTCGTTGGAGAGCAGACTCATTGTTTCAAGAGTAAGCTCATCTTCCAACTCAAGGTCTTTGCTCCAGAATGAGTTAGCTTTGTCTTTATAGTCGAGTGGTGCGTCTACAAGAGCGGTGCCAAAGGCATTCTGTCTGGCAAGAAGGCAAAATGATTCAAGCTGACTTTTGACTTGACCTGTAAGTGCAGTCAGGAGTGCCGGCAGGGCGCATGCAGGCAGTTGCCTCTGTTTCCAGCCGCCGGGCAGGGCAAAAATAAAGCGCATGTCTGTACGTCGTATGCGGTTTCCGAAATATATTTCCTGTGGCAGTATGTTTTCAGGGATTGCCGGTCTGGAAAAATCTATGATTACAGCATCGTGAGAGATGAATTTGTGGAGGTTGGAATCCAGGAAATCATCTCCCTTCGGCATAAGATTAATTACAAAATTAACATCATGAAGGTTTCCCATGTTTTCATCTGATTGCAGAGGAACAACTTTTCCCTGTCGGGTGTAACGGACATCTACCGTATTGCAATGATATCCTTGATTGTTCAGATATTCCAGCAGGGTGCAGCCAAGTTCTCCGCCGCCTACTACGGCAACATTACGGGCATGAAAAAAAGATTGCTTCTGACGGGTCACCCAGTTGATGGCTTCGTGAATGCTGAAGATATTGCCATTGATACTGCTGAAAAGAGGAGGCTCCATTGGGATATTATGGCGCCGGGCAAAGATCGGGCCAAGCTGGCCGGCCAAACCAATGGTCTGGGCGCCTGATAGCTGGCGTATCCAGAGCATGCGCCTGACAATGGTTTCAGCCAGGGCACGGTTTTTTTTGCGCGCCAGATCCCTTGTCAGATCGGGGATAACAAAATATATCCCCATAGGCATCCAGCCGTTCATGATTAAGCCGCCAGGAGTTGGTCTTCCTGAAAAAAAACGTCGCAAAAAAGAGATGTTTGGACAAAATCCCCGGCATTCTACTTCATCGGTGGGATAAACAAGAAAGACGGTTTTGAAAATACCGGAACGTCCGATTAGGCCAATAAGCAGCCAGAGAGGCCAGCGCAGTAGGGTACCGATAAAGAAAAAAATGATTTGACGAAGAAAAATCTGCATGTTCGACTCCTTGTTTTAGTTATCTGGTTATGCTCTTAAGTGGCTCTATATGAAAATCAGCCGGTTTTTTTTATGTCTCTTCGATGAAGGGCAATATTTAGAAAACCTGGCTAACAGTTGGATCATAAGCTTTATCTAAATGACAGGAAAATGCAATTAAATCATAATAAAATGTAATTATTAGTATTGTATTATGATTTAATTGCGGTTTTCCAACTTGCAGATGACCTCTCTTAAGAGGTAACGTTCTCAATGACATTCTGTTACCTATCGGTTGTATTTTTTCTGGAGATAAGGGGAATTGTAAAAAAGGGCCAAAAAAGTAAAGAGATAGCTGTTTTTTTTCATCTGTACGAGGAAGAACAGAGAGGCATAAAATATTTGTCTGAAACGGCCTGGGATTGTCCTTACTTATTAGAATCTCATTGTATTGTTATTCGTTTTTTGCGATAGTCAAAGGAGTTGTTAAGGGAGGTGGATAAGCGAATAATAAAAAGAGGAAGGGGCTATGAACAAACAACGAAAAATTTTCAATCTGGCTGTCTGCAGTGCATTGGTTATGGCTATGCATAGTCCTGCTTTGGCGGCCGGGCAGTCTCAGGAGGATCTCCTGCTGCAGATGCAGAAACTTATTGAAGACCAGCGGGCGAGACTGGATAGGCAGGATAACGAAATTGCCCAGCTCAAGGAGCAGATGGCTGCTCTTGCCGGAAAGACCGAAGACAATACGGAAAAGATCACCAAGGTTGAGAGTCTGAAACTGGACAAGGTGGTCACCTCCAGTAGCAGTAAGGTTAATGTAGATCTCTATGGTCAGGTGAATCGTGCATTTCTCTGGGCCGATGACGGGAACAGCAGCAGAGGATATTTTGTGGACAACAACAACTCCTCAACCCGTTGGGGACTGAAGGCCCGGGGCAAGGTGAATGATGATGTCTCTTTGGGTGGATGGCTGGAAGGGGAGATGATCACTAATAATTCACGTTCTATTAATCAGCTGGAACGGAACCCGGATGCAACTGATTGGTATAAGTCTCGTCATCTTGAGTTTGATATTGCCTCCAAGCGTTTTGGAACTCTCTGGCTGGGGAAGGGGTTTACCGCCTCGGACGGTACTTCCCAGAATGATTTATCCGGCACCACAGTGGCAGGATATTCAGATATTGTAGCTGTTGGAGGCGGTTATTATTTTTACGACAACAAAACCGGATTAAGCACTGTAACTGTGAATTCGGTCTTTAACGATATGGACGGACTCAGCCGAAGGGACAGGATACGGTATGACAGTCCGGATGTTGCCGGTTTCAGTCTTTCAACCTCAGCCATGTCCGATGCCTATGATGCAGCAATTAATTACAATCGTGAATTTCCAGGATTCAAGGTCAAGAGTGCACTGGCCTGGGCCAAGCCCGGAGACTTTATCAGTAGTGTTGACAATCAGTACAATGGTTCCCTGGCCATTCTCCTGAACTGCGGCTTCAATGTGGCAGTTTCTGCCGGTGTCCGTGATCAAGTGGCAGACACTCGAGATGACGCGACCTTCTGGTATACCAAACTGGGGTATTCCATGGACCTGTTTGACGCAGGCAAGACCTCCTTTGCTGCAGATTACGGAGAGTACTATGATATAGCCATGGATGATGATACCTCCACTACTTTTTCTCTCGCTGCGGTTCAGGCTGTTAAGGAATTGGGAACAGAATTCTATCTGAGTTATCGGCTCTACAAACTGGAACGGGATACGACGGATTTTGAGGATATCAACCTTGTTCTTACCGGTGCCAGGATAAAATTTTAGATTCTTATTTGGTCAGGGCGGAGAGTCGTTTTGCAAACGACTACTGTTTGCTAATGTATGTTGATTCTCTCCCTCTCTGAGAATCTTATCCTCCATGAGGGGATGACAAAAAGTCCTTTGGAATGAAGTGATGTGGAGAAAAATATCATATCTAATACTTCTGCTCTCTGTTCTCCTGGTGAGTTGTGGCGGCAAGCCTTTGGATTCAAGACCTGATAACGAAAATCAGGGTCCCGGCCTCTTTTCCGGAGAGTCCGGGACCTTTCGTATCTTGGGGAAATCTGATGTTGATGATTCCGGCAAGGGGGAAGGGAGTGAGGCGGATTCTGAATAACTGGAGAATGCATTGTCTCTGTGCAAGGTGAAAGCTTTCACCTTGCAGACGAATTTCATTTTTCTGTGGGTGCGGTTTCTCTTCAGCTCTTTGTCAGTATCACAGCCCCGGCAGTCATCATTACCCCTCCTGCACATTTGTTCATTCTGGCAACAGTTTCTTGTCTGGTGAACAGGCGGCGAGCCCGGGATGCTGCCCACGCATAAGAGAGGAGGACGCTGCCCAGGACAGTTGTTACAACAGCGCTGATAGCAAGCACATCCAGATTAGTCAGACCGGTCAGATCGACAAAAGTGGGCAGAAAACCGAGATAGAAGAGGATGACCTTGGGGTTGGCAAGGGTAATACTCAGGCCGCTCAGGAAATTTTTCTTCCAGGAGAGTTCCCGCACCCCCTGCACAGACGGGAGCTCTGGTGGAGTTCGCCATATTTTGAGTCCCAGCCAAAGCAGGTAAACACCGCCTGCGTATTTGATAAACGTGAAGAAGCTTCCTAAAAGTTCGGCCATGGAGGAGAGCCCGTAGATGGCCAGGAGCAGGAAAATCAGGTCGCCCACCACAACTCCCAAGACAAGAACAGCAGCATGGGAAAACCCACTGGCCAATGCCCTGGCAAGGGTGGCAAAGACACCGGGGCCGGGAGATGCTGCCAGGAGAAACATGGCAGCAGCAAAGGTTAGGAGAGTGAGAAGATTCATGGTCTTATCTCCAATAAAAGAATATTTTCAGCTTTCAACCTATTTCCTTGGCCTTCGCCAAGGCATTCTTGAAGGCCTGCCCTGATCCGGCAATAACCGAGTCGTTGACACAGAAGGCCAGCCGAAAGTATCCGGGGGCTCCAAATCCCTGTCCGGGAACGGCCAGGATTTTTTCTTCCTGGAGGATGGCACAAAATTCGACATCATTTGCAATGGGAGACCTGGGAAAGACGTAAAAGGCCCCCTTGGGCGGGATGAACTCGTAGCCGGCCTCGCTGAGAATCTTACAGAAGGTCTCGCGTCTGCGGGCATAGATGGAGTTGTCAACAGTGACGTCCTGGAGTTCGGCAACTACCCGCTGCATGAGAGCAGGGGCATTGACAAAGCCGAGGATCCGATTGGCAAGGGTCATGGCATTGAGCAGTGCTCCTTTTTCCGTGATCTCCGGGTGTACGGCCAGGTAGCCGATTCGTTCTCCGGGAAGGGAGAGATCTTTGGAGTAGGAAGAAAGGACAATGGAGTTGTTGGTGGCTTGAAAAACACTGCCCACCACGTTGTCATCAAAGATAATCTTGCGGTAAGGCTCGTCAGCGATCAGATAGATGACGGTATCGAGAGCCGCACCTTTTTCGTCAAGCAACTTACCCAGCGCATTCAGAGACTCCTGAGAGTAGATCTGTCCCGTGGGGTTGTTGGGTGAGTTGACAATTATCGCCTTGGTTTTTTCGCTTATGGCGGCCCCTATGGCAGCCAGATCAAGATTGAATTCAGAGTCGGTCGGCACTACCTTGCTTACGCCGCCATGGTTGTCTACGTAAAAGCTGTACTCTACAAAGTAGGGAGCCAGGAGGATTACCTCTTCACCGGGGTTGAGCAGGGCCTTCATCACCACGTTCAAGGCTCCGGCTGCACCGCAGGTCATGAGCATATCGCCGTGGAAGACATCTACTCCCTGTTCTGCAGACATCTTGCCTGCCAATGCTTCGCGGACCCAGGGATAACCGCCGTTAGGCATATAGGAATGCATGCCCGGGCTCTCGTCGCTGACGATTTCCTGAATGACCTTGGTGAATTTCGCCGGAGGAGGAACATCCGGATTGCCCAGGCTGAAGTCAAAGACATTTTCAGTTCCATACTGGGCCTTCATTTTGGCCCCTTCTTCAAACATCTTACGGATCCAGGAAGAGTTATCGGCAAAGTGGCGCATTTTATTGGATATAGACATCAGGTCACTCCTTTTTACTATGATTTTATACTTACAGTTTTTTTAAATAGTCGTAGGCTGCGTTAATTTCTTTCATCTTTTCTTCAGCCACACCGTGAAACTCTTCACCCAGATGACCAACTTTATCCGGGTGGTATTTCATACTCAATTTTCGATAGGCCTTCTTGATGGCCTCTTTGTCAGCTCCGGGTTCCAGCCCAAGTACTGCATAATAATGGTCTGATGAGCTGCTGAAACCGGCAGGTTGCTGCTGTCTGCCGTATTTGTACTTGGCCTCGATGGTACGTTTGTCATAATCAGTGATCTGCAGATAGTCGGCAATGTTTCGTGCCACCTGCAGCTCTGTATCAGGGACCTGCTCCTTGGTGTAGAGGACCTGGTAGACCAGTTCCAGGAGAATGAGCCTTGGTTCGTAGGCAAAGGTGTCACGGAATTCCCGCAGCGATTCATTCATGGGCAGGCTGGAAGAGACTGCTGTCTTGATCAGGTCTTTTACCCAGAACATCTGGGCTTGATTATAGCGCAGATTATATTGGAAGAAACGTTGGATTATGGAAATTTCTTCTTTGGTGACATGGCCGTCAATCTTGGCGATGCCTACCAGGATCTGAACCAGCAGCCAGACAAAACGATTATGACTTTCTGTCTGTGAGGATTCATAGGTGGAGATTTTCTTCTGCATCCAGTAGGAGAATCCCCAGAACAGGCCGATGAAGAGGAGGATTCCGGCAATTCCTGTGTAGATGAGGGTACCCAGGAAACTGAAGAGGGCGGGAAAGCCGCCGGTGAGGAGAATAAAGAGGATCAGGATAAGGAAGCAGCCGCCGCATCCTGGTTGTTTGTGTTGTCTGTATTGCATGTCCTTTCTCTGTTTTTTTAGCCTGCGAGTGGCTGGGTCAATGTGTTTCCTCTGCAAAGAGGGCATTGATGAATTCGTCCGGGTCAAAATCTCGCAGATCGTCAATCTGTTCGCCGATGCCAATGAATCGGATGGGGATCTTCAGCTCACGGCAGACATTGACAACTATCCCACCCTTTGCTGTTCCATCAAGCTTGGTCAGGGCCAGTCCGCTAATGCTCACTGTCTCATTAAAGAGATTTGCCTGGGACACACCATTCTGTCCGGTGGTGGCATCGAGGACGAGCAGGACTTCATGGGGGGCGCCTTCCAGCCGTTTGCCCATGACCCGTTTAATTTTCTTCAGTTCTTCCATGAGATTGACCTGGGTATGGAGTCTTCCGGCCGTATCTACGATAAGCACGTCATAATTGTCCGCTATGGCTTTATCCATGGCATCAAAGACCACGGCAGATGGATCAGCCCCTTCAGAGTGGGAAATGACCTCTACGCCATTGCGGTCGCCCCATATTTTGAGCTGGGCAACGGCTGCGGCACGGAAGGTGTCAGCAGCAGCCAGGAGTACGGATTGTCCTGATTTTTTGAATTTGTTGGTGATTTTGCCGATGGTGGTGGTTTTGCCCACACCGTTGACACCAACTACCATGATGACAAAAGGACCGGACTCAGGCATGACCAGTTCGGCCGGTTTGTTAGACTCCAAGATAAAAGAGCGCAGCTTTTCTTTGAGTACACCTCTGAGAAGAAGGGGGTCTGAGAGTTCTCTGCGTTTGACCTGTTTCCTGGCATCGTCCAGAATCTCCATGGTAATATTGTATCCAAGGTCAGCGGTGATCAGGATCTCTTCCAGCTCGTCAAAAAGTTCTGCGTTGATCTCTTTTTTTCCTAGAAAAAGCGTATCGATGCGGTAGACCAAAGATTCTTTGGTCTTGGCGAGTCGCTTGGAGAGCCGTTGAAACATGGAGTTTTTTTCAGCGGCTGCGGGAGGGGGTGTAGTCTTTTTTACTATATTTTTTTGTTCTTCTTGTTCTTCCTGTTCACTTACGGCAATAGCAATATCATCTGTATCGACTTCCGCTTCCGAGGGAGAGGCAGGAGTTATCGACTCGGGAGTCTCTGTAATTTCAGGAAGTACAGCATCGGACTCTTTGTCAGGTTGACTTCCTGTGATAACCGTTTCCTCCGGCAGTGACTGTATATCACTGATGTCTTTTTCGACTGCCGATTCTGGAGCTAGTTCTTCAGCTGAGCAAGAAGGGGTGTTTTCTTTTTTTGCAAATTTTTTTTTGAACCAACCTAACATGCAGAGTTCCTTGTTATTGATGAGGTGAGCAAAACGTTTCTACTCAATGAAAAGATATCGTTAATTAAAGAAAAAAGAGGACTTTTTTTCTCCATAAAAACTTTTCATATTACGGCTAGATCCATAAGAAAGCAATAAAAAGAGTTATAGTCTCTGTGCAGGCCGGGGGCAAAGGGAAGAGAGAACAGGCAGCGGCTAGGATTTTGTTTGCATTTCCAGAGAACAGCATTAGTGTATGCCATGGTTCAGAGTGGGTCGTATCAGTCAGCAGCGGTTGCTGTCTAACGCTGCTGATGAGAAGATAAGCCGATTATTAATTCTTACATATATTGTTACAGGAGGATGTTTTATGTCAAGTTCATGTGGATCAAGTTCCTGCTCCAGTGGGAGTAAATGCAATACACCGGAGTCGCAACAGGCTGCTATGGCGCAGCAGGATAATGCTATTACCAGATCTCTCGGGAAGATTAAAAATAAAATTTTGGTGATGAGTGGCAAGGGTGGGGTTGGGAAATCTACTGTTTCTGTTAATCTGGCTCTTGGATTGGCCCGGCGTGGGCACAAGGTCGGGCTTATGGATGTGGACCTGCACGGACCCGATGTTATCCGCATGCTCAATATGACCGGAAGCCTGGAGGCGCCAAAAAACCCAAATGACCTGGTGGCACCCCTGAAATACAATGATAATTTGAAAGTTGTATCCCTGGAATATATGATGAAGGACCGGGATGAGGCTATTATCTGGCGCGGTCCTCTGAAAATTCAGGCAATTCGTCAATTTGTCGCCGATATGGATTGGGGCGAACTGGACTACCTGGTCATTGATGCCCCTCCTGGTACCGGTGATGAGCCGCTTTCTGTTGCCCAGACCATTCCCTTGGTCAAGGCCCTGGTTGTCACCACTCCTCAGAAAGTTGCCTTGGCTGATGTCCGTAAGTCTTTGAACTTTTGTAAGACTGTCGGTGTAGAGGTTGTCGGAGTTGTGGAAAACATGTCTGGTTTTGTCTGTCCTGAGTGTAATGCCACGGTTGACATTTTCAAAACCGGCGGTGGTGAGGAGATTGCCCGAGAGTTTGATCTTCCTTTCCTGGGGGCAGTACCCATGGATCCTAAAGTGGTTATAGCAGGTGACGATGGTGTACCCTATCTCTCTTCCGATGCTGAAAGTCCTGCAGTAACAGCCTTTACAAAGGTTATTGACGCTGTGGAACTGCGTCTGCCTCCGGTGGCTGTTGCAGCAACCCTGAACATGGCCTCCGGCGACAGCAGCTGCGGTTGCGGCGGTGGTTCCTGCAATCCCAATACTTGCGATTGCTAGTGAGCAAGCGGAGAGGATGAAGGCTGGCGGCTGCAGGGGGGGAAATGCATTGAGTGCATGTTTTCTTCCTTCAGTATCCAGCCTTTTAACTTGAACAGGTAGATGGATTGAAGGCTTAAATCTGCAAGAAAAGCAGGACAGCGAGAATTGTGAGTTTTTCTTTTCTGGCTTTTACCTTCAGCCTTCAGCCGTTAAACCTTCAGCCTATTTTTTAAATCCTATGTTTTTGAAACAACTAACCGTTGGCATGATGGGAGTCTGCTGCTACATTGTCGGCTGTTCCAAAACTTCTCGTTGTGCAGTGATTGACCCTGGCGGAGATGAAGAGAAAATCTTACAGGAAGTGAAGGATTCAGGACTGACCATTGATTATATCATTGCCACCCATGGCCATCCCGACCATGTCTGCGGAAATCGTATAATCAAAGAAGCCAGCGGGGCCGAGATCATTATGCATGAGGCCGATGCTGAGTTTTTTGCAAAACCGGAGGTGGAGAAGTATTTTTCCATGCTCGGACTTGAGGCCTCCCCGCCAGTGGATCGTAAAGTGAAGCATGGTGATATAATCACTATAGGGGAAGAAAAATTGCAGGTGATTCACACCCCCGGTCATAGTCCCGGGGGGATTTGTCTCTATTGTGCCCCAGATCTCATCACCGGTGACTCTCTTTTTGTCGGCGGGATCGGCAGGACTGATTTTCCCGGCGGTTCCTATGATGAGCTGATCAGTGCTATCAAAAAAAGACTCCTGGTGTTGCCTGCCGAGACCACTGTCTGGCCGGGACATGGTTATGGCGGCAGTCGTTCAACTCTTGCGGAGGAAGCCCGTAGTAATCCGTACCTGAGTTGATCATTCTCCTTTCTCTCTCTTTCTTTATCAAGTTTTGTGACGATTCTTTATGCGTGAAATAGTTCTTGGCACAGCAGGCCATGTTGATCATGGCAAGACGAGTTTTGTTCGAGCCCTTACCGGAATCGAGACTGACCGGCTGAAGGAGGAAAAGAAACGCGGGATCACTATTGAGCTCGGGTTCGCCTACCTGGATCTTCCTTGCGGCCATCGTCTGGGGATCGTTGATGTGCCAGGGCATGAAAAGTTTGTCAAGAATATGGTGGCCGGGGTCACCGGCATGGACTTGGTGGCCTTTATCATTGCTGCAGACGAGGGCATCATGCCCCAGACCAAGGAGCACTTTGAGATCTGTCGCCTTCTCGGAGTGAAGCAGGGTATCGTAGTTATCACCAAAAAGGATATGGTGGAAGAAGAGTGGCTGGAGATGGTCACTGAGGAGGTTCGGGACTTCTGTCTTGGTAGTTTCCTGGAAGATGCACCTTTGGTGCACGTCTCTTCCATCACGGGAGAGGGAATCGATAACGTACAAATCCTGCTTGATGAAATTGTCTCCCGTCAGACGTTGCATGAGGCATATGGTCCGTTTCGTCTTCCTGTGGATCGCATCTTTGCCATGAAGGGATTTGGTGCGGTGGTTACCGGTACTTCTATTTCCGGACGAGTGGCTCTGGGTGACGATCTTCGCTTCTATCCGACAGATCTCACAGCCAAAGTGCGCGGCATTCAAATCCACTCCCAGGATGTGAATGAGGTGGAGGCCGGACACCGAACCGCCATTAATCTGCAGGGGGTTGATACTGCTCTCGTTTCCCGGGGAATGGTTGCGGCAACCCCTGGCTGCCTGTTGCCCGGTTATATGCTTGATTGTGATTTCCTCTATCTAGCCTCCAACGCCAAACCTTTAAAACACCGAGCCCGGGTCCGTGTTCATCTGGGAACCGCCGAGATCATGGGCAGGATCTCTCTGTTGGAGGGTGACACCTTGCAGCCCGGAACAGAGGCCAATGTCCAGCTCCTGTTGGAAGAACCAGTGTCGGTCTGGCCAGGGGACCGCTATGTCATCCGTTCCTATTCACCGGTGGCCACCATTGGCGGTGGGGTCGTCCTAGGCAATATGCCGCCTCGTAAACGAAAACGTTTAACAGAGAAAGATCGTCAGCAAAACAGCGAAGTCTTTCACATTTTATTGGATGAAAATCTGGAAGAAAAAATTCTTCTTTTTCTTCGTGAAAGGGGAACTGCAGGTCTTACATTTGATGAACTGGCCGTACGGCTCGGCACCTTTGGCAACCAACTGAAAAAGATGCTGACAATCCCACTTTCTACACGAAAGATGGTGGTGGTAGACTCTACAACTCAGCGCTATCTGGCAAAGAGTGTGAGTGATGAGATGGAGCAGTCGCTCCTTGCAGCCTTGGAGAAATATCATCTGGAAAATCCTCTGCAGATTGGTCTGTCTAAAGAGGAACTTCGGTCAGGTCAGGGGAGAAAAGTGGATCAAAAGGTCTTCCAATTCTGCCTGAGCGAATTACAGAAGAGGGGACTGGTGGTACAGGAGGATTCCAATGTGCGCCTGGTTTCTCACCAGGTGGCTCTGCAGGCCGATGAGAAGAAATTGCAGCGTGATCTTGAGACTTGGTACCGGGAAAAGGGACTGGCCACAGCAACGATGCGGGAAACAATAGACCATTTTGCTGATTACCCGGAAACTCTTGTGAAGGAGGTCTTTGGACTTCTGGTGCGGGAGGAAAAACTGGTGAAGGTGAGTGAAACCCTTTACTACGAGAGGGCCACTATCATGGGCTTACAGGATCAGGTCACTGCCTTTATTGAAAAAGAGGGGGGGATCGATGCCCCCAGATTTAAGAATCTGACCGGGTTGACTCGAAAATTTTCCATTCCCCTGCTCGAATATTTTGATCGTATCAAGCTGACCATTCGGATAGGAGACCTCCGGGTGCTTAGAAAAATGAGTGCCTGAAAAGAGAACGCAGGGACTGTTGATCCCGCTGTGTGTCGCTTTCCCTGTAGGATTTAGAAGTATGCTGCAGTGAATCCTGCTGATATTGAGGCGTCGGCTTCTATCTGAAAAGAGAGCTGGTGCAAAAAAGTCATTGAAGGAGCTCCTGGAGCAGATTCTTGAAGTGAGAAAGATCAACGGGTAGAATTTCGATTTCCACCTGAGTCAGGTCATAAAATTCCATGATCTGCTCGTCACTGAGTGTTTCTACACCTGTATCCAGAATGAGTATTTTATTATACCAGCCCAGATTCAGGCGAGCATCGCTGACTGTCCACTGTCCTTCCTTGATGGATTGATTGATCATCCGGATCCACGCCGGTGTCATGAGTGAGGTTCGGTCCTTTTGCAGTTTTTTGGTCAACTCATCGCCAATCAGCATGTCGATGCAGTTTCTGGCCTGGGGGATTTTTCCTCCGCAGTCCTCTACCACCTCTGTCATATCCCGTTTTCCCTTACAGTGTCTTCCCACAAGAAAACGAACATCATTGTTCTTCGTCCTGACTTTTTCCAGGCTGGATTGCAGCTCTTCCTCCATTCTCATCGGATTGTTATGGATGGTGTAATGCATATAGCTGATGCGAGGGGCCAGCCCCAGCTCTTGCAGTACCTTCTCCAGTTCTTTGCGGAAGATGGGACAGACGATGAGCGATCGGCCCTTGCTTTTTGGGGAAGTAGCGGGGGAGATGGGATGACCGATTTCAGGTTGCTTGGCTATTTGCTTCTGCATAACTTGGGCGTCTGATGAAATATAGAGGTACGGGCTGTTGGCAGGATTAAAGTAATCCCTTTTTTATTGCCCTTTAATAACACTAAAGAAGGGGGGATACAAATCAATAGTATCGATGTGTTAAGACAGCCTTTTTGAAAAGAGAGGAGCCCGGGAAGGGAGATGATTAGGAAGAAGGCGGTTTTTCGACGTCAATCGGTCTCCATTGCAACCGTAATGCAGGCATCCCTGTTGTGGAAATTTGAAAGTGGTGGTCGAGGCGCAACCCTGCAACTGCCACTATTTTGTCTTCAGACAGGAGTAGGGGGTAGTTATCTCTCATGTCAGCAGGAATTTTTTGATCGGAGAGGAAACGTGAGATTTTTTTTCTGCCAGGAGCACCTAAGGGATGGAAGAGGTCGCCGGGGAGAGATGGACGCAGGAGCAGGGGAAAGCGAAGTTTGGATGGATCTATGAAAAGTTGTTCATGGGGCAGGGCATCGGCTGTAAAAAAGACTTTTTCGATCAGAAGTTCATGGCCTAATTCAGGTACAGGATAGCTTCCTGGACCTGGAATCGGCAAAGGAGAAAAGCTTTTTTTGATAATGGCAGGGCCGCGATAGGCTTTTTTCCCGACAGGGTGATGAAAGATTATGGTACTGTCTTGTCTGCTTGCGCGTAAACCACATGAAAGATGAATTTCTCCATTGTCTTGAGAAGTTGCCAGAGAAAGCAGATTTTCGATTTTCTGGAAAGATGGTCTGGAATTCATGCTCCAGCAGATTTTTTCAAGGAGTCTGCGCTGGAGAGCAGGATGTTCCCTGGTAAACAGGGCAAGATCTAGAAAAAGTCGAGTTTTTCCGGGAGTAGCGGATGATTCTACCAATTCTTTCCGCACCTGGTCCAGGTACGCTTTTTGCGTGAGATCTTGCAGGAGCCTGTCTTCTTCTTTTAGGATTGAGGCGGTTTGTATCAGGGTTTGGCTCATTGCCCTGTTGTATTCGTTTTCAAGTTTTGGCAGTAGATCCAGGCGGATTCTGTTTCTCAGGAAGCGGGGGTCAAGGTTGGAACTGTCCTGGCAAAAGGGTATTCCCTGTTCCTTCAGGTAATTGCTCAGGGAATATTTTTTTTCTCTGAGCAGGGGGCGGATAATTGTGCCGCGCTGAAGATCCATACCCGAAAGACCTGTGCTACCGCTTCCTCGAATAAGTCGCAGCAGAACTTCCTCTGCCTGGTCATTTGCTGTATGACCAACAGCTATGCATCCTGCCTGAAATTCCTCCTGCACTTTTTCCAGTGCCTGGTAACGGAGGATACGGGCAGCTTCCTCTGTGGAGATATGCTCCCGTTTGCTCCTGTCTGTAACATTTACTGAAACAGCGCGAAAGATGGCAGAACAGGCTATTGCCCTTTCCTGAACCAATTGTTTTTCTGCTGCGGTTTCGGAAGGGCGCAGGCCGTGATCAACATAGACAGCGATGCGAAGCGTGGCAGGAAAAAGAGTGGAGATAAGATGCAGAAGGGCGACAGAATCAGAGCCTCCTGAGACTCCGATGATCACAGCCTGGTCAGGATTAATTAACGAAAAAGAATGGATGAGTTTTGCAACCCGTTGCTGCAGCTCCCTGAGAGAATGAGAGAAATGGCCTGTCGTTCTTCGGCAGGGTTTGGATTTTTCGTTTGATTGTTCCATGGATATTCGTATAGCATAGATAAAGAATAGAACAAAGTAACAACTGCTCTCTCTTCTATTTGTGCTTATTCTGAGTCGTCTCCATAGAGTGATTCTGAAGATGGATGGCACAGCTTGTGTCTGGCAAGATGCGCAGGATTGAGAAAGATTGGAGAGTAATAGGTTTTGAAAAAACAAAGTGATGCTGACCACTATTCTTGGTTGTTCGCAACATATAAAGGGAGCCGCTTTTTTCAAAGGACAGTGTGAGGCATATCTGACTAGACCGATCAGCAAGGTAATATTGAAAAACCAACTTGTGGATCTTGTTCTTATCCAAGTGTAAAGGGAGGATGGAGTCGCTGGGTAGCTTTTTTATCCAGATGATTCCTGTGAAAAAATATGTCGTTGCCACCCTTGCTTGAGCAAGTAAAACGTCACATTTGTGAGCATTTTCAATTGGGAGAAGATACTGTCGATGCCATGCTGCCGGCCTTTCTTACCACGTTGCAGAACCATATGCAAAACCTTGAAGATGCCCTTGCGCTCAATGACCCGGCAACCCTTGGTCGGCTGGGGCATGCCTTGAAAGGCGCACTGCTCAACCTGGGGCTCGATGATCTGGCCGATATTGCCCATACAATAGAGATTGAGGGGAAGTCAGGAAGCAGTGATGCTGATTATGCCAGCATGGTTATCCGTTTGAAAGTGAAAATGGCTGAAATTCTTTAGTGCCTCATGAATAATTTCTAGTTATTTGTCGGGAAAGCTAGAGACAGATATGATGCTACGAGCATGTGTTTTGCTGTTGAGCCACTTATCCCCCTCAAGGGGGTACAGAAAAAAAGTCCTGAGGGCCGGGGCCTCGGGACTCTCATCCAGGGAGACTTGAATTGTGTAGTTGTTTGAAGGGTAAAGGACTGGAAAAGAATTTTTTTCACAGATTCTCAGGACTCTTCTTCTCCAGTTCTACCAGGAGTCTGGCGTGAATATTATCAAATCCGCCGTTGGATAGGATAGCCACGACATCATTTGGCTGCAGGAGGGGCAGAAGTCTGTCAAGAATGGTGTCGGTGTCAGGGCAGGACTGGGCCTGCAGGCCACGTGTCATGAGGTCTTTTGCCAGTTGTTGGGCTGAAAAAAGATCTTTTTCAGGAATTCCATCAAGGGGCATTGGTTCACGGATAAGAGTGAGGTCGGAAGAATCAAAACAGGGGATATAATCCTGCTGAAAAATGGCGCGTCTTGAGGAATTGGTGCGGGGCTCAAAGATAGTGATCAGTCGCTGTCCGGCATATGCAGCTTTTAAAGCCTGCAGCGTTTCTCTGACAGCTGTGGGATGATGGGCAAAGTCGTCAATGACTGTAATGGTGTTTACAATTCCACGTACCTCTTGCCGTCTTTTTATTCCGCCAAATTGACTCAGTCCCTGCTTGGTGAGATTGGGAGAGACGCCGATGCGATGCAGGACCGCTGCCACGGCAAGAGAGTTCAGGCAGTTGTGTCTTCCCGGTAAACGGACTGTAAGGTCCGCCCATTCCTGTCCTTGGAATCGGGCTTTGAAGCGGGTGCTTCCTCCCTCCGCATGTACTTCAGCAAGGGACCAGTCCAGGCTCTTGTCGAATCCGTAGCCCTGTACCTCACAGGGGGCCTGCTGGACTACCTCTGCTACGTTGGCATCTTCGAGGTGGGCGACTATTAAGCCGTTTGCAGGAAGCAGCGAGACAAATTTCTTAAAAGAACGCTTGATGGCGTCCAGGTCCGCAAATATATCGGCATGGTCAAATTCTACTGAGGTGATGATAGCGATGTCTGGCCGATAGTGGAGAAACTTTGACTCCTTGTCAAAGAAGGCGGTATCGTATTCATCACCTTCGGAAACAAAGTGGGGACCTGTGCCAAGGTGGAAATTGGCGTCGAAATCACGGACTATGCCGCCGATCATAAAAGTCGGATCCAGGCCGGCTTGGTGCAGGCAGGAGGCAAGCAGGGAAGAGGTGGTAGTTTTGCCGTGGGTCCCGGTGACTACGAGTGACGTCCTGGATTTGATAAAAAAATGGGCCAGGGCCTGGGGAAAAGAGAGGTAGGGGATTTTGGCATGGGCAAGGGCCATCGCCTCCGGGTTTTTCCTGGTGATAACATTTCCGACAATAACCAGATCGGGACGGGGATTCAGATTTTCCTCGCCATAGCCGTCCATGGGATGAATGCCGATTCCGTCGAGAAAAAGGGACATGGGTGGATAGACAGCCTTGTCAGAACCGGTAACGGAATATCCGGAGGATTTCAGCATACCGGCAAGGGCAGCCATCCCGGTACCGCAGATTCCCATGATATGGATATGGCGGATAGGGTCAGGGGCCTGGTTCAAATCAGCAGAGAGTTCCATCAGGGTTTTTGAACGGTCTTTTTCACCGTGTCGTATATCTTCGCAAAGGTTGTTTCAAAGGTTGCCGGAGTAAGGCGGCCCACCTCGATAAATTTGACAGCGATTTCCTTGGCTACTTTCAGGAACACTTCGTCAGCGATTGTCTTGTCTTTATCATCCATAATGTCTAATAGTTATATGATGGTGAATGGTGAATGGTGATGTCGGTGGAAGCTGGTTGCTTCCGGCCATGAAAAAAACACCTCTGCCGTCAGAAGAAGGCCAATTCGTCAGAAACGGCAGAGGCGGATTCCAGCAGGAAAAACGGTCAGGCCATTCCTGTAGAATTTTTGTTATCTTGAGGTTAAGGAAGATTGGCAATACTTTTCAAGTCAATCTTCCTGGCATAGTCCATGAGTTCCTCACGGGTGACCAGCTGACCATCCAGCGTGACAACAAATCGATTATTCAGGACAATATTGATTTTGCCTCCATTGCCCTCATAGCTGACTATCCCCTTGTAGCCGTTGATGAGCTCAAACTGTCCGGCGGCAGAGGCAAAGATCGGGTTGGAAAACATCATGATCATGGATTGCAGGAGAGGGGAGTCGGTGACAATGGAGATGGTCACAGTGGAATTTTCTCTCCTGTATGTCCGTTCTGCAGTAAGACCGCCGCCGAAGAGAGAGGCTGCAGTGACTTGGGATTTTCCTTCATTTGCCGTCCAGCCCTCCATGGGTTCGGGAAGGAGCTTGCTCAGGGCCTCACCTTTTTTCTGGCGAATTAATTGGCTGGCATAGTCGAGGCTGGTTGCGGCATTGGTGAAATCCTGGTTTTTGTATTCATCCAAGGCCTTTTCAATGATCTGGATTACAGGATCAGGCTCATCGGCCATGAGAAAAGATGGAGTCAGGATGAAAATACATAGCAGTAAGCGGACACTGTTTTTCAGCATGAACTACTCCTTTTTCAATAAAAGACAAATGATGACATCGTAGCTAACTACAGACGATAAATTTATTTCTCTGCATCCTTGTTGCATATCTTCAGGCACTGCAGCCTGTCTCAGTTATTGCTTATCCCCGCAAAGTTGCACGTCTCGCATAAAAGTTTTTCGAAGTCTTTGTGGATATGGCTACGTACTCATTGGTAATTCGATGTTACGAGTCCGGACACTGGTAAGCATGCAATACTCTCTCAGGCCATTTCCGGCAACCCGCCTTCCGCGACAGATTGGTAGGACTTGGGGTGAGCCAACCGGGCCTTTTCCTTTTGGATCTTTTATAATATGGGTAACACAGAATACGATTGCTGGCAATATCAGAGGTTGAATTCTCTCTTCATGGGTGTTCCCCCAAAACAAAAAGGTCCTTTACTTGAAAACAAGTAAAGGACCTTTTTGTTTATACTGGCTGGGGGACAAGGATTCGAACCTTGATAAGCGGAGTCAGAGGTAGTCATTCGGTACGCAATGTCGGGTAGATAGGAGATGTTTATATCTAAAAACACATTGTAATGTATTGTAAATACAGTGCATAATGTCGTGTCACAGTGTCAAGCGTAATAAAAACAATATATTAGATGTCATAACACCTGGGTAAACGCAAGAAATTCTAAAGCTACTCTCTTGATTTTCTCCTCAACGTTTTTTGTTTTCTCGCAGTTTTCTGGCTTCATCGCCAACGAAGTCATGGGATACGTTGGTATATATTTTGTTGGTGGTTTCTATCGATGAGTGTCCTAATATTTTTTGCAGTGCGTGGGGGTTCATTCCTCCCTGGGCAGCCAGGGTTGCGAACGTGTGTCGCAGGATATGGTGGTTCACCGATCTGGTTATCCCTGCCTCTTTGACTGCTCGTTTAAGGGGTTTCCACATTGTTACGTAAGGTTTTCCGGTTTTCTCGTTGATTGAAAGTGGCCCCTCAATTCGTTTGTCCAGCACTTTGTCCAGCTCCTCCTCGAACCGGTCAGACATAAAAGGTACCGTTCTGTATTTTTGCTTCCCTTCCCGATGAACGTCATGGTGCTGTTTGCCTCGTTGATGTCTTCAACTTTCATGTTAAGTGCTTCTTCCACCCGGAGGCCATGGTCGGCCATCAGCAGGAACGGAAGCCGGTATTCATGGTCCAGGTGCTTGTATATGGCATCCACCTGCCGCTGGGTTAGCGGCTGCTTAGGACGTGATACCGTCTTTTTCCGTGGAAAGCGTGGCAGGGTGAATCCGAGCGGCTGGCAGTGTCCATGCACGACAGCCCACTTTATAATTGATGAAAAATAGTTGAAGTGCTTGTTTATCGTTGTCGGACTCAGCCCTTTTTCCAGCAGGGTGTCCTTAAATTTGTTGCACAGGGCCAGGCTGATCTGTGCCGGCTGCAGATTCCCAAACCAGGGGACGAAGTAGAGATCTATCGAAAACCTGATATCCCGTATAGTCCTGGGCGACGCCTCTTTTTTGTACCAGGTCAGGAACGGCACCAGTAGGTCTTTTATCCTGGGCGCCATCGTCTGCACCTCGTCAGGCCTGGTCTGCACGATGGACGAGGAGAAAACAACAGCCTCTTCGTAGGTCCCATGGAAAGGGAGCCGTTTACGTAACTTTCCCCGCCCTATATCAATATACCACCATCCAGGGCCTTTTGTCGGGTGCGGTCGTATGCTCATTGTATTATTGCAACTTTTTTTCTTCCAGCTTTAGTTTGTGGCTTGTTTTTTGGGAAATCCGGGAACACAATACTGATTGGTAATGGTATTGTGTTCCCGGATTTACTTTAGAAGAGTCAAAAGCAGACTTGATAATCATATAAAAGGCACCTCGGCCTGAAACTCAAGATCGAGCTTCAGGCCCAACCGAGATGGTTGTATAATTGAGGTAGATAAACCATTACAAAGGAGGTGCCTTTATGACTTCATTAT
>JAHJNL010000089.1 GCA_018820855.1 Pseudomonadota bacterium | reverse complement strand
TCCTTGATAACAGGGGCTTGGATGCGAAGGCGTTTGATATGGGCGAGTGCTGCTGCCTGATTAGGGGCCTCGATTTCACCCTTGCGTTTGTCACCATATGAATTGATACCTTTCCATGTATAGATAGGCATTATATTCTCTCCTGCTTAATCTGATTTTTATGGGGATTGATTATAAGTATTGTGAATGCATGGATTAATCATCCTAGTGGAACAAATCCCATTCTATAACATGAAGTTGGAGATTACAAGGAAGTCTACTATTATTATGTTTTTTTTGAATAGAAACAAAGATATCAGTAGTTATAGCTGGAAAAATACAGTCAAGGGATAGAGATGGACTTTGATTTTTAAAGATTATTTTTATAGGACCGCAGGGTAATACCATTTTACAGCGGTATCCAGGCGTTTCGTTTTTTTTGTCCTTGTTTTAAATATGTTCTCCTGTTAAAATATAAAGTTCTGTGAATGATAGATGATGTAGTGTAAATGTACCTATCCAGATAATTAAAAAAAGATATAATTGGATTTTATGCCTTGAGGAGAACAATATGAAGAACCAAGCTGCTATGAGTTATGGCGAAAGAAATTTTCAACCTGTTATCGAAAAGTGTGCAGGGTGTGAGAGGATTGTTGATGAGGCGGGTGCACAATTCTGCCAGTCCTATCTGAAGCCGGAAGCTAAATGGCGTCTGGGCATTTGTAATTTTGCAACCCATGCCAAGCCTGATATTACAGTAGCCACTATACGGGTCAATCCTTTGAAGGCAGCCAAGCGTGCTTCTGCCAAAAAGGTCTGATTATCGTTCTTGAGAGTAGTTACAAAAAAGGCGTCGTTCCAATGTACTGGAACGACGCCTTTTTTTGTTTTTTTGATTCAGAAAAACGAAAAATTAGATCTACGGTGTTAGAAGAGATTAAGAACGACCCACGCCTATGTACTGGAAGCCTGCAGCCTTCACTGTTTTAGGGGTGTAAACATTACGAAGATCAATGAAAACATGATTTCGCATGAGTCCTGCAAGTCTGTTGAGATCCAGGGCTCGATATTGATTCCATTCAGTCATCAAGATGACAGCATCTGCATCGGTACAGGCCTCATACGCATTCTCGGTGTAAATGATTCCAGGGGGCATAACTTTTTTGGCCTCTTCCATGCCAAAGGGGTCATGAGCCTTTATTTTGGCGCCTTTTTCCAAAAGAGCTGGAAGGATGGTAACAGCAGAGGATTCCCTCATGTCGTCGGTCTCTGGCTTGAAGGTTAGACCTAACACAGCGATGGTTTTCCCTGCTTCACTCCCACCGACTGCGTCGCGTATCTTTTTGACCATCTTTGCCTTCTGAGCCGCATTTACTTCTACCGTTGCTTCAACTATCCGCAAGTTTTGACCATGCTCCTGGGCAATTCGCATAAGTGCGAGAGTGTCTTTGGGAAAGCAGGAGCCGCCGTATCCAGGGCCTGGGTGGAGAAATTTTGAACCGATGCGGCCATCCATGCCGATTCCCTTGGCCAAGGCTATCACATCTGCGCCAATGGTGTCGCAGAGTAGTGCTATTTCATTGATAAAACTAATTTTTGCGGCGAGAAAGGCATTGGCAGCATATTTTGTCAACTCGGCTGTTTTGATGTCAGTTTTGACAATGGGTGTTTCTTGGAGAAAGAGTGGCTGGTAGATTGACCTGAGTGTTTCCTCAGCTCGTTCGGTTTCAACGCCGATAACTACCCTGTCCGGCCGCATGAAGTCAGCTATTGCTGCTCCCTCACGCAAAAATTCCGGATTTGAGGCCACGTCGAAATCGGCTGTCGGATTGTTTTCTTTGATTATTCTTTCTACTTGACTTGCTGTACCGGTAGGAACGGTGCTTTTGTCGATGATTACCGTATATCCTTTCAGATGTGGTGCGATTTCTTTACTTGCCTGGTAAATATAGGTGAGGTCAGCATATCCGTCTCCTCGTCTGCTGGTCGGTGTGCCAACGGCAAGGAAAATGGCCTCAGCTTCGGCAACTGCCTCTTCCAGGTTTGAGGTGAATTGCAGGCGGCCTTCTCTGACATTTTTGGCTACAAGTGTGTCAAGACCAGGTTCGTAGATGGGGATGGCCCCTTTACACAGTTGCTCTATTTTACTTTTATCCTTGTCTACACAGGTCACATGGTGGCCAAATTCGGCAAAACAGGTGCCTGTAACTAGGCCGACATATCCTGTGCCTATCATTGTAAGTTGCATGATTTTGTTTCTCTTGGTTGAATATTAACTCAGGGACAGATTCAGGGGTCTTTCCCCAAAAATCGCCGTACCTATACGTATGAGAGTTGCTCCCTCTTCAATGGCCACTGCAAAATCGTGAGACATTCCCATGGAAAGTTCAATTGATTCATTGTCGTAAAAAAGGCCTTGTTCACCTAGTTCAAAAGCCAAAAGTCGGAGGGACTTAAAATAGTTTCTGCTCTCGGTGTGATCAACAGTAAAGGGAGGCATGGTCATTAAACCCTTTGGGCGTAATCTGGAGAGAGAGGCAATCTGTTTTAAAAGATCTTTTGCTTCTTCAGCAAGGATGCCCGACTTCTTTGGGTCCCTGCCGATATTTACCTGTATGAGAATGTCCAGGGTCTTGTCAAGCTTTTCAAGGTGTGAATCTAAGGCCTTGGCCAGTTTGTATCGATCGATAGTCTCAATCATGGTGAATAATTCGGCAGCAAGTTTTGCTTTGTTGGACTGCAGGTGGCCGATGAAATGAAATGCAGCATTATCCCCGATTGCCTGACGTTTGTCTGCGGCCTCCTGAATATAGTTTTCTCCGAACAGGTGCTGGCCCGCTGCTATTGCTTCTACGATGCTGGCTGAAGGGTGGTGTTTGGAAACAGCAACAAGCTTAACAGTTGCGGGGTCTCGTCCGCAGTTACGAGCTGTATCTGTTATTCTTTTACGGATTTTTTGCAGGTTATCGGCAATCATCATGATGTTTGTTGCAATACACTATATTTAAAAAGAGTTTGGGCATTTTTACTGGTTTGATCCGCTACATTTTCAAGTGTAATTCCCCTGAGTTCTGCTACTTTTAAAGCTGTGTATGGAAGGTAGGAAGGTTCATTTCGTTTTCCTCTCCAGGGAACGGGGGAAAGAAATGGCCCGTCGGTTTCCAGAAGCAGAAATTCCAGGGGAACTGTTGCGGCCACCTTCTGGAGTTCGATACCGTTTTTAAAGGTGACAACACCAGGGATGGAGAGATGAAATCCCAAATCCACTATCTGCTCAGCCAGACGAACGTCACCGGAAAAGCAGTGCATTACTCCACCTCTTGGAAACGGGCCTGATTGACGAAGGATGTCAAGGGTGTCCTCGTGGGCATCTCGATCATGAATGATAACCGGAAGGTCCAGCTCTTTGGCAAGTTCCAGCTGTTCGCAGAATGCTTTTTTCTGAGCGGCAGGCTCTGCATACAGTTTTGCGTAGTCAAGTCCGATTTCTCCGTAGCCCACGATATATTTTTTGTTCTCTGCGGCAAGGGTTTGTAATCGTTGATAGGAGTCGGGTTGTATATGGTCAACATCGTGGGGATGAACACCTATGCTGGCCTTGATTATTGAATATTTCTTTGCCAGGTCGACAGCAGCGATTGAGCTTTTTACGTCAATGCCGATAGTGATAATAGAATGCACTCCATGCTCATATGCATTTTTCAGGATTTCATCCAAGTCGTCAGTATAGTTCTTCATGTCGAGATGACAATGGGTGTCTATGAAGAAGCTATTGTCCCCGACACATGGTATGGGAGGCTTTTCTTTTTTAATTTTTATCATCTGATGTTTCATAGCAGATTCAAACTGCCACTGCAATGGCGAAATATTTTGAAAAAAAGTTTTATTCCTGAAGGAACATATCGTATTCTTCTATCCGTCTCAAGGCCCAAAAACCAGGGGTAGGTGGCATTTTTTAAGAAAAGACATAGTTTTCTATAAATATGAGGTGTTGAAATGGTGACAAGAGCGGCACTGCAAAAAAGGATTCGTCAGGCAAGAGGTGTAGACCCGGCAGACTGTGTGCTTAAAGATTGCCGTCTTATCGATGTGTGTTGTGGGGAAATCGTACGGACCGATGTGGCAATCTGTGATGATCGAATAGCAGGAACAGGCAATTATTCAGGCGTTCAGGAAATTGATTGCAAAGGTGCCTATATTTGTCCGGGGTTTATGGAGGGGCATATCCATATCGAGAGCTCTATGCTCTCGCCAAAACAATTTGCCCGGGCCGTCTTACCCCATGGCACAACAACAGTAGTCTGTGATCCCCATGAAATTGCCAATGTGGCAGGAATCGCCGGAATAAACTTCATACTTGAAGAAAGTTCAGATCTGTTGTGCCGCTTTTATCTCATGGCACCTTCCTGTGTTCCGGCGACTCATCTGGAAACTTCTGGCGCCTTTTTGGGGTCTGGAGAGATTGAACAGATACTTAAGTCTCCACGGGTAATAGGGATCGCTGAGATGATGAATTTCCCTGGGGTTCTGTTTGAGGATGATGAAGTGTTAAAAAAGCTTATCCTCTCGGAAAAAATGGATATTCCAATGGACGGACATGCTCCAGGACTGGGTGGAAAGGACCTTCAGGCTTATATCGGCTGCAGAATCATGTCTGATCATGAATGCACTACTGCAGAAGAGGCGAGTGAAAAGCTTCGTTCAGGGATGTTTCTCTTTATTCGCGAGGGGTCGACAGCAAAGAACCTTTCAGCCCTGCTTCCTGTTGTTACAAGGAAAAACAGTCATCGTTGTCTGCTCGTCACTGACGACTGTCATCCTCATGATCTTGTGATTGAGGGCCATCTTGATCGAATTTTACGTAAGGCTATCAAATTAGGACTTGATCCGATTACGGCTATACAGATGGTAACAATCAATGTGGCCAACTATTTTAACCTGAATGACCGAGGTGCTGTGGTGCCAGGATATCGGGCAGATCTTGTTCTCTTTGATGATCTGGCTGATATCAGGCCTAAGTTGGTTTTTTCTGGAGGCCAGGAGGTGGCAGTAGAGAATAGTTCTAAGAATATTGACAAGAAGAAATTTGCCAACAAATATCCTGAAGTCTTTGATTCGGTGCATGTAGAAACAAAGACAATTTCTTTTAGCATTCCGGCCAGAGCTAAGTGTGCAAGGGTTGTAAGAGTTCTTAAGGATCAGCTCATTACTGAGGAAGTAGAACTTCCTGTTAAGATTGTTGACGGTATGGCTGTGGCCGATCCAGAGAACGATATTATAAAGATGGCCGTTGTCGAACGACATAAGGCTACTGGAAATATAGGGTTGGGGTTTGTTCAGGGCTTCGGGTTGCAAAGGGGGGCACTCGCTTCAACTGTTGGTCATGATTCTCACAATATAACGGTGATAGGCGTTGATGATCGAGACATGATGTTGGCGGTCGAAACCATTGTAGGTCACGGTGGTGGACTGGCTGTTGTAGTGGATGGGAGAGTTCTCGCATCTCTTCCCCTGCCTATAGGCGGCCTGATGTCGGCTGCGGATGCTCTGGAGGTTTCTGCGGGATTTTCTTCTTTATTGCAGGCTGCAGCTGGCCTTGGGGGTTTTCTGGCTGATCCTTTCATGCACATGAGTTTTCTGAGTCTTTCTGTTATTCCTCATTTGAAAATGACAGACCTTGGCCTTGTTGATGTGGATACTTTTCAGCATGTGGGGTTATGGGTGTAATATGTCGTAAAATGGCTATGTTGGATATAAAATAAGTAAAATCATTGCATTAGATCATGCTTCTATGGAAAAAAAAGATGTTTTGCTATATCGTTATGATTTTTTTAGGAAAAATAAAAAAACAACTTCATATCACTAAAAATCTGTCGTATACTGATTTTCGTATAGTTGGTGGCTTATATTTTTTTCGCTGGAATTAAATCACAACTTTGGAAAAATCAGAAAAATGGGGAAGAAAAAACATGAGCGGGTGATTTAACTGCTTGGTAAATAATATATTTTTCTCTGATGCTATGGTTCGCTACAGAGCAATCGGAGTCAAGAGGAACCAATATAATGGTTCATAATCAAGGAAAGAGGTATTTGGCATGAATTATGGAATCGTCAGTCAGGAGCAGCTTGAGCAGATCGATACGATTTTGGCTGATAAATTAATAAAGCTTGGAGTTGACTGTGTCATCATTATTGATATGGCAGGGAACATTATTACTGCCAAAGATAATGGTGAAAGCAAATATGATGTTTATTCTTTTGCTGCACTGGCTGCGGGCAATTTCGCCACAGTGGATGCTATGGCCAAGCTTGTAGGAGAGGCGGAGTTTTCCCTCCTCTTTCACAAGGGGCAGGAGTCCAATATTCATTTCAGTAAGATCGATGACGAACTCCTCCTTATTTCCATGTTTGGTAAGGATATTTCTCTTGGATTTCTCAGATTAAATGTGGTTGAAGCCATTGATCAAATAAAAACGGTCTGGGATACCAGTAGTTCCTGATGGGGCACCGGTATTAACTCCCTGTAAAAATGAAGATGAATTATGGGTTGAGTGCTGAGTTTATTTTTTTATTTAGGCACTTGCACCTCTTAAAGGGATTCTGGGAAAAAGTCCTGAGACATTTAACAAATATAGGTAGCCTTCAGGTTACCTGGGCTAGGGGGTGAGGGGTTGAGTTTTATCAACTTAAAAGACAAGGTCGTACAGGTTAAAATTGTATATTACGGCCCTGGACGCTGTGGGAAAACAACAAACCTGGAATATATAAATCGTAAATTCCGGGATCAGATTCAATCGGAAATGGTTAGCCTGAAAACTCACGGAGATCGTACACTGTTTTTTGATTTTCTTCCCTTTGATATGGGGCAGATAAAAGGATATGATATCAAAATTCAGCTCTACACGGTTCCTGGGCAGGTGAAGTATAATGCAACCCGTAAGTTGGTATTAAAGGGTGTTGATGGGGTTGTGTTTGTTGCAGATGCCATGGAGAAACAGCGGGAAAAAAATATCCGGTCTCTGAATCAGCTGCATGAAAACCTCCAGGCATACAAAGAATCTATCTTTAAAATTCCACTGGTTATTCAGTATAATAAGGTTGACCTGAAAGATCATGGCGTGCCTGTGTTACCCACTGCTGTTTTGCGGAAAGATCTGAATAGTCGATTGAAAGTGCCTGACCTTGAAGCAAGTGCCATTACCGGGTACAATGTTGCAGCAACGTTGAAGAAAATTATATCAGCAACAGTTGTCTCTATTCAGAAAAAATTACTCTAGGGAACGAAGCGGTGACACAGCATAGAGAAAATCAATATGATGATGATCTGACTGTTGGCATGGATGATTATGAATCCTTTTCCACGGATTCTATCAATCTGTTTGAATTTACCGGCGATGATGACTCACCCATCGCCAGGTTGAAAACAATCATCCTCTCCATTGACTGGGAAATAAACGATGATATTCTCCAGCAGCTCAGAGAGGAACTTCTTGATCTCAGCGATGTCTGGTCTGGGGATAAAATCAAACAGGTTTATATCCAGGGCCTGGATAAAATAGGGAAGTATATTTTTAAAGAAAGAGCTAATGCTCATCCCAATGCCATCAAGCTGCTCCTTACATTTTACTATAACCTGGAAAGAATAGTTTCTTCTGACGAAACTATGAGTGAGGATGAGAAGAAAAAGATTCTCCTGGAAGATGTTAGAAAATTCGATCAGTTAAAGGCGCAGATCAGTAAATCCAGTACGTCAGCGGCCTCCCAGAAAAAAGTTGAGTCGCAACTGTCTGCAACAATGGCAAAAAGTGAGCAGGGAGGTGAAAGTCTTCTTAAAACTCTCAAAGCTCATGTGTTAGGGATTGACTGGGAGATCAACGATCGGGAACTGCAAAAACTGAGTAAGGAAGTAGAGCGGTTGGAGGGAGTTTTCAGTCAGAGTAAGGCTAAACTTATTCTGCTGCAGGGGATTGGTGCGCTTAGTTCGTATATTAATAAAATGCGAAGCCAGTCAAACTCCAATGTCTTTGCTCTCCTTCACTCGTTTTATGGAGCTTTGGAAAAAATAACTCTTTCAGAAATTTCAGAAGATGTTGAAAAAAAGATTCTTCTTGCTGAGGTTGCGAAATTCAATAAATTTAAGCTAGATATTTCAAGAGAGAAGTCAGAATCGCCTGCAATAATCAGTGGTAGAGTGTCTGATGTTGACCAGGGCGGACCCAAGTCTTCAGCTAAAAAATCGGCTCAAATTTTTCCAGTCGATGAGGAATCTGAAGTTCCGGATCAAGATGAAGAAGAAAGCAAAGTAGCCTTTGATGTTGAATCTCGCCTGGCATCGGTTTTTGGTGATATTGAGGAAGAACAGGCAATTGATAGTACAGATGTGAGCGCTCTGGCAGGGGTGAATGTTGAAACTGATGCCGATGATGATTCTGATGAAGAGGCATTACCTTATGAAGGAGGTACTGTCGCACCGGCTCTGGTAGATGTTGATGAGGAAAGTCGTTTCAGTGTGGATAGCCTGGCCAAAGAGTTAGCTGCCTCAAAAGAGGCCGAGGTCTTAATAGCAAAGGAGGCAGAAGCAGTTGTTCCTCAGGGTATAGATGTTGAAACCGAGGCGGATGACGATTCGGATGAGGACGCTCTTCCTATGAATGCAGGGGACCTTGCACCTGCTTTATCTGGTAGCGAAGAAGATTTTGGTTTCACTGAAGACCGGATGACCGCAGAATTCGAGGATACCGAGTCAGGCGATTTAGAGAATAGGTTGGATTCGTTTTTTGGAGATGAAATTGAATCTTCTTCTGATGAATGGGGGGCGGAAGAGGGATATGACATCTCGGGGGACGAAGCAGTGTCTGCCGGCTTGTCCTTCCTTGATGAGGAGATTGCGGCCCCAGCTTTTGCTGAGACAGCTGAGCCTCCTGCTGCTGCGGGTGCAGAAGAGGTAGAGGAAGCAGTGTCTGCCGGCCTGTCCTTCCTTGATGAGGAAGTGGCGGCTCCAGCCTTTGCTGAGACAGCTGAGTCTCCTGCTGCTGAGGGTGCAGAAGAGGTAGAGGAAGATATATCTGCCGGCCTGTCCTTCCTTGATGAGGAGATTGCGGCCCCAGCTTTTGCTGAGACAGCTGAGTCTCCTGCTGCTGAGGGTGCAGAAGAGGTAGAGGAAGATATATCTGCCGGCCTGTCCTTCCTTGATGAGGAAGTGGCGGCCCCAGCCTTTGCTGAGACAGCTGAGTCTCCTGCTGCTGCGGGTGCAGAAGAGGTAGAGGAAGCAGTGTCTGCCGGCCTGTCTTTCCTTGATGAGGAAGTTGCGGCTCCAGCCTTTGCTGAGACAGCTGAGTCTCCTGCTGCTGCGGGTGCAGAAGAGGTAGAGGAAGATATATCTGCCGGCCTGTCCTTCCTTGATGAGGAAGTTGTGGCCCCAGCCTTTGCTGAGACAGCTGAGTCTCCTGCTGCTGCGGGTGCAGAAGAGGTAGAGGAAGAAGTGTCTGCCGGCCTGTCCTTTCTTGATGAGGAAGTTGCGGCTCCAGCCTTTGCTGAGACAGCTGAGTCTCCTGCTGCAGAGGGTGCAGAAGAGGTAGAGGAAGCAGTGTCTGCCGGCTTGTCTTTCCTTGATGAGGAGGCAGCACCAACTGCTGATGAGATTGATGAGCAATTGATCGAGGAACAGGAGATTCAATTTACTGTTCCTGGAGAGGCAACTGCAGCGTCAGCATTTGAAGAAGTAGTTGCTGAAGAAATCGAGGATGATGATGTTATAGAATTTGTAGTGCCTGGTGAAGAGCTTGTAGTAGAGCAGTCCTCTTTCTCTTCAGAATTACAGGACAGTGAAGAAGTTTTGTTCGAGGTAGTGGCTGACGATGTTAAGGTCGATCCTCTACCTGCTGAAGACTCTGCTGTTCTTTCTTCTTCCGATCTAGTTGATGGAGAGAAGGCTGTTGAATTTGTCGAGGTCGTTGAAGAAGAACCTGTCTCTACCAAACCTGTTGAAGAGGAAGAACAACTTTTCGAAGAGTATACACCGTCCTTGCCAGGAGCATCGCAACCTGTTGTTGCGGCGGTTCCTCAGAGTCTTGAGGAAGAGGAACAGGATCTTTTTTCCGAGGAATTTGCGGACTCTCCTGTTGAGACAGAAGAATCATCTCAGGAATCTTTACTCCAAGCAGAAGAGGAGTTCGATGAATACTCGCCCGATCTGCCTAGTTCTCAGCCTATTAAGGATCTAGCTGAGGATAATGAATTAGATCTTTTTTCTGAAGGTGAGGAGAAAGATAGCGCAGACTTTATTGAAACTGAACAGGAAGATCAGGGTGAAGTGACTCCCACAGCTGTTTTAAAGGATATGGTTGAAGAAACTGCTCCTGTTGCCCTTCTTGATGGGTCGACTGTTGTTAGTAGCGTTACTGGTTATGATGAGAATGAGTTGGCAACACTAAGGTCATGTGTTGATTCACTGCAAGACGATATAACTGATGAGCGCATTCAGTCTCTGTTTAATGAAATCAATTCACTGAGGAGCCGACAGGTCTTTGGATATACTGAAAAAATATTTCTGCAGCTTCTCTCTAGTATCTGTCAACATATAAGAAATTCCAGGATTGATTTTTATCCTATGTCGTTGCAGGTTTTAGAGAAAGTTTTTTCTGCTCTAGAGGTGAGTCATTCAGCAAGATCGACAGCAGATCAGACACAACAGCAATTGCTGGAATGTACAAGTCAGGTATTGCTGTTACAGCAAAAGGCCGTTAGCCGTTGGCAGCCGGAAGATCGTGGAGACGAATTAAAGGATGTCTCCGGCACAGAAACAACAGTTGAGACGGACAGGAAAATCACTTCGTCTCAGGAAGTTGAAGGTCATGTTGCATCTGAAACAGAGAAAATGCTGTTAGCTGTTTTTCAGCAGGAGATGGCTCAGATGAGGCAGACATTTTTTGATGAGATCAGTTCCTTACGAAAAGAACTGGCAGATCGCCAATAAGGAAGTCATTTGCAACAACGCAAAAAGGCCTGCTCTAAAGGAGCAGGCCTTTTTGCGTTGTTGCAAATGTGAGAAGGTAAAAAAAGTTTTCTTTACTCACTGTGTTAGGAAAATTCCCGAAAGGAATGAAACTTTGCTAAGGTAGTTGCTGAGGCTAGCTGCAATTGGCCTGATATACTAACGTTATTTGGAAAAATAACGTTAGAGCTTTTTTGCTATTGTCTGACATAACCTGCCTTCAGGGATGTCGATTCTTTTTCGTGGATGGAGTGCATGAAAAAAGTAGGAGTAGGATTAATTTTTGTTTTTTGCTGTATTGCTCTTGTCGTATTGTTGATGAGCAGGCAGGAGGAAAAGGTAGAAGTTGCTGAATTTCTTCCAGAGAATGTCCTGTTTTATGGTGAACAGCAGGACTTTTCTGCATTCTATCATGCATTTCAACGTTCTCGCCTGGGGCGAACGCTTGCCCATCTGGATTACGCAGGAACTGCTGCTGAACTTGGTGTCTCAGCTGAAAAAATCCAAGAGATGGAAAAGCATCGTCAGAAAATCAGTAAAATCGTGGAAGGTCGGACCTTTCTAACATTACTTGGGAAGCAGTTTTCTATTGCCTTGTTTCCTGCCGCTTCTTTTTCCGCAACTAATGTTGGCAGAGAGTTGGAAGAAAGAGTGCTTCTTATTGCCCGCCCACGCCATAATACCCATATATTAAAGCTCCTTTCTCCTTTTTTTACCGCGGACATTCAACAGGCAACTGTTCAGTATGGCCGTCACATTATTACCAGATACCAGGTGGATAAAAACAGGACTATTTCAACAGCCACTGTTAAAGGATTAGTGGTGGCCGGTCTTGATGAGCGCTTAGTGCGGAAGAGTCTTGACTGCTATGATGAAAAAAAAAATACGCTCCAGCAGAATAAGGCATTCCAGAGATTACGACAGAATCTGAAGCGGTCAAAATTGTTTACTTATCTTTCCCTGCCCGCACTCTACGAACAGGGAGTCATGATTTCTAAAAATCTCCCTGAAGAGGATCGACAAGCTTTTCTTGTTTTTCTTAAGCAATGGGAAGGCTGGGGGGCAGCAGCTTACGGGGCGTGGCAGGAAAAGGACTTGGTTCAGGATAAGGCCATGATTCTTTTCGATGTTAAGAAACTTGATGCAAGAGTGGCACAGCTTTGTTCCGTAAAACCTTCGACCAATAATACGTTGCCCATGGTTCCTGCAGATGTGCTCTTTTATTACTGGTCTAACACTCTTAACCTGCCTCTTGTCTGGGAAATATATTCGTCCTGGATGGTGGATCAGCCAGGGGATATGACTGTCTTGCGTCAGGAGGTGAAAGACAGTACCGAAGTGGAACTCGATGATATCCTGGGCATGGTCGGTAAAGAGTTTGCCGTTATCGTTAAAGATGTCGACTCTAAAGGCATTCCTTTACCTAAGGCAGCCCTAGTCATCCAACTCAAAGACCCAGTAGCATTCTTTGCAGTTTTTGAAAAGCTCATTACCGCAGCAGAGATTCCTGTCAGTAAAGAAAAATATAAGAATGAGACCATTGTTTACTGGGGACTTGCTCCCCAAGGTGGCTTGCAACCTGCATTCAGTGTCAAAGGGGAGTATCTTCTTCTTTCCAATAGTATTGATATGATCAAACAGATTGTGAAACAACAAATTGCTCCGAAAAATAATTTTCTTAAAAATAAGGGCGTAAAACAGGTAGGTAGCGGTCTATTTTTAGACAATAATTCATCGGCCTATATCGATATAGCTCTCCTTGCAGATGTCTTAAAAAATCTGGCATCCTGGGCAGGAGCTATAGCAACGCTGCAAGGACCCGAAGTTGCACATACTTCGCAGGTAGTCGTGGAGCAGATAGTCCTGCCCTTACTTGATGGTGCCGCCATGTATTCAAAGCTTGGATCACGAAGTATCATTGGAAAAGACAATATTGTGCTGGAGTCGACTACTAGTATAATTCAGTAATTTTTGTAAATACCTCAGCAGTAAAAGGGAGACGTTCATGGAAAAGCTCGTGGCCGAATTACGTCAGATCATACCTTTCAAGGACACCACCGATATTGGTGATATCGTTTTGATAGCATCCAAGGAACCTCAGATGCTGGTGTATGCCCTGGTAACTGATATCAGCCGTGACACCACACGCAAGGCCGAATGGTGGCATATAGGTCTCACCTTTCTTGCCATTCCCCCTCAGGAAATAACGTGGACGTTGCGTACGTTGCAGATGACCGGGATGGAAATTTTTACAATGGGTGGAGAAGAACGGTTTGTCAAGGCCGTGAACCTGACGCCCAGTCTCAACAGGTCGTCCCAACAAACTGTGCAGGCGAAACAGGAGAATGTAAAAAAGAAGGATTCATTTCTTAAACGGGTGAAGTAGTGACTGCATGGTCGGAACGCGAACTTATCCGGAAAATCCGTCAGGCATGTAATGGCTCATCCGCTGGGTTGATAAAGGGGATTGGTGATGATTGCTGCGAAGTTGAGGCCCATGGAGCCTGGCTGATCAGTACAGATACCTTGGTTGATTCCATCCATTTTGATCGTAGCTGGCATCTGCCGCATCTCCTGGGGCGAAAATCCGTGGCCGTTAATCTCAGTGACATCGCAGCCATGGGTGGAAGGCCCCGATTTATCCTGTTGTCTCTCTGCCTGCCAGAAGATCTTGATGCTGAGTGGATCAGCCATTGGTTGGACGGGGTTCTGGAGATCCTTCGAGAATATGATTGCCTCCTGATAGGTGGTGACACAGTACAGGGCAGGGCGCTGGTCCTGACGGTCACGGTTTTGGGTGAACCTGTCGGCAAGGGTGCTGTGTATCGTTCCGGGGCCAAGGTGGGGGATACTGTCTGGGTTTCAGGACCACTTGGTTCTGCTGGTTGCGGTCTGAAACTTTTTGCTGCTGAGAAAGAGCAGCCTGGATTATTGGATCTGTCCAGGTGGCAGTCATTGTTGGATGCTCATCTGGATCCGCTTCCCTGTATAACTCTTGGGATGGAACTTGCCGAAAGTGGCCTGGTAACTGCCATGCAGGATATCTCTGACGGTATAGCCACAGATCTGGCTCATATCTGTCAGGCCTCAGGAACCGGAGCTCTTATCCACTTTGAACAACTCCCTTTTCTACCAGAACTCCGCAGCGCAACTCAAGTTTTGGGCCTGAAAATTGAAGATCTTATGTTGCGCAGCGGAGAAGATTATCAACTGGTCTTTACCTTACCTATGGGATGTGAAAAAGAGTTGGTCCAGCTCATGGAGGAAAAGGGCAGGAAAGTTTTTAAGATCGGAGAAATTCGAGCCGGTCAGGGAGTCTTTTTGCAAACAGAATCAGGAGAAGAAGAGATATCTTTTCAAGGATACGAGCACTGATTTATCCGCATTTTTTGCCTCACTTCAATTCTGCTCCTCGGGAAAAAGCCTTAAGGTTATTTTTTTGCCATTTATCTGAAATTGCCGGTAGCTGGTTTTTGCCTGATCCAGCATTCGCTTGGAGGCCTTTACCGAATCACTCTCCGCATACTTGTCTGACATATAAATAATCTCTTTAATCCCTGATTGAATGATAACCTTAGTGCATTCGTTACAGGGAAAGAGGCCAACGTATATTCTACATCCCTTCAAGTTGTAAGAGATGGAGTTGAGAACGGCATTGAGTTCCGCATGACAGACATAGGGATACTTGGTGTCCAGAGCAGCGCCTTCACGAGCCCAAGGGAGTTCGTCGTCTGAACACCCCCAAGGAAAACCGTTATATCCCACCCCCACGATTTTGTTGTCCGCATTGGCAACACAGGCTCCCACCTGGGTGCTGGGGTCTTTACTGCGCTGGGCCGAGAGCAGGGCAACAGCCATAAAATATTCATCCCAGCTGAGATAGTCCTGTCTTTTTTGTGTCGCTGCTGTCATAAGTCTCTTCTTATAAGCGTAAACGTTTACTGGTTATTGGGGAGTAGCATTTTCTGGGTGTTATTCCCCGGTAATTGATGATCTCATTCCTTACATGTAAGGAATCCAGGTACGAATTAGCCGCTGCAGTTCCTGTTTGTCATTAAGCTCTTGGAGGAACTGATTGGCCTGTGCCTGGAGTTCACTGTCTTCTTTGCGTATCCCCCAAGCCAGGTATTCTTCTGTAGATAATGTAAGAATGGGCGTCAATTTTTCATTTTCATTGATCGCGGCATAGTGGCAGATCATCGGCGCATCATAAACAAAAGCGTCTATTCTTTTATCAATAAGGGCTTTGACCGCATCTGCTGACTTGGTAAAGGATTTGATCTTGGCCCCGTTAATGGTTTGGGTGATAAAGAGGTCACCGGTGGTATCTTTTACTGTGCCGATGATGTAATTAGAGTTCATCAGGCTGTATATGCCGGTAGAAAACAGTGCCTTATCGCGGAGACGGACCAGCATGATCTGTCCGGAGCGGAGGTAGGGAGTGGTAAAGGCGATACGGTATTTACGGGCGTTGGTAATAGTCATCCCGGACATAATGATGTCGATCTCATTGTTTTCCAATGCATTGAGCAAATTCTCCCACTTGATATCAATAAACTTGACTTTTTTGCCGGTAAATTTGCCAAGTCTGCCTGCGAGATCCGCTTCAAGGCCGATTACTTTTCCATTTTTTTTGTAAATAAGGGGAGGTGCATTGGCAGAGACGCCTACTCGAAGCAGAGAGGGGTCCGGATCAATTTTTATGGTGCGGGAATGATTTTCGGACGCGGTACAGGCCGACAGCAAAAAGAGTAGAGATGCTGTTAACAGAAGAAGGAAAGGACGAAGTATTGGATTTGGATTCTTCATAAGCAGTTTTCCTTAACATTCTTTGGTGGTTTTGCGGCGTTTCCTCCAATTCGTTACGCCGGTAACTTTATCGATGAACTGTTTAATGGTCTGGAAATAGAGTTTGCCTCCGGTCGCAATCATGGTGTTATGTTCTGCCCCAGGAATTATAATAAATTCTTTTGATTTTGCACCGCTGTGGGACTGCAGCTTTTCTGCATCAACAGCAGGGATAAGTTCATCTCGTGCACCATGGAGGATAAAGGTGGCCTTAGTGATTGATTCGATCTTTTTCAGATTGTTGAACCCGTCTTCCTCTGAAATCCCGATTTTTTCAGGATCTATGCCCAAGATCCTGGCCAGAGGAAGGGTCTCGGCAATAGCACTTTCAAGAATCAGTCCCTTGATCGCATCTTCATGTCGGGTCGCAAGGTCTATGGCAGGGGCAGATCCCAGAGAACGACCCATGAAAAAGAGGGCTCCCGTGTGATTGTTATCGGTGAGCCAGGTTTTGGTATTCTGGAACAGGACTTCAGCATCAGTGAACATGCAGGTAACTGTGGGAGAGCCGGTGCTGCAGCCATATCCACGATAATCGGTGACAAGGAGGTTCATTCCTGCTTCGTTATAAAGGGGACCAATCTCGTCATAGTCAGCGGCGATCTCGCCGTTCCCATGAAAAAAGAGAATATTGGGGGCTGCTGGGTCACTGATATAAAATCTGCAGCCGATGGTGATCCCTGGGTCCGTTTCAATCGCTACATCTGTTGCACCGCTGGGGAGAGGTGTACACGCACAGATGCGGGGGAAAAAGATGGAGGAGAGCAGGGAAGAGTGGTCGAGCTTGGAATATTTTTGCATGAAAAAGATCACCGATGGGAAAATGTTGCTTCTGGAGCTAGTTAATGTATTTTTGAAGTCTCAGAGTATTAAGGGGCCAGCCCCAGTTTGCAGATCAACTATACGGAATTTTATTCAAAAAATCCAGCAACTATTCTGTATCACATCTTCTTCGTACAGGTAAACGGAGTACAGGGCTGATTCTCTTGGGTCGATCAGCATGGCGAATGATAGATTCATCAACCTGATCGCAGAAATCTGAGGTGGTGCTGAACAGTTACATGTTGTGGTTAGTGCAAGTTTTTTTGTATCTGCCTGAATAATAATAAAATTTAGTGTGGAGGTGTTTATGACAACTTATACTCTTCATCCCATGGTGATGGGCAGTAAGGTATTTGATAAGGGTATGATGACCTATCAGCATGATTACGGCAAGCCCTACACGATTCCTATTTACTGCTGGTATATTGCTGGTGGAGATAAAAAAATACTGATTGATACCGGGGAAATGCATCCTATTCAGTCAGAGGATAGGGAGCGGGCCATCGGTGGTAAGATTGTCACTTTTGAGGAAGGATTAGCCAAGTGGGGACTCAAACCCGAAGATATTGATATTGTAATCCATACCCACCTCCATAACGATCACTGTGAAAACGATTATAAGTGCACGAATGCCGTGTTTTATATCCATGAAAAGGAACTGGAACATATTCGTAATCCACATCCGCTGGACTTTCGCTACCTGGAAGATTTTATCTACGAGATCAGCGAAAACAATCAGATCAAGACGGTTCACGGTGATGCCGAGATTGTTCCCGGCATCCGGGTACTTCATACTCCAGCCCATACCGAGGGCGGTCTTTCTGTTGCGGTGGAGACCGATAAAGGCACGGCCATAATCACTGGATTTTGCTGTCTGCTTGAAAATTTTTATCCTCCAAAGCAGGTCACGGCCATGGAGATGGAAGTCATCCCTCCGGGAACCCATGTGAATGTCAACGAGGCCTATGACATCATGCTGCGTATCAAGAAGGAAGCTGATATCCTCCTGCCCCTTCACGAACCTAAGTTTGCGTCCATGCCCACTATTCCAGAGTAAAAAAGAGAGGCTGAAGGGCGAAGCGGGAGTCTTCCACTTTTTGCTTCAGCCTTCAGTCTTTCAGTCTGGCAAAACAGCACTTCTTGTATTTCTTCTCTGAGCCGCAGGGACAGGGGGCGTTTCTGCCGACTTTCGCAGTTGTGGATTGAGTCTCCCCATCCAGGTAGTACCAGAGACCGTCACGCTGGACAAACCGGCTTTTTTCATGGAGTTGGCAGAGATGACCGGAGCTGAGAAAACGGGCAGTGAAGGTTACCGTTCCTTTTTCGTCTTCTGTTCTGCCTTGTTCGCATTCTTCTATCGTAAGGCCGAGCCATTGGATAGTATCGTCGTCTATGTCCAAATTTTCTGGACGCGTTTCCGGTGCCCAACTTTTGGTGAGATATTCATTTTTTCCAATGGTGTAGGCGCTGTAGCGGGAACGCATGAGCTGTTCGGCCGTAGTCGCCTTACTGTGACCTTCTAAAATAGGGGCGCAACAGGCTGAAAATGGTTTTTCGTTGCCGCAGGGGCAGTTGGTTTTACTGTTCATTGGGGGGGCGCTCCATTTTTCAGACGAATCAATTTGATCACAAGGAGGACAAAAGGAGCAGCATGGTAAAAGAGATCAAAGATGTCGATGGGCCTGCGTAAGTTTCCTTGGATGAGCATTCGGAGTTTTTCTACGATATGGGGTTCGGGCACAAAGGGGGCCAGGCCGAGAAGTAGACATAAGACTATCAGTACAAACAGAGGGATGTTGTCGATAATTTGCATGGGGGTTCCTTTGCAGTAAGGTTACAGGCGCGGCAAACGCTGCAGCGAGAGCTGTTGGGCCACTTGGGTTGCTGTTTCCTCTATGGATCTACCGTCTGAGATAATGACCGGTATGTTATTATTGAGAAAAATCTGATTGGCCTGGCTGAGTTCGACAGCACAGGTATGCAGCTGTGCATATGTGCTGCCCTTGTAGCGTTTTTCCCGGATAAAGTGAAGATTTTCCGGAGTAGTGGAGAGGCCGATTGCCCTGGTCTTATTGCGTATAATCGCTGACGGCAATCGGTAGGCGTCAAGGTCTTCGGCAACAAGGGGGTAGTTTGCGGCCTTTATTCCCATCTGAGTGGCCAGGTACACAGAAATAGGTGTCTTTCCGGAACGGGAGACTCCCAGGAGAATGACTTCGGCTTCGTCATAGTCTTTGAGGCGGGTACCGTCATCATGGGAAATGCAGTACTGGATTGCATTGACCCGTTTTGCCATGGTGGTTTCGTCGAGATGTCTGGAAAATCCCGATACCCGCAAGGGGACGGCTTCGAGTATGGTTTCAAGCCGTTCCAGGTAACTGTCACAGATATTGAAAAATTCCACCTCAGGTGCTTCGAGAATCTCGATGAGATTTTTGTTCATGATGGTCGAAAAAACAAGAGGGTGGCGAGCAGAGGATTTAGAAAGGATATATTGTATGGCCTTGCGTGCATCTTCCTCGGTTCGAATGAAGGGGATTTTCTCTGCATTGAAACTGATTTCCGGGAATTGGCAAAGCAGTGCTTTGCCAAGGTCTTCAGCCAGAATGCCTGTACTTCCTGATAGGTAATAAACATCTTTTGAATGCCACATCTGCTTGTCTCCACCGATGGTATCGTTTAATATGAAAGTTTACCAGTATCTCAGGAAAGCGGGTCAAATGAGACTCCGCTTTTCTGTTTTGGACTCCTTACATAGGGGGGTATAGCTCAACATCCTAAAAAAAAGGCCAAGATAAAGAGCATTGCTAAAATCGTATTGTTCAGAACTCTATCAAGGCTTATGGGATCGAGTGAGCTCTTTCTTTGTATCAGAAATTGGAATCTGCCGAAAGTCTTCTCTTGTGCAATCTTTTTTCCTTTGTTGTCAGGCTGTTTCTGGTAAGGCGGATTTGACCATGGCGCGAATTAGAAAAATTCTTTCCTCCTATTCCCTCATCGGATTGATTCGATATCTGCGCATACGGCTTATGGGCAAAGAACTGCTTGTTACCGGGAGCTGCCGCTGTTGTGGAAACTGCTGCCGGAAGATTAATCTGCAAGGGGCTCAAGGCTGGTTGCGCTCGGTAAAAGATTTTAAAGAGGTGGTTGCTGATTATCCGGAATATGAGCGTTTTCAGATCATCGGCAAAGATGATCAAGGCTATCTTCAACTTTCCTGCAGTTGGTTGGATGCGGCTGGGCTTTGCCGTGATCATGAGAACAGATTTTCTCTCTGTAAAAACTTTCCAGATAAGACCCTGCACTTCTGCGGGGGAGCTTTGCCCTCAGGGTGTGGTTACCGTATCAGTGAGGTCAGACCATTCAGCCGATATCTTGCAGATGAAGTGAAGGGACAAAGGAAAAAATGAAACGAATCCTCATTCTCGAACCCTATTATGGAGGATCTCATAAGGTTTTTCTTCAGGGACTGCAGCGGAACGTGAAGTGCGATTATACCTTGTTGACTCTACCGGCCCGTAAGTGGCAGATGCGCATGCAGCTTTCGGCACCCTGGTTTGTGAACCAGCTCAGACTGTTGCCTGAGCATGAACGTTTTTTTGACACGGTGCTCTGTTCAACTTTTGTTGATGTTGCTGTTTTGCGAGCCCTCCTGGCCACGCTTTCAGGATGGAATCTCAAGTCCTTGTTCTGTACCTATTTTCATGAAAATCAGCTTGCCTATCCCAGTCAGTTTCAGGATAAGAGTATTCAACAATTCGCCTCCATTAATTTCAACACAGCTCTTGCTTCAGATCGTTGCGCCTTTAATTCTCAATTCAATCTGGATACCTTTCTTGTGGGTATACAGGCATACCTGAAAAAGGCTACAGATATGGAACTGGATGATTGTGTTGTCCATATCAGGGAAAAGAGTCTTGTTCTCTACCCAGGAATGGACTATTCCTCTGTTGATTGCGTTAAAGAGAAGGAAAGAGAGACTGGATCGCCCGTTATTGTCTGGAATCATCGCTGGGAGCATGACAAAGGACCTGATCTCTTTTTCGAGGCCCTCTATCTTTTGCAGGAAAAAGGAATAGCTTTTCGCCTTGTTGTTCTGGGGCAGTCGTTTATCAATGTCCCTGAATGCTTTAAGGAGGCCCATACGCGACTGATAAAAGAAATAATCCATTTTGACTATGCCGAAAGTAAAGAACGTTACGGGCAACTGCTCAGCCTTGGCGACGTGGTTGTCTCCACCGCCAGGCATGAATTTTTCGGTGTCGCAGTTTTAGAGGCCATTCGGTCTGGATGCTATCCATTGTTGCCAAATGCACTCTCCTATCCGGAACTTTATGATAAAGAGTTTCTTTATGATTCTGGAGCTCTTGCAGGCAGGCTTGAAGCTTTTCTTCTTAACCCAATTCGCTTAAAGAGTGATGATGTATATGCTCTGACTCATCGATTTGAGTGGGATACGTGTGGAACTCAATATAAACAGTGGCTTTTCTAAGGTCTTGTGAAAAGTCGGGGAGGAAAATGAAAGGTAACATAATACTTATCGGATTTATGGGTGTGGGGAAGGGGAGAACTGCCAGGATGCTGGCGAAAAAAAGCGGTAATTTTTGTGTGGATTGTGACGATCTCATCGAAAGTTATACCAACATGAAGGTGAAAAATATTTTCAAGACTCAGGGCGAGCCCAGGTTCAGGGAATATGAACAAATAGTGGCACGCTGGCTGCAAAAGCGGGTGCGTGATACCATCATTTCAACTGGTGGCGGTTTTTACAAGGTACCCAATATTCGCAAGATTGGAACTGTGGTGTTTTTGCATTCGGAATTTAACCAGATTCTTAAGGCAATTCATTCACATCCCAAAGCTGCCCAAAAGATCAAAAAACGTCCGTTGCTTCAAGATCTGAAAAAAGCCGAAACACTTTTTAAGCAGCGATTGCCGTTGTATAGGGGAGTAGCCGATTTGGAGATCCAGGTCGGCGGAAGAAGTATTGATAAGGTAACGGATGAGATCATTAAGCGTCTTACCGACAGTTCTTGTTAAGGATAGGATTAAATTATTTAGGTGTAATTCACGATTGTAATCTTGCATTAAAATCTGTATTCAGATTTTTTGACGAATATGACCTTGTTTTTAACTTTTCTGAATTTGGTAACTTCTTTTTTGAGTTTGCCGAGTAATGAATATAGTATGTTGATGAGAGATTGTTGAGATACCTTGTTCATAGTAATTACAGTGTGTTATGACTGTGTGTCTCGTCAGCGTTAATTTGCCGTTTCAGCTGTGCAATATTGTATCATGAGGATTAGGCAGGTGAAGATCGTGTAATTAGCAGTGCTTTGTACATTGCCCGATTTTTTTTTATGCTATGAGATACTTTTTTAGTCAACTGTAGGAGTGATCCGGACCACTCCTTGCTTCAGCTTTTTTAAAAACACAAAACTTCAGCTACACTAACTAATGGAAAAAAATAAGCCAGACAGTTACGGGGAAATTGTAACACTTCTTCTCAAGTTAAATTTTGTAACTGACAAACAGGTGCTGCATGCTGAGCGCATCCGAAGTAAGCTGGCTACCCCTGTTCCTCTGCTGAATGTTCTCAAGAATCTTGAGGTGATAACGGATGAAATGATTCGCAGGGCAATGCTGGATAGTGAATCATCTATCCGTATTGGAGAATTGCTTGTAGAGCTTGGATATCTTTCAGAATCAGATTTAACTGCCGCCTTTAATATTCAAAAAGAGAAAGAGAGTGACCTGAAGATTGGTGAAATACTGATAAAATACAACTTCATCGATGAAAATCTCTTTAATCGAATTCTTTCTATTCAACTTGGTATTCCGCTGATAGACGTCAATATGTCGGTGGTGGACAAGAAGCAGTTTGAAAAAATTCCACTGCGAGTGGCTACGGAGTATAATTTCGTTCCCATTTTGACCGATGATGATTCGCTAATGGTTGCCTTTAGTGATCCCCTTGATAACAACAGTATCAGTGTTGCAAGAAAATGTCTGGGCTCAGATTTTACCTATGCTATTGCTGAGAAACAGGCGCTACAGGCTACAGTTAAACTGTTAGCCAATTTACGATCCGGCAAGAAAATTAATGTCGATACCAAGACCATAGTCGGTATTGCCAACAGCATCATTCTTGATGCCTTAAAAAATGATGCCAGTGATGTGCATATCGAACCTCTGGTTGATCGACTCCAAGTCCGTTTTCGTGAAGACGGTGTCTTGCGCCACTATAAGGATTTTTCCATTGATATCATTCCGGCGCTTACAAGCCGAATCAAAATTATGTGTGAGGCAGACATTGCTGAAAAAAGAAGGCATCAGGGCGGTCGAATCCTTTTTGAACATGACGAAGGACAGGTTGATATAAGGGCTTCTTTCTATGTGACTGTGCATGGCGAACAGATTGTGTTGCGATTGCTGAAACAGAAAAAGGAACTGATGGATATCCATTCAATCGGCATGTCCCCCAATATGTTGAATAGGTTCCTTGAAGATGCCGTTTATCAGCCCAGTGGGGTCTTGCTTGTTACCGGCCCTACCGGATCGGGCAAGACATCTACGGTATATAGCTGCATAAGCCATATCAAAAATCCACAAATCAGCATTATCACGGCGGAAGAGCCTGTAGAGTACGTGATGGACGGTATTGCTCAATGCTCCATTGATCCGAAAATCAATCTCACCTTTGAGGAGACTCTGCGTCATATTGTCCGTCAGGATCCGGACGTTATAGTCATTGGTGAGATACGCGATCTTCCTTCGGCTGAAATGGCTATGCAGTCAGCTCTGACTGGACATAAGGTACTGAGTACATTCCATACGGAGGACAGTATCGGTGGGCTCATTCGTTTATTGAATATGAAGATTGCCCCCTTTCTCATTTCCTCAACAGTTGTAAGTGTTCTGGCCCAGCGTCTGCTACGTCGGGTTTGTCCATCCTGTGCGACCGACGTGAAATTAACACCTCAACAGCTCCAGCGTTTAGGCTGCAATCCTTCTGATTTGCATGGGACAACTTTTAAAAAGGGACGGGGCTGTGTCGAATGCAAACAAACTGGATATAAGGGGCGTGTTGGTGTCTTTGAGTTGCTGGTATTGAACGAACTGGTTAGAGATGCTATTTTGGAACAGAAAACAAGCTATGAGATTCGCCAAATCAGTATTAAGCATTCCGGGTTGGTGACCCTTCTTGAGGATGGCCTTTTAAAGGCGGCCAATGGTATTACAAGTGTTGACGAATTGCTGCGATGTTTGCCAAAACTCAGCACACCACGGTCGCTTGTTGAAATACGACGTCTTTCAGGAGAATGAGATGCAGAAGCAGATTTCGTTTATAGAAGTAATTAAAAAAACCATTGAAGAAGGTGATGTTGTTCTTCCCGTCTTCAACTCTGCGGCAATGAAGGTTCAACAGGAACTGGTTAAAAAAGAACCGGATATGAGGGTGTTGGAAAATGCCATTGCCACGGATCAGTCTCTTTCAAGTCTGGTATTGCAGATGGCTAATTCCTCTTTTTATAGTGGACTTGTTGAGGTGTTAAGCGTCAGGGCAGCTATTGTAAGATTGGGAATTCGCGAGGTTGGCCGTATTAGTCTCTTTGTTATTTCTAAGAATCAGTTTCGCAGTGAAGATAAAAGGCTTAATTTTGTTATGCGCAAACTCTGGCAGCATTCAGTTGGATGTGCTCTGGGCGTTAACTGGTTAACAAAAAGATGTAAACTTGACGATATGGAAAGCCATGCATTTTTCGCCGGGTTACTTCATGATGTTGGTAAGCTTTTAGTGCTTATGGTTGTTGAGCAATTGAGAAAGAAAGATCCAGAGTTGCCGGTAACCGATGCTCTGTTGATGGAGGCGATGGAATCGTTACATACAAAACAGGGGTATTATCTCATGAAGCTGTGGAATATGCCGGAGTTGTATTGTGTTGTCACCCGGGATCATCATAAAGACGACTATGATAATACAAATGACATGCTTATACTGGTGCGCATTGCCAATATGATGTGTAATAAGGTAGGAATCGGTTTGCGTAAGGATCCCACCCTGATGGTCTCGGCATTGGAAGAAGCACATCATTTCAATCTTACTGAAATCGATCTCGCCGAAATGGAAATATTTTTAGAAGATACCACAATTTTGACACGTTGAGGGCTTGTTTATGTCTGATTTATCGCTTCGTCCACTTCCTGGTTATAAAGCATTTCCCGGTCCGGTTGTTACAGTTGTTATGGATGGTGTGGGGATTGGCCCACGCGATGAAAGTGATGGGGTTTTCATGGCGTATACCCCGGTTCTCGATGAGTTGTTGCAGGGAAACCTGGTTACCAGGCTCAAGGCACATGGTCTGGCAGTGGGATTACCCTCTGACGGTGATATGGGTAATTCCGAGGTCGGTCATAATGCATTGGGGGCGGGAAGGGTCTTTTCCCAGGGGGCAAAATTGGTGAACGAGGCTCTTCAGTCAGGTACCATTTTTCAAGGAGACGCCTGGAAACAAGCGCTGCAGAGGACCCAAAACGGAGGTACTCTCCATTTTATTGGTATGGTCTCGGATGGTAACGTTCACAGTCATGTGGCGCAACTCAACAGGATGTTGGATGAGTGCCTGGAGAATGGTATAAAAAAAGTACGGGTTCACGGATTGTTGGATGGACGGGATGTGGGCCCCAAAACAGCCCTTGAGTATTTCGGTCCCTTGGAAGAAAAGCTGCTCAATATGTCGCAGGAAGGCAGGGATTACTGTATGGCATCCGGTGGTGGCCGTATGGTGGTTACCATGGATCGTTATGAGGCCGATTGGAGGATTGTAGAAAAAGGATGGCAGGCTCATGTGCTGGGAAGGGGGCGAATGTTCTCTTCGGCCTGTGAGGCGATTAGAACATACTATGATGAAGACCCTGATCTCAACGATCAATACATGGGCAGTTTTGTCATAAAGCGTGACGGCAGGGCGGTGGGGACCATTGAAGATGGTGATGCGGTGATCCTCTTTAATTTTCGGGGTGATCGAGCCATAGAACTTTCCAGGGCCTTTGATGAATCAGATTTCAAAGAGTTTGACAGAGAACGAATACCCGATGTCTTTTATTGCGGAATAATGCAGTATGACGGTGATGCCATGATACCCAGTCATTATCTGGTGGAACCGCCGTCTATAAGCAGGACCCTTGGCGAATATCTTTGTGCTGCAGGGGTCAGATCTTATGCCATTTCGGAGACTCAGAAGTTCGGCCATGTCACCTATTTCTGGAATGGTAATAAATCCGGATACATTGATGAACAGCTTGAAAAATATGTTGAAATAGAATCTGACAGAATCACCTTTGATCTACGTCCCTGGATGAAGGCGTCAGAGATCACAGATCACGTGATAGATGCCATTGAAAGCCATCAATATAAATTTATCCGATTAAATTTTGCCAACGGGGATATGGTCGGTCATACCGGTGTTCCGATCTCTGTACGAATTGCTGTGGAAACCGTTGATCTCATGTTGAAACGATTGCTCCCGGTATTAAAAAAGGCTGAAGGGATCGCTGTAATCACTGCTGATCATGGAAATGCGGATTGTATGTGGACCGTGAAAAAAGGGGTGCGAACAGCAATGGTCGCCCATACCAGAAATCCTGTACCTTTTGTTGTGAGGGATTTCAGCGAAGTCAATTCGTTTTCCCTGAGCGGGGTGCAGGAACCTGGGCTTGCCAATGTTGCTGCAACTGTAATGAATCTTCTTGGATTTCAGGCTCCGGAAGACTACGAACCATCACTTTTGCAGTTAAAAGAGAAAAAAGGATAACCGGCGACTGGTCGGTAAATAGTTCAGGAGGACTGATGTAAAAAGTCTCGTATCTTTTTGATATCTTATCAGAAATAAAAAAATATGATTGTAGCGTGTTTTTTTTATGGTTTTTTAAAATTATCTCTAGTATTATATAAATACGTATAAATTGTACGGTACAAAATGTGGCAATTTGAATTAATTGAGTAATTGTCCTTTTCTGCAAATTTAGCAGTTAATGTGTTGCTGTACAAAAGAAAAAAGCATGATCACGTAGTTGATCAGTACTGAGGAGTTCAAGGTTTATTATGTTAGAAGGCACAGTTAAATGGTTTAATGAGGCTAAAGGATTCGGTTTTCTGGAGCAGGATGGTGGAAAAGATGTATTTGTTCACTACTCAGCTATTGTTTCAGATGGTTTTAAAACCTTGAATGAAGGCGACAGAGTACAGTTTGAGATTACTGAAGGTCCTAAAGGTCCTGCTGCAGCTAACGTGAGTAAAATATGATTTAAGACATTTTTATTGTCTGTTTCAAAAAGGGGTAAGCCGTGTTACGGTTTACCCCTTTTTTTTTCCCTCCCCCTCGTACTCCCATCCTTGCCATTTTCCTTTTCTCTTTGGTGTATCTTTTCATTGCATACATATAAGGGAAAAGATTCATGGAAGCCTTAGTCGTAATACGTTAAAATACAGAGACAAGAGATCCATTGGCTATTCTGAGAGAGTGCCGAGTTTTTTTTACTGGAGTTTACTATGGAAGAGCTTTCAAAATCACAGCGGGCACGACTGGCAATACGCACCTTTAAGACAATGGCTGATGCCCTGATTTTACGTGGATACTATAAACCTTCAGGGAAATCCGGTGAGAAGTTGGCAGAATCTCTGAAGCTCTTTAATCCTGAGATATACGGGACGATGAGTGACCCGCGAATAGTGGAACTCAAGGGGCTTGAATATGTCATGGATCGAATGCCCAGAGGGATAGAAAGGTGTAATCGGATTATTTTAACGGCTGATGAAGATTTTCACGATACCTCATTTGAGAAAGTTACTCCCCTGAAGAGGAGAAGACTGTCTTATATCGTCTCTGAGAAAGAAATCTGTTTTGTTATCAGCCGTGGCTTAACTGAAATATATGATATCCTCACCCATATTACCTTTCTCAATATAGAGGCACAAAAAATTCATGGACAGATTTGCAATAAAGAAGGTGAAACCTGTTCTGAATGGCATGACCTCAAGAATGCTGCAACCCAGCAACATCTGTTAGAAGGAGCAGAGCTGGATCAGGCTATCTGGAATCTTTCCATCATTGTCGGAAGGACCTATCGTGAAACCAGGGATTGTTATGAATCTCTTGAGCTCCATCATAATAAAAAAGAAAACAGTAATAATGGATTATTTTCAATAATCCATTCAATGGGGCAAAAGGTGATTGAGGAAACAAAATCCATAGATGACCTGCTCACCATTTACTTTACCCCTTCCCTGCAGGAGATGATAGGGCATCACAAGTACGCTTCTCTCTGGGCCAAAAATGTCAAACAGCATATCTGTGACCGTGGGTTGCAGGACAGGCCGATCCATGTTGTTAGTGCCAACATGCACTCCATGAAAAACATCTTTTATGGGGCCGGATATCTCAAGAAAAACGGAAGGACTGTTTCGGAAGATCTCTATGATATGGTCGCGGATATTCGGGATTTTGACAAGGAGATCAACGCTTATGCCGCAGACTACGGTTTCAGTTCTTTTGTGGATACCTCAGAATCCACTATTGATGTTATGATTATAGATACCGCAAGAAACATCCCCTTTAACCTCCATGAAAGTATCCAATGTGACTTTAACTATCTGGAAAAAGAGCAACCTGTTATTTTGGTAATTGATTATGCCTTTGGAACTCAGGCCTTTGATATCTTTGATGAGCTGCTTTGCCCTTATCGCCAGAATGGAAAGACCGTGACTTTTCATATTGTATCCATCAGTGTCATGGGCAAGGCTGGAACTCTGCCTGGCAATAAAGGGGATATCATGCTTGCCACGGCCCATGTCATGGAAGGAACAACGAATAATTATATTGTCGATAACGATCTTGATATCAAAGATTTTGATGAGGGGTATCCTATTCATATAGGCCCCATGGTCACAGTGTTAGGGACATCATTACAGAATCGGGATGTCCTTGAAAAATTTCATACATCTAACTGGAAGGCTGTGGGACTTGAAATGGAAGGGGGGCATTATCAACGGGCCATCAGTGCTGCGATTATCCAGGGACATATTTCAAGAAAGGTAAAGACCAGATATGCCTATTATGCATCGGACAATCCTCTCCACAGTGGGCAGACACTGGCCTCTGGCTCAATGGGAGTTGAAGGAATAGCACCCACCTATATGATTACCAGAGTGTTTCTTGAGAAAATCGTTAATCCTCTGCCGCCGGCTGTATGCGAATCATAAAAAAACAGCGTCTTGCCCATGTCTCTCCCTGGGTTTTAGCTGCGGCCTGTGGTCTTCTGGCCCTTATAATTGGTGTCTTTGCCGTCAATAACTACCGGCGTGATAAGGCATTGATGGCTGATATTCTTCTGGAGAAAGGTACAACTCTTATCCGTTTCGTCTCTTCCAGCGCCAGAAGTTCACTTATTAACGGACTTCGAGCCGGTCAGGACATACTCAATCTGTGGCCTGAGCATGTACAGCGTGTTTTGGAACATGCTTCGGAGCATCCCGGTGTACGTTTTCTCGCTTTGGTGGATGCTGAAGGCATTATCCAGGCATGCTCTGCTCCTGTTGAGTGTAATCGCCAGGTTTCAGTGCAGACTCGCTATTTTCTTTCCACCCTGAATGGAGAAACTCCTGACAATGGAAGGTTTCGTTATCATATCGGTGAAGACGAAGATCGAGCTGTTTTTCAGGTTGCGGCCATGTTTTCCCCTTTGGGTAAGTATTTTTTGAATAATTTCGGTTCACGAATGGTTAATCCCCATCAAGGAGGCGAAATGTTTGAAAGGATGAGGCAGCATCAGGCATTGAATCCGGACTGGATCATTCAACTGGAAAAACTGAACAGTAAAAAGATTTTTATCTTAGTTGAATTGGATCTGGATCAATTCAATAAATCTCTGGGGCGGAAGAAACTTGAAATAGTCATTCTCTCCATTGTCCTTCTTCTTGTCGGAGTAGGTGGATGGCTTTCAATATTGACGCTGGAAGGCCTGAAGGGATCCCAGTCCAGGTTGAGGCGAGTAGAGGCTTTTCGTGACATTCTCATATCTTCCCTCCCCGTAGGGCTCATTGCTACTAACAATGCGGGACGGATTGTCCTGTATAATCAATTTTCCCAGGAGTTGACAGGTATTCCCGAAAAAAAGGCGATAGGGGGAGATCCGAGCGTTGTTCTGACTCCAGAATTAGGGGAACCCTTTGCAGGAGGAGGCGAGAGCCCTGGGATACCTTTCCAGAAAGAGATTCAGATTGTCCTTGAGGAGGGAGTTTCCCGTACCCTGCATCTCAATCGCGTGGCCATTATTGACAGGGATGAGAAATTTGTTGGGACTCTCCTGATGATACAGGATCTCAGCCAGGTAAAAAAGCTTGAGCAGGAGTTGAGAAGGAGCGAGCGCCTTGCTGCTCTCGGAAAAATGGCAGCGGGAGTCGCTCATGAACTGCGTAATCCGTTGAGCTCCATCAAAGGGCTTGCCCTTCTTTTGCGATCAAGATTTACAGGGAAAAATAATGATACGGAAACCGCAGATATTTTGGTTCAGGAGGTGGAGCGCCTGAATAGAAGTATTTGTGAACTGCTGGACTATGCACGACCTCAAAAGCTCTTGAAAAAGACTGTTGATATCGAGGAGATATTGCAGAAGGCTGTGTCGTTGATTCGTATTGATGCTGAGGCAGTTGGAGTCGAGGTTATTTCATCCTTTCAAGAATCTTTGCCCAAAGTACTCGCCGACGAGGATAAGTTAAATCAGGTCTTTCTTAATCTTTTCCTTAATGGTATCCAGGCAATGGAGCAAGGAGGATGGCTGACGGTAGCAGCGGTGGCGGTTGGCGATATGGTGGAGATTAAAGTCAGTGATAGCGGTTGCGGTATAGCGCCTGAAAGTCTAGGCAGGGTGTTTGATCCCTATTTCACCACAAAACCTGAGGGCACAGGGTTAGGGCTTGCCATGTCCGCAAAAATCGTGGAAGAGCACGGAGGAAGTATTAAGGTCGTGTCACAGCAGGGCCAGGGAACTTCAGTGATTGTGAATATTCCCTGCTGAGTCTGTTGCTCCTGCCACGTGTTGAGGCCACCTTGGCTTGTACAATAATTCTTTTCAGGATAAGGGAAGTTCCTTTGGTCCGGTCTTGTGGTCGCCAGGTGTTGGTGGCGGTGGGGTTTTGCGTGAGAAAAAGGCAAGCAGGCCATGAAAAACAGTTTTTATCCCTGTCCATATTTTTGGCAGGATCCACACGGCCGCCAGCAGAAAGGCGACAAAGAAGATGAGAAAGGCTAAAGGGTAGTGCAATGCTGCCCATAATCCTGCAACGACAGTAATATCTTCCAGAACAGACGCGGTCCAGTTGGTAAACGGTTCTGGCGAGGTGTTGATCAGCACCCTGGTGCCTGCCTTGATTGTGTGAGTCGTGGCCGCGACCCCTCCTCCAAGGACACCTGCAACAATAACCATACTAGGATTGACTTCTCCTATTGCCCCGGCTGCGAGAAGAACTCCGGCAGGGATGCGGATAAAGGAATGAACAGTATCCCAGGCGGTATCTACTCCTGGTGTTTTATCGACGAAAAACTCTATCATGTACATGAATGCTGCAGCACCAACAACCATTGGATCCTGAAGCACCAAGAGTTGTTCCGGTAACACAATGTTTCCACTCAGACCGAGAAAGCCAAGGACAGCAATGGTTGCATAGAGATTGATCCCGGCTGCCCAAGCAGTTCCCATGGTCAAGGCTACTGTGGTAATAAGTTGCTGATACGCATCCATGTTTTCCCCTTTGTCTCCTGTAGCTGATTTGCCAAGGCAAGCTGCTGTTTTCTAAGCGAATACCTGATTTTTTTTACATACTTTTAAAAGATAATCAGTATTGTCGTACTGGCAAGGGGAAAACTGTTATACGTGTTGACCACCTTGAAAGTTTTTGTTCAGAAATTCGCATTCTTTTGGAGTCAGGTCAAATTTTATTTGTACTTCCTGCAAGAGGCTCTTTCTGGTTTTTTCAGGATGCTTTTTGAGAAGATCCGCGAGTTCGGCCAAGGCATGTTTTTTCTTGTCTCCCTGGCATTGGGTTGGGTGCTGTGATGACATATTTGCTTCCGTATTTAACGTTGTTCAGCAGGGCTTTAAAATGATCCCGGCAAGGGGAGGCACCGCTACATGAGCATGATACGGTGCCTGGGCAAAGGGTTCAGCAATGGGTTTGTAAATGGTCTTGTTGGTCGCATCGCTTCCACCGAATCGACTGTGATCCGAGCAGAAAATCTGTTCGTAGTTTGAGTCGGTGGGCAGTCCCATTTTGTAGTCATAAAAGGTCTGTGGCGTGAAATTAAGTAAGCACACCAAGTGATCCTTACGATCTTTTGCATAGCGTGCATAGGAGATGATCGAGTTTTCCCTGTCTTCCAGGTCCATCCACTGAAATCCATCGGGGGTGAAATCCTGTTCCCAGAGACTGGCATTGCTTCTGTAAATTGAATTAAGATCCTGCATGAAATTTAACAGTTCAGCATGCATTTCGTTTTCCTGGAGGAGGTGAAAATCTAAACTTTGCTTGCAATACCATTCATTGCACTGGCCGAATTCCCCTCCCATAAAAAGCAGTTTTTTCCCTGGATGCATCCACATGGTCAGAAGCAGAAGCCTGAGGTTGGCAAATTTTTGCCAGAGATCTCCCGGCATTTTATTGAGGAGCGACCGTTTGCCATGAACCACTTCATCGTGTGACATGGGCAGGATGAAGTTCTCGGAAAAGGCATACATAATGGAAAAAGTGAGGCTGTTGTGATGGTATTTTCGATAGAGGGGGTCTTGCTCGAAATAGCTCAGGATGTCGTTCATCCAGCCCATGTTCCATTTGAAACCGAAACCGAGTCCTCCGGCATCAGCCGGTTTGGAAACACCGTAAAAACTGGTGGACTCCTCTGCAATCATCAGAGTTCCAGGGTACTTATCATAGATGATTGAGTTGAGATGCTTGATGAATTCAATAGCCTCCAGGTTTTCTCTGCCGCCATAGGCATTAGGGAGCCATTCTCCTTCTTTGCGTGAATAGTCAAGATAGAGCATTGAAGCAACGGCATCTACACGCAGGCCGTCGATATGGTACATATCCAGCCAGAAGAGGGCATTGGCAATGAGAAAGTTACTTACCTCTCTTCGGCCATAATTGTAGATAAATGTTCCCCATTCAGGGTGTGCACCTTTTCTGGGATCTTCATGTTCAAAAAGAGCGGTCCCGTCAAATCTTGCCAGGCTGTGCGTATCTGTTGGAAAATGGGCTGGGACCCAGTCAAGGATAACCGCGATATCTGCCTGATGACAGGCATCAACAAAATACATGAAATCTTCTGGGGTTCCGTATCTGCTGGTCATGCTGAATGGACCGGTAACCTGGTACCCCCAGGATTCATCTAAGGGGTGTTCCATAACCGGCATCAGTTCTATATGGGTAAACCCCAGTTTTTTGACATAAGGGATCAGCTTTTCGGCAAGTTCTTTGAAGGTGAGAAACCTGTCTGGCTGAGAAGGGTCCCGCTGCCAGGATCCTGGATGGACCTCGTAGATGGACATTGGGCGGTCATAGGGCGAGCCCTTTTGTTTGGCTTCCTGCCATGCTTGGTCATGCCATTGATAGTGATTGAGATAGCGGACGGCAGAAGCGGTTTTGGGACGCAGTTCTCCCCAAAACTGGAAGGGGTCTGATTTAACCAGGATCTCTCCCCGCTGTGTTCGGATCTCAAATTTATAGAGTTCGTTTTCCTTAATACCGGGAAGGAACAGCTCCCAGATTCCAGAACTTCCGAGATTACGCATGGGATGGACTCTGCCGTCCCAGCCGTTGAAGTTGCCAAGAATAGAGACCCTGGAGGCAGATGGTGCCCAGACCCGGAAAATTGTTCCTTCGATGTGAGAATAGCTGCCTGGCTGGGCTCCCATGTGCTTGTAGAGCTCATAGTTTGTGCCAAAATTAAAGAGAAACTGGTCCTGTTCTCCAAGAACCGGCAAAAAACGATAGGGGTCGTTGATTATTTGAACGACGTCATCATAGTAGGTGATTTTATACTGATAATTGTAAGGATCGAGGTTGCTGTCTGCGACATTTTTCCTGTCGAGAGAGCTTTCAAAGAGTCCTTCTGCTCTCACCTTCGTCATGGAGATAACCTGATTATCAATAAGAAGATCAACACTCCGGGCATGGGGTTGAAAACAGCGAAAAATGGCGGTACGCTTGTCCTTTCCGCTGAAATGGACACCTAGGATCTGAAAAGGATCATAATGTTCTGCGCGAAGCAGACGATCTATTTGTTCGTTCATAGTTTCCTGTAAGGCGGAGACTTCTTATTCTGAGGCGAAAATGAAATTTATTGTAATCAGAATATCAAATTCGTGCAGGAAAATATAGTGTAAAGTATGAATGAGATGGGAATTCTATAGTGATAAAAAGAAGATTGCATCATTTGTTACTCTGCTTGACGCATCTTGGAGATATCTGCTATTGTGCTTTTTTGAAAAAAAGATAATTGAGCGCCATAATCGGAAAAATAGATGAAAGATAAGCAAAATTTAGTAATAGATTCATTAACTGGCTCTTTTCTCCTCTCTACACCGCAGATGCCGGATCCTCGCTTTTCTGAACAGGTGATCTATATCTGTGCTCATAATCATGAAGGGGCAATGGGGGTAGCCATAAACAAGCCGAATCCTCTGCTGACTTTAGATGAAGTGCTTCTTACCAACGGTCTTCCGGTTCCACCGGACATGTCGGCTCCCGTCTATATGGGCGGACCGGTGGAGATGAGTTCCGGCTTTATTCTGTACCAATCCGATTATTCTGCAGAACAACAGATCGAGATCAGTCCTACTGTCTACCTGTCTCGAGAAAATAAGGTATTGGAAGATATTGCCTATCAGCGCGGTCCTGAAAAGTTTCTTTTTATCGTTGGTTATGCCGGATGGGGACCAGGACAGCTGGAAAGGGAACTTGTGACCCAGGGGTGGCTAACCATTCCAGCCCAGGATTCCATCATCTTTGATGTACCGGATGAAATGAAATGGAGGCAGGCCGCAGCACTTTATGGCATTGATATTTCAACTTATCGTGACTTTGTTGGGAACGCCTGAGTTGTTGATTTTTTTTATTTTTCATTTTTCAAGTAAGAGACCATGGCTGATTTAACAGATATCTTCAAGTGTACCAGGTGCGGTTACTGTTGCCAGGGTGAGACAACTGTCTCCCTTGATGAGAACGATCAAAAGCGAATGGTGCAGGCCTTAGGTCTTTCCGAGGCTGAAGTCAGAGAAAAATATTGGCGGGTCACCGGAAATGTGGTGCAGATGAAAATTGTGGATGGCCATTGTATCTTTTATGAATCCGGTTGCACGGTTCATTTGGGTCGTCCCTGGCGGTGCGCAGAGTGGCCGTTGCATCCCTCTATGCTTTCTGATAGCTACAACTTCGAGACAATTCGTGAATCCTGCCCCGGGATCAATCATGAGATATCTTATGAGAAGTTCTGCCGTATTCTGAAAGAGATAATGGTAGCGCAGGACAAAATCCATTGCTAACTTATGAAGCTTGAACTGCTTTTGCTCGGCAAAACTAAAGAATCTTTTATAGAGCAGGGGATTAATGAGTATGCCGGACGGCTTAAACATTATACCGGTCTGCAATTAACTACTCTGAAACTGAAAAGGAAGAAGGGGTGGACAGAAGAGCAGGAACGACAGGAGGAGGGGCGAGTCCTCCTTGCTGCGCTACCTCCTGCAGCTGTCAAAGTGGCTCTTGATGCCCAAGGCAGGCAGATTAGTTCCGAGGAACTGGCTGATCTCCTTTCCCGGTGGGAAATGGAGGGGAAAAAACAGGTTTCCTTTCTTATCGGAGGTCCCACCGGACATGCGTCGGAAGTCCTTGGTCAGGCTGATTTTTGTCTCTCGCTCTCTCGGATGACTTTTACCCATGATATGGTTCGCCTGTTTCTCCTGGAGCAGTTGTATCGGGCATATACGATTAAGGCCGGGGAAAAGTATCATAAATAGAAAATAACCGGAAAGGTGTATTCGTTGAGTTTCGGATATTATCTTGCTTTCAACTGTCCACTATCCACTTTCAACTAACCTTTACACCATATACACATCATAACGACTGTTTTTCATGCTGATAACGTGCGTGGGGGCACGGTCAGCGATTTGCGGAGCACCCTTGGGGCGCTTGACCACCACTCGCTTGTCTGCATGGCGGAGGGCTGTGCGGAGAAGTTCATCGGCGTCTTCGTCAGTGCCGACTATGCTGCGGATGATTCGCATCTCCTGTCTGTTGAGTGCGGCTTTACGACGATGGGGATACATGGGATCCATATAGATGGTATCCGGTCTCTCTGTCAGACCTTCTATAAGAATACGGGCATCACCCTGGAGCAGGGTAAGTCTGTGTGCCATGATTTCTTGAAGTTCTCGGTCAGCGGCTGCCCTTTGCATACCATCCTGCAGCAGTGCAGCGAGAAGAGGGGAACGCTCCACCATGCACACCCTGCATCCAAGTGTCGCCAGAAGAAAGGCATCGCTGCCAAGTCCTGCTGTGGCATCGAGAATAAATGGCCTTTTCCCTGGTTTTATGCCTACTGCTTTAGCCAGTGGCTGTTTGATTCCTCCTCCATGCAGTCGTCTATAAGTCATTGCACCTGAGGAAAAGTCTACGTGGAGTGTTCCTTTGGTGTTGCCACTTAGTTGCAGCTGTAAACCTGCTTCTGTGTAGATCAGTAACAGGTCATTTTTTTGTTTCTCGGCAGGTTCAACCATATTTAATTGCAGTTTTTTTGCCAGGTTGAGGGCATTTTCCCGAAGAATCGGGTGCTCCGCAACGTAGGTGACAGCCAGAGAAAGTAGCGATGGCGATGGTGGATGGGGGAAGTGGTTCATCTGAAAAAAAATGTGTACTTATAAATTATGCTTAATCTGAATTCCAGAAGGCCATATTCCTGAAACCTGTGGAAACGGTAGAATATGTATAATTATCAGGGAAAACTATACTAGTATCTGTGGAATTTGTATCTTGACAACTAAACAGACTTCTAGTCAACTGTCATCGGTCAAATATCCAAAGAAGCTAATAGATTCCAGACTGGTAAGAGCACGCTACCAGAGAATGCTTTTAGAGTCTGGTCGATCCTTACTTTTCAACAATTCATATATAACGATAACAGATGGAAACAGGAAAACAAGAGAAGATAGAAGTGGTGGCCATCATTCCGGCCCGTTACCACTCTAATCGTTTTGAAGGAAAGCCGCTGGCTCTTATCAATGGCAAATCAATGATTCAGCATGTTGTGGAGCGGGCCCAGGCCGTGAAACTCTTGAGTCGCGTCGTAGTGGCTACGGATGATCAGCGTATCGCAGATTGCGTGGCATCTTTTGGAGGTGAATACGTTCTCACCCGCAATGATCATGTTTCAGGTTCCGATCGTCTTGCCGAGGCTGCCGAACTTCTTAACATATCCGAGCATGATGTGGTCGTCAATATCCAGGGCGATCAGCCTCTTTTCGCTCCGGAAGTCATTGAACAGGTGGCAAAACCTCTGCTTGATGATCCTTCGCTGCCCATGGCCACCCTTATCTATAAGATTATCAGACCAGAGGAAATCAATGATCCCAATCATGTGAAAACTGTTTTTGATCATGAAATGAATGCCCTCTATTTCTCCAGATCGCCGGTCCCTTTTCAACGAAACCCTGAAGAAAAAATCGGTCCAACCTATTACAAACATCTGGGGTTTTATGCTTACCGGAAAGGATTTCTGCTGACCTTTGTTGCTTTGCCAGAAGGAGAATGGGAGCGTTTTGAAAAGTTGGAACAGTTGCGCGCCCTTGAATATGGCTACAGGATCAAGGTCGTCTTGACATCCCACGATTCAATCGAGGTGGACACACCTGAGGATCTGAAAAGGGTGGAAGAATTTATTATAAACAACACAGCAGAGTCCAGATCAACATGAATTATTCAAAAAAGTAAAGATGAGGTGAATGCATTCGCACCGCGTTTGCGCCCTGTGATTATTATTCTGCCAAATAGGAAACACAATGAGAAAAAAAATTACCATTATCGGTGCCGGAAACGTTGGAGCAACAGCTGCCCATTGGGCTGCAATCAAAAATCTTGGTGATATTGTTCTCCTCGACGTGGCTGAAGGAATTCCTCAGGGCAAGGCCCTTGATCTTCTCCAGGCCGGCCCGGTGGAAGGGTTTTACTACTCAATCAAGGGCAGTAATAATTACGCTGATACGGCAAATTCCGATGTGGTGATTATTTCGGCAGGACTGGCGCGGAAACCCGGTATGTCCCGTGATGATCTTCTGGTAAAAAATGTGGCCATTGTCAAGGCCTGTGCTGAAGAGGCGGTCAAGCATTCACCAGACTGTGTCCTGATCGTGGTGACTAATCCCATCGATGCCATGGTACATACAGCATTCAAGGTAACCGGACATCCCAAGAAAAAGGTAATCGGTATGGCGGGTGTCCTTGATTCTGCACGTTATCGAACCTTCCTGGCCGAAGCCGTGGGAGTGGCTCCCAAAGATGTCAATGCCCTGGTCATGGGAATTCATGGTGATAATATGATGCCCCTCGTCAGATTGGCCAACGTCGCCGGTGTGCCCATCACCGATCTCCTTTCCCGTGAGCAAATAGATGCTATCGTTGAACGGACCCAGAATGGTGGAATTGAGATCGTCAATCATCTCAAGACCGGTTCTGCTTTTTACACTCCAGGGCTTGCCGCCGTGGAGATGGCAGAGGCCGTGCTCACTGATTCCAAAAGGGTTCTTCCCTGTGCTGCTTACTTAGAAGGTGAGTTTGGTGTTTCCGGTTACTTTCTTGGTGTTCCTGTGGTGATTGGTGAAAAGGGTGTTGAGAGAATTCTTGAGTTTGAGTTGACAGCAGAGGAGAACAAAGCCCTGCAGCTTTCAGTTCTGGCGGTTGAGAAACAGATGGCAGCCACCGGTCTGTAACAGAAAGTTGAACATTGAGAGTTAGCAGTTGAAAGTGGTTATTTGACAAGTTTGTCACTGAACATCGTCTGTTGTTAACCACTTCTCAGAACCAAAAACCATAAATCGACATTCCATTGCAAAATCATAGAGAAGAACATACGGCTGACCTTGTTGACAGTTTGAAACGGATTAGTGGAAAACAGTTGTCACCACTGGATCTCCTTCCTCACGATGATCTGCGTGAAAAATTGGTGGAATTGATTCTCTCCGGGGTGCCGCCGGGACTTCCGTCAGAAACTGCTAACGGCCTGCAACAGTTAAGAGATGCTCTGGCGAGTGAGCCGGTGCAAGATCTCAATGTTGTGGTCTTTGGTGGTGGGACCGGACTCTCTACCATTGTCGGAGGAGATAGCAGAAGCAGTTCCTGGGCCAGAAATCCCTTTTCAGGCATGAAGAGTCTGTTTCCTAAGACCCGCTCCATTGTTTGTGTCACCGATGACGGCGGCTCAACCGGTGAACTGCTGAAAGATCTGCCTCTGATAGCACTTGGGGATATCCGTCACGTTTTGCTCTCGTCAATCCAACTTTCTCTGCTGCATGAGTTGTATGGTTTGACCGAGGCTGAGGCGACACGGACTGTAAGTCTCCTTGCCACAGTTTTCAACTATCGCTTCTCTGCCAGGCCTGAGAATTCCCAGCAACTTTTGCGGGACTGCGGTCTTGCAGAGCGCAATATTCTTCCCAAGGCAATCCAGGACGGGCTTGAAAAAAGAATTTCTCTACTCTTTGATGATGCGCGGCTTCACAATACTCTCTCAAGGCCACATTGTCTTGGGAACTTGATTCTTGCCGCGTCTATTTATAAACGCATTCCTGATCGGTATGATAATATCAGATTGGCTTCAGAGCCTGTTCTGGTTCGAAAACATCTCTATCGCGGAATAGCATTACTTTGCGCCTTGCTTGGTGCAGATGAACTTGCAGTCCTGCCCTGTACCTCTGTTCCTGCCCAATTGAGTCTGCGCTATACAAATGGTGCCCAGCTTAATGGAGAATATAAATCGGGTCATACCCATCGTGGCTATCCTATAGATCGCGCATTTGTTAATTTCTGTGGCGAGCCCGATGTCTCATCTTCTGTTTTTGATCTTATTGAAGGTGCTGATATCATGATAATGGCACCCGGTAGCCTGTATAGTTCTCTTATTCCTGTGTTTCAGGTACCGGGTATTGCTGATGCTGTTAAAAAGAATCATAAGGCTCTGAAGATACTGGTGTCCAATCTCTGGGTACAGACTGGTGAAACAGATCTCAGTATGGTTGACCCGGAGCGGAAATTTCATCTTTCTGACCTGTTAAAGGCTTATGAACGAAATATTCCAGGTGGTACCCGTGGGCTTTTTGATCAGGTCTTGTGTCTCTCCTTAAAAAATGTTCCGGCAACAGTCTTGCAGAATTATGCGGTGGAAGGGAAGATTCCTATCTATCTTGACCGGGAAAAGGTCCGCTTACAGGGAATCGTTCCCCTTGAATGTGGCATGTATTCGCCTTCAGTCCTCTTAGAGCATGGTGTTATCCGACATGATGCGGAACAGTTTTCTCTGGTTATCCGCACTCTGTGGGCGACCTTTCATCATGTAACGGAACGAGGTGCAGCTCCTACCAATTCGGCTCTGATAACAAAAAGTCATTTCCTGACTACTTCTGAACTCCCTTCGATACGTTACAGACAGATTCGTGACTATTTGGCAGGAATCTCTATTGAACTGCGAAGTCAGACAGGAAAAGATGATGAGACTTTACGGGAAATTCTACAGGATATTATATGGAATCATAAGGATATCCCTCTGGCACATCTGCAGCTTGTAAAGGGAATACAATGTATAGAAACAGAGGAGTGGAAACGTAATCAGAAGTGGGATCGCGTCTATTCTTTTTTTGATCCCTATGATGGCCTGCTCAAGATACGTCAGGATCAGTTTCGTACAGAAGGTGATCTGGAGGTGGCATTCCTTGTTGCCCTTGGTCAGTCATTACTTGGGGATTATTTTCAGCGAAAGGAAATGCTTCCTGTGACGGCGGATGGGATAATCCTGGGCAAGGCTTATCATCTCTATCTCAAACCTCTCGCTGTAAGGGACTGTTATTTAAGTAATGAAGATCTTTCTGACTACCTGGCCCTTGCCAGGATGGTCCAAGATCCGGATGATGCAAATCATTATACCCGACTCATCAACGGTGAAGAGGGGTTTACTCCACCTGGCCTCCTTTTCGGCCTTACTTATGCCTGGTACCTCGACAATCGCTTTGCCTCCCACATAGAATACAAAATGGCGGTCATGAAGGTTGACCATACTGATCTTATCCCGGAACAGGTAAAAATGAGAAGTCGCCGGGAAAGCCTGATTGTTTTTTTCAGAGAGGTTGTCTTCGGTCATTGATGGTGTTTTCAGAAACTTCTCATCTGCAACTCGTTACAATTTTTCAGCTACCCAGGCATACCCTCTCTGCCTGCATTATTTTTTGTACTCCGTATAGCTCGTAAAAAACGTTTACTGAACTTGTGCTGTTAGCCGTTAGCTTTTAGCTGTAGTTATATGTGGTTTATCTGCTACTTCTCTAAACCAGGCTGAATAATATCTGATAGATTCTCCACAGGATGAGACAAGATTGTTCTCTTAGATGTTTACGCTGAACCTTAACCTGCCATGATTCTCATCATATTGAGATTGCTATATAAAATATTTTAATATAGGTTTTCCACACAAAAGACGCTTTGCTAAAAAAGTGAATACAATTTTGTTAGTTATACAGGAGAGACAGTTGAAGAAAGTTTACTCATTTGTAACATAGGCAATAATGTTGTTTGCTTTGTCGGCAATAGCAGCGGACAGGAGATACTTGGGTATGTTCATCAGCAGAACTCGTGGGTTGGACCCCATTAACTAGTACTTCTAATGTTGCAACAATATCATGTGAAGGGAGCATGTCAGGCACAAGCAATAGAGCATGGTTAAAAGACACAAGCACTGTTGACGGGCTAAAAGGTAGAACAGCTCTTACATACATGCATGTTGAGCCTCCTTTTTCAGACGTGATGGAGGTGAACACAGCTAACTATGATTTTAAATGTTTATATTTACCAGTTTGGTGTTGTTCCACGGCACCATAAAAGTAGATTAAGCACTAACTATTTACTGCCAGCAACCATAGAAACAAGAAGCTCTCTCCGAGAATTTGGCAGAGGGGCTTATTTTTAACTAGCTTTCTGATGCCAATACAAACCTCAACGCGAAATAATCAATCTTCTTTAGTTGAGGTTATCTGCGACAGGGTCAGGCGCTTCAATTTACAGGAACTATTGCTTCTCTTGGATGAATAGTCTGTCAGAAACCGGGGCATGAGGAACTGATTATCTGCCACTGTTGTTTTAACTTCTTTTCAGATACCTGTATTCCCCTGTTTATTTCAGGGGCAAAGATGACAATCCGGAATTCATTGACCATTGCCTGAAAAAGAGACAGGGCCTTTCTGCATTCTTCAGGAAGATCGGAAAGATCAGCTGGTATTCTTTTTGTTTTCTGCAGGTAGGGTTCAAGCTGTTTTGCCTTTATCCGATCTTTGGCAGGATTGGCGTGGGCTCGTTCGATACGAATCATGAGGGCCTGGAAAAAACGGATACAGCCTTCAAGGTCTGCAAGGGTTTTGGTCTCAAAAAAATCCACAGGGAGAATATCTTCCAGTAACTCCGCATATTCATGATATCTGCTCGGTTCGTAGGAATGACTCTGTTGTGCCAACTTAGAAAAGCGCTTTATATGATCTGATACTTCTTTGCGTTTGCGCAGGATGAGAAGGACTGTGTCACATATCTCCTGGCCTTTTCGGTAGAGGTCACATTGCTGTACATTTTTGATTTGCTCATCAAAAATCTCTTTTTCAGGTATGTTCTCCAGGTCAGTGGCAAAAATAGTTTTCATGATGAAGTGGAGTAAACTGTCTGCGGCCTCTTTTTTGTTGCCAATTATGCTGGTGAGCCAGAGAGAGGAAGGACCCGAGAAACTGGTGTGACAATATTTCTTTAAATTCCTGAAAGCTTCTGCAAAGTGGAGCTGGTAGAGAAAAAGAGATCCTTTCACGTTGTGCTGTATGGCCTTCTTTTTGTCATGCTCAAAGGATAACGTGACTCCGCCGCGATCTCTTTCAACATGCAGGGCAGGATAGAGAGAGCCTCCTACCTTTTTCCCGGTGGTAAAGAGCGGGATTCGTCTCTCCAGTCCTTCAAAGTCCCAGGTCTTGAACAGCTTGCCCTGCCATTGCGAAAGTCGTTGTGAGGTCGCCTGGTTTGGGGCGACTTCCTGGGCGGGCAACCTGTCGATCTCCTGGAGTAGTTTGTGCAATTCTCTGCCGCTAGCGATGGTTCTTCCGCTTTCGTCGCAGAGAAGAAAACGCATGCACAGATGAGGCGGTATCTGCACGGGCCAGTCTGCCCGTCCTACCTTGATACGGAACATCTTGAATATTCCTTTTTCAAGGCTATGGTAAAGAGATCCCTGGTAATGTGTGCAGTCATCCAGGAGGAGATCCACGGTGTTGCTCAGAGGGATAAGGTGTTTACGAATCCGTTTCGGCAGTCCCTTGAGCAAAAAGATAACTTTTTCCCGAATGAGTCCGGGGACCAGCCATTCAAAGCTGGTTTCAGGGACTGAGTCGGCAGCGTCCAGGGGAATACGCACTGTGACGCCGTCATCATCGTCACCTGGGGAGAGATGGTATTGGAGCTGGAATAGACGAGAGCCCACAGTGAGCTGTTTGGGGAAATCCTGCAGCTCCTGCTCCTCCGGTTTACGGTTCAGGATGTCTTCCTCTCTCATCATCAGAAGAGACTGGTTACTCTTTTTCCGCAGAAAACGGTTCAGGGTGAAACAATCATAGACTCCGGAAGGAAGGCGCTGCTCGTAAAACTGGTGGAGGGTAGTGTCGTCCACCAGCAGGTCGCGTTTTCTCAGACGTTCTTCAGTGTCCTGCCATTTACTGAGGATGTCACGGTTTTTTTCCAAGAATGGATAGTTGCCGTTGATCTCGTGTTCGAGCAGTCCGTGTTGAATAAAAATCTGCCGTGCCTCTTCCTGGTTTTTCTGTGATGTCCTGCCAAAGTTGACCATTCTGTCAGCAGAGAGGATCAGACCAAAGAGGCTGATTTTCTCATCAGCCACCACCTGTCCACTCTTTTTCTGCCAGCGTGGGTTGGACCAGGAGCGTCGGTAGAGATGGCTAGCCGTTTCTATCAGCCATTCAGGGTCGATATTGGCGACTGTGAGTGCATAGAGGCGGTTGGTCTCGAGAAAAGAGGCCGCAATGATCCACTTACCGGAGCTGTGGAACTGGTGAGAACCTGGGAAAACCATCAGTTCTTTATTGCCGGCTCCCTGATAGAGTTTTTTTTCTTTTTTGAGTCCGATGTTGCGCAGAAACCCGGTGCACAGACTTTTATGTATGGCCTGGTATGAAGCGGGGGCTGTGTTCTCTGTGAAGCCTTTTTCCCGGTTGAGAATGGAGGCCAGTTGATCATGGAGGTCAATCCATTCCCGCATTCGCTGAAAAGAAAGAAAGTGGCTTACGCAGAATTTTTTCAATCGGTTCCAGGAACGAACTTTGTCCTGAACACTATGAAAAAGATCCCAGATATTGAGGAGGGTGAGGAAATCGGATTGCGGATGGGCAAATTTTTTGTGTGCACTGTCGGCCTCGGATTCACGGTCTGCCGGACGAACTCTCGGATCCTGGATGGCCAGGGCAGGGGCAATGATCTTTATCTCCCTGACACAGTTATTTTCCCGGGCAGCGATGAGAATACGGGATATCGGAGGATCAATGGGGAGTCTGGCCATGAGCGTGCCGATTTTGCTCAGCTTGTTTTCACTGTCAAGGGCGCACAGTTCATTGAGCAGGGCGTAGCCATCACGAATAGCTCCGGAATGTGGCGGTTCAATAAAGGGGAAGTCTAAGGGCGAACCCAGGTCCATGGCAATCATCTGCAGGATGACTTCAGCCAGGTTGGAACGTTTGATCTCCGGCAGGGTATATTGGTCCCGGCCAAGATAATCTTCTTCTGAATAGAGTCTGATACAGATTCCCGGGCCAACACGTCCGCAACGGCCTTTGCGTTGATCGGCACTGGCCTGTGAGACCCTGGTTATCGGCAGACTTGTGGTTCTGGCCCGCACGTTATACTGAGAAATTCTGGCCAGCCCTGTGTCTATGACATAGCGGATACCGGGGACAGTAATGGAGGTTTCTGCAACGTTGGTTGCCACAACGATCTTGGTTAATTTGGATGCTCTGAAGATCTTCTGTTGGTCAGCGGCCTGTAGTTTGCCGAACATTGGGAGAATAAGGCTTGCGGAAAGTCTGTTTTCCAGAAGGGCGCAGCATTCCCTGATATCCTTTTCTGTAGGGAGAAAGATCAGCGTATCACGGGACGGTTCCCTGTGATGCAACTGGACGATGGCCTCCACGCAATGTTCCACGTAGGAAAAACCATCTTTTTCCTCTGTTTCCGCAGGGGGCTGGTACCGTATCTCTACGGGAAAACTGCGGCCTTCCACATTGAGAACAGGGGCATTGTCAAAATGACGGGAAAAGATCTTCGTGTCAATGGTGGCAGAGGTGATGATCAGTTTCAGGTCAGGGCGCCTGGGCAGCAGTTTTTTGAGATAACCGAGGAGAAAATCGATATTGAGGCTTCGTTCATGGGCCTCATCTATAATGATAACATTATAGCGACGGAGGAGCGGATCCTGCCTGGTTTCGGCAAGGAGTACACCGTCGGTCATGAATTTGATCCTGGTGTCCTTACTGGTTTTGTCATGGAAGCGGATTTTGTAACCGACAAGATCGGCGTGCTGTTTCAGCTCTTCGGCGACACGGGAGGCCACCGAAGTCGCCGCCACTCGTCTTGGCTGGGTGCAGCCTATGAGTAAAGTGGAGTCAGGGAAGGATTCGAGACAGAATTTAGGCAGTTGCGTGGTCTTTCCTGAGCCGGTTTCCCCGGAGACAATAATTACCTGATACTTTTGAAAGAGTTCGAGAAAAGATTGTCGATAGAAAACAATGGGTAGTTCTGTGGGGTAGTCAAATTGCATGGAAGAAGGTGGCTTTAGACGGTAAGTATGGTATGTTTGCCAGGGCTTTTTTGTACAGAGGACTATATCTGTCGTAACAGCTCAGGTATTTGCGAGTAACCAGCTGGAAGTCACAATAAAGTTAGGCGATGTTAGCATATGATGCAAGAACAGGTGCTACTGCCATTACAGTCTTATTTATATGAATCTGCGTGATAGTACAGACTCCTGAATCCTCTGTTCTGAATACTTGAATAGTTCCCATCTGTCATTGAAAAAAAAGGAAAATAGGTTATGAGTGTTCGTAAGGCGGTCATTCCCGTGGTAGGGCTTGATACCAGGTTCCTGCCCGCTACCAAGGCCATTCCCAAAGAGATGCTGACTATCGTAGACCGTCCCAGCATCCAGTATATTGTTGAGGAAGTTGTCTCATCCGGGATCGATCAGATCATCTTTGTTACCAGTGAAGGCAAGTCCGCCATAGAGAATCATTTCGATTACGATTTTCACCTTGACTGCGTGCTCAGGGAAAAAAACAAGAGAAGTCTCTGCAAAGAACTGGACATGATTTCCAACCTCATTGATATTGTCTCTGTGCGTCAGAAAAAGCCCTTGGGGCTTGGACATGCCATCTGGACAGCCCGACATGTGGTGGGCAATGAACCGTTCATGGTCCTGCTCGGCGACGACCTGGTCCTTGCCGAAACTCCCTGTGCCAGACAGATGCTCGATCTTTTTAATGAACTGCAGGAACCTATCGTCGCTGTGCAGCGTGTTCCGCAAGAGCAGACGTGTCAGTATGGTATAGTGGAAGGCATGGCAACGGATCGTGATCGCATCCATGCCGTGCAAGGCCTGGTGGAAAAACCTGCCCCCGGCACCACTGATTCTGATATGGCGATGATAGGTCGATATATTCTCACCCCGGAAATATTCGAACTTCTGGGACGAACAACTCCGGGCCACGACGGAGAAATTCAGCTCACCGATGCCCTGCAGGCACTCAAAAACATACGATCCATGTATGCCTACGAGTTTGAAGGTACGTGCTATGATGCAGGCGACAAGCTTGGTTACCTCAAGGCCATCCTGGCTTATGGCATGCGACATGAAAAACTTGGGGCGGATTTGACGGCGCATATCAGGCAGCTGGCTGCGGACTTATGACCAGAATCGAGGTGGCTGTTGCCGCTCCCCTGTTCCAGACCCTTGCTTACTCGTTTGATGCGGAGACAAGTGGTGATCCAGTAGGCAGAAGGGTCCTTGTCCCTTTAGGGAGACAGAGGGTAACTGGCTATGTACTGGGACTTCTTCCTGAAGAAGATGTCAGCTACAGGATATTTTCGATTATTCAATTTTTGGACAGGGAACCGCTGTTTCCGGAAAATCTTGTCTCGTTTTTCCGCTGGATTGCCGACTACTATCATTATCCCATCGGTGAGGTTGTCAGAACTGCACTCCCGGGTGGCCTGACTTCGCGTAATCGCAAAACAATCCGGTTAACTTCTGCGGGGAAAGAGAATCTGGTTTCCTGGCCTCTCTCTCATCTGCCTGAACCTGAATGGTTTACACTACTTTTGAAAAAAGAGGAACTTAGTCAGGCCCTGACCGGTAAATTGGCCACAGACAAACAGTGGCGCAAACTTCTTGCCGATTTCACCAAACAGGGATTGATCTGTTATAAAGATAACCTTGATGAATCAAAAATTGGTGAAAAGCTGGAACGTTGTTATGCAATGCAGACAGCATTGGAACTCCCCGAGTCCATCGAAGGGAAAGAGGGGAAAAAGGCTCTCGCGGCAATAGCTAAACAAGAGGGGAAAGAACAGCTGACCATTCCTCTGCTTCGCACCCTTTTTCATCTTTCCTGTCTTTCCCGTGAGCAGGGGCAGGAGGTTGTCGCTGCTCGAGACCTGCGACGTGTCTACAGCGGGGCTTCTAAATCTTTGCTTGAGCTTGAGCGAATGGGCCTGGTCCGTTCTACGAACCGTCGCATCTACCGGAATCCTTTTGGTGAACCTCTTCCATTTTTTGAAAAGCCGGCAAGGCTCAGTTCAGAACAGGAACAGGTCCTGGGCCTGATCCTGCCTGCCTTAAAAGAGCAATCCTTTTCCCCTTTCCTTCTCCATGGGGTGACCGGTTGCGGGAAAACAGAGGTCTATCTGCGGGCTGCTGAGCTGACCTTGGAACTTGGACGTGATGTCTTGATTCTCGTTCCTGAAATTGCCCTTGCCACTCAACTTGAGGCCCATTTTGTTTCGCGCTTTGGGGATCAGGTGGTTCTGCTCCATTCGGGACTCACCCCGGGACAACGGTTTGACCAGTGGAGTCTGGCAGCAAGAGGTGAGGCTAAGGTGGTAATTGGGGCGCGCTCTGCAGTCTTTGCCCCCCTCCTGAATCCCGGATTGATCGTGGTGGATGAGGAACATGACTCTGGCTTTAAACAGGAGGATGGTTTGCGATATCATGGCCGAGACCTGGCTATCCTCCGGGGCCGCTACAATAAGGCTGTGGTGCTTCTGGGATCAGGTACTCCGGCTATTAGTAGCTACGCTAAGGCAAAGAGTGGAAAGTTTACCTTGCTAACCATGAAAAAGAGGGTGGAGGATCGGCCGCTTCCCCAGGTTTCCATTGTTGATTTACGGATTAAAATAGAAAAGAAGAGAGGCCAGGCCATCGGCCAAAAATTACAGAAGGAATTGGCACTGAATCTTCAAGAGAATCAACAATCAATTCTTCTCCTCAACCGTCGTGGCTTCTCTTCCATTTACCTTTGTCGGGATTGTGGTGAACCGGTCCGTTGTCTGCATTGTCATGTGTCTTTGACCTATCACAAAAAGGAAGCAAAGCTGGTCTGCCATTACTGCGGCTATGCCCTGAAAGAGAATATTGTCTGCGGATCCTGCCGCTCTGATCAACTCATTCCAGTGGGATTTGGTACTGAGCGAATTGAACAGGAGATAGCAGAACTTTTCCCAGATGCACGGGTGGCCCGCATCGACTCGGATACGGTCACGGACAGGCGAAAATTTATTTCCCTGCTCAAGAAAATGCATCAGCGGGAGATAGATATCCTGATCGGGACTCAAATGATTGCCAAGGGCCACGATTTTCCTCATGTGACTCTTGTTGGTGTGGTTTGGGCTGACGGTGGCCTCAGTATGCCGGATTATCGTGCAGCCGAACGTACTTATCAACTTCTGTCACAGGTTACCGGCAGGGCCGGAAGAGGGGAAAAGCCGGGAAGAGTGATTATCCAGACACTGCGTCCGGAACATTATGCTATCCAACTGGCCCAGGCCCACGATTATGAGCAGCTCTATGAAAAGGAGATGGGGATCAGAAAGAATCCTCTTTTTCCGCCCTATCTGCGCTTGATAAATTTGAAGTTTTCCGGCACCAATGAAGTTGAGGTGCAGAGGACTGCCGGACTGACAGCAGAGCTTTGTCGCTCATGGCAGGAGAAGGGGATAGAAGTTCTGGGGCCTGCGCCGGCACCCATAGACCGGATTCGCGATCGTTATCGCTGGCAGATTCTGTTGAAAGGTGGGCCCGCCTCACAACTCCATGCAGCTTGCAGGCAGGTCCTGGATAATCAGTCAAGCCTTGCCAGGGGAGATACCAGGATTGCTGTGGATGTAGATCCTGAAAGCATGATGTGATCTCTTTTTGTCCTGCGTAAGTAGCAGTCCTCTCGTAACTGGAAGGTGTGCACTGCATAATAGCTGTGTGGGGAAAAGGGAGTGAAAAGAGGCAGGAACCCTGGCAGGTTCTTGCCAGTGGTTGGATTGATCTATTTGAAATTGTAAAAAGAATTGTCGACCTGCACCAGCCTGGCAAAGTGTTTCGCCGGTATCGCCGGGCTGAAAAGATAGCCTTGGCCGATATTACACCCCATGTCACGCAACATTCTGAATTGTTCTCTGGTTTCGATCCCTTCAGCGATTACTGTCATTTCCAGGCTTTGAGCCATGGCAATAATAGCCTGGACAATTGCTGCATCCTGGGGGTTGTTGATGATGTCCTTGACGAAAAAACGATCAATCTTGATCGAGTTAACGGGGAAACTTTTCAGGTACATCAAAGAGGAGTAGCCGGTACCAAAATCATCCACGGAAATGGTCATACCCAACTCTTTGAGATGTCGTAAAATTTTTAAAGTTTCCCCGCTTTGTTCCGCCAACACACTTTCAGTAATCTCAACCTCAAAAAAACAGGGCGTTACGTTTTTGTCGTTAATGATGCGTTTTAACTTTTCCGGGAGCCGCTGCTGGATAAAGTTTTTACTGGAAATATTGATCGCCACCCGTATCGGTCGCATTCCATCCTTTTGCCATTCAAGCTGTTGTTTACCTGCCTGGTGTATGACCCAATCGGTAAAGGGAACGATCAGGCCAAGTTCCTCAATAGACGGGATGAAATCAGATGGTGGAACCTGACCAAGGATGTGATGATTCCAGCGTGTTAAACTCTCTGCGCCTGTGATTCGACCATCCTGCATACTGACTTGAGGTTGATACCAGAGTTCAAACTCTTCGCCGGCAACAGCTTTGCGGATATCGTTTTCAAAATTAAGACGTTCTCTGGCCTTTATATTGAGGGACTTTTTATAAAATTGAAAACCGTTTTTCCCTTTTTCTTTGGCATGGTACATGGCAAGGTCGGCGTGTTTCATCAGTACTTCAGCCTCGGTTCCATCCAGGGGAAAAATGGAGATGCCTATACTGGCAGAGATAAAAATTTCATGTCCTTCTATTTTGAAAGATTGGGCCAGGGCATTATTGATACGTTGAGCTACTTTGCTGGCATCCTCAGGATTTGTCAGTCGAGGGAGCATGATGGTGAATTCGTCTCCTCCCTGGCGCGAAACATAATTTTTTGATTCGTTCTTTTTCAGACGGCTGAAGGAATCGGATTCGCGAATACAGGAATTGATCCTTGCCGCGACATTTTGTAGAAGAATGTCACCAGTATGGTGACCCAGAGTGTCGTTGATTGTCTTAAAACGATCCAAATCCATGAAAAGGACTGCCAGCTGCGATTCTTCAGCAGCACTCTCGGCGAGAAGAATTTCCAGGGAATCTTTGAACATGGTTCGGTTCGCTAACCCGGTTAGATGGTCAAAGAATGCCAATTCCTGGATTTGTTTCTGTTTGTCAATGACATCGTGAAAAGCCTCACTGGCCCGCAGCATATATTTAACCCGGTAATTCAGCACCGGCCAGTTAATCGGCTTGGTTATGAAATCGGTGGCACCGGAATCAAAGGAACGATGGATCGATTCGAGATCTTCCAGGCCGGTTACCATGAGAATCGGTGTGTGCATTCCACTTGGGTGCCTGCGGATCGCCCGACAGGTATCGAAACCGTCAAGTTTTGGCATCATGACATCAAGGAGAATGGCATCCGGCTGCAATTCTTCAAATTCCGCAACGGCAACCAGACCATTTTCTGCCTCAGCTACTCTGAAACCGGCTTTTTCGAGACTGGCCCGCATTAAAAGGCGGGTGGCAAAATCATCGTCTACTATCTGGATCAAGGGCGCATATTGCTGGGCTATATTTTTCATTAGTTAAGCATCTCAGTACGCAGGGGCACGATAATTCTCTGATATTCCTTTTCGGCTCTGGCAAAGAGTTCTGCTGCTTTATCCAGAGAATTCGTGAGACCTTTGTTTTCTATTTCTTTGAACAGGGCAGAGAGAGGCAAGGCTCCAAGATTGGCACTACTTGACTTTAAACTGTGGGCAATGGCGCGGACCTCTACGCTATTATCATCACGTAGTGCCTGATAAAGCTTGTCCATCTGTTTTGGGGTGTCTTCCAGGTAAAGACTTATGATACGGGTAAGCAGGTCTGGTGCACCTTCGCTCTGGAGCGCGCGGATATTTTCCAGTTCTTTGCGGCTGAGCAGCACTTCTTCAGGTCTGCTGGTATGGATTTCAGCTTCTGTGGAGATCGTTTTTGTAACTGCTGTTTCTTTGTTCTCCAGCTGTTTGTCCGGCAGCCAGCGTTTGAGTACAGTTGCAATCTGATTGATTCCGAAAGGTTTGCTGACATAATCGTCCATTCCTGCGGCCAGACACTTTTCGCGATCACCCGTGAGGGCATTGGCGGTCAGTGCAATTACCGGGATTCGTGTATTGTTGGCCTGCATACTTTCCATGCGCCTGATTTCAGCAGTGGCTTCGTAACCATCCATACGTGGCATCTGACAATCCATGAAAATGATATCATAATGGTTGGTTTCGAGAGAGCGCAGAGCCTCCTGGCCATTAATGGTCAAATCAACCTTACAGCCCATCTTGCGGAGAACACCAATGGCAACCTGTTGATTAACAAGATTATCTTCTGCAACCAGGACGTTAGCATTGAAAATAGTCGTTGGTTTTTCAAAATTGTACTGGGTGATGAGTTGATCTTCTGCTGTCGGATCTCCCTTCATCAAGTTGACAAGGCTATTGTACAGATCGATCTGGCGGACAGGTTTGGTCAGGTAAATTTTGATTCCGGCTTTCCGAGCCAGGCGTGCATCACCTCGAATTCCAACCGAGGTAAGCATTATCATGCGGATTTGGCTGAGAGATGGATCCTTTTTGATCAGTTGCGCCACTTCTATCCCATCGATATGCGGCATATGCATATCAAGAATAACCATGTCAAAAGGTGTGCCCTCAGCTGCGGCCTGGTGCAGCATGGTCAAGCCTTGAATGCCGCTTTCCGCACTCGCCTGCTCGACCTCCCAAGTGGTCATCTGATGTGCCAATAATTTTCTGTTGGTGGCATTGTCATCTATGATCATGGCCCTAAGGCCAGATAGCGCATTGGCCTGAGCCATGGGGACAATCTGTGTCCCAGATGCTTTAGTCAAGGTCACCTCCAGCCAGAATTCAGAACCATATCCCGGCTTACTGCTGCAATAGATACGCCCTTCCATCATCTCGGCCAGTTGCCTTGAAATGGCGAGCCCGAGTCCGGTTCCGCCAAATTTGCGGGTAGTCGAGTCATCTGCCTGGGTGAAAGGCTGGAATAAATTTTGCTGTTCTTCAGCGCTTATACCGATCCCGGTATCGCGTACAGTGAAGCGGAGGGTGGCGGTATCTGCAGATTCGGCCAGTAGACTAAGCTGAACCAAAACTTCACCTTGATCGGTGAATTTAATGGCATTCCCGAGAAGATTGGTCAGAATCTGCCGGATACGACTGGGGTCAGCCTTGGCGTAGAGAGGGATACTGTCAGGTACATCAACGATTAATTCCAAACCTTTCGCATGAGCACGCTGGGCCAGTAATTGTGCAACATCTTCAACCAGTGATGGGACATGAAAGTTGATCGTTTCCAGTTCCAGCTTGCCAGCCTCGATCTTGGAGAAATCGAGGATGTCGTTGATGATAGTCAATAGCGATTCTCCTGAGGTCCTGATCGTTTCAATGGAAATTCGCAGTTCCTGACTAAGCTCCATATCCAGGGCCATTTCCGCCATTCCCAGGATTCCGTTCATGGGTGTGCGAATTTCATGACTCATGTTGGCGAGAAATTGTGATTTGACCTTACTCGCGGCTTGTGCCTTATCGGCAAGGACGATTGCTTCTTCCATAGCTTCCTGCAATTCTGTGGTGCGTTCCTGGACCAGCTCTTCAAGGTGTTCATCACGTTTCTGTACCTGGGTGAGCATGTCGTTAAAACCTACGGCCAAAAGGCCCAGTTCATCATCACTGGTCTGCTCAACACGCAGACTGTAGTCTTTTTTATCCGAAACCTGTTTGATGGTGTCGGTCAATTTGATCAGCGGACGGGTTATGATCCATTGCAGGTGATTTGCCAGGAAAAAAGCTATGATCAGTCCACCGCAGAGAATGACAAATAGGTAAAAACCGACTTGAACCATTTTTGCGTAGAGATTGCTCAGGCTGGCCTGTAAATAGAGTACACCGATTTTGTCACCGTCCAGAATGATAGGCTGGATCATGTGGATATGACTTTTGTGTATGATGTGGCCCTGTTGGATCATCTCAGGATTATAAAGATCATGCTGATGGAACTCAGTCGATTTCGGATTTCCGGAATAGATAGCAAGTACCATGCCGTCTGCCTGCAAAATACGAGAATCGACAATTGTTTTATTGTTTGCCAGAGATTTCAGATTCTTTTCCAGTGCTTCCGCATCTTGAAAAACCAGGCCGGCGGCACTGTTTTCACTGACAACTTTGGCTAACATGTGGAGCTCTTCAAGGGTGTTCTGCTTGTAAAAATACCACAGACTTACAAAAGTTATGGTAAAAGTAAGTAGTAAAACGGAGGAACAGACGCCGAGGATAATGAGGTTCAGTTTGTGTTTGACAGGCAATTTTTTGAACAACTTATTCATTTTTCGGACTCCAGAATTTCAACAGCCAGAGACAGCAATTGTGAATCGATCTTGATGCCGTTGGCCTTGGCTACAACGAGATTGACGACAAACTGCAAGCGTTCTCTTCTTGTCACAAACTGGATCATACCACCGCGATTGGCAAAATTTTTGCTGTCGCTGACTGTTACTATGGGCCTGGGTTTGAGATCTTGCAGAACTGCTTGAAGGTTATTTGATATCGATGGGCTGATGTAGAGAATGTGACAGTTCTGTACATCCTTTACAGTTTTAAAGTGTTGGATTGTTATAGCCCTGTTGCGAACTTTTCGAGTGGTTAGGGGAGCCAGCTCACCGGTAAAGGGGGTTTCTCCGAGGACTCCGATGACTAACGGAGCCTGCGCATTGGTAAAAGTATCCTCAGGCCAGTGGATGAACTTGGCAAAGTTAAAGAGATAGGCAGCTTTGAGTTGAGGCTCGGAGGAGATTCCCGCCGAATGTCCCGGCGAAGCAAGGCAGAACGCAAATGCCAAAGCGATTAAGAGAAAAAAATGTCTCAATGATTAAATTTTCCTTTAAAATTTCCAGGTCAGTTTGGCATACACACTTTGTCCAATTTCAGTTGCTGGGACAAAATATTCACTGATAAATTCCAGATGATCAGGATCCAGCAGATTTTGCCCGGCCAACATTAATTCCAGATTTTGTGTGGGGTTCCAGATGATATTGATATCCAGCGCGACATACTCCTCAATTTGAATACGTGCATAGTAGGCGGATTGACTGGAAATGTTAAGTTTGTCGATGTAGCGACACCATATGTTTAAACGAATCGTTTCACTCAGATCAATTGATGAGCGTAACGATAGCTGATGTTGCGGACTTGATTCTTCAGCAATCTGATCACTGAGTGAAAAACTGGTATTCTCTTTGTCCAGGAGATCCATGATTAGCTCGATGTAACTGTAAGTTAATTCGGCTGTCAGCCAGGATAATGGTCGCCATTGACTGCTTATTTCCAGGCCATAACTCCTTCCTTCCATATCGTTTGTGAACAGTATGGTTGTTGGATCTACTAATTTGAAATCAAGTAATTTTTCATAATCATTGTAGAATAGGGCCAGGTCTACAGAAAAATTATTGTTTTGCGAGTAACGGTACCCGGCTTCATAGGCAATGACTTCTTCTGACACCATTTCCGAATGGCCATAGAGAAAAACGTGTGAAAATGGAGGGGTGGGCAGCTGGGCAGTGGCGATTCGACCGGTATCTTCTACCCGTGACGGAGTGCGTACAGCTCTGGAAACCGAGGTCCATATTTTGTTGTCTGTATTCACTTTCAAGAGTAAGTGGGCGCTTGGTTGGACTTCGATACCCGTGTACTGATTGTGTTCAAGTTTTGTACCCAGTGTTAGACTGAGTTTATCTTTGATCAGTTTGATTTCGTCCTGGAAAAAACCGCTGAACAGTTCACTTGTTTGTTGATCCGGTACCAGTGCAACCATGTAACTATTATTGAATTCGTCTGAAATATTTCGATACCCTACCCCCCAGATGAGATCGTGTTGATCTGTCCATTGAAAACGATGCTGGAAATCGAGATCGACGGTGTCGTGCGTCTGGCCCAGATAGAGCTCTTGCCGATCGGTGTTGTCGAAATAGGCCTGAAATGTCAATGAGTTAGTTTCGGAATACTTATGCTGCCAGCGACCCAGCAGGTTGTAACCCTCTGCATCTATCTGATCATCAACGGTTAAAGGGAATGGCGAGTCAGCAGTCCAGTAGGGATAAATGAATTGACTGCCGTCACCTTGATACAGATCGCCTTGCAATGTCCAGTTGTTCTTCAGTCCGACGTCACCATCCAGGCGGAAGCCGCCGCTGGACATCTGTGAGTCATCATGAGCATCAGCTTGATTTTCCAAAAGCTGATAAGAATCCTGATCGTGTCGATTGAGGTAGAAGCGACCGTAAGTGTTTTTATTAAACTGCGCACCGTAACGAAATGAGGCGATACCATTTTCGTGATTGCCGGTGGCGACGCTGAGAAGTCCGCCTTGAGTGTCAGAGGATTGTTTGGTGATGACATTGATGATGCCATTGACGGCATTGGCACCCCAAAGAGTGGCTCCAGGGCCGCGGATTACTTCAATCCGATCTACATCTTCCAGCATGACATGTTGAACATCCCAGTAAACCCCTGAGTACGAAGGGGTATAAATGCTGCGCCCATCAATCTGTACCAGCAGTTTATTCGAGACGGTTCCGTTGAATCCTCGGGAGGTTATTGCCCATTTGTTGGAACTGATTCGTGAAACTTGCAGACCTGGAACCATCCGCAATGCCTCGGGAATGGATGTGACTCCGGAGTTATGGATAGCTTCCTGGTCAATTACATAGACGGCAGCTGCTACATCGCTAAGGTTCTGTGTCTTGCGTCCGGCTGAAGTGAACTGAATCTGCATCAATTCAGAGAGTTCAAGGTCCAGCATCTCCTCAGCGGCAGCCCAAAGACTGGTGGGCGCTGCAAATGCAATAAGGGACAAAAATATCGCTCTCGTGAGTTGTTGCATCGTTTGACTCATCTTTATCTCCACGAGGGTTGCTGTCGGCAAATCGAATAATGATATAGTTCGATGTCAGGAAGCAAACAGTAATAATGCCAGCCTCGCGAAACAGTATGGGTAAATCCTTTTATAGAGGGTATGGTTTTTCCATGCTATATTGCAAGTAATATTATTCTTTTTTGAAGACAAGCGACAGGCACAGGGGGAGCTGAGGTATCATCCGCAGCTGTTCTTCTTTTTGAGAAAAGAGGATGACTTGCCTTAAAGGGAGGGGCGGGGGCTAAGGTGACGCGGAGAAATGTCCTGATTCTTTTCAGGAAAACAATCGTTTGAATGAATCCAGGTCTTCGTCAACCTCCATGACCAGAATCTGGGCCAGGGAGTTGAGGGTGATGATGGCATTTTTGTCGGCATCCATTTCCGAGGTCATGTTGATCCGTTTCAGGATTCCTTCATTTACCTGCTGAACCTCATCGTAATGCTCCTGGATGCGGTGCATGAAAAAATCGCAGTTATCTCCTTTTTTGTGAGAGAAATATTGGCGAAGGAGGTAGGCCGATACTGATCGGAACATGGACTCCTCAACTGTGGCAAAAGGCAGGTGAAAGCAGGCCATTGGTTTGAGGATGGACATGCTGGGACAGCCGGAGGTGGCCATGATGATTCCCATGATTGAGGCCAGTCCTTCCTGGACCGTGGTGTCTTTACTGCAGGTTCTGGCAGAAGAGATACAGGAAACAAGGCATGAACTATGGGAGGCGGTGTCTTTGAATCCAATAACAAGTTCAGAGATATTGGCTGCTATGGGGCAATAATCATGTTGGGAAAGATCTAGTTTACAGCACTGGCAGCGGGCGATTCCGAGAAGTGCCCAGTCCGGGGGTGTGTTCGAGGAGGATTTGTACTCAAGGGTTATGGGATCCAGCTGGATTAAAAAACGTTTTTTACTGTTGTCGGGAAAATCAAAACAGTAGTTGAAGGTGATCTCGGTCATAATGTCTCTGTTTGTTACGAAAAAACAATCACATCCATAGGGTAAGGAGACAAAATGTCATAGCCGGATGTGATGAGTGGCTATTGAGTGGATTCCTTTTGAATGTTTATTGTACCAGACTGGGGCCAATATCTCAGCAGAAAAAGACAATCCCATGACCGATAGTATCAGAATTTGTACCATCTCTTTTTTGCTGCATAGGTGACCACTTGATTTCTTCCTCCCTCTTTGGCTTCATAAAGTGCGGCATCTGCCTGACTTATGAAATTACTCTTCTCAAAATTATCAATGGTCGCAGGCCGTGCTGAGGAAACACCAAAACTGGCAGTGATGTGATATTCATCTCTGCTATCACTAAAAGTCGTATTGTCTATAGCCTCCCTTAGTTTTTCTGCAACGGCTGATGCCTCTTCCGCATTGGTGTCTGGAAGGATGACTGTGAATTCTTCTCCGCCGTACCTGGCGAGGGTGTCATATTTGCGGATATTTTCCTTGAGTATCCTGCTGAATTCCTTGAGAATGAAATCTCCGACCTGATGGCCATAGGTGTCATTGAAGTTTTTGAAATGATCAATGTCTATCAAAAGGAGAGAGAGTTGAGATGCGTTACGTATGCAACGGTCTATCTCATTTTCGAGAGTAATTTGAAAATAGCGATGATTGTAGATTTCGGTGAGCCCGTCCATGTTTGCCAGGTTGGCTAAAATCTTGTTTTTTGCCTCCAGTTCCTTGGTGAGATTTTCCAGTTTGACTTTTGCCCTGATGAGTTCTTGATTCATCTGGTCAAAGTCGAGATTCATCAAGCTGAGACGGATGTTGGCCTCCTGAAGAATTTCCTGGATGGACTTGGTGTTTTTGATTCGCAGTCCAAAGTATTCACCTGCTTGATCTACCTGAGTATGTACTTCGTTGAGGATATACTCCAGATCCTTATTCTTCAGGCCAAGGAGGGTTTTCGCCTCCTTGTTGAAACGTTTATGAAACTCTTCGGGTTTATTGGAGTAGAGGATGTTGATCAGAAGATCTGAGAGATAGAGAGCTTTTGTGGTGGCATCTATCTTCGGGTTACCTCCTTTGTATAGCGTTGGCTCGTGGTGGTAAAGTATTGGCAGAAGAAGGACTTCCGGGAACCCCCAGTTCTTGGCAACCTCATAACCGATGGTAGAATGAAATGTGCCGAATACCTCTTCTTCTGCGTTGAGATGGTCATACTGTCCATCTTCAACCTTTTTTAACACCTCTTCGTATTCTTCGGCAAAGGTTCGGGCCAGGATCAGTTCTCCGAGGTTCTGAAGGAGTCCGCAGACAAAAACCTCTTCGGTATCGGCTCCCTTTACCTGTCCGAGAATGAGCTTTGATGCCACTGCCCCGGCAAGAGAATGTTTCCAGAAAGTTTCAAAATTAAAGTGGCCCCTTTTTTTCCCCGCTTTGATGGAGAGAAAGGAGAAGGAGAGCACCAGGCTCCTGACCGCATTGATGCCGAGGATGGAAACAGCCTGATTTATCGAGCTGATCTGCTGGGGGAAGCTGTAAAAAGCAGAGTTCGAGACTTTAAGGATTTTTGCAGAAAGAGCTGTATCTTTCGATACAAGGTCACCAATATCGGTGAGAGTGGTGTCCTCGCGAGCCGTCAGGGTGATAATCTCTGAGGCAACCGTGGGCAGGGTGGGCAATTCATCGGAGTGGAGTACTGCAGCAAGGGTTTGTTCCTGGTTCATAAGCTCACTTATGGTTGGATGAATGAAGTATGAGATATTGATGAAGTATATCTTTTTTCAATGGTGAAGATCAAGGGAATGGCGGATACTTTAGAGAAAAAATTAAAGAGGATCGCCTTGTTCCGGATAGGTGCAGAGTTTTCCAAGATAATTATGAAACACCAGTGTTTCCCCGTTACTCACGATATAATCAGGTGTAAGAGGGATTTTACCTCGGCCTTCCGGGGCGTCCAGGGCGTAGGTGGGAACGGCCATACCGGAGATAGTGCCGATAAGCTTGCGCATAAGGGCAATACCAGTTGTGGTGTGGGTACGAAAATGATTGGTTCCCTTGGTCAAATCTGCCTGAAAGAGATAGTAGGGTTTCACCCGGAGGCGCAGGAGTCCGAGAAACAGGGCGGAAAGGGTTTCAGGATCATCATTCACCCCTTTCAGGAGAACGGTCTGGCAGCCCAAGGGGATTCCTGCATCGGCAAGAAGGGTGCAGGCCTTTGTTGCCTCTGGGGTGAGTTCGCTGGGATGATTGAAATGGGTGTTGATATAGAGAGGGTGGTATTTTTTGAGTATGGCTGTAAGCTCTTTGGTAATGCGCATGGGTAAGGTACAGGGAATGCGAGTACCGATTCTGATCACCTCAAGTGTCGGAATGGAATGGAGGCGACTGAGGATAGAATCCAGCTTTTCGTCCGAAAGCAGCAAGGGGTCGCCTCCTGAGATCAAGACTTCCCGGATCTGCCTGTTATTACGGATATAGTCAATACCAGCTTGAATGGTGTCTTCGGTGATCAGCATCCTGGAAGTACCGACTTTCCTCTTTCTGGTGCAAAATCTGCAATACATGGCACATTCGTTGGCAACAAGAAAGAGAACCCTATCCGGATATTTGTGTACCAGATTTGCAACAGGACTGAGGTCTTCTTCGGCAAGCGGATCAGCCATACACACGGAATCGTGGAGTTCTTCCCGGTCGGGAACAGCCTGATTCCAGATGGGGTCACCCACAGTTTTTATGAGACCTAAATAATAAGAGTTAATCCGCATGGGAAAGGTTGCTATTACATCTTCTAATGCGCTACAATCAACATTAAACCGACGGGCAAGCTCTTCGGGGGTGGTTACGGATTCCTGCAGTATTTTTTTCCAATGTGTCATGGGGCGCATTATGGAGGATAGCAGGGCAAAAGTCAATTTCCCAATGCACAGGCAAAAAAGCCGAGGAGAGGGAATGTCAGAGAATCAATACGGGTTTAAGTACGACGAATATGGAAATACCAGAGAGATTCTGGTCTATTCCAGTGGGGCAACGATTAATAATATCAGTTTTGTAAATAAAGGTACGGCTTTTACTTTGGCAGAAAGGAAGCGAATGGGACTTGAAGCTTGTCTGCCGCCTGCTGTCCGCAGTATAGAGCATCAAATTGAAAATTCAAAAATTAAAATAAACAGCAAAGAAAAGCCCATAGAGAAATTTATATATATACGTTCACTTTTTGACCGGAATGTAACACTTGCCCATGCCCTGATCAAAAGTGATATCGAGAAACTGATGGGTATTATCTATACCCCTACCGTTGGCCTTGCCGTTCAGCAGTATTCATCCATGTTTCGTCAGGCCAACGGACTTCATTTTTACCCGGGCAATATCGATCAGGCCGAGGATATCCTGCGCCGCTTTATTCACAGAGATATCAGAGTGGCTGTAGTCACTGACAATCAGGGGATACTCGGTATCGGCGATCAGGGCGCAGGCGGGATAGCCATCTGTCTTGGTAAGCTCATGCTCTATACGCAAGGGGCAGGGGTTGCCCCCTGGCATTGTCTGCCTATTTCTCTGGATGTGGGAACCAATAATGAAGCCTTGTTGGCGGACAACGATTACCTGGGCTGGCGTCATCATCGTCTGACAGGTGATGAGTATCTTGAATTTCTTCGACGCTTCGCCTGTGCATTCAGAAATGTTTTTCCTAATGCCCTCTGCCAGTGGGAGGATTTTTCCAAGCAGAATGCCTTTGCTATTCGTGATACCTATCTTCACGATCTGATCTCCTTTAACGACGACATTCAGGGAACCGGCGCTATCACCCTGGCTGGAATTCTCACTGCCATGCGGATCAAATTAGAAAAGCTGGAAGATCAGGTTTTTCTTGTTCATGGTGCAGGTGCCGGCGGTGTCGGCATTGCCGAACAGATCGGCGTGGCTTTGATGGAGCAGGGGCTTACCGAGAAACAGGCCAAGGATCGAATCTTCACCCTGGATTCCCGAGGAGTTGTGACCAGTGACCGGGATATAGAGCAATATAAAATGAAATTTGCCAAGGATAGAAACGACTTTCCCTGGCTCCAGGATCCCAAAAATTTATGCCTGCTTGAAGCTGTGAAACGTGCTGGTGTCACTGTTTTAATAGGAACCTCCGGTCAAGGCGGTTGTTTTACTCAGGACGTGGTAGAGGCCATCGCGGCGAATACCGAAAGACCGGTAATCATGCCCCTCTCCAATCCTACGGAAATGACTGAGGCCCTGCCTGAAGATATTTATCGCTGGACACATGGCAAGGCCCTGGTGGCAACAGGAAGTCCTTTTGAGCCTGTGACCTATGATGGAGTCACTTATCAGATAGGTCAGTGTAATAATGTTTTTGTCTTCCCAGGGGTTGGCCTGGGCGTATTGGGCTCCGGCGCCCGTGAAGTGCTGCCGCAATTTTTTACAGCAGCGGCCCACGCGGTTTCTGCCTGTGTTACCAAGGCAGAAATGGAAAAAGGCTGCCTCGTACCACCGGTTCATTCTTTAAATGATGTGAGCGGCAAGGTGGCTCTGGCTGTGGCCATGTCTGCTGTGGAAAACGGAGTCAGTCGCCCCTGTGTCTTTTCCACTTTTCAACATGAAAAAGACGAGACAAGAATGAGGGAGCTTCTACGTAAGATGCGCTGGGAACCTGAATATCTACCTCTTGTTGCCATGTAGCGGTATTGTCCGGCTGCTGTCTTTTTGAGATAGAGGCGGTAGCCGGATAGTGTTGTAGTTTTTTTTCCTTCCCTGTGGTTTCCCCAATATCTTTTGCAATGTGGTTCTCTGTTCCTCCTCTCTGTTATTGATTTCCTTTACTTATAGTTGACACTCAGGGCATTTTAGGCCTATGTTCAATGAAAAAGATCCTGTCGGGATAGCGACCTTGACAGGGCAAAATATTTTTTGTCGACTTGCTATTCCACAAGGAGAGATCTTGCAGTCACTAGAGACACTGAGCCGGCAGGAGCTGGCAATGGAAATCGAGACTTGTAGAAAAAAGATAGCAGAGCTGGAAGAACAGCTTGCTGGCGGAATCTTTTCAAATTCGCATTTGCAGCAGACTGTTTTCGATATCTTACCGGTCGGAGTAGTAATAACCGATGCCAAAGAGCTTCAAATCCTTGATGTCAACCTTTATGCCGCCAAGTTAATTGGTCTCCCACAAAAAGAAATAATTGGACAAAACAGTCGAACCTTTCTCACTTCTTCGGATGAACACAGAAAGGAAAGATTCCAAAAATCCTCCATCTTGACATTCACCGGAGAGAAGATTCCTGTTTTGCAATCAAGCACCTCTTATATCCATCAGGGCAGAAAGGTCTTTTTTGAAAGTTTTGTCGATAGTCAGGGAATCCCTACCGCAACAGAGGTCTTGAATCTCTCCCGAGCGCTGAAAAAGAGTGAAAGCAATTTTCGAGCGGTACTGGAGAGTGTGAATGAATTTATCTGGGCAGTCGATATAGAGAAAGGTCTGCTCTATTGGAATCCGGCCTTTGCCGCACACATGAAAAGGTTCTTTTCCGTTACCTTGGAAAAAGGACAGATGGTAAAGGATCTGATTCCGCCTCAGCTGGGAGATTTTTGGGAACAGATTTACCAAAAAGGTATAGGCGGTCAGACATTGACCTTTGAATATAAAACTATTGATGGTCGAAACCAGTTAACCACCGTCAATCCGCTTCGGCGGGAAGGGGTGATTGTAGGTTGTTCATTTTTTGCTATGGATGTCAGCAATCTCAAACGGATTGAAGTACAGCTTCGCGAGAGCGAAGAGATGTTTCGGGCGATTTTCGATAATCAGCATATGATAATGCTGGTTATCGATCCTGATACGGGACGGATCGAAGAGGCCAATCAGGCAGCAGCTCAGTTTTATGGATACAGTGTTGATGAGTTGATGGACATGGTTGTAACAGACCTGAATGTTTTGGCCAAGCATGAGATTGAAGCTGAGATGGGTCTTGCCGTTGAACAGGACAAAAAACAATTTTCTTTTCGCCACAGGCTTGCCGATGGGAAAATTCGGGATGTGGAGGCTTTTATTGGCCCGATTACTGTTCACAAACGAAATTTTCTTTATCTCATAATTCAGGATGTTACGGAGCAGAGGCGTATTGAAGCTGATCTGCAGCAGATTACAAGAATCGTCTCTTCTACACCGGATATGGTTTCTTTGGTGGGGCAGAATTATGTGTTGCAGATGGTGAATGACTCTTATCTGAAGGCATATGTCAGGAAGAGAGAAGAACTGATCGGGAAGGCCGTGGTCGAGGTTGTCGGAAAAGAATTTTTTGAGCAAACGGTCCAAAAACATTTAGATAAGGCCTTTGCCGGTGTGGCCGTGGAATATGAGTCCTGGATGGACTTTCCAGCTCTTGGCAGACGCTTTATGTCAATGGCCTGCAACCCGGTGTATGGTCTTGAGAAAGAGATCTTGGGCGTGGCCGTTGATGCCCGCGACATTACTTCTCTGAAGCAGGCAGAAGATGACCTGCAACGGGTTTTTGACTCCTCGCTGGATATGCTCTGCGTAGTAGGGTTTGATGGCTGGTTTAAGAGGCTCAACCCTGCATGGGAAAAGACATTGGGATGGAGTGAAGCAGAAATGAAAGGTCATCTCTGGTTCCATTTTGTCCATGAGGAGGATCTGCAAGCTACCGTTGATGCAGGAAAACAGCTGGCTGCAGGCCAGAGTATTACTGATTTTATCAATCGCTTTTTCTGTAAAGACGGATCCTTGAGATGGATCTCCTGGAACTCTTATCCTGATATCAGTCGACGTGAAATTTTTGCTGTTGCTCGGGATGTCACGGAAAACAAGCGAATGGAAGAAGAGTTGAGACGGCTTGCAACTACTGACGCCCTCACCGGGGTGGCCAATAGACGGCATTTCCTTGAACACGCAGAGCAGGAATTAAAAAGGTCGCTGCGTTATAATAGTTTTCCTGTTCTGCTCTCCCTGGACATTGATCATTTCAAGAAAATTAATGATACCTATGGCCATGATGCCGGTGATCAGGCCCTGATTGCCTTTGTTCATTGCTGCATGACAGCCATGCGGAGTTCTGATCTCTTTGGGCGCATAGGCGGGGAGGAATTCTTGGCCCTCTTGACCAATTCTGATCTTGAGTCCGGCTGGTTGACGGCTCAACGTCTTCGTTTGGCGATCAGTGACCTGAAACTTCTCTATAAAGAACAGACCATCTGTTTCACCGTCAGTATCGGCCTCACCCTTTTTCAGGGAACTGGTGATACTCTTGATCAGATGATGATTCGTGCAGATCGTGCTTTATATGCAGCAAAGGCAGCAGGGCGTAATCAGGTGGTTCAGGAACTTGGCGGTTAATAGCCTTTTATCCTGTGTGCTTTTTCCCTTCGTTAGCTTTTCTAGAAGATATTGCCTTTCTCATTAGGTAGTATCCATCCCCCCTTCTTCTGTTTAAAAAACACGTTATAACCGGCAGTTCCTGGCTGTTCTGCGGGGTTGTCAGGGTGGCGGTAATTTTCTATATCTATTTTTTTTAACAATAATCCAAAAAGTATTGATCTGTTACTTGAAAAAAAATCAGAAACCTATTAATTTGTCAACCAATCACGCCCTTATAGCCATGCTGATCTGGGTGTTTGGTGAAGATTCTGTCAGGGTTGTTCTGGTAACATCTCAAAGCTATTGAGATTCTCGCGAACAGCTCGCCCCACTGCTAACCAAATGATGTTCCGATGTTGTTTTATTATATTTCGGTCACCATAATTACTAGAGGATGAATAAATGACGGCAAAGCTTATAAGCGGTACAGAGGTAGCTAAGGCAATTCGTGAGGAGTTGACTGCTGAGGTTGCTGAATTAAAAGAAAAACATAATATAGTACCGGGTCTTGTTACCATTCTTGTCGGGGAAGATCCAGCTTCTCAGTCCTACGTGGCAGCTAAAAATAAGACTGCCCATGCCTTGGGTATCCATTCCGAGCAGGTTACCCTTGCTCCCGACACCAGCGAAGAAGAACTGCTGGCCCTTGTCGATAAATACAACATGGATCCGAAGATTAACGGAATTCTCGTTCAGTTGCCCCTTCCCAAGCATATCAATGAAGCAAAAGTGTTATACGCCATTGATCCGGATAAGGATGTGGATGGCTTCCATCCGGTAAATGTGGGTAAGATGGTGCTTGGTGAGAAATGCTTTCTGCCTTGTACTCCCCACGGTATTCTTGAGCTTCTCACCAGGAGCGGGGTAGAGACCAGCGGCGCAGAGGTGGTGATCATCGGCCGTTCCAATATCGTTGGTAAACCCATAGCCAATCTGATGCTGCAGAAACGTGATGGAGGTAATGCCACTATCACCCTTTGCCACACCAGGACCAAAGATATGGCAGCTCACTGCAGGCGTGCAGATATAATCATTGCAGCAGTCGGCGTTCCCAAGATGATCACTGCTGATATGGTCAAAGATGGTGCAGCTGTAATTGATGTCGGTGTGAACCGCATAGGCCAGGCTGCAAACGGTAAAGCTATTCTGGCCGGTGATGTTGATTTTGAGGCGGTTAAGGAGAAGGCTTCCTGCATTACCCCGGTTCCTGGCGGCGTTGGTCCGATGACCATTACCATGTTGATGAAAAATACTGTACAGGCCGCCAAGATGGCTGCCAATCTTAGCTAATATCTAGAAACAAGAGTTTTTAAGACGGCTTCTCGTGCCGTTTATCATTGTTCCGGAGGATAATTATGAGCAACAGCAAAGGTGGATGCGAATCCTGTAACGAAATCACCGGTGCTTCAACCAAAGACCTGTTAAACCAGGATTTGGCTAAACAGGTAAGGACTGCCTACGATCGTATTGAGTCTCGTGGTGTTTCCTCCTGTCTGTTCGGTTCAGGGGGAACCTGCTGCCGTAACTGTAACATGGGTCCCTGTCAGATCATCGATGGTGTTGAGTCTATGATCGGCGTCTGTGGTGCCACGGCTGCCACTGTTGTCGCCAGAAATTTTGCCCGTACTGTTGCCGCTGGAACTGCCGCACATACTGATCATGCCCGTGAAATGGTCATGGGCTTTATTGAGACTGCCAAGGGCAATACCCCGCATGAGATCAAGGATGTTGCCAAGCTGCATAATATGGCAAAGATGTACGGAGTGGAGATCGAGGGCAGGGATAAAAACGAGATAGCCTTGGAGCTTGGTGAGAAGGCCTTGGCCGAATTCGGCCAGCAGAAGGGTACACTCGCCATGCTCAAGCGTGCTCCTGCAAAACAGCAGAAGATCTGGAAGGAAAAAGGTGTCGAGCCCAGAGGGATTGATCGCGAGGTCGTGGAGACCATGCACCGTACTCATATGGGTGTGGATCAGGAATACAAGAATATCATGAAGCAGGCAGCCCGCTGCTCCCTGGCAGATGGCTGGGGTGCTTCCATGCTCTCCACTGAACTTACAGACATCATGTTCGGTACTCCTGTACCCAGACGTGCCATTGTCGATCTCGGTGTACTCGCGGCTGATAAGGTCAATGTGACCGTTCATGGGCATGAGCCATTGCTGGCCGAGGCCCTCTGTCTGGCCGCTGAAGATGAAGAAATGCTGGCATTGGCCAAGAAGGTCGGTGCCAAGGGCATCAACCTGGCAGGTGTCTGCTGTACCGGCAATGAGATTCTCATGCGCCGTGGTATTCCGGTTGCCGGATCTTTCATTCAGCAGGAAATGGTACTGGCCACAGGTGCTGTAGAGGCCATGGTGGTGGATGTTCAGTGTGTCATGCAGTCAGTAGCTCAGGTGGTGAAGGGCAAACATACCGATATTATCACCACAAACTACCGGGCCAAGATGCCGGATGCCATCCATATGCAGTTTGAGGAGGAAGATCCGTTAGGTTCTGCCAAGAGAATCCTCACCCATGCTATCAATAACTTTAAGAAACGTGGCGAATACTATATCCCCAAGAACGCTAAAATTGATGTCGTTGTCGGATTCAGTCACGAAACCATCAACTACATGCTTGGCGGTCGCTTTCGTCAGAGTTATCGTCCCCTTAATGACAATATCATCAATGGCCGCATCAAAGGAATCGGAGCCCTGGTTGGTTGCGAGCATTATAAATATTCCGATGATGTCCACTTCAAGATTGCCGTTGAACTCCTGAAGAACAACGTTCTTGTCCTGGCAACAGGCTGTGCTGCCCAGGCCTTAGGGAGAAAGGGATTGATGCGGCCCGAGGCTGCAGCTGAGTATTGTGGCGCAGGTCTCGCTGAGGTCTGTGAGACCGTTGGTATGCCCCCGGTACTGCATATGGGTTCCTGTGTTGATAACAGTCGCCTGCTCATTGCCCTTACTGAAATTGTTAAAGAAGGTGGGCTTGGCGATGATATTTCCCAGGTTCCTGCCTGTGGTACGGCACCTCTCTGGATGAGTGAAAAAGCAGTTGCCATCGGTCAGTATTTTGTGACTTCAGGAGCACATGTCGTATTCCAGAATCTCCCGATTTCCGGCTCCAAACAGATGAGCGAATTTATTCTCAATGGCATGAAGGAAGAATACGGCGCCTGCTGGGATTGCGAAGAAGATCCAATTAAGCTTGCACAGAAAATGATCAAGGCCATTGACGGGAAGCGTGCGGCTCTTGGTATTAACAAGAAACAGGATCGCGTACTCTTTGATATGGAGATGCGTCGTGATCTGAGCTCCGGACATGCTCTTCCCGGAGTAGGATGCGGACAGAAGTAATCAAACGAGAATACTATTCTTGAATAAGTTTATTCTTGGCAGGAGGGGTCCAACCGATGAAGTCGGGCAGTAATCTAGAAACAATATTGAAACAGGGGACATTCGCCGTAACCGGTGAACTCGGCCCACCTAAAAACGGCAATCCTGAGATAGTTCGCGAAAAGGCGAGGCTGTTAAAAGGCAATGTGGATGCAGTCAATATCACTGACTGCCAGACCGCGATTGTACGCATGTCTTCCATTGCAGCTGGCCTGATTGCCAAAGAGGAAGGGGTTGAACCCGTAATCCAGATGACCTGCCGTGATCGAAATCGGATAGGTATGCAGTCGGATATCCTGGGCGCTTCAGCTCTTGGTCTGAAAAATCTGCTCTGCCTTACAGGGGACCATCAAAAGTTCGGTAATCATCCAGGATCAAAAGGAGTCTTTGACATGGACTCCATTCAGCTTCTCGGCATGATGAAGGGAATGCGTGATGATAAACGTTTCCAGTGCGGAGAAGAGATCAAAAGCGATGAACCAAAGCTTTTCTTAGGGGCTGCAGCCAATCCTTTTGCATACCCTTTTGAATATCGAGCGGTACGCCTGGGAAAAAAGGTGACAGCCGGTGCTGACTTTATTCAGACACAGATTATCTACAACGTAGAGAAATTTGCCAAATTCATGGAGATGGTCAGGGATCTCGGTCTCGATGAGAAATGTTATATCCTTGCCGGTGTCACCCCGCCCAAATCATTGGGTATGGCACGCTATATGAAAAACTTCGTTCCCGGCATGGATGTCACTGATGATGTGATCCGGCGAATGAAGGATGCCAAGGATATGCAGGAAGAGGGCATCCAGATCTGTGTTGATATTATCAAGCAAGTAAAAGAAATAAAGGGCGTCTCCGGTGTCCACTGCATGGCCATTGAGTGGGAGAGCGCGGTCCCTGAAATTCTTAAACGAGCCGGACTTCTTCCCAGGCCTGGGATTAGCGAAGTTGACAAACCAGCCATTGCTGCAGCGCCGCGAGAGTCTATCACCGTTCAGTCGGCCGTTACAGATGAATTGCTCGAAAAGGCCAAGGTTGAGGCAGGGCAGATTATTGCTGTAGCCCGTGCTGAGGCAGAAAAACTCTTGCAGAATGCCAAGAGCGCTGCCCCACAGACATCGGCTCCGGCAGCCATTGATACGACTACCAGCAGAACAACTGACGTACCTCAGGGTGCGGATGATTCAGGAGAGCATGAAATGAATGAGAAAGAACGGATCATGGCCCTTGAAGCGGTACAGCAGGGTCTTGCCGCATTGAAGAAGGCATATGGATTAAGTGACGACCAGTTTGAAGCCTTGTCAAGTTTTGCTGGAGCCCATGTCATTCTAAAACGGGAAGCTGAGACGACACCAGCTGCTCCAGCTCCGGCAGCTGTAGCAGCAACTCCTGCACCGGCTGCACCTGCCGCTCCTGCTCCAGCTGGTCCTGCTGTAGATGAGAGTGCTGTGCAGGCTGCAGCAGCAAAGGCCAAAGCCGAGGCAGACGCCAAGGCCGAAGCTGAGGCAAAGGCAAAAGCCGACGCCGATGCCGCGGCAGCAAAGGCAAAGAGTGATGCAGATGCCAAGGCTGCAGCAGATGCCAAAGCCAAGGCCGATGAAGCCAAAGCCAAAGCCGAAGCAGATGCCAAGGCTGCAGCAGAAGCCAAAGTCAAAGCTGAGGCCGATGCCAAGGCTGCTGAGGCAGCAAAGACATCAGCGCCTGCTCCTGTCTCTGACACTGGTGCTGCTGAACTTGCGAAAGAAAGTACCACTCTTGCGGATCGCAGCAGTAAGGTAGACCCCAAAAGCTACCAGGCCAAATACACAGGTAACATTCGTTCGGTCAATCTTGGAAATGGAGATAATATCAGGACAGTAGGTGGTTCCTCCTCAATGCCTTTCCAGCTCTTTGAGGGAGTGCATCCCAATAAGCCTCTTATCGCTATGGAGGTTGCGGATGTAAAACCGGATGAATGGCCTGAAACATTGACCAAACACTTCAGTGATGTTCTGGACAATCCCGTTGCCTGGGCACAAAAATGTGTAAAGATCTATGGTGCTGAAGCAATCGCCATCTCTCTCGGCTCCACTGACCCTAACGGTATGAATCGTCCTGCTGCCGAGGCTGCCAAAGTTGCTGCTGCGGTTATTGCAGCAGTTGACGTACCGATTATTGTCTGGGGTTGCGGAAATTCTGAAAAAGATACCGAGACCTTAAGAGATATTACCTCCGTCATTGGTGACAAAAAGGTCTGTCTCTCTCCTCTGGAGGATTCCAACTACCGTACTGTCGGTGCGACTGCCATGGCCTTCCAGCATCCCATTGTTGCCGCATCCCCCATTGATGTCAACCTGGCCAAACAGCTGAACATCCTTCTGGAAAATCTCGGTGTACCTTTGGACAAGGTGCTCATGGATCCTTCCATCGGCGCCCTTGGCTATGGTATCGAGTACACCTACTCGGTCATGGAGCGTATCCGTATTGCCGCCCTGACCCAGCAAGATGACAAACTCCAAGTCCCCATCATCTGTAACCTTGGTTGCGAGGTATGGAAGGCCAAAGAGACCAAACTGCCCAGTGATGATATGATTGGAGATCAGGAGATCCGTGGCATCATGATGGAGGCCCTTACTGCCAGTTGTATGCTCATGGCAGGTGGGGAAATCATGATTATGCGTCATCCCAAGGCTATTGCCATGGCCAAATCATTGATTTCCGGTCTCATGGACTGATTGTCTGAGCCGAACGAAAACGTACCAAATAAAGGTTTAATACAGGGAGTTCTGATATGTCGAAAATAATTTGTTCTGCTGCCATTCGAGGAGCGCAGAAAATTATAGATATGGCTGAAAACAGTTATGAAGATGCCGTGAAAAAATATGGTGCGGAAAAGGAAATTTCTTTTCCCAATACAGCCTATTATCTTCCCATTATCTACAGTATGCTTGGCGCCAAGGTCGAAAAACTTGGAGATATGAAAGATATTTTCCAGGAGTGTCGAAAGCTCATGCCCGCTGTGGTAACCCAGGATATCTGGTTGCCGTATCTGGCACCGGCACTGGACGCGGGTATGGCTACCTTCTTTGCCGAGGAGATGTATGAGTCCATCCGCTATCTCAATGAGCCTAATCTGTATACGGCCACAGAGGACCCCACAGCCGATAATTACTGGCTCGGTGCAGCAGACGATGTTGTCTTCCGTAAACGTGGTGTGGAATTTGTTGACGGAACTGCTCCCGGTTTTGCGGCAATCCTTGGTACTCCTGCTGATCCGGAAATGGCAGCTAAGATTGCCCTGGAACTGCAGGAGAAAAATCTCTATATCTTTATGCACGATCAGACCAACGGACTGAGCATGCCCGAACAGCTGATAAAACAGAATGTTCAGGTAGGCTGGAATACCCGCCTGGTACCTTTCGGTCGTGAATATACCACAGCTGTTTTCGCCATCGGTTTTGCCTGCCGTGTAGCTCTTGCCTTTGGTGGCATTAAACCCGGTGATTATAAAGGCAACCTGCTCTATAACAAAGATCGTACCTTTGCCTTTGTCATGGCCTTTGGCGAGGTCAGCGATGAGTGGTACGCCAATGCCGCAGGCGCCATCAACTGGGGATTCCCCACCATTTCCGACTACGATATTCCGGAGGTGCTGCCCACAGGTATCTGTACCTACGAGCATGTTGTCGCCAATGTCCCTCACGAAGAGATCGTGCAGAAGTCCATTGAAGTCCGTGGTCTGAAGGTCAATGTGACCAAGATTGATATTCCCATGGCCTTTGGCCCTGCCTTTGAGGGTGAACGAGTTCGTAAAGACGATCTCTTCATGGAGTGTGGAGGCGGTCGTACTCCCGGTGTGGAAGTCCTTATATCCAAAGAGATGGATGAGGTTGAGGATGGCCTCGTGACCCTTGAAGGACCCGATATCTGTGATATCGAACAGGGCCAGAATCTGCCCCTGGGTATCCTGGTTGAGGTGGCCGGACGTGAGATGCAGTCTGATTTCGAACCTATTCTTGAGCGACAGTTCCATCACCTGACCAACTATATCCAAGGCATCATGCATATGGGTCAGCGCAATATCATGTGGGTAAGGATCGGCAAGGCAGCAGTCGAAAAAGGTTTCTCTTTCAAGCATATCGGCGTTGTTCTTCATGGAAAACTTCATCAGGAGTTCGGGGCCATTGTCGATAAGATTCAGGTGAAGCTCTTTACCGTAGAAGACAAGGTCAAAGAGGTCATGAGTCTTGCTGCCTCTGTCTATGCTGAACGGGATTTGCGTCTCGGTGCCATGACCGATGAGACCGAGGATGTCTTCTATTCCTGTACCCTTTGTCAGTCATTTGCTCCCAGTCATGTCTGTGTAATTACCCCTGAGCGTATCGGTATGTGTGGCGCCTATAACTGGCTTGACGGAAAGGCCTCTTATCAGATCAATCCCACCGGTCCGAATCAGCCTATCCAGAAAGGGGAATGTACTGACGCTGATAATGGATATTTTGTCGGTATCAATGAGTTTGTTAACCAGGCATCTCGAGGTGCGGTTCCGGAGGTCAGCTGTTATTCACTGATGAATAATCCCATGACCGCCTGCGGTTGTTTTGAGGCCATAGCTGCCATGTTGCCCCAATGTAACGGTATTATGGTGGTGAACCGTGATTACCTCGGTATGACACCTTCCGGTATGAAGTTCACTTCCCTTGCCGGTATGGCCGGAGGCGGCATGCAGACACCAGGGTTTATGGGGGTGAGCAAGCACTATATGACATCAAACAAACTGTTCAAGGCAGAGGGCGGACTCAAACGTGTTGTCTGGCTGCCGAAGATGTTGAAAGATGAGATAGCAGAAAAGCTCAAACAAGTTTGTGCAGACATTGGTATGCCTGAATTGTTTGACATGATTGCCACAGAAGAGCAGGGGACCACAGAGGAAGAGATCCTCGCATTCCTGAAGGAAAAAGGACATCCTGCGCTTGAAATGGAGATGGCTGTTTAAAGCCTGTTATACGAATTAAATTACTAATCCAATTGTATAGAGAACTGGAGGAATAACCATGGCTTTAACCGGTATTCAGATCCTGAAGATGCTGCCCAAGAAAAACTGCGGCGAATGTAGCATCCCTACCTGCCTTGCCTTTGCAATGAAAGTAGCGACAGGTCAGGTGGAAATAGATGCATGTCCCTACGTCTCCGATGAGGCCAAGGCTACCATAGGTGAGGCCTCAGCGCCTCCCATTCGGACTATCAAGTTTGGTGGTGCCGGAGGTTTTGCCGCAGGCGGTGAAACCTGTATGTATCGCCATGAAAAGCGATTTGAGAACCAGACAGGTATTGCGGTGCTTGTTACCACCGAGATGAGCGATGCCGATGTCGCTGGTCGGATTGAGCGTTTTAACAAACTGGAGTATGAGCGTGTCGGTGTTATTATGCGTGCCGATCTCATTGCCGTGAAAGATGCCAAGAATGATGAGGCTTCCTTTCTCGCTCTGGTTCAAAAAGTGCTGGATGGATCAGCCAGGGCCTCTCTCATCCTGATGAGTGATTCAGTGGCAAGTCTTGCAGCAGGAGCCAAGATTTGCGGTGACAGAATACCTCTTCTGTATGGTGCCACCCTTGAGAATGCAGACGAGATGGTAACACTTGGTAAAGAGGCCAAGGCCCCTGTCGGGGTGAAAGGTACCAATCTTGATAACTGCGTTGAGATTTCCGAAAAACTGCTGGCAGCAGGTCTCAAGGATGTGGTTATCGACACCGGAGCCCGTACTGTTCGTGCAGCTTTTGAGGACAATGTTGTGGCCAGACGTGCTGCGGTCACCGCTAAATTCAAGCCGTTAGGGTTTCCCACCATTACTTTCCCCTGTGAGATCACTGATGATCCCATGATGGAGGCCATGGTGGCATCTGTGCTTATTGCAAAATATTCCGGAATTATAGTTCTTTCTGACCTCCAGGGTGATCTTCTTTTCCCGCTCTTCCTCGAACGGATGAATATCTTCACCGATCCGCAGCGACCGATGGTTGTTACCGAGGATATCTACCCGCTCACTGGTCCTGGTGAGGATTCACCAGTGGTTATCACCTGTAACTTCTCTCTCACTTACTTTATTGTTTCAGGTGAAATTGAGGGTTCCAAGGTACCCACCTGGCTGCTTATCAAAGATACAGAAGGGCTTTCCGTACTTACAGCCTGGGCTGCCGGAAAATTTGGTGCTGATCTGATCGCCCAGTTTGTGAAGAAAAGCGGGATCGAAGACAAGGTCAAGCATCGCGATCTCATTATTCCCGGCTACCTGGCATCACTCAAGGGTGAGCTGGAAGAGGAGCTTCCTGATTGGACAATCATTATCGGGCCTCGTGAGGCCGGACATCTTCCAGTGTTCCTCAAAGAGTGGAAACCCTCTAAATAGTAACAACAGCCTTGTGATGTCATGAATACCGTAACACTTAACATAAACGGCTGTCAGATCGTTGCCGAAAAGGATCTTACCCTCTTAGAGGTGGCCAGGCGATCAGACATTGTCATCCCCACGCTTTGTCATGTGGAAGGAAAACCCTCGGACACTCCGTGTCAGTTGTGCGTGGTTGAGGTCGAGGGCCAGGACGAGTTGATGCGTTCCTGTGTGACTTTGGCTAAAGAAGGGATGGTGGTGAAAACTGTTTCCGACAGAATCACTGCTCACCGTCAGGAACGTCTGGGCATCCTTGCAGAAACTCATTTTGGTGACTGTAAGGCCCCATGCAACCTGACTTGCCCCGGTCAGATCAATGTCCAGGGCTATATCGCCCATGTGGCTAAGGGCCAATATGAAGAGGCCTTGCGCCTGGTCATGGAACGTAATCCCATGCCGTTTTCAGTCGGCCGTGTCTGCCCGCGGTTCTGTGAGACCAGATGCCGCCGTCTCCTGGTGGATGAACCTGTTTCCATCAATCATCTCAAGCGCTTCGTTGCTGATTGGTGCATGACGCATGAGATTGACCTCAAAATCCCCAAGGATAAACCCACCGGAAAACGGGTAGCGGTTATTGGCGGAGGTCCTGCAGGACTTACAGCAGCCTATTTTCTCACGAGAAGAGGGCATGATGTAACTATTTATGAGGCTGCACCAAAACTCGGAGGTGCTCTGCGTTACGGCTTCCTTGAGTTTCGCATACCCCGCGATGTCCTTGATTATGAAATAAATGCCATCCTTCGGCTTGGCATTTCCGTTAAATTAAGCCAGAAATGGGGCAAGGATTTTACCATTGAATCTCTCAAGGAACAGGGATTTGATGCCGTGTTTATCGCAAGCGGAGCAGGTGTAGATATACCTCTCGATATCAAAGGCTGCGTGAATCCCCATGTCTATTCTGCCATGAACTATCTCAAAAAAGTGGCTGAGGGCAAACATCTTGACATGGGAAAACGCGCCGCAGTCATTGGCGGCAACAATATAGCTATGGAAATAGCCCGTACCCTGTTGCGTCAGGGGGTACAAGAGGTCACTGTTGTCTATCCGCAGGCCCGTTTAGAGATGCCAGCCCACCAGCGTAATATCAGGGAAGCTGGAAAAGAAGGGACTCAATTTTTGCTTATGGCCTCCCCGGTTGAGATCTGTGATACAGGAGATGGTCCTTCGCGGTTGAAACTTGAAATTATCAGGATGAAACTTGGCAAGCCTGACGCCAAAGGAAATCGAAGTCCTGAACCCATCCCAGGCTCCACTAACATCCTGCAGGTTGATTCTATAGTCACATCGCTTGGCCAACTTGCTGTGAATGAGTATTTCGAAGGTGGAGAACTGGAAAAATCCATCGAACTTACTCCCCGCAACATGATTGCTGCAAATCCGAGAAGTTCTCAGACAAATATCGACGGAGTTTTTGCCGGTGGGGATGCTGCCACCGGACCGAAATCTGTTATTCAGGCGGTTGTTTCGGCAAGACGCGCTGTGGCCAATATACATGCCTATATCATGGATGTGGAAAAAGAACCGGCCGATAACCGTTTCAATTTTACACGTGGTAAGGGCTTTGATGATGTCTCTCTCAAAAATTTTGACGGCATAGATGTCAAACTCCGCGAAAAAATGCCGACCAGGCCACCGGAGATCTGTCGTCAGGACTTTGACGAGGTCAAACTCGGTTTTACGGAAAAAATGGCCCAAAGAGAGGCAGAGCGCTGCCTTTCCTGTGGCTGTACCGCATTTGACCGCTGTGATCTGAAGCGACTCTCTATTGATAATAATGTCAATATCAATAAGATCGGAATGGGGACGACACCGATTTATGGCAAGGATTACTCACACCCTGCATTTATTGTTGATCGTGACAAGTGTATCTACTGCAAGCGCTGCGAACGTGCCTGCGAATATGATGCCTTACAGATCAGTGCCGGTTCCATGGATGAGAAAGGGCGTCCTCTGGATCTTGTCATCAAGTTTAAGGAGAACTGTGTCTCCTGTGGCGCCTGTGTAGACAACTGTTCCACCGGAGCCCTGAACAAGAAGGCTCAGATCATCCCGGTGCAGGGAGAAGATGTTAAAGAGGTACGTACCACCTGTCCTTATTGCGGAGCAGGGTGTCAGATGCTTCTGCGGGTCAAGGGCGATACCATTTTAGAAGTAACTTCAGAGAAGCATCTGGCCCCGAATTATGGCGCCTTATGTGTGAAGGGTCGCCTGGGACACGAGTTTATTCAGCACAAGGATCGGTTGAAAAAACCGCTGATCCGTAAAAACGGTATGCTGGTCGAGACTACCTGGGATGAGGCCCTGGAATATACAGCCAAGAAGTTCTTTGATCTGAAGGCCATGTATGGACCTGATTCCATTGCCGGCTTCAGCTGTGCCCGTGCGACCAATGAGGAAAATTACCTCATGCAGAAGTTCATGCGAACTTCCATAGGGACGAATAATATCGACCATTGTGCCCGACTCTGACACGCTCCCACGGTGGCCAGTTTGGCCCTCACATTCGGAAGCGGCGCAATGACAAACTCAATCATGGATTCCAGGAATACAGATCTGTTCCTCATGATTGGTTCCAACCCTGATACCGGACATCCGACCATCGGCATGCGGATTCATCAGGCTGTCAAACGCGGTGCAAAACTTATTGTTGTAGATCCACGCAAGACCAGACTGGCAGAGACTGCCGATCACTGGCTGCGCATAATACCCGGTACTGATGTGGCCTTCTTAAACGGCCTCATGCACATAATCCTGGAAGAAGATCTCTGGGATAAAAAGTTTGTGGAAGAACGGACTGAGGATTTTGATGAACTGGTCCGGGTGATGAAAAAATATACACCTGACTACGTCTCGAAAATTACCGGCCTGCCCACTGAGCAGCTCTTTACCGTAGCCAGGATGTATGCCGCCCAAGGGCGTCATGCTATCTATCATGGCATGGGCATTACCCATTATGTGACCGGCACAGACCGTGTCAAGTCCATTGCTAACCTCGCCATGCTCTGCGGAAAGGTGGGTGTGGAAGGCGGTGGCTGTAATCCTCTGCGAGGACAGAACAATGTCCAGGGTGCCTGTGATATGGGCGCCTTGTTTAATAATCTGCCAGGCTACACCGCCCTCGATAATGTGGATCTCTTTGACCGTTATGAAGAGAAATGGAAAGTCAAATTGCCGCGTCGACCCGGAAAACCGGCCACCGAGGTATGGGACAATGTCCTTAGCGGGGATATTCGCGGCCTTTATATCTTTGGTGAAGATCCAGCCGTTGCAGATCCGAATATTGCCCATGTCAAGCAGGCATTGGAAAAAGTGGATTTCCTTGTTGTTCAGGATATCTTTCTCACAGACACGGCAAAGGCCGCAGATATTGTTTTACCTGCAGCATGTTTTGCCGAGAAAGACGGCACATTCGCCAACACCGAACGCAGGGTGCAGCGGGTGCGCAAGGCCGTGAATCCTCCCGGCGAAGCCCGGCCTGACTGGCAGATCTTCTGTGATCTTTCCCACAAGATGGGTTACGAAATGGATTACAAGTGTGCTGAGGATATTTTTGAAGAGATTCGCAGCCTCCTGCCGCAATACAAGGGAATTACCTATAAACGTCTGGAAGAGGTTGGTCTGCAGTGGCCGGTACCTGATGAAAATCATCCGGGGACACCCGTGCTTCATACCAAGAGTTTCACCAGAGGACGCGGCCTCTTTATTCCGGAAGATTATATACCGCCGGTGGAACAGATAGATGAAGAATATCCGATGTATTTTACCACCGGACGAGATCTGGCCCGCTATAATTTCAGCTCCATGACCGGCAAAACCGTCGAGTTGAATGCAATTAGTCCGCAGGCCTTGGCACAGATCAATCCGGTAGATGCAGAACGTATGGAAATTGCAGAAGGCGACTTGATCCGAATGACCTCTCGTCGCGGCTCTGTTGAGATGCCTGCAACCATTACTGATCGTTCACAGGAAGGTACTATTTTTACCACCTATAATCATATTGAAGCGCTGGTAAACTTCCTGACGCTGGATGCCCTGGATCGGTTGTCCAGGACTCCCGAGTATAAACTCTGTACAATCAAGGTCGAAAAGGTTGATGCCTGACGATCTGTCAAATAATATACCACCCAGGTATTAGTTAGGAGTAACATTATGGGTAAAGCAATGATGCACAGGGAAGGGGCTGTTATGATACTCGGCGGAGGTATCGCCGGTATCCAGGCTGCCCTTGATATGACCGAGCTTGGTTATTATGTCTATCTGGTCGAAAAATCACCTGCCGTTGGTGGTGTCATGGCCCAGCTGGACAAGACGTTTCCGACCAATGACTGCTCGCTCTGAATCCTGGCACCAAAACTGGTAGAGGCCGGTCGGTCTCCCAATATAGAGATGGTCACCAATGCAGATCTGCTTGCATTGGAAGGAACAGCTGGGAATTTCACAGCAAAGCTTAATATTCGTCCGCGTTATATTGATGCGGATGCCTGTACTGCCTGTGGGCTTTGCACCCAGTACTGCCCCAAACATCATGTGGACCCTTATAATGAGGGGTTGGCCATCACGCGACCCATCCACATCGATTATGCCCAGGCCGTACCGGCAACCTATTATATCGATCCATCGTCCTGTATGTACCTGCAGCACGATACCTGTCAGATCTGTGTGCCCGTCTGTCAGAGTCATGCCATCAATTTCAATCAGAAGCCTGAGGCCCGTGATCTGAAGATCGGTGCCGTCATTCTTTCTCCTGGATTTGGTAAGATTGCTCCTGAGACCCTGGCGAAATTCGGCTACGGCAAGCATCCGGACATTGTTACTTCCTTCGAATACGAAAGGATGACAACTGCTTCAGGACCGTTCATGGGTGAGATCAAATGCTTCTCAGACGGTCGCCATCCAAAGTCCATGGCCTTTATTCAGTGTGTCGGCTCCAGGGATATAGGCTGCAATAACGGCTACTGTTCTTCGGTCTGCTGTATGTATGCCATCAAAGAGGCCCTGGTAACCAAGGAACATGATCCGGAAGTGGATATCACCATCTACTACATGGATATTCGAACTCAGGGCAAGGATTTTGATGCTGCCCGCCTTCGTGCAGAGGCCATTGGCATCAAGTTTGTCCGGGCTAAGGTTGCCGATGTTACCCCCTGGGAAAATCATCTCAAACTGACCTATGCCACTCTTGACGGTCAGCATAAGTTCGAATCCCATGACATGGTTGTTCTTTCTGTGGGCCTTGAATCCCCTAAGGATGCAGAAAAGATTGCCGATATCACCAAGATTGACCTGAATCGCTATAATTTCTGTAAGACCGATACCTTCGCCCCGCTGCAGACCAGCCAGGAAGGAATTGTAGTCGCAGGCGCCTTCCAGGGGCCCAAGGATATCCCTGAGTCTGTAACCCAGTCTTCCGGAGCCGCTTCTCTGGCCTCTTCTGTGCTGAAAAATCAGCGAGGGAAGGGGACGGTAAGTAAGGAGTATCCGGAAGAACTGATGGTGAGTGCTGACGACGAGGTGCGGATCGGTGTCTTTGTCTGCCACTGTGGTATTAATATCAGTTCTGTTGTTGACTGTCCTGGGGTCGCCGAGGAGGCAGGGGGCATGGAAAATGTCACCTATTATACCGAAAATCTCTATTCCTGTTCTCAGGATGCTCAGGAGCAGATCAAGAAGACTATCAAGGCGCAAAGGCTGAACCGGGTGGTTATTGCCGCTTGTTCGCCACGAACTCATGAACCGCTCTTTCAGGAGACCCTGAAGGATGCCGGACTGAACAGGAATCTTTTTGAGATGGTCAATATCCGTGACCAATGTTCCTGGGTTCATGCCAACGAACCTGAGGCGGCTACTCAGAAATCCAAGGATCTGGTGCGTATGGCGGTTTCCAAGGCAGCTCACATCCAGCCTTTGCCTGAACAGAGTGTCCCTGTTACCCCCAAGGCAGTCATCCTTGGTGGTGGTGTGGCCGGAATGACTGCTGCTCTGTCTCTTGCAGACCAGGGTTTTTCTTCTGTTCTTATTGAAAAATCCGCAAAGATTGGCGGCAATCTTCAGAATCTGAAAAATACTCTGGCCGGTGACACGGTTGCAGATTATCTGAAGACTATTTCTGATAAAGTGAAAAAGTCTAATAAAATAGATGTAATAACTGACGCAAGACTTGCCATGACATCCGGCTTTGTCGGAAATTTTTCCTCTGTTATCGAAAGCGGAAAAGGGGCGGAAAAGAAGGAACATACCGTTGATCATGGTGTCATCATCGTGGCAACCGGTGGTCACGAACATCGTCCGGATAAATACCTGCTTGGTCAATCCAAGAAAGTCATAACTCAGCAGGAACTGGAAGCTCAACTGGCGGGCAAGGCCAAAAACCGAGCACCTGATTCCATTGTCATGATCCAGTGTGCAGGTTCCCGTGGTGATGATCTGAATTACTGCTCCAAGGTCTGCTGTAACCATGCCATAAAAAATATCCTCAAGATAAAAGAGATCAATCCGGATTCTCAGATTATCGTCCTGTATCGCGATATGCGCACCTACGGCTACGCTGAAGATGCCTATCTTGAGGCCCGCAAAAAGGGAGTTGTTTTTATCCCTTATGAAATGGATCGTAAACCTGAAGTGAGCCAGAAATCCGGGAAAGTACACATAGACTTTTTTGATTCCATTATGCAGGAAGACGTGAGTCTTAATCCTGATCTGGTGGTACTGTCTGTCGGTATTGTTCCCGACGGAACCGAGGAACTTTCCAAGATGTTGAAGCTTCCTGTCACTGCCAATGGCTTCTTCCTTGAAGCGCATGTCAAGCTGCGTCCTGTTGAACTGGCAGTAGAGGGTATTTATGTCTGTGGGCTGGCTCACGGGCCCAAACCTGTAGATGAAACAATCGTCCAGGCCCAGGCTGCAGCAGCTAAGGCCTCGATTCCTCTGGTAAAGGGCTACGTTAAGGTCGATCCCATTGTTTCCAGTGTGGATCAGGATGCTTGCATTGGTTGCGGCATCTGTGCCAGCCTCTGTCCTTATGGGGCCATCCAGATGAAAAAGGTGGATAAGAAACGCAAGGCCGAGACCGTCTCTGCATCATGTAAGGCTTGCGGTATCTGTGCCTCTCACTGTCCGACCTTTGCCATATCCATGGGCGGTTTTACCAATGAACAGCTTATTTCTCAAATTGAGGCATTTGGTAACAAAAAGGTTGAGGAAAAGGTTGAGGCCTGAAACTGAAGTTGTCAAACAGGGTAATAATCAGTGCCTCTTTGGCCATTTCCTTACTCATTGACAATGAAGTTGAATAAATAAATATACTTACTCCTGGAGTGAGTACCAACTGTTTAGGCGCTTGCACCCTTCAAGGGGTATTTAAAAGAGTCAGCTAGAGCTAGAGATATATGGAGAAGAACTAATGTCAGAGAATACTTTCAGCCCAAAGATCCTTGGGTTCCTCTGTAACTGGTGCTGTTACGCGGCCGCAGATGCAGCAGGGGTCTCACGCTTCCAATACCCGCCAAATCTTCGGACTATCCGAGTGATGTGTACCGGCAGGATTGATCCTTCCTTTGTCCTTAAAGGATTTCTGGAGGGGGCTGATGCCATCTTCAGCGGTGGCTGACAACTTGGCGAATGTCATTACCAGGTCGGTAATTATGATGCAATGGGTATGGATGCACTGGTCAAAAAGGTGCTTAAAGATGTGGGAATTCGAGAAGAGCGCTTCAGTCTGAAGTGGGCATCTGCTGCCGAAGCCCCTCGGTTTGTTCAGTTGATTACTGAGTTCACTCAACAGATGAAGGAACTTGGGCCAATTGGTGCGGCAGAAGGACTTTCCAAAGAAGAGGTTCATGAAAGAATCTCCAAGGCCCTGGAAGCCGTATCCAGCCAGAAGGTTCGTATCAGTTTTGGCAATGCCACAAAAGCAGTACGCAAGGATGGCATCTGGACTAACGAACACATCAGTGAAATCATCAATACAAAAATGGAGAAGTCTCTCGCTTCATTAAGTGAGTAACTCCTTTTTTTAAGAAAAAATCAAAGAGCCCTGTTCCTTTTTGTGAGGAACAGGGCTCTTTGTCGTTTAGGGGTACGATAAGTTGCCTTATTGTGAACTCAGTGATGATACGGCAGTCAGATATTTCTCCATTTCTGTTTCAGAGGTTGCCACACTCAAGGGCACCAACTCATCGTTGACGAATACATTGGTCGAGCTTCTCAGCTTATAGGGAATGGCCTCTGGCGAGTCAGATCTGTGTATATGCAATTCAATTTTATCTTTAAAAATCTCCTCCATTTTTTTTGCTACAACTGTAGCCTGTTTACAGCTGACTCAAGCAGGGTTCCCACTGTGAAAAAGCAGCATCTTGATCATGATTCTTCTCCATTTTGATGATGATAATATAGCGTGTCTCCGGAAACGTCATGGAGCGTAAGAAAATATTATCTTGTTAAGATTTTCTACTCCAGTTCGTTGTACCCGTGATAGTCTCCTTGAAAGAGCTGCTTGTGGTTCATCAAGAAGTGCTCATAGCTCCAGTTGTCATTGGATAGTTGATGGGCAGAATCTGCAGCTATGACGTAGGCGTGTGTGCTTATGCTTTCGCCATCGTCGTTAACCGCCACAACCTCGGTCCTCTCGTAAAAAGGCCCTTCAAACTTATCGAGACGGTCTAACTCCTCCGATGATACATTGAAATAAACGATTCCATCGACGGAGCCGTCGTTTTGCTTGATGATCGCGGGATAGACTTCTCCGGACACTCTCTTTCGAACATACTGAAGAAGGGTAGCTTTCTGAGATCGGTGTGTAGTGCCGGATACCTGAGTCATGATTTCTGTATCCATTAATGTACCGTATGCGAATAGATTCATTGCTATGCTGTCCTTGGAATTCTTCAATAAATGGTGCGGTTAGAAATTTTGCCGGTAGGCAACTGAAATACGTTATCATTTTACAATTTCAATGTCAGGCAAGTTTTGATAAACCTGCTCTACAGTCTTGCACTCAGTTAATATCTTAACAACGATTGGAAGTGGCTCCGGCCAAATTTCACGGAAATCACTTTCATTGATATGACGGATGGGGAAGGCCAATTTCTCAATTGGTGGAGTAAATTCGCAATTAACACCAGTTTTGTTTCCTCTTGCATCAATGCGATACCAGCCGTATTCCCTGAGGTAAACAGCATTCAATCCATGTAAACTGAATGGCGGTCCTTCCTTTTCAACGGCCAGACGTTGATAGCAAATTCCTGCAGGAATTTTATTTGCTCTTAATAGGGCCGCTAACAGATGGCTCTTCGAATAACAATAGCCAGTGCCGTGGATCAATACTTCGGAAGCCTTACAGGTTACCGGATTCTGACGGTAATCCCAGCTATGTTTTATTGAATCACGGACAAATTCGAAACAAGATTTGGCAATAGACGCATCTGAGGGACAAGCAATAGAAAGTTCTGCCGCTTTTTCAGCCACCAAGGGATGCTCAAAATCAATAAGCTTGCTACTCAGTAAATATTTTTTCATTGATTAACTCACTGTTCTCACTGCGGGTGTAGCTGAATGATAACCTTTTCGTGTCAGTGCTCAAACGTTCTCGCCATTTGCTGACTGCGTTTGTCAGCCGATTACTTTCCAATAAGCTTTTGAGCTAATGTCGTGGCCTTTTCTTTGATTTTATTTGACAGTTCTATTTCTTTTTTGGTTACACTTCCCACCCAGATATCACCGATTGGCTGAGCACCTAAATATTTTGAAAGTGTTTTCAATGCCTTCATTGTACCATTGAAGTATTTGCCGATTAATACAGGAGCGGCACTTGCAGAAACCAAAATGGACCTCTTCTTTATTATTTTATTGCGGAGTACCGGTGCTGCAGTTCCCCACGGCCAATAGCCAAAACAAACACATCTCTCAATAAATCTTTGTGTTAACGCATTGACATAGCCTGCATTCGTGGGAGCACCAATTATTAAATAATCAGCAGAATCAATTGACTGTAACATATCTTCCATATCATCTTTAAGGATACATTTCCCTCTTGTGACGCCAGGGGGTTGAAGACAAGTACGACAATTTGTACAAAACTCTATATTGTAATCAAGAAGGTAAATTTTTTTTATTTCTACCCCTAAATTCTGAAGAGCGCTGAGCACTTCAGAAACAGCAGTGTCAATTACACCTTGTTTCCTATAGCTTCCAACTATCCCAATAGCTATTTTCTTGTCTGACATGTGTTATTCCCGGCTGAAGATTAAGGTGAGTGACGCGCCATTGACCTGCCCGTAAGACCCTCAAGTTTCTCCTCTGTCGATTGACTTCTCTGAAGAGAGAGGAGCTTAAAAGGAATTCTCATTGCATGTACTCTCTCTGTAATCTGCATCTTCATTTGCTTCAATATCTGTATTTTTGCCGACTGAAAATAAAGCGGGCACGGCTGCTTGCACACGGCTTAAAAGAAGGGTTAGGCCGTGACGTCCGTGGAGTGCGCGCCGCCAGTACGTGAGTTTCATTTGATAGATCCTTCCGGCTTGCTGAGAAGCTGACTCGCAGCCTGGTAGCGCTCTTCAACCGCTCGGCGGTCCTCGCTTTCCGACAACCCTTCGCGAGACCCTCTGACAATCATCTTGGCTTGGCGTTGGAGCGCAGCGCGGTCCTCTGCGTGATGTACAAATTCCGCTACCACGGCAATAGTTTCCAGCATGCGGATGGTCACCGCGGCGCTGGAGCGGCCATATTGCCGGATTTGGTCAAACGCTGTGTCCGTGATCGCCGGGAAGGTGATGGCAGGCACAATTAACCTAAGCTTATCCTGCCGGTCATGGCGATAAGGCGATGGCATCTCGCGCTGGGCCAAACGACACAATGCGGATCCCAGGTGATCCACACACGCAATCGCCGTGAACGGGTCATTCAGGCCGGGGGAGAGGGCCCGCACCGCAATTTCAACCAGTTGGTTGACCGCGCATTCGAAGTCCTGGCGAGGGGTTCGCTGGTTGCCCAGTGTAAACGCGGAATGGATCCGGGCCGTGAGCTGGTCGGTGACCCGGTGTCCGGGCCAGACCAGGACCAGCGGCACGTCGGATACGATGTAGTGTCCTGGACGTCGCTCCAGCCGTAGCACAACTTCTTCTTCTATGGCCAACGCAAAGAGAACGTCCGCGTCGACGAACTGGAGGTAGCCGTCCCCGACCGCGCCAACCGGATGAGCCTCCCGCTCGAAGACCTTGAGAAAGGCGATGTTGGGTGGCTCGATCGGAATCCGCGGCGCGCCTTGTCCGATTCCTTCAGGGAACAGGCGGTTTATTCCCTCGATCAACTCCATACTGACCCGTGCCACGATCTCGTTGGCCTGGAGGGAAACGGACACGTGATGGATGAAGTAGATCAACACCCCCACGCTCACCACGGCGAGCACCACGCCGAGCGAGACCGATAGGTGAGGGATGAAGACAACCTCTTCTGCGCGCCGGATAGTGCGGAGAACGAGCAAGCAGTAAAGAAAAGTGGCGACGAACGTGCCGAGTACCACCTGGGTCGTGGTGTCGCGCATGAAGTTGCGGAGCATGCGAGGCCCGAGCTGCGATGAGGCAAGCGACAGGGCGACCAAAGTCATTGAGAAAACCACCCCGGCGATGGTGATCATTGACCCGGCGACAGTCCCCAGCAGGGCAGCTGCCCCCTCCGCTCCACCGGTGAACGTCCAGCCCCAGGCACGATGCAACCAATCCGTCACCGGTGCATCAAGGGAGACGGTTCCGAAGGCCAACGCCACCGCCCCACAAGCCATGACTATGGGGATGAACCAAAAGCTGGAACGAATGCGATCCAAGTACTTAAAAATATACACCTTCATGACATCGTCACCTTATCTACTCGCATGTACTCTGTGGCCTGACATAGAGGTTGCCGGCGAGCTTCAGAGCTTCCGTGTGAAACGATTTGTTATAGGATATTATCTATTGTTTTCAGTGAGATATGTTTCTATCTCGATTCACCGTTTATGGTGCATTTCTCTATTCTGCACCATTCGATTAATTCATTAACATCAATTTCAATTTTTTCTATTTGATAAGGAGAAGTTGAGAGTTTCTTGATTGTGTCATTGGCGTTAGCCACCCATTCGTAGTATGTGTCTTCTAACTCTTCAACATCTTGGGAATTCTCTCTTAGAAGAGACCATTGTTATTTCTTGTACCAACCAACCCCTATAATTGGTTTCTTGGATTTCTATTTTTTTATAGTCAACTCAAGTTAATCGATACGTCGCTTTTCAGCGATCACTTCTTTTTGCGGTCTGCTGCCGAAGTCCTGTTCGGTTTTGACCTCATCGCATTGGTGCTCCGCATGACATCGACCTATCAGTGAGAAACAGCCATATCACGGAAAAACGACCATTTTCTGCAATTTCTCATCCCACAATTTCAGGCGATGACAATGAATGCTTTTCCTGATTGTAAGCGGCGCCTTAGCTCGCAGTTCCGGAACGGAATCGTAACACTTCTTAAGATGGTAATTGGGAATCATGGGGTTCAAATGATGGATATGATGGTAGCCGATGTTGCCGGAAAGCCAGCGCAGAACAGCCGGCAGATTATAAAAGGAGCTCCCTTCCATGGCTGCACGCAGAGGATCCCACTCGTTTTTGCGCGCCCAGTACCCTCCTTCAAACTGGTGCTGCACGTAAAAAAGCCAGATACCGGCCCCTCCTGCCAGCCACAACACCGGCAACTGGATCAGGAGGTAGGCCCGCCAGCCAATAATCCGAGCGGCGCTCAAAGCAACGGCAAGAATGAGCAGGTTAGTCAAAGTAACGCCCATACGTTCCTTCCTTTTTACCCTTAAGTCTGGAATACGATTGTAGAATAGAAAATTAAATATTGCTCCCAAGCCAACCAGCACAATAGGGTTGCGGTAGATTCTATACCGTAATTGTTTCATTGTTGATGAGTTCTCATACTCCTTGAGCGTCATGGTCCAGATGTCGCCGAATCCACGCGAGTCGAGATTGGCGTAAGTTCCATGGTGCCGTAGGTGGGTGAAACGCCAGTCTTCAAATGAAGTAAACACGAGTACACCGAGAAAGTAGCCGAAAAATGTGTTGGCACTCTTCGATTTAAAAAAAGAACCATGCACACAGTCGTGAAATAAGATGAACAGTCGAACCAGAAAGGCGGCAGCAGGGAGGGCAAGAATCAGAGTCCATATATATGAATAGCCGAGTTGGATCGACCGGACCATCAGATACCATAGACAAAAATAGGGAACCATCGTGTTCAGCAGCTGCCAGGCGGCTTCCAACCTGTTGGAAGGTCGAAAATATTTCAGTTGTTGATGCCAATCGGGCCAGATCTGACCAGTTTTGCTCTTTTCCTCAACACTTTTTATACGTTCCGATTCATGTATGGCCATAATCATACCTCCGCTTATGATTCCTCCCTTGCACTTTGGTCAAGTTTTGTCAGGATATTCTCTCATTCAAAGAAATTACAAAAAAAAATGCAACTCACTTGTTACCATTCCTTCCTAAATCCTCACAGCCCTACTACGCGTCCTTCGCGTGATTCCCTCGAGAAATAGGGCTAACTCTCGATTTCAGAATCGACTGCTTGTTTCTTATTTGAGGCCAAATCCGAAGGCTCTTCCTGCGACGGTTTCAGCTGCCAACGTTCATGCAATGCGGGCAGATTCTTGCTGTGCGTGAGAATCACAATCTCGTCGCCTTGGCGGAATGTCGTTTCTTCATCGGCGTGTGAAAACGTGCCGTCACGGTAATAGCAAATGGCTTTGGCATCGGCAGGCAATTTCAGATTCTTGGCAGCGACCGCATCTTCCTCTTTCGCAATCAAGGTGAAGAACCGGGCCTCTCCTTTGATGACCGTGGAAAGATCGGCGTTTCCTCTGCCGCCCACCATATCTTCCAGGTAACGGCTGATTGTGCGGGAGGGGATGATTGTGTCCTCCAGGCCCAACTCATGGCAGATGACCTCGAACTGTGGATCGCCGATGCTCGTCACGACCCGCTTGAAACCGAGGGAACGGCCGACGAGACTGGCGATAAGGTTCGCCTGGTCACTGTTAGTGAGGCAAAACAGGAAGTCCGTCTGCGCGGGATTGACTTCGCGCAGGACGTTCGGACGGCTGCCATCGCCTTGCAGGAAGCTGCAATCCATCTCCTCGGATAATTCATCGATCTTGGCCTTGTCGGTCTCGATGATGATGACCTCGTGGCCGTTTTTGACGAGTGCTTTGGCTGTTTCGATGCTCACTTGTCCAGCTCCAATAAAAACAGTTCTCATGTTCCCTCCATTCTTCTGCCAAACCACGTTCCCGGATACAGTAGGACCAACCACGCCATGATTTCAAGTCTTCCCAGCAGCATGTCAACGCACAGAATTCCCTTGAGTAGTGGGGGCAACGTCGCGTTTGTCAGTCCCACGGAAAGCCCCACCGTTCCTGTGGCCGAAACCACTTCAAACATCGAATCGAGCGGTTCGTAGCCCATTACCACAAACGGCAGCCAGGACAGCGCGACGACGGCAACGAACAGCACGATGAGCAGTAGAGCCGCATGAATCTCGTCGTCCTGCAGTCGGCGGCCTGCCAGCCGGGGGCCGATGACTGCGTGTTTCGGCAGGCAGGTTCGCAGGAGGATCAACCGAATCAAGCTCGCCGCGATTAACAGCCGCAACAGCTTGAATCCCCCAGCTGTCGATCCCGCGCTGCCTCCTACAAGCATCGAGAAGATTAGGACCAGTTGCGAGCCTGCATCGAGTTGCCCGCATGGCATGGAGGAAAATCCAGCGGTTGTCTGGGCGGAAAAGGCTAGCAAGGGCGCGTGGTGGAGTACTTGCGGCCAAGGCATGCCAGCGTTCAGCCGCATGGCGGCGCCCACCGCCAGCGAAACGACCAGTGAAGCGATCACAACAGCCCGGAGTTGCAGAAAGTCCACGGCCACCCGCCGCTTCTCCTTTAAGATTCGGTAATAGAATGCAAGCGGGATCGCACCGGCGAGGCAGAGCAGGATAATCCACACCTGCGCGGGCCCATCGAACGTCGCGAGGCTGCCGTCTTGCGGGGCAAAGCCCCCGGTCGAGACCGCAGCAAATGTATACAGCAGAGCGTCGAAAAAACCGATTCCCACCGACAAGGAACCGATGATGCCCAGGGCGGTCAGAACGCTATAGACGATGAGGGCCTGCCGCGCGTGTACCCGCGTGCCACCGACCAAGTCGTCGTTTTCGGCCTCCGTGACAGCGAGACCCTTTGCCACAAGACCCGGCTGTAAAATGAGCGCCAGGGAAAGTACGACGAAGCCGAGCCCGCCGTACCATTGCATCCAGGCGCGGGCAAAAAGAAACGACTGTGGTGCGCCAACGAGTGTCGCCTTTGTGCTCAGACCCGTCGTTGTCAAGCCGGAAATGGCTTCGAAGAGGGCATCCGTAAATCCTAATCCCGAGCCCATCATCGGGTAGGACATCACGAGCGGAGTGAAGAGAAACATCAGTGCGACCAACACCATGCCTTCGTTGGCTTGTACCCTGGCAGGAGCCCGCAGCCGGTCCAAACCGCTCCCCAAGGCAGCGAGCCCGCCGATCACCACGCTATACCGCAAGCTGATGGGCGTCTCGCCAAAGACCAGCGATGCCACCAACGGAACCAGCGTCAGCGCGGCAAGTACGAGGCAGAGTTGTCCGAAGTATTTGAAGACCACGCCAAAGCGGACGGCACACCTGAGTTCAGTTGCCTGTTTAGCCACAAACGAATCCTTTCTCCTGTGTGGGAAATTATGTTGATCCAGTTGCTGTAATTCCGGGAAACCGCAGATAATGCGGACTGGAATGGGATGTCTTTGGGTTACAACAGGTGATACTGTTTTTTCATCTCCTGATAAACGAGGGTGGATACCTGTCTGATCACATTACCACGGGTGAGCATCCAGTTGCCGTAATTGCGTGGCCTGGAACTGCTCTGGATAATGCCGACCAGGGCATAAGGGTAACGTTTGCCAGATTTGTCATGGGGAACTAAAATCCCCATATCCCCGCAGAGATAGGCGGTAGAACCGGTTTTGTTGTAGACCAGAGTGCCTTGCGGGATCGGGGTGTTATCGTAGAGTCGGTCGCGGCCGGGCAGGGACATCAGTCGGCGGATTTCCTCACTGTACGGTAAGTCATCGTCCCAGAGAGCCTGCAGGAAGCGGACGTAGTCGGACGGCAGAGCGACGTTCTTGTAGGTTTTACCTCCCGGCGGAATGTATTCGGTTATGACGGTATTTTTGAAAATATCACTGTAATAGGTCTGGAGAATTTCGTTGCACCGGGATGGACCTCCGGCCATGCGCATGATCCAGTTGGTAGAGCTGTTATTGCTGCGCTGAATCATCAATTCCATGTTCTTGCGGCTCTTTGGGCCATATATTAATTCACGCTGTTTCGCTTGGTGAAAAAAGGCCAGGGCCACAAAGGGCTTGATCATACTCGCCGCCTGGAATCGCAGTTCGCCATTGATGTCAACCAGACTCTCTCTCTTGGTCAGGTCATATACCATCCAGCCGGTTTTCTCGTCGTCGGAGATTTTTCCTTTTCTGCGTAACTCCTTGATAAATGACTCTATCGCCTGTTCTACTCCTTTCTTTCCTGAAGCTGAAGAGGGTGTTGGTACAATTTCTGCCAGATCAGTGTTGGCTCTGTATTCAGGTTTAGGTGCAGGTTTAGACTTAGACTTAGGTTTAGGTTCAGATGATACGATCTTTTGTGCAGGTTCCTTTTTTGCTGAGATCTTTATCTTTGTATAGGATGTGGCATTATCCAGATGAGAGGATTCACCAAATACAACAGGATTGTTTTTCTCGGCTATGATAGCTGTTGAGATTCCTTTGCGCTTAAGGAGTTTGGTGTGTTTTCTGGCAACCTTATAAGTGGATGAACGATCGCTGCGGCGCCGATAGATCAGTGTATAATTATTATCGGAGGTCTGCTCTATAAAAAGGTTTTTGCCAACTTCACTGCCAAGAGAATGATATACTTTTGCATACTGGTTTTTCATGCTCTCGAGATTCGGTCCCAGCCCGTAGCTGACATTGTACAGTTGATAGTACCCTTGATCCTCGACAGCCAGGCACTCGGGCAGACCGGCTTTCCTGAGTATCTCACTGTGCTGGACCATAAGTTGGGCGGAATTGAGAGCTGTACCATTATGGTCATAGATCAGGCCGTAATCTCCCTGTTTTCGGCAGACAATGCGAAGATTCCCGGTAATGTCGGGATCCAGTATTTCTTCCAGGCGGTTCTGGTAATCAAGCACATTATCCAGACTTTTGTCCCAGAGATAGACCAGATCGTATTGCCCGGATTGGGGAAATACCTGGCAGGGAATCAATATAAGCCACAGTAAGAAAAGAATTTTGACAAGCATTTTATTCTATAGGGTAGTATTTAATTGTTGAACTCTATGATATCACAAATGGAACGACTATAACAGAAGCCGCTTTTCATCTCCGTAAAAATAATCCGATAGCAAACAACCACCGCTGGTTCCGGAAAAAACGGCTCCGCTAACAGTAGTTGCTGCTACCGGCAACTTTTGTTAGTATTAATGACTATTTCTGATAATTCTATGAACACCAAAACCCGCTATAGCCGCCGTCGTTGCACAATTTTTCTTCTGATCATGCTGATGATGGTTTGTGTCTCGCAACCGGCCTGCAGTACTCGTCCATCCAAATCATCGCAGGTGATACGGTCTCTTGAAAGTCCGGAGCGGGATGAACCGCAGGAAGTAGTGACTATTAATGGTAATACATATATAATTCCACCACCCTGGTCAGGAAATAAGTTTGTCGCACCGAAGCTTGATTACTCTGATTTTCGCCGTATCCCCACCGAATATACGCATAATAGCAGTAAATTATATATCCTGGCCGCAGCATACCAGCCTGTGGTGGTTCTCCTGAAGGCCGCAGAACAGGACGGAATATTTCTTAAAGTTGAATCAGTCTATCGGAGTGCAGGATACCAGAAGCGCATTTTCAAGCGGATGCTTGCCGAAGGCCGGACCTTTGGTGATATTGTTCGTTATGTTGCTCCGCCAGGCTATTCACAACATATGCTCGGTACCGCCATTGATTTTTTTCCGAGCAACTGGCGTTTTGCCGATACGACTGCTTATACCTGGCTCCAGGAAAACGGATGGCGTTTCGGATTCGAAGAAACTTATTTCCGGTTGAATCCGATGAAGATGCCGTGGGAGGCCTGGCACTGGAATTTCATCGGGAACAAGAACGGAGATCAGGTCATTACAACCTCTTTACCGGGGCGGGCAAAGAAGTCTGAGGCAAGGTTGAGTGAATAGAGTAAATTTGTAATCTCTTGTCAAAAGATGCAATTCGGAAAACATGGGGTCAGGTCTTGAAATATAAGTATCCCTTCCGTTGGCGAACTAATATTTCAAGACCTGACCAATTCCCACTCGTTCTTGATTTTCTTCGACTTTTCCCCTTTTTTTGTGCCATGATCTGCCACAAACTCTGGAACAATCTTCTCATCAAAACTCATAACTTGTCTCCTGGTTATTTGTTGTTTATGCAATTGATTTTTATGAATCCCAACGCTGCAAATAACCGGCTGCCAAAAGACGTAGAGCGAAGCGCCGCGACTTTTGGTGGTCCGAGTTAATTTGCCTTGTTAGGCATGATTGGATTTTTCCCACTTTCTGAGTCGCCCGGTAATCCCCTCATCACCGTGGCATCAGCGCGAATACACCCCAGCCCATGTATTCACGCGTGTAAGCGGCGTAGCGCTCGGGTTCCGAGGTCAGTTTGGCTCGAACATCTTTCGCGAACTCGTCGTCGGGATTGGCTTCAAGCCAGCGGCGCATGGTGAGCCATTTGGCCGCCTCGTATCTGTCCCAGCCGTCTTGGTCAGCCATCACCATTTCAACGACGTCGTAGCCAAGGTGGCCGAAAGACGCGAGAAGTTCTGGAAGCATGAGAAAGTCGGAGCTTGAGTTGGCAAGACACCCCTTGGCAACATCTTCCGTCGGCGGTAACTGTCGCCAGTAGGGCTCGCCGATGAGGATGATCCCTCCGGTGCGCAAGCTCCGCGCCAGAAGCTCGATAGTGCCGACGACTCCCCCGGCGATCCAAGTGGCACCGACACAGGCTGCCACACTGGCCTTCTCGTCAGAGACATAGCCGGCAGCATCGCCATGGATGAACTTGACTTGATCGGCGACGCCGAGTTCTTCAGCACGGAGTTGCGCTTGCTCGGTGAACAACTGGCTCATGTCGATGCCGGTGCCGATGACGCCGTGATCGCGTGCCCAGGTGCACAGCATCTCCCCTGAACCGCTGCCGAGGTCGAGCACTCGTGCCCCCGATTCCAGATGCAGCGCCGCGCCGAGAGTTGCGAGCTTTTCGGGTGTGATCGGGTTGTGGATGCGGTGAGCGCTTTCAGTGATGTTGAATATTCGTGGGATGTCCATTGTGATAACTCTCCTTACGGGTGTTAATAGATTCGGTCAGGGCCTAAAGTTGCGATAACCCGCCCCAAGCGAAGCAGATAGTGGCCGAAGCAGGTAAACACGAAACTGACTTAAAGTCAGAGAGCGGACGTGCTTGGAGGCTGCGTTTATTAATTTGTGTACGCCCGGCATGGGCGTGAACTCATGGGGTTAACGTTCCCTGTAAGTGTTCCATGTAACGTTTTGAAACGTAACATAAATTACTAGCCGAAGGCAAGGGCGTTACCGCAAAGTAGGGTCTGTTTCTGCAGTGCCTTGTGTGGTAACATGCAGGGTGTTTGGGCAGGAATCAGCAGAGGCCATATTAGGCGCAGGAAGTCACCCAAAAGGCGCACGGGAGACTGGAAACGTGCCAGGTGAAGAGAAAAGCCTGGAAGACTCACCCCGCTGAAGGGCCAAACTCATAGAGGAAAGTGAGACCTCATATGCTCTACCACGCATAGAACCCGACAGGGCCCGCAATGGTAGGCGCGATGTGAGACAGTCCAGCTTTCGGTATTACCGACAGTTGTCGCCTTCTTGCTGTCAAAGAGCTGCGGATATACTTCATCCGGCTACGGTCCGATGTTCTTTGGGAACCGCCTAGTGCGGACCCGCTTGCTAGGTGGTGTGGGGGCTGGGGGAGAAAAACCCCCGGCTACCCGATTCGGCTATGCCGATTCTTTTACAAAGGACTGGTTCTCTGACGAAAAATAACTATCTGAATATTTTATCTTTTATGGGTGAAAATACTATAAATTTTAAGGAGTTGGGATGTGAAAGGAGGAGATGAGCGGATATATTGTATAATATTTTCCTTACTTCCACATTTATTTACTATAGCCCGTTAAAGAATTCTGCGAACCATTCCCACCCATATCTCGTCATTTTCTCTGCAAGCTTGGTCGGTATATCGCTTTCGGAATTCTGACGGATATCCACACCAACAATGGGAATTTTATTTGATAGAGAACAATCGATTTCCCAAAGGGCCAAAGAGTCTTTTGAGGTCTGAGCAGAGATAAGAATCATCACACCGTTTGCTCTCTGGATTGTCTTTTCAACGATTGGTTTATATTGAACCAATTCCATTTCTTTCCGATCCAGGGTGAGAAAATCTATCGTAGGTTTTGAATACAGTTCCCATCTATGCCTGCCATAGACCAACAGATCTCTATATCGAATGTCAGATTCAGCACACCCGACATAAATTTTCTTATGTTCTCTGTCTGAAACTTGTTTAGATTCTTGATTTCCAATTTTCACATTATGAACGATCATCTGCACCTCTTACAACGAACAATGAAATTCGATTTTCTCACACAACATTTACATACCAGCCAGCAACCGAACTATTTTGAGGAGGACTGTGCTTCCTCTGATCTGGTATGTGTTGGTTCGGCAATTGCTATACTATCCCCTTATTATTTACAAAAGAGACACAAACAATATTCCTGCTGTAGCTGCCACAGCAACTGCTCGGAACTTTTTCCTCCAGAGGAGGAGGCTACTGAGTGCCCAGCAACTAAAGGTCGAAACGATGAAGACGAATCCAAATTTGATGGGTTGCGGCCAGGAAACAGCCAGTAGCCAATATTGGAGTGCAAGCATAATAGGCAGATGTAGTCACTCCAAGAGTATACATTACAGCATACAAGGGGACTACAACGACCTGAACCAGAACAAGACGTTCCGACTGAAGCCAGGCCGCTTCACCAAATTGGGTGTTGACCAGTCCATTTCCAATGCCCGAGACAAGAAACGCAATGCCCATAATTATTAATATTTTCTTGCTGGAATGTCCCTCATGCTCATTTTTGATTTTTTGACGCCTGGTAAAATTTCTCCATGTCCAGCTGATGCCCGCATGGAAAAGCATGAAGAGCAGGAGTAATGACAGATATCATAAGTGCCAAGGCGAGAAATATGCCATATGGGCTGTAGCGATTTCAGGAACAGAATAATCCACCAGCGGATATTGAAACAGCGTTTTCATCTGAGCAAGCCAGAAAACAAAATAACTTGGAACAACCTCAGCGGATTGCAACACTCTGATATAAGAGATTACAGGTACAAAGAGAAAACCAACTGTGACGAGAGGTATTGCTAACCGCTTGAACTTTGCGGTAATAAAACCTTTCATACATCGTGTTCTCAGCGAATACAGAGCGAAATAGCCGGAGATGAAAAACAAGGTTGGCATAACGAAGATTCCCAGAATGAGAATCAGAATATCAAAGAAAGGGCCTGCTACTGGCTCTCGTACACTCCACCATGCTACTATATTTGAATACGGGCAGGCTGCATGTAGAAGGACCACAGCCAGGACAGTCATGGTGCGGAGGTTATCCAAAAAAAATATTCTGTTGCCGTTCACCGCTGTCATAATTACTCCAAAAGAATTCCATTAGTTATCTGGAAAGTGAAGTTAAGACTGGCCAAACAGCCAATTTGCCTACGGCTTATAAAATTGATAAAGCTCTTTTACGACCAGCGGATCCAAGCCATACTTTTCACGAGTCGGATCATGTTTCCCGAACTTTGACCTGGGGTTGTCCCGCAGCCAGACCGTCATCCTTTTCCCATGTGCTTTGTTGAATCTGACTGAAGAGTGTTCATAGATATTCTCGACGACCTGGCAGGGTTCTTTTGCTATGTCTGTGAATTTTGCATCGTAAAACTTCGTAGCATCAGATTTTTTTCTGACTTTTAGGGCCTTCTTAAGCGCCCCTGCCATCAATTTCGGCCACCAGTTTACTATTGCTTCTATGTCGGCTTGTTGAGTGGTGAATTCCGTCCAGTGATATATCATGCTGATGCCCGATTGAATCGCATCATAGGGGGCACGATGAGTAAAAACTATTTCGGCATCTGGATAAGTTGCCAGCAGGTGGTCCAGACCGAAGAGATGTATCGGCGCTTTTAACACCCATCTCTCATTGGGCAGTTTCCACTGTAATATTTGCAGGAGAAGTTTATGAGTCTTGTAGGCAGGTTCCAGGTCGGTGCGAGACAACCAGTCACCATAGGAAAACAGACTTGACCCAGCACTGTACCCGAGGTGGCAAAATTCATGGGCCATGAGATTCTGGCATTCTGCCGTGCCATATGCCATGAAGTTTAAGCCATTGATGCCGCGGAGTTGAGGTGCTGCTCCTAAAAATCCTTCCATAGCCTTATGCGTTGCTTCAATACGTGGATCAATGGCCCCGGGGATTAGTTCAGGCGGCGGCAAGATTGCTCCGCTGCATTCATAGTTGCGTAAAAATCTGGAACAGGGATCAAGGGCCATAAGGGTATGCAGAATTGTCGTCCCTGATCGCGGTAGACCGATAATAAATACCGGCTTCTCAATTATCTCTTCCAGTATTTCAGGATGAGTTTTAATAAGTCGAGTCACCTCAAGTCTGTTGACTAAGAGCTGAAGGATTATTCCCTGAAAATATTGAGCGCTTAATTCCGGGAGAGATAAATCAGTGTTTAGTGAATATATCAGTGCGTCAAGTCCTGCCTTAAAGGTGTCGCCGCCAAAATCTTTCAGGCCGGTGTGCTGTTTTGCCGCCAGAATGAGATTGTCAGCGAATATTTTTTGAGACATGATTAACCTCCTTTTTTTAATTCCTGGAGTTGCTTTTTGCAGGCATTAATACCTCCCATGGAAAAATTGAACACATGATCGGCCCACTGTTCATAGGTATCTCCTGGTGAGTGTTCAGGAAATAGGCGATTGAAGACAGGCCAGGCAAAACTACAATAGAGAAGCTGTCCGGAAACAGAGACCAGACAGTCTCTGACCATGTAATCAGGTGCATCTTCACCTAAGATATCTCTGATCATCTTTAGGTGTTTTTTTAAGCGCGGTTTATTGTACTGATCAACGAGCTCTTCAATAAACGGGGAGGGTTTTGTCATTTCAGAAACGAAAATTTTTGTAACATCCGATGCAAAAGCATTGTCCTTGTAAAGCATGATGCAAAAGTTTGTGATAAAGTCCTTAAGCTGCTGCTCTGGGGATTTTTTTTCAGGAACAGCAGACTTATATTCGTCATATTTGGAAAAGATCAATTCAAGTATTTCCCTGTATAAGAGCTCCTTCGAACCAAAATAATAGTTAATGCTATTAATATTTGCAGACCCTGCCTGTTTACAGATTTCACGGACAGTGGTCTCCTTGTACCCTTTCTCTGCAAAAACACTTATCCCAGCCTTAAGCAGATTTTTCCGTGTACTGTCAGTTTTTTTTGATCCCATTTTTTTCTCTTTGTATGTAGTTTGTAATACAGACGTATTAATACAGTCGTATTAGCCTGTCAATGGTTTTCACTATTTTGTAAGCGCATTAATTTTTTCTGAGAAGGAGTGAGTTAGGGTAGGGGGCCAGAAAAATGCACTATTTTTGAGGTGTTACAATAAGGAGGAAGTGGTAGGCGCTGTGAGGATAGTTAACAATGTAAATGAGACTGGGTAATTTTTAATGGTTCACCTTGAGGGGATAGAAACGCTTCAAGGCAGTCGTTGATTGATAATGCTATCGGTGCCGAACGTTTGAGCTCAGGGGCCTGCGGAGATTTGTAGCAATGAGCTTTGATTAATCGAAACTCTTGGCAGCAAGGTTGAGCAACGAAAAACCGCGCTGCCCGCAGGTCACTTGCAGCGACTTGTGTACGCCCGACATGGGCGTGATCTTATGGGGTTAAAGTCCCCTGTAAGTGTTCCTGTGTTAGGATATTAACCTAGCATAAATTACTAGCCGATGGCAAGGGCGTTACCGTGAGGTGGGGTCTGAAGGAAGCCTAAG
>JAHJNL010000088.1 GCA_018820855.1 Pseudomonadota bacterium | reverse complement strand
GGAGGTGTTCCCGTTATAGTGCGTTATACCACTGGAATTGACAAACCATATACTTTCAGGAGTGGCGCCCCAGATATCATCAAAAGCACCGGGCAGGATTTTTACCCAGGAAGACCAGTTGCCGTTAATCATACGATAGACACCGTCACGTCCGGCTATATACACATCTTGACCGATAAATCCTTTGACAAAGCCCGGTGTTGCTAAATTGGTGGTATCTGCAAAAGGATACTCCCGTACCCAGGATGCACCGCCGGAATAGCTCAGATAAACATCAGTATTCACATCTCCTTGGGTATTGCCCACGGCATAGAGGTTTGAAGAGGAATCACCCCATATACTGTTGATGGTGGTATAGTTCCAGATACCGTCTGCAAGCGGCGTCTCCATGTAAGTCCATGTTCCGCTGTTGTACACCAGAATTTCACCGTTCCGGCCTCCGGCATAGACCTGACTGCCAGCTCCATCAAAACCCCATACGCAAAAGAGATGGGAACTTGTCGGACTGGTCAATTGCCGCCACGTTGAACCGTTGTACCAGAGGATGGTTCCGTCATCGCCGACGGCAAACATATCGTTGGCAGCTCGCCCCCAGATACCGTTCAGATTGACAGCCACAGAGCTCTCCATTTCTGCCCAGGAAGAGCCATCGTAGTGGTAAATCAGACCATAGTTACCGACGGCATAGGCATTGTTTGCAGATACCGAGTAAATATCATTGAAGCCGTGTGTTGGATAATTCGGAAAGAGTCGCTTCCAGTTATCAGCTGCAACAGCTGTTGAAGAAAACAAGAACAGACACAGTATAAGACTCAAACAGTACAAACTGGATTTTGTCAGTAACCCCTTCACGCTGGACTCCTTAATAATTCGTTGAATTAAAGCCAGTAGCGAAGCAGAGAACTGTTGCTAATGACTGCTCGAAATATATACCAACTAACAAGTGAAATATCTTAATGCAAATAATTACAAGTTGCTATTATGTTGTTTATATAGCGTTGATTTGTCGATTTTCAGCAGAAGTTAATTGTAATGCTATCATATTGTATGATACGCTCAATAAATCGTCAATTAAGATTCGCAGGAATAGAGTCGGTAGCTTGCAGAAAAAACGAAAACTTGAGTTTGTTTCTGGACATTTGCAATAAACATCTCACCAGATTTACACGAAGTTTTTTGGGGAATCAAGTGTATTAGGAAAGAAAATATTGGCACGGATTCGAGAAGAAAACGATTATTGTAATTGTAGGAGCGACTTCAGTCGCGAACAACCTCCCAAACAGGTAAACCAGACAATCGGGCCGCACCGACTCCTGTTCGCGGATGAATCCGCTCCAACAGGGAAGATGACATTCGCGGTATTACAAGAAAATGGTCAATGGCGGAAGTCGATTAACACTGTAACTATACAAAAAAACACCGAACAGCTTGAAAAGAGCTCTGTCATCATCTGTAACTATGGTTTTTTTTAGACATCATTATTCCCCGTTGTCTAAAATCTCTCTTACCGATTTTACCAGCCTGCTCATCACCACCGGTTTTTGAAAATATCTGCGAAAACCTGCTTCCTCAGCTTTTTCTTTGTTGATAGTCTCGCTGTAGCCTGTACAGAGTATGACATGTAAATCAGGTTGCATAACCATCATTTTTTTTGCCATCTCTTCACCTGTCATGGATGGCATAGCCATATCGGTAATAACAAGGGAATATACTCCAGGCTGCGCTGCAAAATTTTCCAGAGCCAGCAGTGGATCTGTAAAGGTGTCAATTGTGTAGCCATAGACAGAAAAAAAATCATTTGCTACGTTATTCAATTTTTCCTCATCATCAACAAACATTATTCGTTCACTGCCGCGTGTGATCTTTTCTTTTCCAGCGGTTACTGTTGCTTCAGACTGCTGCTTTGCGACTATAGGCAAATAGACATTAAAAGTTGTTCCATGACCAGGTTCGCTATAAACATGTATCTGGCCATTATGACTTGTAACAATGCCATGCACTACTGCCAGACCAAGACCGGTTCCTTCTCCTGCTCCTTTGGTAGTGAAATAAGGCTCAAATATTTTCTTCCTGATTTTTTCATCCATGCCTGTACCGGTATCGGTTACCTCAAGACGCAGATATTTACCTGAGGCAAGGTCAATTTCCGATAGCTGTTCACCGGGGAACATTTCCATCTCTGTCAGAGAAACAGCAAGAATTCCTCCTTTAGCCCGCATGGCATGGTAAGCATTAGTGCACAAATTCATGACAATTTGATGGATTTGGGTTGGGTCGGCCAGTACAGTGGCCTGGGAAACAATATTTGTTTTGATATTTATCGTTGTTGGAATAGACGAACGGAGCAGTTTCAATGCCTCTTTTACTATAAGTGAGATCTGTAGTGGCTGTTTTTCCTGTTCCGCGCGGCGACTGAAGGTCAGGATCTGTTTGACCAGCTCCCGAGCTCTCTTGGCAGCCTGGAGTACTTCATTTAAATTATTTGCAAGTTTTGGATTATCCTTTACCTGCAACTCGGCAAGTTCCGTATAACCAAAAATAGCTGAAAGGATGTTGTTGAAATCATGGGCAATACCACCGGAGAGAGTGCCGATGGCCTCCATCTTCTGAGCCTGCACCAGCTGTTCTTCAATCTCTTTCTGGTGGGTCATATCCCGCCATAAAACATGAATGATTTTCCGTCCATCGTAAGGAATAGGTGTGAGTTCAACTTCAGCAGGAAATTCCTCCCCGTCCATCCGGGTAAACTGCCAGAGAAAGCGATAATTTTCTTTCTCATTGATAAAGGAAAAGATCTCATCCGTTTTGTCAGCCGATTTGCGTCCATCCGGCTGAAATTCCGGGGAGAGTTGGGCCGGATTTTTTTGTAACACATCCTCCTTACTGGTGCCGCGAATCATTTTCACTGCGGCCTCATTACAATCAATAACATGCTTTCCCTCAATGATCAGGCGGGCATCGGCTGATTTTTCAAAGAGAGACCTGAACCTGTTTTCTGAACGGGTCAGGCGTTTATGGGCATCGGCAATTTCTGCCATAAAATCATTAAAGTAGGTAGCCAGTTTACCGAATTCATCGCGGCGTGAAGTGGTGAGTCGGGCAGAATAATCGCCTTTTGCACCCAGGGCAAAGACTGTCATAATGCCCTGCAACGGCTTGGTGATCGTGTGGGCGGCATAGAGAGCGAGGAGCATTGCCAGGGCCAGGAATAGTAAGGAAAAAAGTAGGGCCTTACGACGTAACTCCCTGGTCGGTCTTTCCACCTCATCAACATAGAAGGAGGAGCCGATATACCAGTCAAGTGGTGCGAAATGGCTCACAAAGGCTATTTTCTTATATATGAAATCGTCAGACTGCTGTGGCTTGTTCCATATATATTCAATCTTGCCATCTTCGTGTTGAGACGCTGCTATAAGATCATCGAGGATATAGTTACCGGTGGCCGGATTGATCATTGTATTAAGCTGCGTACCTTTGTAGAGGGGATGATGGATCATCTCCCGCTCACCTGTGAAGATAAAGATATAACCTGAATCTGCAATCTTAATGCGGCCAAATGTCTTATTCAGCTCATCCAACACCTCGCCAACGAGGCGTCGGACATGTTGGTCCAGATCATCCACATAGAGACCACTGCCGATCACCCAGCCCCAAGGGGCAAACCCTTTGACAAAGGAGATTTTTGGCTGTCTGGCTGTGAGCCCTTCGGCGGTAGGTTTGGGCCAGAGATAATCAACGAAGCCCTCATCCTGGGCGTTAACTACATCGACAAAGGCATTAAAGAGATTCTCATCCCGTCCCAGAGCACAATTGAACTCCGATGCGTCAAGAATTTGGTTATCCAGCTCGGTCATGGTTGGATGCATCACCATTCTGGCGAAGGGTCTACTCATATCATTAATCCAGATATACCCGACCCCGTCCCTATAACGGAATTTTTGCAGCTCTTTTATGGCCTGGGCCTGGGCCTCCTCCTTGCTTAATTGACCGGTCTCAACCAGCTGAGCATAGCTTTCCAGAGTGGCATAGGCCATAGAGATCACTGAATGAAGCTCATTTTTTCTGGCCTCCAGCATACTTTTCTTATGGAAGAGGATGGAGGAATACTGATTTTCCACACTGACCAGCACAGACTCTAGCAGGTGGCTGGCATTGTGATACTGCTCATCCCGGCTCAACCGGGCCATTCCGTGCTGCATATAAAATACGACCCCTGCCACGGCAGAAGCAACCAAGAGTACAGAGGCCAGGGTGATCTGTAATTTGAGGGATCTTTGGAATAATTTCTGCATAATGAGGAACCCACCATTTCATATATGTTTTTTATGCAAAAGAATGAACCCAGCCTCTCTCTTCCATATAGAATAGCATAAACAGCAGGTGACAATCAAACATCCTTACGGGAATCATCCCCTTGACAGGATGTGAACCAACTGAAGATATTTTTTTCCTGATATCGATAGTGCTGTTTTTTGTCTGCAGGACAACCCTTCACAATTGTTTATTGTTGGTTGGAATAATGATAGGTCTGCTCGCGTGAGGAAAGATGGGGGGGGCGTTATGAGAGAAACTTTTCGATCAAGCTGTCCAGACCATTGTGGAAATCATAGAGGAATGCGCCGTGGCCGAAGTCGGAGTGCAGGCAGCGGTGTTCCACCGGGGCCTGATTTGCTTCAAGGGCCAGACGGATCTTGTCTACTTCCTCTTGGGGATAGCGCCAGTCGGAATCAAAACTGACGAGTAGAGTCTTGCCTTTGACCTGAGCAAAGGCGGCTTCCAGGCTGCCGTGATCGTGTTCCAGGTCAAAGTAGTCCATGGCCTTGGTCAGGTAAATAAAACTGTTTGCATCAAAGGGGCCTTTTGGGGCGTCTTCTATGGTGCTTAGAAATTTCTGGATGGCAAATTCCGGTTCAAGACTGTAAGCGGGTGTGTGGCTTCCTGCGCACAGGGAACGGCCGAATTTCTTTTCCATGACCTCCCGGCTCATCCACACCAGCATCCCGAACATGGTGCCCAGGCTGATCCCGGCCTTGGGTGGTTTTTTGTCGTAATAGTCTCCGCCATGAAAGTCAGGGTCCAGGACAATGGCCCGTCTGACTACTTCCCACAGGGCAAGGCTGTGAGCAGAGGTCCTGGCAGTTGCTCCCATGATTATTGATGAACCCACTTTTTCAGGATAGCGGACCAGCCAATCGAGGACCTGGAATCCTCCCATACAGCCGCCTATCAGACAATGGTAACGTTCAATTGCCAGAATATCTGTGAGCTGCTTCATGGTGTTGACCATGTCACTGATGGTAACCACAGGAAAGGAGAGTCCGTACGGTCTGTCTGTCTCCGGATTGATGGAGGCAGGACCAGTGGAGCCGCAGAAGCCACCGAGTGCACCTATACAGATAATAAACCAACGGTCCGTGTCCAAAACCTTATTATGCCCGATGGCCATATTCCACCACCCTTTTGGAACTTCGGGCCCGGCATCTTCACCAGCGGCATGGGGGGTTGCAGTCAGTCCGTGGCAGAGAAGGATTGCATTGTCTCTGGCCTCGTTCAGTTGACCGTATGTCTCATAGGCCAGGGTAAAGGCGGGAAGGGTTTTCCCGCTGATCAGGGTGAGGGGCCTGGCAAAATGATGGATTGATCTCTTGCAGAGCATGTTTTATTCCGGACCTTCCTTGAGGAGGCCAAAGGAAAAGAGGGTGTTGAGGCAGTGGAAGGTCTCAGCCGGGGAAATACATTCTTTTTCTTCAAAATGGAGGGCCAGTTCACCTGCAGTCATATCTCCCTGAGCAATGAGAGAACCCAGTTCACTGAGTTTGGGATGCATTATCCTCGATGGAGCATTGAGAAAGGGGTGGGGTGCTGCAGAGCTGTATGTAGGCTTTCTCAGATGCAGGGAAAAACCGTTCGGCTGGACCTGCATTTGCAGATCAGGGCGAAACTGAGCGAGTTGATCCCGT
>JAHJNL010000087.1 GCA_018820855.1 Pseudomonadota bacterium | reverse complement strand
TGTCACGGCTCTACAAGACAGGTGCTTGGCGGACTTCTGGTCAGGCAGTCAACTGATGCTACCTATGCCGCTATTGCCACGTTACGAAACCAGACCATCATTATCTCCATTATCGGTGTCGGAGCCCTGCTCTTTCTCATTTATTTTCTCGTGGCAAGAATGGTGAATAAACCGGTAACTGAACTGGCGGCCAAGGCAAAACTGCTGACCAGGGGAGATTATTCCGTATCCGTTCCCGTCACCAGCGAAGACCCCATCGGCGTTCTTGGCAGCTCTTTCAATTCCATGGTGCAAAGCATAAAGGCCCAGATAGAATATGCCAACAGCCTGAAACACGTCATTGCCGACCCGCTCATTTTCGTAGACAACAACCTTGTTATAACCTTCATCAACGAGGCATGCGTTCAGTTGATGGGTTACAGCAAAGAAGACATAGAAGGGAAGGTCACCTGCCGGGACATGTTTAAGAGCGACATCTGCAAAATTGATATATGCGACACTACCTGCCCCATCAAACAATGTCTTGTCTCCGGTGAGCCTGTGCAAGGCCTGAGGACAACAGTACTCGACATAAAGGGGTGTTCAATTCCCATCATCACAAGCGCAAGCGCCCTGAAAGATGCGCATGGCAGTATCATCGGAGCGGTAGAAACATTCCGAGACATCTCTGTTGTTCTTGAGGGGGAGAGGCTGCACTTTGTCCAGCAAACAGCAGCAAAAGAAGAGGAACAGCGCAAATACCTTGAATCCAGAGCCACCAACCTTCTTAGCGTCTTATCCCAGGTTTCAGACGGGAACCTTTCAGTACGTGTTGAATTTTCCGACAACAGTGAAGTCATGGGAAAAATCGGAGAACACATAAATGAGACCCTGGACAACCTTGAAAAGATGTATGAACAAATCTCATCATTCAGCAGGAAGATGGAGCATGAGGTAGCCAGAAGGACTATGATGCTTCGTTCCAGAACCCTTCTTCTTGAGCGAGCCAACAGAGATCTCCAGGAACTGGACAGGCTTAAATCTTCTTTTCTGGCCAACATGTCCCATGAGCTGAGAACCCCCATGAATTCCATTCTTGGATATACGGAACTCCTGCTGGACCGGGTTGACGGCGAAATAAACACCGAACAGGAAAACAGCCTGTTAAAGGTTGAGAATAACGCCAAGCATTTGATGGAACTGATAAATGATATCCTTGACATGTCAAAGATCGAATCAGGAAAAATCGAATTTGACATTCAAAAATCAGACATCAAAAAACTCTGTGAATCTTTTGCTGGTTTTTTTCAGCCCGCCATCCAGACAAAAGGACTCTTTTTTGCATTTGATTTTGCCGACAATCTTCCGCCGGTCTACATTGATGAAGAAAAGGTGAGACAAATTTTCAACAACTTAATAGCAAATGCCATTAAGTTTACCGAACGCGGCGGAATAACCATCCATGCCCAAAGTTCGACACTGGGAATCACTGCCGGTGACAAACCGCTTTTTGTTGAGATATGTGTGGAAGACACAGGCATCGGCATTGAAAAAGAGAATATCCGCACACTCTTTGACAAATTCTCTCAAATAAATGTATCCACCTCCCGGCAATATGAAGGAACGGGCCTGGGCCTCAGTATAGCCAGAGGGCTTGTCGTGCTTCACAAAGGTGTCATTTGGGTGGAGAGCACATATGGCAAAGGCAGCAAATTTTGTTTTACCCTCCCCTGCCAGAAAAATGTCTTAGAAAATAGTGAAGAACCCATCATAGAACTCTCCATGGCTGAGACTCTTGCCGATTATTTTGATAAGCCTGTTGAGACTTTTCTCAAAGAACCGAATTATGCAGGGAAACCTGTCAAATGCTGGGAATACACCCATTGCGGACAGACGAGCTGTCCTGCATATGGCAACAAGGAACGCCGCTGCTGGCTTATTTGCGGAGTTCATTGCAAAGGAGTGAAGGTAGCAAAGTTCCCTGAAAAGATGGAGTATTGCAAAACATGTGAAATCATAGAAAATCTAGTGATCGATGAATACCAGTCCTCAAGCAGTGAGACGACTGCTGCAAGCAACTCTGCCGGCAGGCCAAAAACGAAGAAGACCATACTCGCCATTGACGACAACCCTGAAGTCATCGAACTGATCAGAAAAAACATCGGTACTGATTATAATGTTGTCGGACACTTAACCAGTAAAAATGCTTTCGAGAAGGCCAAGGAAATTAAACCGGTAGCCATAACCCTGGATATCATGATGCCCGAGAAAGATGGCTGGCAGGTTCTGCAAGAGCTGAAGAAAGCACCTGAAACCCAAGATATTCCAGTCATTATCCTCTCCATTGTTGATAACAAGAAAATGGGATTCAGTCTCGGCGCCACAGAATATATGGTCAAACCGATTAATAAAAAATCCCTGTTACATAAATTAAAGAATTTGGAAAAGATAACAAGTATCAAAAACATCCTACTCGTCGACAATGACACGGACACAGTTGACACCCTGTCTGTTCTACTGAACCAAGCAGGATACAGGATAACAAAAGCTTATAATAACACGGAAGCCATACACGCTATTCACGTATCAACCCCAGACCTGATCGTTCTGAATCCCATAATGGCCAATGAAAACGGTTTTGATGTCATTAAATATTTCAAAACCGAGAAACATATACAGAATATCCCTCTCGTCCTTATTACTGATAAGGACTTGGATGGAGATGATACTCAAGAGCTTAACGGGAGAATCCAAGCCACTCTTAACAAGGGAGTTCTTTCGGAAAAAGACCTGGTTGAGGAGTTAAAAAAAGCAATTAACAGAATGTAATATTAACAATTTTACTCCTCTCAACTGATGCTGGGGCACACTTTGATGGAAACAGACAAAAAAAAGATACTCATAGTTGATGACAATGCAGACAGCCGTGAACTCGTGATGAAAATCCTGAGAAATAAAAACTATCAGTTATCTGATGCCATTGATGGTGAAGACGCTCTGATTAAAATAAACGCAGACAAGCCCGATCTCATCCTGATGGATATTTCCATGCCCAAGATTGACGGCTATGAGCTGACACGGAGAATAAAAAGCCAGAAAGACCTCTGTGACATCAAGGTGGTAGCATTAACAGCCCATGCCATGAAAGGTGACAAAGAAAAGGCGCTTGCCTCAGGATGTCTCGGATACATAACCAAACCGATAAATGTGCGGATATTCGGAGAACAAATCGAAATTTTCTTAAATTCATCCGGTTAAGTGCAACCATGGCTGCCAAGCCCAAGATACTGATCATTGATGACAACCTGGATACTGTCGAACTTTTGCGAAAAAGATTCCGAGCCGAAGGGTTTGATACAGATGAGGCATATGACGGTGTGATGGGCCTGGAAACAATCCGCACTTATGATCCTGACCTTATCCTCCTTGATATCATGATGCCCAAAATGGATGGCTATGAAGTCTGTGAAGTTATAAACAACGACGAAGCAATCAAGCATATTCCAAAAATCATGCTCACCGCCAAAAGCAAGGTACCCGACAAGGTGAGAGGCTTTGACATCGGCGCAGACGACTATATCACCAAACCATTCGATTTCAAGGAAGTCGTGGCCCGTGTACGTTCTCTTCTGGCAAAAAAACTTGAAAACACAGAAATAGCTGAACAGGAAAAATTTGAGGCCCTGGATCACTTCCTGGACGAGGTCTCCCACGAAGTACGCAATCCCCTGGTGACCATCGGCGGTTTTGCCCGGCGCGTCAAAAAAAACCTTCCGGAAGGGAGCAAAAACTATCAGGATATGGACATTATTTTACAGAATGTAGAGGTCCTGGAAAAGATGGTACACAAGCTGATCTCCTTAAAAAGTGCCAATCTGTGCTACCGGGAGTCATCAAACATCAATGAAATTGTGAGCAACGCGTTGAGCACGTATCACCAGGAGATTGAGAACAAAAAGATCACGCTTGTTACAGACTTTATGGACAATCCTCCCATTATCTGTGCCGATCAGGAAAATATCACCATGACCATCGCCCATATCATTGAGAATGCAATTGAGGCCATGGTCGGAGAAAAACGGGTGCTGACGATCAGCACCGACGTCAAAGACAGATATTTTGAAATTGAAATTTCCGACACAGGAAAAGGTATCGAAAAAAGCAAAATAAAAAATATCTACGATCCCTTTTTCAGCTCAAAAACCTACGGTCCGGGATTCGGGCTCACCTTTGCCCTGAAAACAGTACGAAGCCACAATGGTATAATATCCGTTGAAAGTACTGAAAATCAAGGGTCGACCTTCACGATCAAACTGCCGATGAGGTCTGTAGTAACGTAACAGCCCTTCTCTTCGGACTCGAAGGGAAGGGCTGAAAACGGTCATCGACTTTGGATACCTGCAGGGAATGAAATATCCCGGTGTATGATCAGGCCACCTGCTGAAATATGTGCTGCTTGGCCCCACAGATGGGACAGCGCTCCGGCGGCTTGCCCAGTTCGATATGGCCGCAGACAGGACAGAGGTAAAACTCCGTCACCTCCAGATCCTTGCCGTTCTTCACCGCCTCAAGAGCCATACTGTAAAGCTTGGCGTGGACCTCCTCGGCAGCCACGGCAAAACGAAACATGACCTTGGCCTTATGGCCTTCCTTCTGGGCCTGCTCCACCATGGGCGGGTACATGTCTGTAAACTCATGGGTCTCGCCGTCAATTGCCTCCTGCAGATTCTCAAGGGTGGAGCCTACCATGTCCAGGGCCTTCAGATGTCCCTCGGCATGAATGCGTTCGGCCTCGGCAGTGGTACGGAACAACTTGGCGATATTGGCCAGGCCTTCTTTTTCCGCTTTTTTGGCAAAGGCCCGGTATTTCTGATTCGCCTGACTCTCTCCGGCAAAGGCATGACTCAAATTTTCTTCTGTTGTCGGCATGATTTTCTCCTTAGTTTATTCACTGTTCTGCTTTTTTCCGGTTACCATCAATTCCCCGTTTCACTCTATCCCATCCTTTTTTTTCCTTCAACCGGAAACTCGGCAAATCTCCGGATGACGAATTCCTCTAGGTCATGACCTAGCCAAGGCTCTTCGCTTATCCACTGAGCCATTCCTGAGAAGAACTTTTTATGAACTAGCCGGACTTGACTAAGTTAATGCTTTGATGATAAAAATGAGTAAAGGTGTTTTTTTCGCTACACTCATCAGGAGGACAATATGTTGCGCCCAGCCATCCTTATTCTGACTGCCCTGCTTCTTTTCCCAAGTCTTACCCGGAGCGCCCCCATTGATGTTGTCTGGATCGATGTCCAGGCCCCGGAAAAACCTGCATTAACTCCGGTGACAATAAACCCAGGAGATACGGCCCTGCTCATCCTTGACATTGAAGAACGGACCTGCAATATGGAACGGCGTCCGAGATGCCTGGAGACAGTTCCCCGTATTGCCGATCTCATAACCCGAGCCCGAGGTGCCGGGGTAATTGTGATCTACAGCCTGACTCCACAGGGAACGCCCGAAACCATTTTACCTCAGGTCACTCCGGAAAAAGGTGAGCCCATTGTCAACTCCTCAGTGGACAAATTCTGGAAAACCGATCTGGAAAAGATCCTTCAGGAACGCAACATTCACAATGTCATTGTTACCGGGACAGCGGCCCACGGTGCTGTTCTGCACACGGCAACTGCAGCTGGATTCAGGGGAATGGGGGTCATCCTGCCCGTGGACTGCCTTTCGGCCGAAGATCTTTACACAGAACAGGCAACAGTGCGACTCCTGGAAACCGGACCTGGAACCAGAAAGCGAATAACCCTGACCAGCAGCCCACTTATCACTTTGCCCTGAACTGTGAAGGAAATGTTTTTTACCGAACTCAACAGCAACTTATGACAAGGAGAGACTATGCCATTACGGAATTTCCCTGAAGCAGTTAAGAAATTCGCCATCCAGGCCTATCAAAAACCAGAAGATGAACAGGACCTGCGCCTGACACATGTCTCCTTCAGCGGGACTCCCCAAAAGCACCCCTACGATCCGGACAAAGTCATCCTGGTCATCGACCCCTACAGCAGTAATGTCAGCTACTACGAGTTCTCAACTCGAGACATCTCTTTTGTGGAAGAATTGAACAACGTGGTCGACCCAGCCGGTCTCGTCATCCCATTCATGCGGCTCTGGGTGAAAAAGAAGAGTATCGGTATCCGCTCCACCCCCTTTGTGGTGGCCGACACCAGCCGCTACCGGTAAACAAAAACGAGAGTGCCCCAAACAATCATTTTGGGCCGCCCCTGCTTTGCAACTGTCTCAGGGCAACAGGGTTTCCACCGGCGTGTAGTCCATAGCAAAGGCCTCGGCTACCCCCTTGTATGTCACTTTTCCATTAACCACGTTCAAACCGGCCCGTACCCCTGGGTTTTGAAGGGCCACCTGACGCCAGCCCTTGTCTGCCAGAGCCAGTGCATAGGGAAGGGTGGCGTTGGTCAGAGCCATGGTGGAAGTCAGGGGTACAGCACCCGGCATATTTGTCACACAATAGTGGATGATACCATCCACCTCAAAGATAGGATCCCGGTGTGTAGTCGGACGGGAGGTCTCAAAACAGCCACCCTGATCGATGGAGACATCCACCATCACAGCCCCCGGTTTCATGGTGGCCAGCATATCACGACTGATCAGCTTCGGTGCCCTGGCACCGTGCAGGAGTACTGCCCCGATGACTATGTCGGCATGCTGAACCAGTTCCCGGATGATTGCCGGTGACGACATCATGGGAAAACAATTCTTCGGCATAAAATCAGA
>JAHJNL010000011.1 GCA_018820855.1 Pseudomonadota bacterium | reverse complement strand
GCCACCTTGCAAAATTGCCTTTTCGCCCAAACTCTTCGTTATGAAATAAATTTTATCCTCGGAATATCAGATATATGCCTGCGGTAAAATTTATCTCATGCCTCGATTTTGAACGAAAATTCTAATTTTTCAAGGTACCCTTAATACTTGTGTTTTGCATTTTTTAGGAATTCAGGACGTATACATATAGTTAACAACAAGAAAAGGAGTTTTTCATGGACAGTTTGACACTTATAGCGGTGGCTTCAATTGTCTCTGCAGCCCTCTGTATCAGTATCGGATCCATCGGCCCAGCTCTTGGTGAGGGGCGTGCCTTAGCGATGGCCTTAAACTCCATTGCCCAGCAACCGGATGAGACAAACACCATAACACGGACCCTTTTTGTCGGTCTTGCTATGGTTGAATCAACGGCCATTTATTGTTTTGTTGTTTCGATGATTTTGATTTTTGCCAATCCGTTCTGGAATTATTTCCTGTCTAAGATAGGGGGGTAGGTGATGCTCATTGACTGGCCCACAGTCATTTTTCAGATCATTAATTTTCTGATCCTGATTGTCCTTCTCAAACGATTTCTGTATGGCCCTGTTATCAAGGCCATGGATGAACGAGAACGACATGTGGCAGCACGTCTGGCAGATGCTGCAGAGGCCAAAGAGGAGGCAGCCAGAAGAGCTGCCGACCTGGCAAAAGAGCAGGAGGCATTTGCCGAGGCCAGGGAAGAGAAGATGCTGCAGGTCAGGCAGGAGGTAGAGACATGGAAGAATGATGCTCTCCTTCGCCTGCAGTCGGAAGTCGATGAAAAGAGAGAGGGCTGGAACAGTATCCTGGTCGCAGAGCAGGAAGCCTTTCTCCAAAAACTCAAGCGGCTAGTCAGCAGAAATGTCTTCAGGATTGCCAAGAAGGCCTTGGCAGATCTTGCCGATGATGAACTGGAAGCCAGGCTTATAAAGACTTTTGCTGCAAAAATTGCCAATAAGGAAGAGGGGCTTGAGGCAGTGCTTGCTACTTCGGCAGTCGCGATCAAGTGCATTACGGGATTTCCACTGGGAGAGCAGCAGAAAGAAGAACTGGCAAAGGTGCTCAGTCCCTATCTGAGTGATGGCAGGGAAATTATTTTTCGGGAAGAAAATGATCTGGGTTTTGGCGTAAGGCTGTTAAGTGACGGCCAGAAATGGGAATGGAATTTAAGCCGTTATATGCTTGAGTTGGAGACTGAAATTCATAAATCTATGAGCTCTCTTGCCGGAGAACATCATGAGTAATAAGACTGTCCTGGATCAGCTTCTTGATGACACTGAAAAAGAGCTTGAAGCTGGAGTTGAAAAATATAGTGCCTCAATCGGCCAGGATGAGGTGGGCAGGGCCCTTTCTGTCAGCCAGGGAATAGTCTGGGCTGAAGGACTCAAGCGAATAAGATCGGAAGAGCTTGTTCATTTTGACAATGGCGTCATCGGAATGGTTATTGACATCCTGCCAGAGAAGACAGGTATTGTTCTCCTTGATCAGGAAAAAGGAATAAAGGCTGGGGCTGAAATAAGAAGAACCGGTCGAATCCTCGAGATCCCTGTTGATGAAAGCCTGGTCGGCCGGATTGTGGATCCTCTTGGAAGACCCCTTGATGAAAAAAGGCCCATAGTGGATGGGGCGACCATGGCGGTCCAGCGGGAGGCGCCGCCAATCATGGTGCGGGGCCCGGTGGACAGACCTCTGCAGACTGGCATTAAAGTCATAGATTCCCTGATACCCATCGGCCGTGGGCAAAGGGAGCTTATCCTCGGTGATCGTCAGACCGGTAAAACCGGGGTGGCGGTTGATACCATCATAAACCAGGCCGATAAAGATGTGCTCTGTCTGTACTGCGCCATCGGCCAGCGCAGCTCCTCTGTGGCCAAAGTGATTGCCGAGCTTGAACAGCACAATGCCATGAGCTACACCACAGTGGTCGTGGCTGGAGCCAGTGATCCTCCGGGAATACAGTTTATTGCTCCCTATGCAGCGACTTCCATGGCGGAACATTTCATGTCTCAGGGCAGAGATGTCCTCATCGTCTATGATGACTTGACCAGGCATGCCTTGGCGTATCGGCAGATATCACTTCTTCTCCGCCGCCCGCCTGGCCGGGAGGCCTTTCCTGGAGATATCTTTTACGTGCACAGTCGTCTTCTGGAACGCTCAACCAGGCTTCGGTCTGAATATGGTGGCGGCTCACTGACATCAATGCCGATAATTGAAACCGAGGCCCAGAATATCTCTGCTTATATTCCGACTAATCTTATATCGATCACAGACGGCCAGATCTATCTGTCCCCTGATCTTTTTCGGAAAGGGGTCTTGCCGGCAGTCGATGTCGGTAAATCTGTCTCGCGCGTGGGTGGCAAGGCCCAGCTTCCGGCATATCGAAAAGTGGCCGGCGACCTTCGCCTTTCCTATTCCCAGTTTCAGGAGCTCGAGTCCTTTGCCCGCTTTGGTACCCGCCTTGATGAAAGGACCAAAAAGATCTTGCAGCATGGTCAGCGAGTCCGGGAAATATTAAAACAGAAGCAGTTCGCGCCCCTTAGTGCGGCCGAGCAGATAGCTGTGCTGTTCGCAGTCAATACGGGGATGGCGGATCTATTACCGCTTGGCAGTATTGCGGTAATGGAGGCGAAAATTGTTGAGGCCGTCAGAAACATAGAAGGGTTTGCTCATACTATTGCCGCAGCAGGAAAGGATGATCCTGTCTGGCACAAGCTGGAGCAGGAACTGGAAAAAATAGTATCTGAAATAGGAGTTGCAGGGCCAGAGGAAGAATAATATGGAGACCTTGGAGCGACTTGGCAGAAAAATCCGCACAGCCCATGATTTACTTTCTGTTGTCAAGACCATGAAAAGCCTGGCTGCCGTCAATGTCAGGCAGTTTGAAACGGCGGCCAGATCAATGGATGAGTACAGTAATGTTATTGAAACCGGCTGGCAGGCATTGTTTCGGAACCATGTTCATATCCAGAGCAGGAAACGTTCGTCAGTCGCTGTCTGTCTTGTGATAGGTTCAGACCAGGGTATGTGTGGTCAGTTTAACGATGCTATTGTCCAATTTTCCCTGGAGGAGATCTCTGCTCTCAAGGCGCAAGGGGTGACACCCTTTTACTGGACTGCCGGAGAACGTGTCCGGGCAGAATTGGAAGAGAACCTCAAGATAGAACAACACTTTTTCCTGCCTTCTTCCAATGATGCCATAAGTGATCTGATGTTTACTCTGGTTCAGCATTTTGCCGGGCTCCATGAAAAAGAGGAGATCGAAATGTTCTTCCTCTATTATAACCGCCTGGGTAGGGCGGGGATGTATGAACCTGTTTCCTTACAGGTTCTGCCCTTTGATGAAAAGTGGAGCAAACAGCATAGAGAGGCCAGCTGGTCGTCCCGCAGTTTACCAATTATTGGCATGGAGATGGATGCCTTTTTTGAACATATCTTTCGGCAGCACATCTTTGCCTCAATCTATAAGGCCTTTGCCCAGTCGCTGGCCAGTGAAAATGCTGCTCGACTCTCTGCCATGCAGGCTGCAGAAAAAAACATAATTGAACTCGAAGAAAAACTGCAGGGGAATTTTCGTGAAACCAGGCAGAGTGCTATAACAGCAGAGCTCCTTGAGATTATCTCGGGTTTTGAGGCTTTGAGCATTCCCTGATCATCTCATACCGGGCCACCAGAGAATGAGGTTCATTTCTGTAGGGACGCAGACTTCGGGGTGATAGGCGATGATTCGTGGTGTATAAGCGTTTGCGGGCTGCTGATTGGACACCTTGCCATAATAGTGGTACCCGTTGACACTGCCGGGAATGGCGGCGCGGCGTTCCATCACCTGTTTTGTCGGTTGCTCGCTGGTGGTCGGTTCTGCATACAATTGCACCTGTACATGGTCCGGTGAAATTCCGCCGAGATAGACCTGAATATCGAAGGACCAGCCATCGTTTTCTTCGTGGAGTTCCAGGTTTCCCCAGTGCATCCCCTGCCAATGCTGGTTCAACGCCAATTCCCAGTGTTTCAGTTCTCTGGCCTGTCGGCCATTCTCTGCGGCTCGCCGCTCATACGAGGCAGCGGCAGGAAGGTACATTTTCTCCACGTATTCTTTCATCATACGGCTGGTGCTGAAATGCGGGGCAAGGCGCATCATGCTGGTACGCATGCGGGTGACCCAGGCCCGTGGAATTCCCGCTGTGTCGCGCCTGTAAAATTCAGGAACCACCTCTTCTTCCAGTATACGGTAGAGTTCTTCTGCTTCAATGGCGTCCCAGCCGGGTTCCGGGTGTTCCTTCCCGTCTCCCAGGGACCAGCCGATCTCTTTATCATAGGCCTCTGCCCACCAGCCATCCAGTTCGGAAATGTTCAGCCCGCCGTTGACGAGTACCTTCATACCGCTGGTGCCGCAGGCCTCCCAGGGTCTTCGCGGAGTGTTTATCCATACATCCACGCCCTGCACCATTTCCTGGGCCAGGGCGATATCGTAGTCTTCCAGAAAAACGGTGTGGGCACGGACGTCGGGTCTCTGAACGAATTGTGCCCACTGTTGTATGAACTGTTTGCCGGTTTCGTCTTCCGGGTGGGCTTTGCCGGCAACGATGAGCTGCACGGGATATTTCACATTTGTGAGGAGACGAGCCAGGCGCTCCGGATCATGTAATAGGAGGTTGGGTCGTTTATATTCGGCAAAGCGGCGGGCAAAACCGAGGGTGAGGATATTGGGGTCCAGCACATGATAGGATCTGGCTATGGTTTCTGCGTCTTCACCACGCTGACCGAGCTGACGGGCAAGACGTTTGCGGGCGTAATTAACAAGATCTGCCCGTTCCATGCCGACGAATATCCACAAGGTTTCGTCGCTCAGGTTGTCGAGGATTGCCTTGGCCAGGCCCCCATGGTCATCCCGCCAGCGTTCCTTGCCTGCTGCCAGTGTCCATGCCTCATCGGCCCAGGGGGAGTCCCAGGAGGGGACGTGTACTCCATTGGTGATATATGTCACCGGCACTTCTTTTTCCGGCCAGCGTGGGTAAAGGGGCTGAAAAATACGGCGGCTGACTTCCCCGTGCAGTCTGCTGACACCGTTGGTCATTCTGCAGGTTCGCATGGCCAGGTAGGCCATATTGAAAGGTTCCTGTTGATCGTCCGGGTTCAGCCTTCCCAGGGCGCTCAATGCAGTGGTTGTAATGCCCAGGCGCTCTGCATAATGGGTGCCGTATTTTGCGAGCAGTGGCTGTGGATAGGTGTCAAAACCGGCGGCAACTGGAGTGTGCGTAGTGAAAATGTTCCCCCCGCGAGTTGCCCAGAGCGCTTCCCAGAAATCGACTTTATTTTTTTCCATGAAACGCCTGGCACGCTCCAACGTCACGAATGCGGCATGGCCTTCGTTGAGATGGCAGACATCAACCGCTGCACCTAAAGTTTCAAGAAGCCGCCAGCCGCCCAGCCCCAGCACTATCTCCTGAACGAGTCGCATTTCGTGACCGCCGCCGTACAGTTTGCTGGTGATACCCCGGTCGCTCGGGCTGTTCAACGGATCATTGCTGTCCAGGAGGTAGAGGGTGACCCGCCCGATGGTTGCCTTCCAGACTCGAAACCGTATCAGGCGTCCGGGGAAACGAAGATTGACATGGAGCCAGGAACCGGAGTTCGAGACCTCGGGCTGGATGGGCAGACTGGCTGGATCATTGTAGGGATAAACATTTTGCTGCCACCCGTCGGCATCGAGCATCTGTCTGAAATACCCTTCCTGGTATAACAGACCGATACCTATTACCGGTATTCCCAGGTCGCTGGCCGCTTTGAGGTAGTCTCCGGCGAGGATGCCGAGCCCCCCGGCATAGAGGGGCAGCGATTCTCCCAGACCGAACTCCATGCTGAAATAGGCAATCCCCTTCAGTTCGGCATCGGGATAGGTTGCACTATACCATCCGGTCTGGCTGCAATAGGCATCGCGTTCCGCGGCCAGGATTTCCATCTGCCCCCTGAAATGAGTGTCCTGCGCCAGTTCTTCCAACCGCTCCTGGGGAAGGTTTTGTAAAATAACGTAGGGATTTCCAATCTGTTCCCAGGTTTGGGGGGCCACCGTCTTCCATAGAGCATCTCCGGCATGGCTCCATGTCCAGCGTAGATCTGTTGCCAGGTCTGCCAAAAGTTCCAGACCTGGAGGCAGGTTTCGTATTTTATAGCCGCAGTTATTCATGGTCGGGCATCTCCTTTTTCACAAGCTGGATGGCAAGGAAGGCTATTGTACTCGCATGTGGGCGAGCTTTGCTAAAAAGGAATATATTATGAGTAAGGATAAAAGCATTGAGTTTTAAAAGCCAGGGGAATCTTCAGGTTATCCGTCCACAGAGTTGTTGCCTGACGGTGTGCGGTTGTCTGATAAAAAAGGATTTATTGTGTGGGTATAAAAAGTCAGGTTTCATTCTTTTTAGGAAAAGTCTGCGGTAATAATCTGTTATCACATGTTGTTGTTCTGGTTTTGGTTGCCGGTGAATGAACAAAGAAGTAGATTGGTGTTTGCTTTGAAGTGTAAAGATCAAAATGATTGTCTGATGTTCACTCAGTAATAGAGGCCTTCGCTTAAGGGCAGGCAGATGCAGATTCCAGGGTTTGTGAAACAAAGGTATGGGCATGCTGCACCAGGTGTTCTGGTCGGTCCACCTGGTGGATTTCTGATGGTAAAAAAATTGCCACAATGCCGGGCCTGGATAACGAGCCCTTGTTGGATGGGAGTCGTCAGACATTTAAATATTTTAACATATTATTTTAAAAACTTATGAGGTGTAAAAATGGAAAGATCATGGTTGTCCCTGGGGAGCTGTTTGTCTTGTATTGTTCTGGCATTTTTCTGCTTTTTGGGTCTGCCCAGTCCCAGCAGTGCTGCGGAAATTAAAATCGGTGCTATCCTGGCACAAACAGGCCCTGCCGCATTTTTAGGGGATCCGGAGGAAAAATCACTGCAGATGCTTGTTGATTCCATCAATGAGCAGGGTGGCATCAACGGTCATACCATTAAACTTATTATGAAGGATTCCGCAGGTGATCCTGCCAAAGCAATTTCTTTTACCCGGCAGCTTATTGAAGAAGAAAAGGTCTTTGCCATTATCGGACCTTCAACCAGTGGAGAAACGCTGAAAATCAAGTCTATTTGTGATGAAAATAAGACTATTCTGATTTCTTGCGCTTCGGCAGAGCTTATTGTGAATCCTGTCTCCAGGTATGTCTTTAAAACCGCACCCAGTGACTCTTTTGCCGCCCGGAAAATATTTATGACCATGAATACCATGAATATCACTAAAGTCGCGGTGGTAACCGGTAATACCGGCTTTGGTAAGGCAGGTAAGGAGCAGCTCAAAAAAATAGCGCCGGAGTATGGCATCACCATTGTTGAGTCAGAAACCTATGACAAAAAAGCCACTGATTTAACAGCTCTTGTCACTAAGATAAAATCTAATCCTGAAATTCAGGCTGTAATTAACTGGTCTATTGTACCTGCACAATCAATTATTGCCAAAAATATACGTCAGAGCGGCTGGGACATCCCTCTCTTTCAGAGTCATGGTTTTGCCAATATCAAGTATGTCCAGGCCGCCGGTGCTGCAGCTGAGGGAATAATCTTCCCGGCCAGCAAGATTATCGGAGCAGAAGAATTGAGTCCGGGACCAGTCAGGGATTTTCTGCTTTCATACAAAACGGCCTATGAATCAAAATATGGTGAAGATATTTCCACTTTTGGCGGCCATACCTATGATGCTATGCTTCTTTTGGCCAAAGCTATAGAAACTGCCGGGTCTGATAGCGAGAAGGCTCGGGATGCTCTAGAAGAGATCAAGGGGTTCACTGGAACAGCCGGTGAGTTCAACTTCTCTGCTATTGATCATGGCGGTTTGGGGATTGATGCCTTTGCCATGTTCACTGTTAAAAACGGCCAATTCAGCATGATGCCGAATTAAAGCCTGTCTTATTCTATCCCCAGGAGCCCCCTAGGACCTTTATCGGTCCAAGGGGGCTCTTTTTGTTTGTGTCTGATTTGTACAATATCGGGATCCGCTCTCGTCCAAATAAAAGGATAGGCTTTTTGCAAGTGGAGCAAGAGGGCACTGTTTGGCCTCCTCCGCTTTCTCAGATGTCATCTGTGGGCAATATTTGCTTGATTTCTTCTAACGTTCAGGGAGAAGGGATGATATTCAGAAAAACATTTCATAATAAGATACATATGCCATAAAATATTTACAGAGTGGCCATTTTTTTTATTCCGATATCAGGGAAAATAAGTACAGTTATAGGAAGAGCTCGATTTTGTTAATTCCTCGTTGGAAGGATCATCATGGACTATCAAGCACTTCTTACATCTCCCGTTAAAATGATTCTCCCGCCGATATTGGCCGTGTTGCTTTTTGTCGGGACAGTTTTTGTTGTTATCCTCCCTTCTTTTAATGCCAGTCTTCTGGAGAGTAAAAAAGAAAACATCATACAGTTAGTCGATGTTGCCATGAGGATTCTTTCTCATTTTGAGAGTCAGGCATCACATGGCGTAGTGAGTCAGCAAGAGGCAAAGACACTGGCAATTTCAGCCATCCGTAATTTAAGGTATGGGAAAGGACAGAAAGACTATTTCTGGATAAATGACCTGGAGCCTGCGATTATCATGCATCCCTATCGCCCTGAACTTGAGGGGCAAATGGCCGGGTCTCTGGTGGATGAAAATGAAAGGGTTGTTTTTCATGATATTGCGATGGCTGTGAGTGAGAACGGTCCGGGGTTTGTTGGGTATAGATGGCAACGGCATGATGACCGGGGGGAAGTTGTTGATAAAATATCTTATGTGGCCATTTTTTCTCCTTGGCAATGGGTAATAGGTACTGGTCTTTATCTTGATGATGTCAAAAAAGAAATCTCTGCCTTTACTGCAAAGCTTAGTTTCTTTGCTTTTCTGGCTCTGTTGTTAATAACAATCCTTTCTTTTTGTATTGCCCGGCAAAGTGTTGCCAGTGACAGAAGACGAAAAAAGGCTGAAACATTGTTGCAGCGGCATCATGATCAGTTGGAGAAGATTATCCAAAAACGAACTGCTCAGCTCATCTTAAGCAATGAAAAACTCATGTCTGAGGCGAGAGAGCGTCAGAAGGCGGATAAGAAAGTTACGGCGCAAAATTCGTTCCTCCATGACGTTATTGCATCACTTCCTTTCCCGTTTTATGTTGTAAATATAAAGGATTATTCCATCGCTTTGTCTAACCGGCATTCTTTTAATGGGAGAGGCATCAATTCTTCCCGCATGTGTTCAGCCCTCGTTCACCTGCAAAACAATGAACAAGCCTGTTGTCCGGAAGGTTCTTTCAATTGCCCGGTATCAATAGTCAAATCAACAAAAAAACCGACAATGGTTGAACGAACCCACTATGATCATGAGGGAAGAAAGCTTCATTTGGAGGTGCATGGGTATCCTGTTTTTGGCAGTGATCGCCAAGTGGTGCAGGTGATAAAAATTGTAGTTGATATCACTGTCAGGAAAAGATATGCCAACAAATTAGCCAGACTGTCCATTACTGATGATCTTACCGGCCTTCTCAACAGGAGGGGATTTTTGCTGTTGGCTCAAAAACAGCTTGAAATAGCGAGGCGAAAAAAATGTAATCTGTTTTTGATGTATGCAGATCTTGATAATCTTAAAATAATAAACGATACCTTAGGTCATGATACAGGGGACTTAACCATTGTCGAGACAGGGAAGATGTTTCAGGCGGTTTTCCGGGAAGCGGATATAATAGGTCGGGTTGGCGGTGATGAATTTACGATCCTGTTTACCTGTGAAGAACATTCGGAAAAAGATTTCATACAAAGGATCGTTGAGCGTCTAAAAGAAGAAATTTCCCTGGTAAGCAGCAGATTTGCTTTACCGTTAAAGTTATCCATCAGTAACGGTGTAGCTATGTTTGATGCCAATAATCCTGTGACCCTGGAAGAATTAATGAAATCAGCAGATACGTTGATGTACATTGCCAAAAAACACAAAAAACGTAATTGTAACTGAACGTTGCCGCCCACAAAGGAAAAAATTCTTGTGGCTGATAACGGCCGAAAAGATCCTCAAAACAGCTTGCAAAGGGTCGCCTGCGGCCACGTGTCATTGTGACCCATAGCTTGTTTTTCGTTGGGGCATAATGACACCCTTGTGTCAGGGGCTTCCAGATCGCAGGCTGAACGGTTTTTAAAGTAACTCCCACACTCGTAAGTAGACACTTTATTACCAGCAAACGAGTCACTATGACCCGCTTGCTGACTATAGTAGCCGGTCAATGTGCTGACATGGTGTTGTTTTTTATTGTAGCACGATTCTTGCAATGTGTTTATGGGGTGGTATTACCATTGTAGTAATATACAGATTATATATTTGGCTGACAGTGAGAAAGACCAGTAGAAGAAAAACAGTAATCAACAGCAGTGATAATTCCGGAATTCGGGACCGTTACTTGTTGTCAGTACTTAATTTTTTTGAAAAAAATGGACGTGATTATGGAAACAACAAAATTTGCTATTCCTGAAATTATCTTTGGCCGGGGGAGCATCAAGTATGCCGGGCAATGTGCGCTCAGGAACGGTGCTAAAAAAGTTTTTCTTGTCAGTGACTCAGGAATTGAGGAAGCGGGTTGGGTGCAAAAGCTCATGGATGTCCTTAAGGAAGCTGGGATTGACTGGATGTATTATCCGAGAGTGACGGCCAATCCACGTGACTTTGAGGTAGAGCAGGGCGCAGAATTTTATCTGAAAAACGGCTGCGATGTGATAATGGCCATTGGCGGCGGCAGCTCCATGGATACGGCAAAAGGTATTGCTATTATTGCCAGCAATGGCGGAAAAATTCGGGATTATGAGGGGGCAAACAGAGTTCAGCGGCCTTTGCCGCCTATGGTATTTATCACGACAACAGCAGGCAGTGGTTCCGACATTTCTCAGTTCTGCATTATCACTGATGTGAAAAGGGCTGTGAAAATGTCTATTATTACGAGAACTCTTGTTCCTAATATTGCCATAGTCGATCCTCTGATTTTACGTACCAAGACAGAGACGCTGATTATTCAATCGGCAATTGATGCCCTTGCCCATGCAATCGAGGCCTATGTGTCCCGCATTGCCTCTCCTTTTACAGAACCGCAATCTTTGAAAGCCATTGATCTCATCATGCGTAACCTTGAGCCTGCGGTGGCAACTCGTTCACTCGACTCCTTGGAGCAGTTGAGCATAGCCTCCATTGCGGCGTCCATGGCCTTCAGTAATGCCGGGCTTGGGGCCGAACATGCCCTTGCCCATTCCCTTGGGGGGCAGTTTGACATGTCACATGGTGTTGTTCACCCGATTCTGCTCACAGAGGTCATGCGTTTTAACCTGGATCACTGTGCCGGTAAAATGGCTGATATAGGGCGTGTTGTGTTGAATAAACAGCTCGGTTCGGACATGGAAACGGCTCTGGTGGGAATCGAAAAACTTGAGGAGTTTTTTGCCTCTTTTAAGGTTTCCCTCAAACTGCATCAGGTCGTCAAAAATGAAGATAGAAAGTATCTGGAGCCTATTTGCCGAATGGCCGTGAACGACGCCTGTAATCTTACAAATCCGCGGCCTGCCTCCTGGAAAGAGTTACTGGGGCTTTGTGAGAAGGTGTGGTGATGCGGCCCAATACAACCTTAGAAGACCTTGTCGGAATCGAGCACCACAAGCTCGGGTTTTATCAGGAGTTGCAGAGAAAGGTTGAAGAACTGAAAAACTCAAATCAGGAGCTTGAGAAAAAACGTAAAGAAATACAGGCGTTACTCGATGGTATAACGGATTTGATGGTGGTGCTCTCCGAGGACCTTGTAATTCAATCCGTTAATCACGTATTCAGGGAATGGTACCCTGGCATTGAACCCATAGGAAAACATTGCTATGAGGTGTTTAAGGAAGGTGATTCGGCTTGTAAAGATTGTCCGGTTCTCAAGGCCCTTGATTGTCAAAAAATAACTAAAGATTTGCGCATATCTAAACTGGGAGACAAGCTGCGTCATTATGAGCTTATCGCCTCTCCTCTTAAAACAAGTATCACCGGCGAACGCAATGTGTTGCTTTTCAAAAGAGATGTGACCCTGGAAAAAGAATATCAGGCACAGTTTTACCAAGCTGAAAAAATGGCGACGGTAGGAACCCTTGCCGCTGGTGTAGCCCATGAAATAAATAATCCCCTGACAGCCATCAGCGGTTTCGCAGAAGGGTTGCGGCGCCGTCTGGGGCGTATTCGTGGTCAGGTGGATAATGATATTTATGACGATTTTGAAGAATATACAGATACTATAATCAAAGAGTGTCTGCGTTGTCGGGACATTGTACGAAGCCTTCTCACCTTCAGCCGCCCGGTGGCTTCCAGTCAGCAGCCTGTAAATTTAAATTATTGCATTGAAGACACTCTGTTTATTTTGAAGCATCATTTCAAGGAACAGCATAAAATAACGGTTACAACCGAGTTGCATGATGATTTGCCCATAATTAAGGGGGATGAATCACAGCTCAAACAGGTAATTATAAACCTTTTAACCAACGCCCTTGATGCTACGGATGAAGGGGGAACAATACGGATAAAAACCTGGCCTGAAGAAGACGGAGGGGCGGGACTTATCGTTGAAGATTCTGGCTGCGGCATCCCTAAGGATGTTCAGGATAAGCTGTTTGAGCCATTTTTTACCACCAAGCCTGTCGGCAAAGGCGTCGGCATCGGACTTTCAACCTGTTACTCGATAGTGAAAAACCATAACGGAGAGATCAGTGTGACCAGTGAAGAGGGGAAAGGCTCTTCTTTCTATGTGCACATTCCTGGTATAACAAAATAGTGAATAATATAAAATATCCAATACTTGTCATTGATGACGAAGAGTCTATCAGAAGGCTGCTGGAAAAAGAGCTGGGTAACACCAACCGTGAGATATTTACCGCTGCCAATGCTGCTGAGGCCTTGGAAATGGTACATCGGCGCTGGTTCGATGTTGTTGTTATGGACTTGCTGCTGCCGGATAGTTCCGATCTTGATTTGCTTATTAAAGTAAGAGAATCCAGTCCCGGTACAGAGGTTGTTATGATTACGGGGCATGGGGATATTGACAGCGCAGTTGAGGCAATGAAACTGGGTGCCTGTGATTTTATCCCCAAACCTTTCAATCTGGACCGTCTCGATCTCATCGTGGAAAAAGCTCATCAACGGGCAAGGCTCTTTAGAGACAATTTGAGACTGAGGCATAATTCCGGTTTTGATCGGGGGCCGACTAAGTTCATTGGTAATTCAAAGGGTGTGCGCAATATCCATTATCTGGTCGATAAGGTGGCACCGGCAAATATCCCGGTGCTTATAACCGGGGAATCTGGAGTAGGCAAGGATGTCGTGGCTCATGCCATTCATGATCGCTCTCCACGGTGCGATAATCCGCTCATCATTAAAAACTGTGCGTCTCTGCAAAAGGAACTGGCCCGCAGTGAACTTTTTGGTCATACCAAAGGATCCTTCACCGGGGCAACTCAATCTCAGGAAGGACTCATGTCCTATGCCCATGAGAGCACCCTGTTTCTTGATGAGATCGGTGAATTGTCACTGGGTGTACAGGCTTCGCTGTTGCGGGTCCTGGAAACTCAGAGATACCGCCGGCTGGGTGAGAAGGAGGAGCGTCAGGTGGATATCCGTTTTCTGTTTGCCACCAACCGCAACCTGGCCGAAGAAGTCCAGGCCGGACGTTTTAACGAAGCCTTTTTCCATAGGATCAATGCCTTTAACATCCATATTCCAACACTGAAGGATAGGAAGGAAGACCTGCCGCTGCTGGTTGACTATTTCCTCACGGCCTTGAGCCCTGATGGCGGAACCTATCGTATGGTGCAAAAGGCCATGGACTGTATGCTCAATTATGAATGGCCTGGTAATGTAAGGGAGCTCCGTAATGTTATTGAGCGTTCTATTATTCTTTCCGAAAATGGGATTATAACGGAAAGATGTCTGCCTCTGGAACTTGTGGAGTCTGCGGGCAGCTCTGAGGCGAGTATTACCCTGGAGTCTGTGGAAAAGCAGCATATCCTTAAAATTCTAAACTTTTATGATGGTAATCGCAGTAAGACGGCCGATGCCCTGGGGATCAGCAGGAAGACTCTGTACCGAAAGATGAAAGATTATTGGGAAAGTTGACATTCTCCCGCTCCGTTGTGAGCAGGAGGATGTTTGTCAGGGCACAGCTGTGGATAGATATACTCCGCTTGTTTCTATTATTATTTTTAGCATTATGAGACACTGTTCAGTGGGTTGCTTGTCTCTCTTTGCAATCGCTCTTTTTTCTCTTCAGTGAAAATAAATTAGTATCTCAACCTGCTTCCTGGAGATTGGATTGTCTTGGGGAATGACAGAGTGATAGCGGAATGACTTCGTGATGAGATGGGAAGTGTGATTTCGCAATAAGATATCACCGCAGGCCATGTTGCATGGGGCTGACTTGTAGCATGTCTTAGGCAGGTGCATTGATCTTTTGTCGTCACTAGTGGTTGTTTATGGTTTGTCTTTTTCCTCTGTGTGATATTTTTCGGAAAAAAATTTGACAGATACTTACCCATGATGACATGGTTACCTCAGGAATAATTTGTCAATTGTTTG
>JAHJNL010000086.1 GCA_018820855.1 Pseudomonadota bacterium | reverse complement strand
AGTCGAGACATCTCCCTGCAGGCTGCGGTACAGAATATCATGGGGAATTTGAAACAATTTGGCAACCAGACTGACCCTGATGACGACATCACCCTTCTGGCCGTGGAACGAGTTGAATAACTGCTAAAAAGAGAAAGGAGCCGACGTCCTTTCCCCCTGACACGAACAGAGCCGACCCGGATCAAGGGAAAAGGGAGCAACAGGCCTGAAAATATTTCCTTTATTCTCAAGCGCTTTTAGCGAAGAGAAATATCCGCATCTTCTGCAGTCTCACCAATGTGAGAGACATATATTTGCACAAAGGCAGGGTCCTCACCCAGGCCTGTGCTTACCGGGATCACTTCATACCCATCTTTTTTCAAAATAGAAAGCCAGGAATCATCTTCAGGACCTGCCATATCATTCATGGCATGATCACCTGCCACCACCATGAAGGGTTTCAAGACCACACGCTTCACTCCTGCCTTTTTGAGCTGGGCGCGGACATCGTCGAGATCGGGAAATCCCTCCACGGTACCGATGAGAGTCAAAACATCGGGATAAAACTCACGCATACGGGCAGCAAACTCCAGATAAGGTCCTCCGGAGGGGAAATGATCATTGCCGTGCCCCATATAGACCAGAGCCGCCTGTTCTTTCCTCGCCAGCTCGATATCAGCAGTCAGCACCCTGGCGGCATGCCGCACATCCTCTGCATAAGCATGGGTAGTGCCAAAGGTACCCAGTGCCGGTCTGCCGACCAGCAGCTGCCTAAAGGGCTTGTATTTGACCTTGATGGTCTTGATGGAAACGAGTCCTTCCACGTAGGAACAGAGATCCAGGTATTCTTCCGCCGGAGCAATATGCGTAGACTGGACGATGATACTGTCAATCCCTTGATCCTGCAGCCCGGCAATGGTGGCCAGAGGCCCCTGAATGTGCAGGACATCTTCCGGGATCTCCGGATGTAACTGCCGATAAGCCGGGTCAGCACTCCGTTCCTGCCAGATTCGACGAATGATATTGGAGGTAAAGGCCATCCGCACCGGGGTCTCAGGATAAGCCTTCTCCACGGCCTCTCGAATATTGAGCAGGCTCTGCAAGGCCGGCTCAACTGTGGTGCCGAACATGGCCAGCACAATTCCATTGGCCTGAGCCGTTTTTCTCTCTGCCGCCTGCAGAGGTTGAATCAGAAGAAAGGTGAGAAAAATGGTGAAAAAAATCAGAGAACTGCGTTTCATGGGGAGATGCTCCTTGACTTGGGATCCGGACATAACAATCCCGGATCAATTGATATTGATCCGGGATGTCCCTGTAAACCCCAGAAGCGTTGCAGCCATCTTCTCTGCCGGAGAAGACAAGCATGATTCAGACAGGTCTTCTGACTCCCGGATCAATCCATTTCCGCGCCTTCCCATCTACAAAGCAGACAGTGACTTTCGACCACCTTGAAAAACTCAGAACTTTCAAAGTACCCTTTATGCGGAAACAGTCCCCGGTTACAGCGGCGGGCCCGTCCCGGAATTAAACCGGGTTCCCTATTAAGCCTTGTTACAGGCATCTGAAACAGCAACAAAACTACCGACAACTCCTTGTCACGTCAAGATTTTATTTGCAACCCCATTACAACATCAAGGTTTGATATAGGAAAAACCGTCATTCTGCAGATCAATAAGGGTCACGATGCCGGCTGGGATGATCTCGAACTCATCAAGGATCTGCTCGGGGCTGATCTCAAAACGAATCATGGCATTTTTACATATCTGAAAACGTACTCCCTTTGCTGCCAGATCCTTGATTCGCTCGAGATAGGAAGTCACATTATCCCGGGTAACAAGCTTGGCTCCCGGTCCGTTAAAAAGAACCACCAGATCATGCTCTTGGCCGGGAATGGCGATGAGCAGATTAATAACATTGGTCAGAGCCAGATTCATGACCGCATCATCATTTTGATCCACATGAAAAACCGCATTATATGTCATCGTCTTATCCTCACAAAAATCAGTTCCGTCCTGCGCCCGGCAAGGCCTGACGAAGTTCAGTAGTTACAGCCTGGTCTTGGCTGAGGTTAGCAGCAAACCGCTCAGTCCAGCTTTGGGCTCGCTTCTTTTTTCCGCCTGAGCGTAGGGCGGGGTCGAAAAAAAAAGGAAAAAAAGTTAGTTTATACATGATAAAAGTCACCTGCTTGCGTATGATAGACAGGCGGTGCCCACATCGTCCATAATGATGCTCCGGTATCCATCCACAGACAGTTCAACACCCTACCAAAAATTCACTACTTCTGACAAATGGAAAATTTCATCCTCATCTTCATCTGTCTCGCTGCCGGTATCATCCTGCAACGACTGACTGTTTTTGCCGATAATGCGCCACTGACCCTGAACCTCTATGTTATCTGGATTGCACTGCCAGCCCTTATCCTGCGTCAGGTGCCAACACTTTCCTTTTCCATGGATCTCTTTATCCTGATTCTCATGCCCTGGTTCATGACAGGCCTCGGGGCCGTCATGGTGGTGATTGCCAGCCGTCTGTTCAGTTGGTCCCGGGAGGTTACTGCAGTGCTTCTCCTTACCGTCCCTCTGGGAAACACCTCTTTTCTCGGTATCCCCATGATTGCTGCCTTTTTTAGCACGGACATGGTCTCCTATGGTATTATCTATGACCAGTTCGGATCATTCCTGGCCCTGGCCACCTACGGTTCTCTTGTTCTCGCCTTCTACAGCAAACAAGAGCAACAGGGTGCAGGAGCAATTACCAGAAGAATCCTCACCTTTCCGCCATTTCTCGCCCTGCTCACTGCGCTCCTTTTCGCAAAACAGCTGCAGCAGCCGGCCATTGCCGGAAGCCTGGCTCTCATAGGTTCCTCACTTGTGCCCGTGGTAATGTTCGCCATCGGCCTGCAGCTGAAAATCAGACTGGCTCCGGGACAGGGCCTTCCCTTCTGCTTCGGTCTGACTGTAAAACTGATCATTGCCCCCGTCGCCGCCCTCCTCATCTGTCAGCTTCTGGGCCTTGATACCCCTGCATCCCGCATAGCCATCTTTGAGGCGGGCATGCCGCCCATGGTCACAGCAGGGGCCATGGCCATGAGTGCAGGATTGGCCCCAAAACTGACAGCCGCCCTGGTGGGCTGGGGTATCCTCCTCTCTTTTGCCAGCCTCTCCCTGCTGGCGCTGTTTTTATAGCGGAGAAAACAGCTCTTTTACAGCAACACAGGATAACGCCATGAAAATAATCGACTTGAGAAGCGACACAGTCACCCGGCCCGGCCCAGCCATGCGTTCTGCCATGGCCCAGGCAGACGTAGGTGACGATGTCTTTGCAGAGGACCCGACTGTCAACCGTCTTGAAAAGATGGCAGCGGATATGCTGGGTTTTGAGTCCGCCCTCTTTGCTTCCAGTGGCACCCAGACAAATCTCCTGGCCCTGCTCAGTCACTGTCAGCGGGGAGACGAGTACATCGTGGGGCAACAAGCCCACACCTACCGATATGAGGGAGGTGGAGCGGCAGTTCTCGGCTCCATCCAACCGCAACCGATCGAATTCGAACCTGATTCCACTCTTGATCTGGCCAAAGTGAAAAGGTATATCAAACCCGATGATTTTCATTGTGCCCGTACCCGCCTGCTCTGCCTGGAAAACACCCAGGCCGGCAAGGCTTTGCCCATGCACTATCTGGCAAGTGCTGCCTCCTTTGCCAAAGATGAAGGACTGCAAATCCACCTCGACGGTGCCCGGATCTTTAATGCTGCCCTTAAACGCAATGTCTCGGCGGCGGTCATTGCAACATACTTTGACTCTGTATCTCTCTGTCTCTCAAAAGGACTTGGAGCCCCTGTCGGCTCTCTGCTCTGTGCAAGCAGTGAACTGATCCGGGAGGCCAGGAAATGGCGAAAGATGCTTGGCGGCGGTATGCGCCAGGCCGGGATACTCGCAGCCGCAGGGATCTTTGCTCTGGCGCACAACAGACAGCGACTGGCTGAAGATCATGAAAATGCAGCTCTGCTGGCCCAAGGCCTGAGCGATATCGATGAGATTGCTGTGGACTTTCATGAAGCCCAGACAAACATGGTTTATGTTGATTTTCCAAGTGAATCCGCAGCCCTGTTGCCAGAATTCTTACAGCAGCGCGGTATTCTGGTTAGCGGCGGGGCAAAGGTTCGCCTGGTGACACACCTGGATGTTGCTGAAGAGGATATCCAGCGGGTGGTCGAGGCCTACAAAGAATTCTTCTCAGGCTGATCCCAGGTACAGAGTAATAGCTTGGTAACAGAGTATATTTCCTCACCCAACTATCTCTTTTTTTGTTTTTCCAGGACGACACTCACTCCGTAACACCACTGCCCTGTTACATGCCAAAGATGGCTCGTGCTGTGCCGGCAATTTGAATTCACCCTTGAGAAAAGACAAAGGGGAGGAAAGGGCAAAGCCTGAGTTGTCTCAGAGAAAGATCTATTTGGCACGCAGCATCTGCGGACTCACATCAGAACCGTGCGGTGCATGACAGGTCAGGCACTTGCTCTCGACCTCGGACTCGGTATGCTGGGTTCCCATCCCTTTTTCGTGACAGATAAGGCAGATATCCTTACCCTTGAGGGTAAATTTTCCGGCCATGCTGGCAGTGCAGGACTGACCATTCGGTAAATGGCACATCACACAGCCATCGGCCCCAGCCATCTCTGCCGCCACCGGCCCATGCACATACTGCATCTGGGTCAGTTCCTGGTGACAGCTCCCGTTCAAACATCCTTTAGCCACGACTGCAGCAGGATCCAGTAAAAAAAAGGTGCTCATGAAAATGAGGGTCACGGGAAACAAAAAGTATCTTTCACTCATGGCAATATTCTCAGCTGTGTTAATGGATGAAAACAAAGCGGCAATAAACCTAGGCTACCCCATTTCCCTGTTTAATGGCAAGAAAAATCAGGCCGTTGGAATGCCGGGTCTCCTTCGTCACGAGATAGCCTTTTTGCTCTGTTTTGGACACGACCTGGCGGAATGCCCTTCTACCGGCTCCGAGAGAAGGAAGAAACAGGTGTGACTGGTGCGGACTACCATGATGCCCAGACAACCATGGCCTTTGCCTGTCGTTTTTCCTTTTTTCCAGGCCAAACTTCCTGCACAGCACAATTCTCAATGCCAAAAACTTTTTTTCTTTTTTTGACGGTGCTCACTCTGTGAGCACCTGACCCTGTTACACTTCCTCTAAATAGAACAACGGAGGAATCTATCATGAAAAAAAGCAACCGCATCAGTCAACACCACTATCTTCAGCAAGCCCTGCCGGCAGGATGCTGGGCCCAGGTCAACCGTAACAAAAACAACTCACTCAAACGATTGCTCAAACGCTATCAGAAAAAAATCGATACCGCCTTTGCAGCCATGGCCATTGGCCTCATGTTTCTTACCGGGATCTGGGTGTTCCTGATCCAGCTGGCAGAGTTCGGCGTTCACTCCTGACCCCGGTCAGCCAAGAGATAAGCGGGTCGCGAAAAAGCTTCTGCTGATGTGGTGTTGCAGATCTAACACATGTGAGAATCACTGCGGATGTCACTTTTCTAAAGAAGTGCAGCGTGTCTGGATTGATGGTAGAGAGAATGCCAGCAGATCGGCTGCCCTGCTTAACGTCTTGTCTCACAGGCAACAACACCGATCTCTCCGCGTTCCTCTGCCAAAGCAGAAACAGGGCTACTCCTTTGCAGCGTTCTTGCAGGCCTCGTCCAGACGGGATTCCACATAGCGGATTAACGCCTCATCCCGTTCTTCAAGATCGAAGCACACGGCATCTTCGCCGAGCAACCCCCCTGGTACCTGGTCGCCTCTTTCTTCCGGATCTGCTATCATTTCACTGTAAAAACAGACGGAAAGCCATCGGGAAACATCTTCAATGACATCAACCATGACAAAAAGAGCTTTTTCTTTCTGATCTGCATGCACAGCCCTGAGAGAATAGGTGACACCAGGCCGTGCAATGAAATCGAGGGTAACGCCCTCTTTTTTACTCAGGTATTCCCTGAGATGTAAAAATATTTCTCTGTTTTTTCCAGGCGGTTCTTTCCATTCTTCAAGAAACGCTTGCAGTTCCCGCGCTGCCTCTTCTCTCATAGCAACCCCTTACAGCATGTATTACTTATAATTTAAACTCTGGGAAGCAAGCCCAGGTTTTCAAAAGGATACGATGATATTCTGGACGAACCGGACCCTGTATTGCTTTCATGGCCCAGAGAGAATCACCTTGACGGTGAGTCGCCATCCGGGATTTTTTCCTTCTGACTCAGACGTCTTCTTTTATGGAAATTGCATCTCGCCTGACAGGTCTTTTTTTGTATAGAGCCAGGCCCTGCAGGAAATTGCGAAGGAATTGATCGCCACATTCCTTATAATGTTTATGACCGCTTCTTCTAAAAAAGGCTGATAATTCAGACTTGGAAATCTTGATCCCGGCAAGCCTGAAGACTTCCAGCATATCCGTATCCTGATAGGCAAGGGCAATGCGAACCTTTCGCAACATATCGTTATTGTTTATTTTGACTGGCTGATCCGGTGCGGGTCCTTTTTCCAGAGAACCTCGGTAGAAAACGATAAGACCGTCCAGAAAGGCATTTAACAGGGAATGCGAACAGAGAACGAATCCTTTTTCATCCTCTTTTTTCAGTAACGTATTGAGTTGAACTTGCTGCATCTCCTGCCCGGAGGCCTGAAATATCTGTATCATCTCTTTATCTTTCAAATTAAGGCTGTAGCGAATTTTTCGCAAAAAATCGTTGGCAATCACTGGGAGTTTTATAAGAAAGGTTGAGGGTTATTCTTCACCAGACAAGGACACGAGATAAAATCGCAAGCAAAACGCGACTATTACAACATGAGTTGCCGACAAAAATACTCTTTGCCTGTCTTTACCGGGATTCCGGAGGAGTGGCAAAGGAGGGCAAAGAAAAAAATGGCAGTCAACCACAGTGAGGCGGTGACTGCCGAGAGTGATCAATCAGGACTCTTTCCAGTCCGGTCGCAGATAGAGCTCAGTGAGCTGTTTCCTGGAAACTGACGCCGGTGCCTCGGTGAGCGGGCACGTGGCCTTCTGAGTCTTGGGAAAGGCAATGACTTCACGGATGGAGTCACTACCGGTAATGATCATGAGCAGCCGGTCCAGACCAAAGGCCAGGCCGCCGTGAGGCGGCGCACCGAGCTCCAGGGCGCGGAGGAGGAAACCGAACTTGTCGTTGGCCTCTGCTTCATCAATGTCGAGCGCTGCCAGGACACGGGCCTGGATATCACGGCGATGAATACGGATAGAGCCACCACCGATCTCGGTACCGTTCAGCACCAGATCATAGGCCTGGCTATAAACAGCTGCCGGATCCGTTTCCAGTTTATCGATATCTTCTTCTTTAGGGGCAGTAAAGGGATGATGCAGGGCCTGAAAGCGTTTCCTGTTTTCATCATACTCCACCAGAGGAAAGTCTGTGACCCAGACAAAGCTAAAGGTTTTCTTGTCAAGCAGGTTCAGACGGCGCGCCAATTCGACCCGCAGCTCACCCAGGACCGGGAAGACCACGGAGGCCTTGTCCGCTCCGAAAAAGAGCAGATCCCCTTCTTCGGCATCCAGTGCCTCTGTCATGGCTGCCCGTTCCTCGTCACTGAAGAACTTGGCAATGGGTGACTGCCACTCTCCATCTGCCTTCATCTTTACCCAGGCAAGACCTTTGGCCCCGAACTGTGCCACATAGTCGGTGAGGACATCAAGGTCCTTACGGGAAAAATCGGCACAACCTTTGGCATTGATAGCACGTACGGTTCCCCCGCCATCGGCAATGGAGCGGAAGACTTTAAAAGAACAGGTACGGGCAATCTCGCTCAGATCCACCAACTCGAAACCAAAACGGATATCAGGCCTGTCAGTGCCAAAACGATTCATGGCCTCATCATAGCTGATCCGAGGAAAGGGTGGGGCCACATCAAGATCCAGGGTATCTTTAAAGAGTTTGGCGATCATACCCTCAGTGATCTCAATGATCTGCTCCTCATTCATAAAGGAGAGCTCCATATCGATCTGGGTGAACTCGGGCTGGCGATCGGCGCGCAGATCCTCGTCACGGAAGCATTTGACGATCTGGTAATAGCGGTCCATACCGGCCATCATCAGCAGCTGTTTGAAGAGCTGAGGAGACTGCGGCAGTGCATAAAACTTCCCGGCATTGACCCGGCTTGGCACCAGATAGTCCCGAGCCCCTTCCGGAGTGGAACGGGTAAGCATGGGGGTCTCAACCTCAAGAAACTCATTGTCGTTGAGATAACTGCGGATAGATTGGACCGCAGTGTGACGCATGACCAGATTGGCTGTCATCTCAGGTCGCCGCAGATCCATGTAGCGATACTGGAGACGAAGATTTTCGGAAACATCACTCTCTTCATCCAGGGGGAAGGGTGGAGTTTCAGCGGTATTCAGGATACGCAGCTCATCAATAAAGACCTCGATCTCACCGGTGGCAAGTTTTTTATTCGCCATACCTTCAAGTCTGGCAGCAACCGTTCCACGAACAGCTATAACCCATTCGCTGCGAAGCTGATGGGCCTTGGCATGGATTTCAGCGTTCACCTCAGGATTAAAAATAACCTGGGTCAAACCATGTCGATCACGCAGATCAATAAAGATTACACCGCCGTGATCCCGCCTGCGCAGAACCCAGCCCATGAGAGTTATTTCTTCACCAATATTGGCACTTGTCAGATCGTTGCAGGAATGTGTCCTGCGCATAGTTCCCATTGATTCCATAAGCTTTTTTGTCCCTCTTCAGTGAGGATCCCATCTACGTCCATTTGAGTCTTGTCGTATAGCTCTACTATTACGCCAACACTCAAATGAACGAAGCTGAGGCACTCCTGAACAGTTTCATTCCGTAGTTATTGTTATTTTATTTAGTAAAATCACCCAGCATTCACCCATCTCCATTCATTTGGGATCGCAGCTGATACCTTACGCTTTTATATATTAAATTCTTTTTGTCAGAATGTCTGAAAATTTGTCCAGTGGTTTGCATATTTCAAGAAGAGATTGTGATAATTTGTCAATCCCAGTGCCTATCTCAATATCTGTCTGTTTCTGATCATCCATATTTCGTAACACAGCCTGACCTTGCTCCAGTTCTGCCTCGCCAACGATCAGAACATAGTGAGCACCTGCCTTGTTCGCCTGTTTCATCTGGCTTTTCAGGCTACGCCCTTCATGATCCATGGCGACCTGCAAACCCTTTCTGCGTAGAGCGTGAACCAGAGGAAAGACAAAATGAGAGGCAGTCTCTCCCAGACCGGCCACAAAGAGATCCATCTCACCTTGAACAGTCTCAGCCCCTTTCTTCTGCTGTAAGAGCAGCACAAGCCGTTCCATGCCCAGAGCAAAACCGATTCCAGGGACTTTGGGACCGCCGAGCTGTTCAATCAACCCATCATAGCGGCCTCCGGCACCGACTGCTGCCTGGGCACCAAGATCCCCGGTGATAAATTCAAAGGTAGTCCGGGTATAATAATCCAGGCCCCGAACCATAAACTTGTTCAGACTGTAGCTGACCCCAAGTTGCTGCAGCCCTTTCTGAACCACTGCGAAATGATCGCTGCATTCCTGGCAGAGATGCTCCTGGATGGAAGGCGCCTCAACCACCTGGGCACGACAGGAAGGATTTTTGCAATCGAGGACCCGCAGAGGATTAGTGTTGCTGCGCCGTTTGCAGTCATCACAGAGTGCCTCATATCGATCTTCTATGAAGTCAAGCAGAGTCTTGCGGAAACCGGGGCGACAGGCCGGGCAGCCAAGGGAGTTCAACTCCAGGCTCACCGTTACTCCCAGTTCCTCCAGGAGCATGGCTCCCATGGCCATGAGTTCAGCATCAACCCTTGGGTTCTGTGCGCCAATCACTTCCACATCCATCTGATGAAACTGACGAAGTCGTCCCATCTGAGGACGTTCATGGCGAAACATCGGGCCAATGGTAAAGAGACGCTGGACAGGTTTCTGCACATGAAGACCGTGCTGAATGTAGGCCCGAAGCAGAGAGGCAGTGGCTTCCGGCCGCATGGTGATCTGTTTATCGATAAAGGTGTACATCTCCTTTTCGACGATGTCGGTGGTCTCACCGATGGAACGGGCGAAGAGTTCAGTCTTCTCCAGTATAGGCATCCTGATTTCGGAGAAATTGAAGCGCGAGAAAATATCACGGGCTGCAGTTTCCACCTTCTGCCAGAGCTCCACCTCACCCGGCACGATGTCTTTAAAGCCATTCAAGGCTGTTATCTTCACTGCTGTTCCTCCAGGATTTTACACATTCCAAAAAAGAGTAAAATTAAACGCAATTACCGGAAAATGTCAAGAAGATGCGGGCAAACCGTGTAAAATTCGCCACTTCAGTGGAATTTCCACCTCTTTCAGGCAAAAACAACCTTATGATAAACCCCCTATTCTACCACACTTCCTGATCCTCTCAGTCTACGGCCTTGACTTTCACCAGACTTTCTGAAAGAATTTTTTTACAGTTAGTAATTTGTATCAACCTCTCTATCCTGTTCCATTCCTACCCCCCAGTACGAATCGAACAACTTGAGCCCCCCTATCCTTTTCAGGAGATAAGCCATGAAAAATCGACTTTCAATTCTTGTTGCAGCCGTCCTCTTCCTCTTTGCCGTTTCCGCGCACGCGGCTGACACTATCAAAATCGGGGTCCTTGCCAAAGACGGTCCTGCCAAAGCCCTGAAGGCATGGTCTGCCACAGGTGAATACCTCACCACAACAATGGGAAAAAAAGTGGAAATTGTCCCTCTTGATTTTGACAAGGTCAATCCAGCCATCGAAGGGAATGAAGTTGACTTTTTTCTCATCAATTCTTCAATGTATGTTACCGCCAAAGTAAAATATGGCGCAAACGCCATCGCCACCATGATCAACTCTCGTCAGGGTCAGGCCCTGGACTCCTTCGGTGGTGTTATCATTGCCTCTGCCTACAATGACTCCATCAACAGCTTGGCAGACCTCAAGGGCAAGACTTTCATGGCCGTGAAGCAATCCTCTTTTGGCGGCTGGCAGATGGCCTATAAAACTTTCAAGGACGAAGGGATAGATCCCTTCAAAGATTTTGCAAAACTGGAATTTTCCGGCAAGCATGACAATGTCGTTTTCGCCATTCAGAATGAGACTGCCCAAGCCGGTACAGTACGCACCGATACCTTAGAACGTATGGCAGCCGCTGGTGCCATTGCCATGGCAGACTTCAAGATCATCAATAAACAGAATTATCCGAACTTCCCCTTTGTCTGTTCGACTACCCTCTATCCTGAATGGCCTCTTGCGAAAACAGCCGCCACCTCTGATGCCCTGGCTCAAGAGCTTGTCGCAGCTCTTAAACAGATCAAAAAAGATGACCCGGCTGCAACGAAGGCCAAGATTATCGGCTGGACTGATCCCCTTGACTACACCCCTGTGGAAGAATTGCAGAAGGCCCTCAGCATTGGGGCATTTAAAAATTAAATGCCCCCTTTTCCCAGACAGACAGTGCCACCGCTGTCTGTCTGGGTCTCTCTTTTTCCCTGTCTTCTCTGCAAGCCCTCTTCACTCAACACATATGACTCAACTGTTCGTCAACGAAATATTACCATCACTCCTCTACGGCTGATGTTTTCCACCCATCTCTATCAAGCGACTCCCAATTTCTCTATCAGGTTTCATCGGGCCTCCGGCTTCTATGAGCGCAACAGGATATATTCTTAGTATAAAATTGGTCAGCAAGAGAGCTGCAACTATTTTATGCCAAGAATTCAATCATGCTGATTTCTCATCAAATATGAGCGGGACATTCTGAAAAAACGAATTTGTAGACACCCTTCTAACGAACACTGTTTATCAAAATGTGCTTTAACACCCTGTTATCCCGCCATCACTGCTTGACAAAAGCATGCAAGCAAGGCATTATCACTCTTTGCTCAAAAGATTATATATAGGAGTATTAAACTAGATGAAACTACCCGAGTTAAAAATTGCAAATTTCACCGCACGCATCCCCCTGATCCAGGGCGGGATGTCCATTCGTGTTTCAACCTCTGCACTGGCGGCACCGGTTGCGAACTGTGGTGGTATTGGGGTAATAGGCGGATCAGCCCTCCCTCCCGAGGATCTCCGAGCAGATATCCTCAAAGCCAAAAGCATGACAGACGGTATCGTAGCAGTAAATATCATGTACGCCATGAAAGATTTTTACAATCTGGTCATGACCTCCATCGAAGCCGGGATTGACATGATCATCACCGGAGCAGGTTTTTCCAGGGATATCTTCAAAATAGGACGTGAACACAATATTCCCATTGTTATGATCGTCTCCTCTCCAGGAATCGCCAAACTTGCGGAAAAACTTGGTGCAGCAGCCATTATTGTAGAAGCCGCTGAAGCTGGGGGCCACCTCGGCACTGATCGTCCTCTGCGTGAAATCTTTCCTCCCATTCGTGAGGTCATCAGCAAGGTACCCCTCATCGCTGCCGGCGGTATTACTAACGGCTACGAGATGGCTGAGATGATGGACAAATACGGTGCAGACGGAATACAGATTGCCTCTCGTTTTGTCCTTAGTGAAGAGTGCGACGTAGATGATAAGTTCAAACAGGCATTTTTGGATGCCAAGAAGGAAGACATTGTCATCACCTCCTCTCCGGTGGGCATGCCGGGCCGTGCCATCAACACCAAATTTGTCCGTTCCATGGCCGAAGGGACCGATACCACGGTCAAAAAATGTTCCTACAAGTGTTTGAAAAAATGTGATCATCACTACTGCATCAGCGAACGACTCCTCAGTGCCCGTGACGGCAATCTCGACGAAGGCCTATTTTTCTCGGGCGCCAACACTTACAAGATGACAGAGATCCTGCCCGTGGCTGAGATCTTCAGACAATTTGTTACCCAAGCGGAATCGGTCTATAAAGAAGGGCATGGATTCAGCCCGGCAGCCTCCTGATCGCTATCTGCCCATGACCTTTTCCAAAGAACCTCTAATCGTCAGCCCTGACGACCATCCCATCCGTCATCACATGATTGACAGAGATGCCATGCATGTGCTCCGCGTGCTGCGCGACAATGGCTACGCCGGATACCTGGTGGGCGGAGGAGTTCGTGACCTCTATCTGGGTAAAACGCCAAAGGATTTTGACATCAGCACCGACGCCCGGCCCGGGCAGATCCGTAAGCTCTTCCGCAACAGTCGCACCATTGGCAGACGCTTCCGTCTGGTTCAGATTCTGTTTCGCGGCAAGGAAATAGAGCTCTCCACCTTACGTTCCTTAAGTGAATACGATCTGGATGGTCCAGAGACAGTACTTGCCCCCAACAATACCTACGGCAGCCTGGATGAAGATGCCCAACGCCGGGATCTCACCATCAACTCCTTATTTTACGAGATCGAGAATAACACCATTATTGACTATGTGGGGGGCATTGATGACCTTGATCATTCCGTCATCCGTATCGTTGGCGATCCGGAACGACGTATTACCAGGGATCCGGTACGCATGCTGCGAGCCATCCGCCATGCCGCCAGATTAAATTTCAAGATCGCGCCGAGAACGTGGCAGGCCATCTGTTCCCACCATGAAAAACTCCCCCTCTGCCCACCTTCACGGATTCGCGACGAATTCATTAAGGATCTGCACAGTGGAGCCTTTGCGGCATGGCTCGATCTGGCCCTGGAGTCTGAGCTCTTTTTCGATATACTGGGACTCTACAAAAAGACACTCTTCAAGAAAGAACAAGCAGAAGAACTCCCCTACCGGGAGCAACTGACGGCTCTTGCAAAAGTCATTGACCGCAGGGCACTGCTGGCAAAGGAATCAGAACAACAAGGACTGCCCAATGACTTTCTCCTGGCCTTTCTTCTCATTCCCTGGGCCAATGCCCGCTTTGATCTTGTTCGTCAAAATTTGAAAGGAGCTGCAGCCTTTCGATTTTCCAAAATCATACGGGACCAGCTGGATACCGAGCTGGGAACACAACTGAATTTACGTCGCTCCACCCGTCAGGAGATGGTCATCCTGCTTTCCAACCTGCCCCAATTCCTCCGCCACCTGGAAAATGATACGTGGCCAAAATGGATGAAGAAAAAGAGCTATTTCAAGACCTGCTCTCTGTTCTGTGACCTCTATTTAGAGTCGGTCACCGGCATACTGACAGATACCCATCTCCCCTCCGTGCAAAAACAGCCCCCCCAGACAGACATGGATAGTTCCCATTCCAGAAACCGGGGAGGGCAGAAAAAACGCTATCGCCCTGCATTTACAACAAAGAAGAAAGGGATCTTCGGACTCAAGAAATAAGATAAACGGAATTGTGCAGGGAAAGAGGCTGAAGGGAAGATGTTACAACTGGATGCCGTGTGCCCATTCCAGGTAAGAGCCAAGTATCTCACCAGGAATATGCCATCTTTCCCTTTAACCTTACCCCACTAAATCACGCCCTTGCTCTGTAAAAACGGCGCATACTGCTTATCTGTTTTCTTGATATGATTGATCAGCCAGTCCTTGAGAAATTCCATCAGCTCCAGTGACACATCCGCATCACCCTGTTTGAACTTCTTCTGGAAGTCAATTACCTGGGCCACCAGTTTACGGTGGACCTCCTCATGCGCATTCTTGTCCTGATAATTGTGCTTGGCAAAGAGTTTTTCTTCGAATTGAAAATGGGTCTCCGTGTACTCAATCAGCTTGCCAAGGGCCTTACCTATAACTGGCTGCCCATTATCGGAATTCATCTCTCTGTAAAGCTCGTTAATCAGGTCTATGAGTACCATGTGTTGCTTGTCAATGGAGCCGATGCCCACTGACAGGGAGTCGTTCCAGCGCAGCAGCGGTCGAGCATTAGATACCATACGGCTAGCTGCCTGATTTTTTCCACTGTCTCCCAAGTCAAAACGACCGGTCTCCCGGCTGATCGTGTTTGCGATCTCCTTGAGCTGCTGTGCGCTTTCCTGCAGGCGGAGACTGTTTTCCCGTGCCCCCCGCGACACCTGGCTGACATCGGTGATATCCCTGGCAATCTCACCTGCGACTGCCGAGGCCTGGGATACATTTTCGTTGACTTCGCTGATTCCGTTTGCCGCCTCATTGACATTGCCGGAAATATCAGCAGCAGTGACCGATTGTTCTTCCACTGCCGCGGCAATGGTTGAGACAATTTCGTTAACACTGTTGATCACCGTACTGATTTCAGTGATCTCCTTCACCGTGTCATCGGTGGAAGACTGGATAGATTCTATCTTCGCTTTAATCTCACCGGTTGCTTGAGCCGTCTGTTTGGCAAGTTCCTTGATCTCATTGGCAACTACGGCAAATCCCTTGCCTGCCTCGCCAGCACGGGCAGCCTCGATGGTGGCATTAAGGGCCAGCAGGTTGGTCTGCTCGGAAATTTCAGTGATCACCTCGGTCACCTTACTGATTTGGCGGGCAGCCTTGCCGAGGTTGTTGACCTTGACAGAGGAACTCTTGGCGAAATTCACCGCCTCACCGGTCATGGTGCTGGCCTTTGCCGTATTGCCGGCGATTTCCTGGATAGCAGAGGACATCTCCTCCATGGCAGTAGCCATCACATTGACATTCTGGGCGGCCTGCTCGCTGGCCATGGTCACCGTGCCCATATTGACACTCATCTCTTCAGTGGCAGCGGCCACTGTGTCGGCTTTGGCAGCTGATTGTTCCGCCCCTCCGGTCATGTCTTCCGCCGCCAGTGCCAGTTCGGTGGATGTGGCGTTCAAGGCGCGGCCTTCCCCGACAATATTTCCGATCAGCCGGCGCAGATTTTCTGTCATCTCCTGCAGAGCTGCCTGCAAACTGCCAGGGACCGAGTTGATATTTTCACTCTTTTTCAAATCACCCTTTGCAATACGCTGGGCAAGCTGGAGCATGGCTTCCGGTTCGCCGCCCAGCTGCCTGAGGATAGAACGGGCATTGAGCAGCAGGATACCAAGCAGGAGGATGAAACCGACAATGGAGCCGACAATGAACAGGTTGCGAGTCCGACTGCTCAAACTGCTGCTCATGGCCGTAATATCAGACACTGTCTTGCTGGAATTGTCTGTAATTTCCTGCCTGACATTTTTGATTACATTTTGCAGATCATTGCTGATAGCCCTCGACTCCCTGCCGAGAATGGAGTCTATCTGTTCTCTGTTGCTGTCTACCAGCTCGTCGAAATGTTCACTCATCTCCGCTGCCTGCAGCCGCGCCTGGGTCATGTCTATGGCAAGAACAATGCTGCCGACAGTTTCACCATCGGATTTGATATCCTGAATCAGAACCAAAACATTGGGGTCATCCTTTCCTGCCTGGATGATCTCTTCGATATCCGGTTTACCTGTGGGTAGAAGAGACTTCAGTTTTTCGTTTGCGCGGTGGAGATAGCGGGTCAGTGGTTTTTTCTCTTTGTCCCGATAAAACAGGAAAACAAGCTCCGGATTACGATGAGCACTGCGAACATAACCATTCAGCGCTGTAAAATCTTTGGCAATAACACTGTTTGTTGCAACCAGCGCCAACAGCTCGATCAGATTGTCACCATTCTGGCGTCGCATGGTGCGCAGATTCTCCTGAACCGAATCGGCGGTTTCATGCAATGCCTTGGTAGAAGATTCCTCAAGTGAACCAGACGCCTCTTCCTGCATGCGTTTGAGATTGCTGTCGAGTTGCCCGGACAACAGTCCAAGGTCTTTTTCGATGGTGGTATCTATGGCTGCAAAAGATGCCTCAACCTGTTTATTGAGTGCATTGCTGCTCTTGGTCTGTGTGATCACCGTGAAGGTAATGGCGCTGATGATCATCAGCAAAAAAGCAATGGCTACCGGAGCAATCAACTTAAAGCGAAAACTGTTCATCATGGTCCCTCTCATCTTTTTTTCATTACCTGTAAAAACTAGCTTCTATTCCGATGCTACCATGAACAAAATAAAGAATGAAATTTATTCCCGTATTCACGGCAAATTCTTTATTCATCACAATCTCTGACAAGACCATTCAAAACTACTGATACCATTATGATCTTTTTTTTTGACTTCTTCCTTAAAATACATGTAGCCTTTAATGAGACAATTTGAAACACAAAAAAAATTGTCTCGTTTTATCAAACTGGGACATCACAATGTCCCTATACCGGTCGCTCCGGGAAAGATCCCTTTCCGGTTCAGATATTCCCGGCAAAAAAATGAACTTTCGTGGTGTATCATTTTCTACGATTGATCTGTAGAAAGGGGTCCACCTAGAGGAGATGAGTATGGAAGAAAAAGCAGGTAACATTGAACAGGACTCTGGTCTCAGCAGACGCGGGTTTATCAAGGGCTGTACCATGGTCGCAGCCGCCCTCGGCCTCTCTGAGGCTATGATCCCAAAACTTGTGGAAGCAGCCGAATCTGCTGAGCGACCGACAGTGATCTGGCTCCATTTTCAGGAATGCACCGGCTGTACCGAGAGTCTGCTTCGCGGTTCCCACCCTGATATTAGTAGTCTGATCCTGGATATAATCTCCCTCGATTACCATGAAACCATCATGGTTCCCTCCGGTCACCAGGCCGAAAAAAGCCTGCACGACTCCGTCGAGAAAAACGCCGGAAAATTTATCCTGGTGGTAGAAGGAGCTATCCCCACCAAGGACAACGGAATTTACTGTCAGATAGCCGGACGGACTGCCATGGACATCCTTGCCGAAATAGCACCCAAGGCAAAAGCCATTATTGCCATCGGCACCTGCGCCGCCTATGGTGGAATCCAGGCTGCCGACCCGAACCCCACAGGAGCCAAAGGGGTACAGGATCTTGTTTCCGGAGTCCCCATCGTCAACATTCCCGGCTGTCCGCCCAATCCTGTTACCTTCCTGGGAACGGTCCTGCACTTTTTGACCTTCAAACGACTGCCCAACTGTGACAACCTTGGCCGACCGCTCTTTGCTTACGGCCGGAGGATCCATGACCACTGCGAACGCCGCGCCCATTTTGACGAAGGCAGATTTGCCGAGCAGTTTGGCGACTTTGGCCACAAAAACGGCTACTGCCTCTACAAGGTCGGCTGCAAAGGACCTGAGACCTTTTCCAACTGCCCGGCGGCCCGCTTCAATGATGTGGACGTCTGGCCGGTCTCTGTAGGTCACGGTTGCGTTGGCTGTACTGAGCCGGCATTCTGGGATACCATGACCCCCTTCTATGAAAGACTGCCCAACGTCTCCATTCCCGGGACCGGAATTATCGCTGACGCTGACAGTGCCGGCCTCAAGATCCTTGGTGTGGCAGCTGCTGCCGCTGGAATCCATGCCGCAGTGGGCATAGGTAAGTCCCTGATCAAAGGCAAAGATAAGGACAAGGCATAAGAAAACCGGGAGTATTTCCCATCGCACTAAAGAACAAAAACGATAGTTACAACGCCATCAATTATTGCCGGCGACCTTTTTATACGGAGAGAACACAATGGCTCAACGAATTACCATCGACCCCATCACCAGAATTGAGGGTCATTTACGAATAGATGCAGAAGTAGACGGAGGAAAGGTGACCAAGGCCTGGTCCTCTGGACAGATGTGGCGTGGCATTGAGACCATACTGCAGGGGCGGGACCCCCGCGATGCATGGCTCTTTACCCAGCGTATCTGCGGTGTCTGTACCACAGTCCATGCCCTGGCTTCTGTTCGGGCAGTGGAAAACGCCCTGAACCTGGAGATCCCCATCAATGCCCAGTACATCCGGAATATTGTGATGTCCATCCATGCCCTGCAGGATCATATTGTTCATTTTTATGTGCTGTCAGCCCTGGACTGGGTAGATGTAGTTTCGGCTCTTTCTGCCGATCCTAAAAAAACAGCGGCCCTGGCATCAAGCCTCTCAGAGTGGCCCGGCAACAGTGCCAAACGCTTCGCTGCAGTTCAAGGCAAGGTCAAGGCCCTGGTGGAAAGCGGCCAGTTAGGTCCCTTTGCCAACGGCTACTGGGGACATCCTGCCATGACCCTGCCGCCGGAAGCCAATCTGATGGCCGTTTCTCACTATCTTGAATCCCTTGATTACCAGAGAAAAGCCACCCAGGCCCTGGGAATTATTTCCGGAAAAAATCCGCATATCCAAAACCTGTCAGTGGGCGGAGTTACTACTGCCCTCAACCCGGATAGCGATTCTGCCCTGAATATGGAAAGGTTGTACTGGATTAAACAACTGATCGAGGATGTTCGCGGATTTATCCAGCAGGTCTATCTCCCGGATGTGGTTGCCGTAGGTGCCCTCTACAAGGACTGGCTCCCATACGGTGCCGGAGTCACCAACTACATGGCCGTTCCGGATATGGTTCTGAACAAAGAGGCCACCGAATTCGACCTCCCCGGCGGTACCATTATGAACGGCGACCTGAGCACGGTCAAAGGAATAACCTCCTTCAACGACAACTATTTCCGTGACAATGTGGTAGAGAATATTGCCCATGCCTGGTACAAGGGAGACTGGTCCAAACATCCCTACCAGGAAGAAACCGTTCCGAACTATACAGAATTCCAGGATGACGGTAAATACTCCTGGATCAAAGCCCCGCGTTTCCAGGGTAAACCCATGCAGGTCGGCCCTCTTGCCCAAATGCTGGTAGGCTATGCCCAGGGTCACAAAGATATTGTCAAAAACGTCAACAGCGCACTCAATATGGTCAGCACTGTGGCTGGAGTTCCAGTAGGGCCTGAGGTCCTGCACTCCACTCTGGGTCGTCATGTAGCAAGGGCTGTGCGTGCATCCATGCTCGGTGATCTCGCCATAAAACACTGGCATCTGCTGGTGGATAATATCGGCAAGGGCGACCTGGAAATCTTTAACAAACCGGTCTTCCCCAAAGGCGAACAACAGGGCTATGGCATCCATGAGGCCCCTCGTGGCGTTCTCTCGCACTGGGTGGTTATCCAGGATGGCAAGATCAAGAACTACCAATGCGTGGTCCCCTCAACCTGGAATGCAGGCCCACGTGACTCGGAAGGCGTACCTGGCCCATATGAGGCCTCTCTTGTGGGCAACCCGGTGGCTGATGCCGAGAAGCCTCTGGAGGTCCTGCGTACCATTCACTCCTTTGATCCGTGTATCGCTTGTGCCGTCCACATGGTTGACCCCAATGGCCAGGAGATGATCAAGGTAAAGGCCCTGTAAGGGTAACCGATCACAGGGTAACGGCAGCCAAAAGATGCTTTACCCGTGAACGACTAAGCATATACAGGCGCTGAATCTTTCAGCGATCATAACAAGCTTGCCAGCGCTATGCCGGCTGTCGTGATCGCTGAAAGTTCGGTGTCCTTGATCGCTTACCTGTGAGGAAGTGATTTCTTTAACGAAAAACGAGGGCTGTTATGAACTATGAAATAAAAAATGCCTGGGGCATCCTGCTCCGTCTGTACCACTGGTCCCTGGTACTGTCCATTGTCACCCTGGTGGCAACCGGTTTCTATATCAATAGTCCATGGACCAATACGACCCTGGAAGGGGTTGGGGCTTTTCCCATGGCTACCATGCGTTACATCCATTTTCTTGCTGGTTATGTCTTCACCGCAGCGGTACTGGTAAGACTGTTTCTTTACCTTTTCGGCAACCGTCAGGAGCGAATCTGGGATGTCCTGCCAGTCACTCCCAGAAATATCAAAAGTCTGTCCACAACCTTGGGCTATTACAGCTATCTCAGTGACAAGCATGATGGACGCCTGGGCCATAATGTCCTGGCCGGACTGACCTACATCCTCACCATTGCACTGGCCGTCCTTCAGTTTCTCAGCGGTTTTTATCTGCTTTATCCGGAGTCCGCACTCTGGCAGGGATGGGGTGGAGTCATCTTCGGTTCCCAGCAGCAGGGACGCTTTCTTCATCACTTACTGATGTGGTATTTTATTCTCTTTGCCTTTGCTCATGTCTACATGGTGATCTGGAATGATCTTAAATCACCGGAGGGACTTATTTCATCAATATTCACCGGGAATAAGTTTAAACATAAAAATACGTAATAGACTCCTAAAAGATCTGATTCCTATATGGCGTCGTTACAAACTTCACATGCGAGGCGTGCGAATTTGAAGTAATGTGGCGTACATAGAGCAAGCCGCAACAACTGAAAATCCGTGACAACAAGCAGATGAAGAATTTTGACGACGCCATCAGGGTGGAAATCATCGTCCAGGGCACTGTCCAAGGCGTTGGTTTTCGCCCTTTCGTTTATCGTTTGGCAAAGCAGCTTGACATTACCGGTACCATTATCAATACCGATCAAGGTGTTGTCATAGAGGCGGAAGGGAAAAAAGAATCACTGCAAGAATTCACCACACTTCTCTGTTCAGCATCGCCTCCATTGGCACGTATCAGTTCCCTGCAGCAGCATCCTCAAGAGACCCTGAAAGGATTTACAGAATTTTCTATCCTGAAAAGTCTCTGCACAGAGAGCAGCACAACTATCATTCCGCCCGATATTGCCCTCTGTTCTGACTGTCTGCAGGATATCCTTGATTCGAGAAACAGGCGTTTTTCCTACCCATTCACCAACTGCACCAACTGTGGACCGCGCTTTACCATTGTGGAATCTATTCCCTATGATCGTCCCGGTACCTCCATGAGCCATTTTCCTCTTTGTTCCAGCTGCAGAGCGGAATATGAAAATCCGGAAGACCGTCGATTCCATGCCCAGCCCAACGCCTGTGCAGACTGCGGCCCCCAGTTATCATGGCATGATAAGCATGGTACAAAAGTGCCCGTTCCCTCTCCCCTGCGGCAAGCTGCCCAGTCCCTGAAACAGGGAAAAATTGTGGCCCTCCGGGGACTGGGTGGATTTCACCTGGCCGTGGATGCAGGCTCGGAAAAGGCCATAGAGAGACTGCGACGCAAGAAGGGACGGAAATCCAAACCCCTGGCTGTGATGGCTGCAAACCTGAATGAGGCGGAGAGGATCTGTCATCTTCGCCCAGAGGCAGTGAACCTCCTCTCAGGACCCGAGCACCCCATTGTCCTGCAGCCCCTCAGGAAAGGGCAGCTGGCTGAGAACCTTACACCCAACATTGATGAAATCGGGGTCATGCTGCCTTATACCCCTCTGCATCAGCTTCTCTTTCAGCAACAAGATTGTCCGCAGACTCTTGTCATGACCAGCGGCAACATGAGCGGAGCCCCGATATTCACCGCCAACGAGGCGGCTGTGGCAGGCCTTTCCGGGATTGCAGACTGCTTTCTCCTCCACAACAGGGAGATCGTCACCCGTATAGATGATTCGGTGACAAGGATCACCCCCCGCGGACCTCAAATCCTGCGCCGGGCCCGTGGTTATGTCCCCTCAGCAACCCATCTTCCCTGCCCACTCCCGCAAATCCTGGCCTGCGGCAGCGGACTCAAGTCCACTTTCTGCCTTACCCGGGATCAAGATGCCTTTCTCAGTCAACACATCGGGGACCTTTTCAACATGGAATCACTGGATTTCTACAAAGAAAGCATCTATCATTTCAAAAGGCTCCTCCAGGTCGAACCAGAGGCAGTGGTCTGCGACCTCCACCCCGATTATCTGAGCAGCCACTACGCAAAAGACCTGGGCCTGCCCCTGTATAAAGTACAACATCACCATGCCCATGCCGCAGCAGTACTGGTCGAGCACGGGATCCAGGAAAAAGTCCTGGCCCTGGTCCTTGACGGAAGCGGACTTGGTGACGACAATACAGTGTGGGGAGGAGAAATTCTGGAGGCAGACTGCTTCAGCTTCAGGCGGGTCGGCTCTTTGTCACACATGCTCCTTCCCGGTGGAGATGCCGCAGCCGAGGCACCTTGGCGCATGGGACTGTCCCTGCTCCACCATGTCCTTGGCAACCATGGGCTGGCCGGCTACCGGCTGCCGCAAGGCATGCAGAAGATTGATGAGAAAACGCGACGTACTCTCTGCCAAATGATGGCGCTGGGATTTAACTGCCCGCTCACCTCCAGTTGCGGTCGCCTCTTTGACGGAATAGCCGCCATTCTCGGAATCTGTCTGGAGGCAGACTACGAAGGTCAGGCCGCCATGGCACTTGAATCCCAGGCCAGACAGGCAAAAGGCAAGCGTTCCCTGAACGAACTTCTAGCCGGTGGCAGCTGGGAGCCTGAAACCGACTTTATTGACAATCGCCTGGTGCTGCAACAGGCCGGACTGATCAGACAAGTTCTTGAGCAATTAGCAAAGAGGATGGATCCGGCGGACATCGCCCTTGATTTTCACCTCTGCTTCATTCAAAGCCTGTATTTTTGCCTGCGCCAGCTTGCAACAAAAACAGGTATACGCAGAATCGTCCTTACCGGCGGTTGCATGCAGAACAGCCTTCTTCTGGAAGGCCTCTTTATTCTTCTGGAACAAGAAGGCTACGCTGTCCATACCGGGGAAAAGATCCCGGTCAATGATGGCGGAATCTCCTTGGGACAGGCAATTATCGGAGGTTTACACCATGTGCCTGGCAGTACCCATGAGAGTCGTTGAAATTCAGGGCAGTCCGGATGATTTCCTCTCCGGCCAGATCGCTGTGGTCGATGCCGACGGAATCAGGAAGGAGACCCGCCTTGATGTCGTGGACCGCTGGCCCGATATTGGAGACTATCTTATCATCCATGCAGGATTTGCCATCCACACCCTGGAAGCAAAAGAGGCAGAGATCAATCTCCGCCTTATGCGTGAACTTGCGGAGAATGTAGCCGCCCTGGAAAACGCGGACGGCAGATCATGAAATATCTCGATGAATTCCGAGATCAGACCCTGGCCGCACCTCTCCTTGATGAACTGAGGCGCTCCGTAACCCGGCCTTTCCGGATTATGGAGGTCTGCGGCACTCATACCATGGCTATTTTTCGCAACGGCCTGCGATCTCTTCTCCCGGAAGGACTTGAATTGATCTCCGGCCCGGGTTGTCCGGTTTGCGTTACCTCCGCCTCCCACATCGATGCTATTCTGAGCATGGCCGAACAGCCAAAAGTACGGATCGCCCTCTTTGGTGACCTGTTTCGAGTTCCCGGCAGCAATGGTCTGTCCCTGGCCCATGCCTCTTCCCAGGGAGCCAAGGTTGATATTGTCTACTCCCCCATGGACAGTCTGGAACTTGCCAAAAGGCATCCTGACGAGTTGATCATCTTCCTCGGGGTTGGTTTTGAAACCACAACTCCCGGAATCGCTGCAACCATTATGGCTGCACAAAACAACAATGTAGACAACTTTGCAGTCTTTTCCACTCATAAGGTCATGCCCCCTCCCCTCATGGCACTACTCAACGATCCAGAGCTACAGATCGACGGCCTCCTCTGCCCCGGTCATGTGAGTACGATTATCGGGGCCGGTGCCTACCAACCCCTTGTGGAAGAATATGGTCTGGCCTGCGTGGTGGGAGGCTTTGAACCGGCAGACATCCTTCAGGCCTTGATTATGCTGGCCAGGCAGGTTGGTCAGGGGGAAGCCCGGGTGGAAAACGCCTATACCCGGGCTGTACGCTGGGAGGGGAATGCCAGGGCACAACAGATGGTTAGCAAAATATTTGAGCCCGTTGATACAGAATGGCGCGGCCTAGGAACAATTCCGCTCAGCGGCCTGGCCATTCGCGACAGTTACGCTCAGTTTGATGCAGAAAAACGATTAGACATTAAGCTGATACCCGCCGAAGAGCCCCGTGGCTGCCGTTGCGGTGAAATCCTCAAAGGCAAACAACGCCCTCCCCAGTGTCCTCTGTTCGGCACTCGCTGCACCCCCGGCAATCCAGTGGGGCCCTGTATGGTCTCCAGTGAAGGGACCTGCGCCGCTTTTTATAAGTACGGCGGATAAGGAAGGCAGAAGGCAGAAGGCAGAAGGCAGAATATAATATTTATGGAGTGTTAAGTAATAAATGAACCCAAAAAACAGTATCCTCCTTGACCATGGCAGCGGCGGTATTGCCAGTCAGGAACTTATTTCAGGACTTTTTCTCAAGCACCTGGACAATAAAATTCTTTCCTCTCTGGAAGACAGTGCCGTTCTTGAGAATCATCCCGGCAAGCTGGCATTCAGTACTGACAGCTATGTAGTGGATCCGATCTTTTTCCCGGGCGGTGACATCGGCACCCTGGCTGTTCATGGTACCATCAATGATCTTGCCATGCGTGGCGCCCGTCCCCTTTGCCTGAGCCTCGGTTTGATTCTTGAGGAGGGGCTGGATCTCGACGATCTTGAGCGAGTCATCATCTCCATCGGAAAGGCCTGCAAAGAAGCCGAAGTGCCCATTGTTACCGGTGACACCAAGGTTGTTCCCAGAGGAAAGGGTGACAAAATCTTCATCAACACGTCCGGCATCGGCATTGTCGCAGAAGAGGTCAACATCTCATCCACCATGGCTCGGGCAGGTGATGTCATCATCCTTTCCGGTTCCATGGGAGATCACGGAATCACCATCATGACCCGTCGAGCCGGGATCAGTCTTGACGGAAACCTTGCCAGTGATTCCGCCTCCCTCCACAAACTGGTTGCTCTTCTCCTTGACGGCCTGCCCGCTGACAGCCTGCACACCCTCAGGGATCCGACTCGAGGCGGAGTGGCAACCTCACTGAATGAGATTGCTGCTGCCGCGCACCTCATGGCCGAGATCCATGAAACAGACATCCCCGTACACAAAGAGGTCCGAGCTGCCTGCGAGATCATGGGACTTGACCCGCTTTACCTGGCCAACGAAGGCAAATGCCTCGTCCTGGTTGCTCCCGAGCAGGCAGACGAGACCTTGAAACTTATGCAGTCCACTTCCGTAGGAAAAGAAAGTGCTGTTATCGGAAGTCTGAAAAAAGGAACCCCAGGCCAGGTTGTGCTGCGCACAGCCATAGGTGGCTCCAGAATACTTACTCCCCTGCACGGGGAACCTCTACCCAGGATCTGCTAAGGAGTCAGAATGGAAAAAGAAAACAAAAAGACAGGAATTCTCGGAATCGGTAATCTTCTTCTCTCTGACGAGAGCTTTGGTATTCATGTTACCCGGTATCTTGAAGAAGAGTACCTCTTCCCCGATACCGTCACGATCATTGACGGGGGAACTGCAGGTATCTACATGGCACCCTTTCTCGAAACCCATGACCCCGTGTTTGTGGTTGATGTGGTCAACCTCAAGGGTGCAGCACCTGGGACACTCTATACGTTTACGGCTGATGAGGCAAGAAACGGCTCCATGCAGACACGGATGTCTCCGCATCAATTAGGGATTTTAGAGATACTGGATATCTGTAAGCTGCGTGATATCAGTCCTGAGACCGTTGAGTTTTTCTGTGTAGTACCGGAAAGCCTGGCCACCGGACTTGAGATGTCTGATTCGGTTGCAGTACAGGTTAAAAAAATCGGTGATCTTCTTGTGCAGCGCCTCAAGGAACTCGGCCACGCCATATGTCCGCAAAACAGTAAAAACGAGAAGAGCTGTCATGCATGAGATGTCTCTGGTCCAAGGCCTGCTCAGTCAGTTGCACGAACTGGCCCGAGAGCACAACAAGACAAAGGTGATAACCGTGTGTATGGATATCGGTCCCCTTTCCGGGGTGGTCATTGACTCCTTTCAATTCGGTTTCGACATCCTCTCCGCAGAAGACCCTTTGACCCGCAGCGCCAGCCTGGTCATAGAAAGTACACCTGCGACCTACCTATGCTGCGGCTGTGGCAAAAGAATTGAGGAAGAGCTGAAGCCGGAGGCCTGTCCGGCCTGTTCAGAAACCCTTCTCAGTCCAGAAGGGGGAGATGATATTATCCTGCGTCAGGTTCAAATGGAATGACAGTTGGGTTTCGCCAATGACGGATCCTATACTTAATTAGAAAACAACGTGAGAACTTTAATCAATTACGATAACCGGCCGCTTCGGCAGCCATTTTTTTTTATAAAGGTGTATTTATGTGTGATTCATGCGGCTGTGACTTGACTCCCGACCATTCCCACGATTCAAAGGTGATTGACGTCCACCAGAGCCTGCTGGCAGCTAATACGGCCATGGCAGAAAAAAACAGGGTCCATATTGAAAAGATGGGGGCGGTAGCCATCAACATGATTTCCAGCCCTGGGTCTGGCAAAACCACGCTCCTGGAAAAGACCATTGAAGCCATGAAAGACAGGCTCAGGATTGGTGTCATAGAGGGAGACATCGAAACAGACAGGGATGCAGCACGCATTCGGGCCAAGGGAGTCCCCGTAATCCAGCTGACAACCGGAGGGGCCTGTCATCTTGACGCAGCCCAGATCCACAAGGGACTGCATCTTCTGGAAAAAGAACCTGGTGGAGACCAGCTCGACCTGCTCGTCATAGAAAACGTAGGTAATCTTGTCTGCCCGGCCACCTTTGACTTAGGAGAACATCACCGGGTCGTCCTGGTATCAGTCCCGGAAGGACCGGACAAGCCAGCTAAATACCCCAAGGCCTTTATCAGTTCCCAGGTCTTCATTATTTCCAAGACCGATCTCCTTCCCTACTTTGATTTCCCTGTTGAGGAAGCCAAGGCCGAGGCCCTGCAGCTGAACCCCAACTTGCTGGTCATGGATCTTTCTGCCACCAGCGGGGAAGGATTTGAGCAGTGGCTGCACTATTTAACGACAATATGCCAAAAATAATATCTGCATCATCTATTCTCTTGTCTCTTGATGAGCATAGATTCCTGCAGGGATAATGGAGAATTCCGTGGCGGCAGGCGGCTGCCAGTAGAGTTTCAAAGTAGCTGTTCCTTTACGTTGAAAATAGCGAATAAGGATCGGATACCAACCGCCTGCCGCAACATCGGCAATACCGACGGGAGACAACCTGTCGCTGTGCACCGCGGGATCCTCAAACAAGAGGCTGCCGTCAAGAGAAAACTCTATACCGTCATTAGCCAGGGCCTGGAATCTGTACTCGCCGGCTTCAGCAAGATGGAGATACCCTGCCAGTACCATACCGACGCCTTTTTGCGCACCGGAATCAAAAACCGGTACGTCATGAGCAAACTGATGGTTGAGCTGAAAAACAGGTTTTCCCGGCCTCCCTTGGGACCTTGCCTCTAAATAAGTCGGCATATGCCCAGTACTTCGGTAGAATTTATCAAAATAGAAAACTGTAAGTCCTGGTGAAAGCTCTGCCGCCGTAACAGCTGCAGGTGCGGAAAATTGTTGCCTGAGAGGAGCATTCTTCCCACAGCCTGCCAGACCGCCGGCTGTAATGGTGAATAGGAAAATGAAGACAATTACAGTTGATCCGCCAGTGCACCCCTTCATCGAATAAAGCCTCCTGCCCAATAGGATGTATTCCTTTTTCCATTGAATGTATAAAGAAGAGAACGTGAGACCATTACCTGTTGATACACGCCGTTGTTTCATCCCTGGACACGTCGGACCTCGGCCAATATTTCCCGGCCACCGTTTTCCAGGATAAATTTCCCCAGGCGCTGTCCCAGCTCTTCAGCCTCTTTTCTGGGACCTTTTTCTGTCTTGACCAGAACTGTCGTACCATCCAGACTGGCCAAGCCCCCACGCAGGACAATTTGCTGTCCATCAAGAATCGCCAATGCAAATGCAGGAATGGAACAGCCTCCTTCCATGGTCCGCAGGTAGGCACGTTCAGCCAGCAGGCAGTCTTCAGAATCCGGATTATTGAGACAGGCCCGAACCCATTCCTGCTTCTCTGCATCCAGGCTCTCTGCCGCCTCGATAGCGATACAGCCCTGCCCCACCGGAGGAATGAACTCCTCCTCTGAAAAAACCTTGACGATCATATCCTCATATTCCATACGTTTCACCCCGGCATAGGCCAGAATAAGGGCATCACAGATACCTTGCTTCATTTTGCTGATTCTGGTCTGCAGGTTTCCGCGCATATCAACAGTTTCAACATGAGGGTAGTAGTGTTTCAAGAGGGCAATACGCCGTACAGAGGAAGTGCCGATCCGGATTGCCCGACTTTTGTCTTCTATGTCTATGGACTTGTCCATGGACAGCAGAACATCATTGACCTTCTCCCGGTCGGTAAAGGCGATGAGACCAAAACCATCCGGCAGAATAGACTGCATATCCTTGGCACTGTGAACAGCGATATCTGTCGTGCCACCGCCCAGTTGCTCCTCAAGTTCTTCAGTAAAGACTCCTTTGCTGCCGATCTTGGCGATGGAAACATCAAGAATCTTATCACCTTTGGTCTCCATGGAACTGATCACCGTCTTTAAACCGCTCTTTTCCAGCAGGGCGGCAACGGTCTCGGTCTGCCACATGGCAAGTTTACTCTTTCTCGATCCGATATGTATTGTGGTCATATTCTATCCTGTCTGTTTGAATCTATTGTATTGTCTCTTAGTTATGAAGCGTTACTGTACCATATGAGATATAGAGAAAAAAGGTAAGAGTTTACAATATCCCACTTCTGTTGCTGCACGGAAATACTCATGGAGTGTGATCTATCGGGTTCACATAGCTGGCTGTATAAGGTTCACAAGGATAATTACATGAACAAACGACACAGGCAACCTCTTCCAGCCGCAATGATTGAAACAGAACATATGACATCTCAGATGTGATGCCATAAAAAAAGGCCTCATTGCAAAGTGGTGCAGAAACCGCTATCATAACTGCATGCGTTTTTTACTCTATAATATACGGTATGCCACAGGCCATGGGGCACGATACCACCTACCTCTTCCCTTTACCGGATTTTTCAAACAGACCGGAAACACCCTGGATCAGATCGTTTCCTTTATCCGCTCCGTCCACCCGGACATCATAGGTCTTATTGAAGTTGACTCCGGGTCCTATCGTTCCGGAAAATGTTGTCAGGCCGAGGTAATCGCTAACAGTTTGGACCATTTTCATATTGTGGAAACCAAGTACGGAGACAAGTCACTGGCCAACAGGATTCCAGTACTGAACAAGCAAAGCAATGCCCTGCTCACCAACCGGATAATTAACAGTTCCCGCTTTCATTATTTTAATGAAGGAGTCAAACGCCTGGTCATCGAAGTGGAACTTGATGACATCTGTATCTTTATTGTCCACCTCTCCTTAAAATTCAAACACAGACAACAGCAGCTCGAACATCTCCACCGTATAATTTCAAACAGCACAAAGCCAGTGATCGTAGCAGGTGATTTCAACACCTTTGGCGGTGATCGTGAACTGCAGCTTTTTATGGCGGCTTCAAGACTATGCAACGCCAATCTCACAGGCAAACCGTCACATCCCAGCCATGCCCCGAAACGTCATCTTGATTTTATTCTCCATAGTCCGGAGCTTATCGCCTCAAACTTTTCCATCCCGGATATTCGTTTCTCCGATCATGCCCCGTTACTCTGCGATTTCAGCCTGTAATGGCTCCCTCACTACCCTTTCTTTTGCTATCATTGGTACAATTTTATTGGGAAATCTCCTCCGTAAAGTTGGCTATCTTCATTTGCGCAGCAATGGCAAACGCACTTCAAAGCAGGAGCCTTCACGAATTTTACTCTTTACCAGTACTTGCCCTCCATGGGCTTCGACAACTGCCTTGACGTAGTTCAAACCCAGCCCTAGTCCCTGATGACTGCGACTTCGATCGCCGCGATACAGTCGATCCCATATTCGACTAATCTCTGCCTCGGAAATCCCCATGCCGTCATCGCAAAAACTGACCACAGCAAAATTATCCTTTGTGGCAACAGTAATCCTCACTGTTCCAGATTCGTGCCCGTATTTTATTCCGTTATCAAGAAGATTGGCCCAGACCTGACTGATACGGGTCTTATCAGCATGGACAAAAACCCCTTTTTCTCCTGCACAGGAAACAGCAATCTGCTCTTCTTCCGCAACATATTGATAAAGAGATATCACGTCCTCCAGGGTTTTCATAAGATCCAACTCTTCCAACTCCAGGCGCATGGTGCCTGCCTCAGCTTCGGCTACACTCATCATGACCTTAAGCATCGACATCACCCGCTCGGATTCTTCCAGACAATCAGAAAGAGCATTGCGATAGAGTTCCGGCTCATTCCTCTCTGACTGCAGAGCATACTCGGCCACAACCCGCAATCTGCTCATCGGCGTTCTCAGATCATGCGCAACATTATCAAGTGAAGACTGCATCTCCTGGATTAATTGTCTGTTTTGCTGAAAGAGCTGTTCCAGTTGCTGATACAACGGCGCCAGTTCATCATAGTGTCCACGGTGTTTTGGCAGGAGCAGGGATCTTTTCGCCAAGGCTCTTGCCATATCATCGTGAAGTTGCCGCAAAGGCTGCTGAATGAGATACATCAGAAAAAAAGAAAGGACAAGGGAAGGCAGGGCGGCCAGGCAAAAACTCCAAAAGGAAACACGAACCGCCCTCTGATACATGGCAATGCCTGCACTGCTGTCATCTTTACCGGCTTGCACCAATCCACCTGTAAGCTTCCTGGATACCAAGAGCCAGGTGCCGGAATCTCCCGGTTGCATAAGATCTATCCAGATTCCATGGGCAAATGGGTCCAGATCCACCAGCCCTGTGAAATTCATGGTCGTATTGCCAGTAAGAAGAAACTGATCCCGTCCCCTGACCAAACGGATAAAATCTACCTCTTGAGGAGGTTCACTCTCCAGGATAAAATTTTCTCCAGATGTGACGCCGCTTCTCTTGAGATAATTATCAAGCCCGACCTGCAGACGCTGCATTTCCTGATTCTGAATCTGACTTTTCAGAAACTGGAGATGAAAAAAAAGGAAAAGGCCTGAGAACAGCCAGAGAAAGAGGAAAAAAAAGAGGAGCCGACCGGGTCTGAGACGGTGTACAAACAGGTTATTCAGTGCGAAGGACATAGCCCATGCCTCTGACAGTATGGATAAGTTTAACCTCATACTCCTTATCTACCCGGTTGCGGAGACGACAGACAAGAACATCAACCACATTGGTCTGGGGGTCAAAATTATACTCATAGATCCGCTCCAATATGGATGTTTTGGAGAGCACACGCCCGGGATTACGCATCATAAGTTCCAGGAGTGCATACTCCTTGGCCGGCAGTTCAATCTTTTTCCCCTGTCGCCTGACTTCGCGCTTAAGCAGATCAAGCTGCAACTCTCCCACAGTGAGTTTTCCACTCTCACCGCCTTTCTGCCCGCGTCGCAGGAGGGCTTGAACCCTAGCCAGTAACTCATTAAAAGAGAAGGGCTTGACCATGTAGTCATCCCCTCCGCGCTGTAACCCTTCAATACGATCATCCACGGACTGTCGAGCACTGAGGATGAGGACTGGAATCACAATTCCTCGTCCCCGGATCTTCTCGATCAGACTCAGGCCGTCAAGACCGGGCAGCATAATGTCCACCACTGCTGCCTCGTAGGGCTCCGTCAAAGCAAGTGACAAGCCTGAAATACCATCATGACAGACATCAACGGTGAATCCCGCTTCCTGCAGACCCTTTTCCAGAAACGCTGCAATTTTCTTATCATCTTCAACAACAAGAATGCGCATAGTATATGTTAACAGGCTAAATCGAACTGTAACCGCGAAATATGGATAATTGAGAGAAGAGAATTCAAAAAAACAACCTCAAATATCATACAAATTTTTATACCAGACCGATCACTGTGGCACAGCGCCCGGTTCGGCCATCTCCCTGCCGGCAGGCACGGCGATAGGAAAAATGATCTGCTGAGCATGAAGTACATTGTTCGGACAGTATAATATTATCCGCATCCAGTCCTGCCTGCAGCAGTTGCATCCTGCTGATCTTCCAGAAATTAAAATAGTTCTTGCGCTCCTGAAAGGCAAGAAAGGCGGGAGGCAATTCTCTGGCGTGATTGATAAACTGGGCACAACATGGGCCAAGGGAGGGACTGACATATGCCTGCAGCATTGATGGTGAGGTACGATAACAGTCTTTCATGGCCTGCACCGTTTTTCCGAGAATATCGAGGACACTTCCCTTCCAACCGCAATGAACGGCAGCTATTGCCGGGCGTCTGGGGTCATAGAGTGTCACCGCCTGGCAATCGGCCTGCTGGATCATCAAACCAAGACCAATTGTCTCTGTCATTAAGGAATCATAGCCATCGACCTCAAGGTCTGCACTTAATTCCCCTGTGGCCATAAAGATATCATCTCCATGAACCTGCCTGGCGGAAAGAAGATGGGTAAAGGGACCTTCAATCTTGAGTCGCTCACGATTTTCAGCAACACAATACGATTCATCACCTACTCCATAACTGAGGTTTAGAGAATTGTAGGGAGAGCGGCTTATTCCTCCGCGCCGATCGGTGGAAATGATGATTCTTCCCCTCTCTCTGCCGCCTTGAAGTTGATTTGCCATGTTTACGTCGGGAACCAATAAAAATGGGGAAGGTCCCCCAAAAGGAACCTTCCCCAGAATACTGCAGAGTTTAAAACAGAAAACGGCCTAGAAGAATGCCTCAAAGGTCAGGTAAACCTGATCTGCACTCTCAACAGGATCTTGACCCAGCATGCTCAAGTACTGCTGATCCATGGCATCACCAAGGTCATATGGCTTCATATTCCAATCCATGGAACCGGAGTAATCATACTCGTAACGCTGATAGCCGAAACGGACAAAGGTCTTGGCGTATTTGGAGATGGCCTCGCCTGTGGGCAGGTCATAGATTCCGTATACCTCAAAGACGTTACCGCGGGCAGCCAGCTTAGACAGATACATGTCATCATGACCAGGACTCATGGCAATCCAGTACTCTGAACCGTAGTTCCACTCAGCACCCAGTTTCAGGCCAATGGAATCGATATCATAGCGAGCACCGAGATAAACAGAGTAACCATTCTCTTTATCGCTGTTAGTAGTGCCACCCATCATCATGCCAATGTAATCATTGAACATACCATTATCATTGGGATCGGTCTGAGACCAGCCACCGGCAGCGAAGAAGCTTACGTCACCGATTTTATCCATATACACACCAGAGGTGTGCATGATATTACCGAGTTCCGTCTGCTGACCATAAACAGCCGGGGCGAAAGCATTGATGAAATCACTCTCGAAAGAGGGATAATTAAAGACGTTGAAAGCCATGAAAGACTGGAGATTCAAGAAACGATCACCCTTTTTCATGACATCCCAGCTAAGGCCGGCAAAATCCATATCATCCATTATACCTTCGGTACCATCCTGGACCTCAAGTCCATCCTCGAATCCACGTCCATAACAGAAACGGACACGACCGGTTCCCAAGGCGTCAACGCCCCAACGATAGGCATAGCCCATGGAGATACCGTCAAATGGCCAGTCCATGAAAGCAACCGGGGTGGCCATACGCTCATCGGTACCCATGCGAACCTGGGCAGGAGGACCATCAGTGGTAGGACGACGACCAATGGAGAACCAGAGAGGTACTCCGGCAATGTTATTCCAGTTTACAAAGGCACGGTCAACACGCAGGGCATTGTCTGAAGGCTGACGGGTACTGTTGCCATCCCACATTGGGTAGCCACCACCAATACCATTCGGGGTGGTCTCCATTCCCCAGGCTTTGTACATGGCAAGACGGGCCTTAAACTCAACGTTTTCTGTAGCCTTAACACGCATGTTCAGGCGAAAACGATTGGTCCAGAGAGTATCACTCCTTTGAATTGACTCAGAAACAGTCTTGGCACGATAGTAATCGAGACGGGCACGGAAATCTCCGTAGAAGTTGATACGGGCAGCCAGATCCCAGCTGTCGGAACGCTCTTCCATACTACCAACGGTATCGGAAAGCGCATTAAAATCTGACTGACTTACACCTTCACCTTTCTCTGACATCTGGGCTTTCAGCTGATCCAACTGCAGGCTCAACTCTTCAATTTTTCGCTCCAGGTCACCGGCATTAGCTCCACCGCTTGCTGACGCTACTGCAGGCAGTGCGATCAGACCGGCAAGGGCCAACATGGAAAATTTTTTCACCATCTTGTATCCTCCTTCCTCTTAGAATGTTACGACCCGACCCTCCTGAAAAGCCGAGCCAACGTTCAAGCTGAAAATAAAAATTAATTAATAATAAATTAAAACAGCTTGAACTCTTCAGTCTTGCATGTCACATCTGTTCAGTACAGATCTCTATAGCGTACAAATATTTTTACTTCAATTTCTTGTACTATCGTATTTGCTCTTCCGTGTCAACTAATTATCTATATTTTTTCAATGGGTTCGTTAATTTTTTTCCATGTCTTTGAACAAAATGCAATTTTCTTTTTTAATACCACAATATATGGTATGAGAGACTACTAATCCCCCTAGAATCATTAATGGTATTTCATGAACATTCCCATTGTCATAAGTGCATTCGGCACAACTTCAAGAGCACTTAACACCTACTCGTTTCTCGATACACTCATCCGCAACTGTTTTTCCGGGCATGAGATCTTGTGGAGTTTTTCTTCTCGAGTTATTACTTCAAAAAATAGTGGCATAGATACGTCAGGCTTCCCAGGCCCGGAGGATGTACTGCAAAAACTCAAGCAGCAAGGTTACAGACAGGCAGTGCTCCAATCCGCGCATCTATGGCCTGGTCATGAATTCCATAAACTTGTCCGCATAGCACACAACTGTCCACTGGACGTCTCCATTGGTCTGCCTTTACTCAGTTCCCCTTCAGATTATGAAAAAATTTGTCCATGCCTGGATATCATCGCCGATGGACATGAAAACCAAGCCCTGATTATTTGTGGGCATGGAACCAGCCATCCGGCCTGGACCGGGTATTTTGCCCTAGATCATTTCTTGCGTAAACGTTTTGGCAAACGAATATTTTTCGCCCTGCTTAAGGGCTATCCAGCCCCTGCAGAAATGATCCGACATGTTCAACAGGCAGGCTTTGAATCTGCCTGTCTTATCCCATTCATGCTGGTGGCAGGCAGACATTTCGAGCGAGAGTTGACCGGGCCCGATCCTGATTCATGGAAGTCGCAATTGACCAGGGCAGGTATTTCTCTATCGGCCATAAACCATGGCCTGGGAATGATGGAGGGAGTGGCAGAGATCTTGTGCGATCACATCCGCGAGGCACTGGCACAGAGCCTATCTCTGTAACATGGACCATTGCCGACTTGAGACGATGCCGTAAAAAGACTCAAGAGGAAGAGAACTGAGATATACTCCTGGCCAGCACGGTTTTTTTCACTCCATGGCGCACTGTGGTCCCAAGTACAGAGTAGTGAAAACAACGCTGGTACCAGTCCGCCATCTCTCTGGTGACGATCCAGACCCCCTGCCTACCGCTGGCTTGAGCCCACTGTTGCCAGTGTTGAACAAGGATACGGGCAACGCCCCTGCGACGAAATTCCGGCAGGACCATGAGCCCGGTACCACAACCATAGTTTTGCAGAAGATGAGCGACATCCTCACCCATACCTTCCGGTGCCTCTGCCCGGTCGATGATGGTGGCAAAACCGATTATCTTTCCTGCGGACTCGGCAAAAAAAAGTGCCCGATCCGGTTTGGCTGCATAGCGTTGCAGTTTGTCGAGGAAGACATGGACCAGGCTCGGATCCATATCCCTGCTCAAGTCATGAAACCCCCTGTCTACATCACCGGGCAGAGATGGCAGAATTCGACAGGGGGGTGGACCGGAAAGATCAGAGTTCATGCAGGATTACAGCCTTTTTCTGATCATACTCTTCCTGAGTGATAAGCTGCTGCCTGTGAAGAAGATCGAGAACCTGGAGTCGTTGCTCCAGCGATTGAGCTTGAACCACCGGCGATGAAGATGGAATGTTTCGGGTATCGCGAACAGGAAGAGCACGCAAGGCAAAGGAAACCACCTTTTCCACCCAATCGCAACCTCCCATTTTAAAACTACAGTAGGCCCCCTTGGTTTCATCGGTCTCAGCAGCCCAGACCCAATTTTCATGAATAGTAATCGTCCCTTTGTCCCTTCGAATCCCTGCCTTATAGAGGGCAGCCAGCTCTGCTTTTTTGGGCAAACGCCAGTCGTGATAACCGCCGCCTGTATAGGAATTGCAGTATTCCAAGGCCTCCGGCCAAGTCAGGCTCTGGCCGTTGTCAGCAGCAGCCCACATGAGACCGCTTTCCACATCAACTACCGTACCATCATTCTTCGCAAGAAAACGATCATTCTCGCCACCCATATACGCACAGCTGGAAAGCAGCAGCAGACACAGAACCAATAAGTATTTTCGTATCATATTTCTCCCTGAAAATAGTAATCGAATCATCAGCTTCTTTTGTACCCCATAACTCCTCCTAATACCGGGGAGCAACAGCTAGCAAAGCGGACCCAGGCTTTTTACAAAATCTCGTATCTCCAGACAGACTTGTTGATAGCATGCAAATATTTCTTCCTCGTTTTTTGCGTTTTTGGCCAGTTGCGGGGGATCAGCAAAACCGTGATGAATGACCTTGGTGGCCCCGGGAAACAGAGGACAATTTTCATCAGCATGCCCGCAGACAGTGATCACCAGATCAAAATCCTTATCCGGCAACTCATCTACATGTTTTGACCAGTGCCTACTGATATCCACTCCCGCCTCCTGCATTGCCCTGACTGCCATGAGATTCAAGCCATGCACCTCTATGCCGGCAGAGCAGACCTCAATTCGGTCGCCATGCAGGTGCCGGGCCCAACCCTCTGCCATCTGACTGCGACAGGAATTGCCGGTACAAAGAAAGAGAATTCTTTTTCGCTTTTCACTCATTGTCATGCCATTATTGTTCTATAGAAAAACAATGCAACCTGATAATCTCATTCACCGCCCGGCGCACATCAGCGAGGCATCATTGGCCCGATGGATTTGTCTTCTCGCAGCGGCACTTTGCGGAACGGGAAAAAGAGATGATCTCTTCCATGATGACAGACCTGCCATTTTTATTGATGTCCTGCTCTAGATCTGCACGACTGTGGGAAAAACAATAGCAGAGCAGTTTTTCTTTTATATCCAAAGCTAGTTCCTCAAATCACGGCGGTATATGTTGAATGCCGAAAAAACTCTTTAACATGGTAAGCGAAAATTACCATCTCTTCCACCAACAACCTGTTTACTAGTTTTTCTTTAGTCGTTGTTCTTCAGCCTTTCAAGCCATATTACCGAATCCGCCCATCCCCTTTCGGATCCGCTCAAGCTGGTCTGCCAGATCGCCTATCTCGCCCTCCCAGTATTCCGCTGAACCAAATCCAGGAACAATGGGGGCGCTGCCGTCAGCCAGGTACTGATAGGTCAGCCAGGCGATATAATGGAGGAAACGCATGGCGCGCAGAGGCTCAATGAGCTTAAAAGTCCGTCGATCGAAATGGTGGAAGGTCTCATAGCCCTCAAGAAAGAGGTCGATCTCCAACAGAGATTCCTCAGGAACTCCAGGGAGGAGCATCCACAGGTCCTGGACTGGCAATCCCATGGACATGTCATCAAAATCAATTAGAAAAAAGGATTCTCCAGGGCGGTGGATGATATTGGAAAAATGACAGTCACCATGAATTCTGCTCAGTTTCATATCCTTGAATAAGGGAGTGATTTCATTAATGAGCTCCTGGCACAACGAAGAAAATCGGGCAGCTGTCTGCGGTTGGGTAATAACTCCGCCCTCCAAGATAAAGCGTACCTGCTCACGTGTAGAATGGTTTGGAACCATCTTCACCCTGTCTTTGGAAGGATGAACAGCCCCTACTGCATGGCAGCGTCCAAGCAGACGCCCAATCTCCAACCATTGATCTTCGCTGAATTCATCAGAACTGCGTCCCCCACAGCGGGGAAAGACACTAAAACAAAGTCCCTCATGCTCACCAAGGGTACCCCCATTGGCCAGGGTTAAGGGTGGAATTACCGGAATCTCATGCTGGTCCAGCTCAAGGAGAAAGTCATGCTCATCCTGTAAGGCTGTTTTTGACCAGCGGCCAGGCCTGTAGAATTTCACCACCAGCCCTCTTCCGTCCACGGCCTTCAACTCAAAAACACGGTTGATATAGCTGTTAAACTGCCTGCAGAGATTCGTGCAGGATATTCCCAGGCCTGCCTCGACAATATTAAGTACGGTATCTGGCCCAAGTTCCGGAAAAGCACCTGGGTGCTGTCTGTTTTTTTTCTGGTCAGTCATGGTTTGTAACCTGTATCCTCGGGCAAATTATCTTTTCTGGCATTCTGTACAGCCAGTTGGTCGCAGCGTTCGTTTAAGGGGTGACCGGCATGTCCCCTGACCCAGTGAAAACTGATATTCAGGCCTTCTATAAGGTCCAGCAGCTGAGCCCAAAGGTCGGAATTCAGGGCCGGTTTACCATCTGACTTCACCCAGCCATGCCTGCGCCACCCCCTGGCCCAACCCTTACTGATGCCGTTAACAACATAACTGGAATCTGAGTGAAGAAGAACCGGTTTGTCATGACACGGCAAGGCGCCGATGGCCTTGATACAGGCCATGAGTTCCATCCGATTATTTGTTGTAAGCCGATAGCCGCCTGAAAGTTCCAGCTCCCTCCCTTCTGCGAGAATGACAGCCCCATAGCCACCAGGGCCGGGATTATTGATGGCCCCGCCGTCGGTATAAATTTCCACCCGGTCAGCAGAGCTTCCGAGTTGTTTTTTCTGCACTCCTGCCATTTTTTCCGGCATCTTCCGCCGCTGCTGCAACTCAGGATTCTCTATCCAGGCCTCTGCCTCAGACCGATTGGCAAAACCCTTGTACCTGGCTCCGCCGTATCCTTTAACCTGGGCTTCGGCATCCGGCCAGGAGGTATATATTCCTGGCCTCCGGCCCTTGGCTACTGCATAAAACTTTTTCCCAGCCATACTCCACCACTGAACGTAAAAACAAAAAAAACCGCCAAGGAGCTGTGCCCCAGGCGGTTTTTTGTCATTTCGTTCGATTACTGTCTCAGTTGATCATACCAATCACAAAAAATCCAACAATGACGAAAACAAAGAAAATTCCAACCTTGATACAGATTGAGTGATCTTCTTCCGGTTTCTCATGTCCATGCCCATGTCCGCTCATCGAAGTCCTCCTTCCTTTATACTGATTGTATCAAACATACCATTTGCGAGTATATGAACAATTTTCAAAGGATTTGTCGATCTCTTTTTCATACTCCTTCGAAAAATCACTGAGTACAGAAGCTTGACCTCATCCTGTATATCGTGGCACAATGACAACTGGTTCCTCAATTGACAATAATAGAATAAGGCTCGACCTGTGGAGAAAAAAAATGAAAAACTCACGCATCATCCTTTTTTCAGCACTGTTTTCACTTTTTCTGAGCTGTTCGGGTCTATGGGCCGCTCCAACCATGACAGCAGCAACCCAACAGCTGACTTTCCTTGGTACAGCCGATCTGCAAGGACAGCTGGAGTCATCCCATCGCTCCAGCGACCTTGGCGACCGAGGGCAAAAAATTGATGTCGTGGGCGGAATTGCCCGAATTGCCACCCTGATTAAAGAGAGCAAAAAACAGGGCCAGGGACCTGTTATCATCCTCTCATCAGGGGATGACCTGATGGGTCGCTACTTCCACACATTTAACGGCAAGGCCATCTTCAGTCTCCTCGGGACCGCAGGCTATGAAATTCTGGCCCTTGGCAACCACGAGTTTGATCGAGGGCCGGGCCTCCTCGCGGAAGCCCTGGAGAAGACTAAATTTGTTCCCCTCTGTTCCGACCTGGCAGTCAAAGGGACTGTAATGCAAGGCTCCTGTCAACCTCTGTTGATCAGGCAATATGACAATGTCAAAATTGGTTTCTTTTCTCTGATGACTCCCAAGTTTCCCTATGTGACCACCACTGGCAACGTATCTTTGAACGGTTCAAACGTTGCAGTAGCCACAAAAATGGTCTCAGAGCTGCGTGAAAAGGGTGCAGACCTGATCGTGGCAATAACACATATCGGATCCGATCTTGACCGTCAGCTTGCTGCCGAAGTTAAAGGCATTGATCTGATCTTTGGCGGTCACTCCCATTCATACCTGCCAAAACTGGAAACTGTAAACAGAACCCTGATCGTCAATGGTGGAGAAAAGGGAGCGGCCCTTGTGCGTCTGGATATGAAACTCAGCAGTGACAGAAAAATTATTCCTGAATCAGTCGCCTATACCCTGATACCAGTGACGGAGTCGGTTTCTGAAGACCAAATAACCGCTGAGGAGCTGCGGCATTATACTGAGCAACTCCCTGCAGCCGTGGTCCTTGGCCGCACCGACAGTGCCTGGCAGCTTGACAAGAACTCTGTCAGGTCCGGTGAGTCAACGGTGGCCGACATGATAAACGATCTCATTTTAGAAAAATTTCAGGTAGATGTCGTCCTCAATAACGCCGGCGCCTTCCGGGGGAACAAGGAATATCCGGCCGGACAGATCACAGACACCATGCTGCACGAGATTGATGAATTTGAAAATGATGTCTACCTCCTGAAAATAAAAGGGAAATATCTGCATGCTGTCCTGGAACACTCTGCCTCCCTCATCGGCCAAGGCGGATTTCTCCAGGTTGCTGGTCTGCGCTTATCAATAAATCCGTCGAAGAACAGTCAGGAGGTTGCCGGGAAAGAAGAGGGCTGGGAGGTGCTCAAACCGGGAGAGCGAATAGTTGATGCCCAGATCCGTAACAGAGACAGATCCTACAGTCCCATTGAACCGGAAAAAGAGTATGCCCTGGCCACCAACGCCTATCTGGCCCAACACGGAGGGGACCAGTACTACTGGTTTAAAGAATATGGCAGCGATCAGGTGAACACTTACACCACCCTCTATTCATTGCTGGCTGAAAAACTCGATAATGCTAAAGTACTCAATCCACCTCTCCCTGACGGGCGAATACTCGTAGTAACACCGTAAGGGTACTTTGAATAATTAGCATTTTCGTTCAAGGTGGAGGAACGGGGAAATTGGTTGAAAAAGCAATTATTCAAAGTTGCCGTAAGCTCTTATGTAACATCTGACTGCTCTGTTCTCTTGTTTTTTTGACAGGATTTGTCGTGCTCTTTTCCCATCCTGGCAGCAACCCGAGATCAGGGCAGAGAGATAAATTTTGGCTCAGACTGCAGGTCTTTTATTCTATTTTCCCAAAGGGGGCACTGTTTACGGATACACTCCCGATTTTTCAGATACTGTTGACAACGGAGGATTCCTTTTGCCTCCATGGACACTGGCAGCATCTCGGCTGAAAGTCTGGCCGCTTCAGTGAGGGCAATCCAGGTTTCACGCTGGCAGCAGCGGCCGCCACGGTAGTGAGCAATAGCCGACAGGATCTCTGCACTACAGGCCTGGGCAGTCTGCCTGGATGACGGAGTCAGGGGGGTGGCCGCCAGTATGGTCGACACGGCGATCCCTGCGCCAATCGCCGCCCCGCAGACCCCCCAGAAGCCGCAAACCCCACCGGGGATATCAGCCCCCCGACCAATTCCGGCAAGAATACTCTCACTCTTGAGCTTTCCACCGCTGTTGCGATAACAGGCCAGGATGATACCCGGAATCATGGCATGGTGCTCAGGACCATGCATGGGAATGGCCGGATGGCTGCGAATCAGTTCGAGCAGGGCAATAAGATCCTTTTCCTCTGTACCGCTGCATATCGTTTTGATCACCTCGATGCCGTTTTCCCGGTGACAGCTGTCACAGACAAAATGATCCTGTTCGCAGCAGGCGTTGGCTGACTGGAGACGCCCGCAATAGCTGCAGCGCATATCCCGAAACTCGGTAAAATAATGCAGCGGTTCGCCGCAGAGCATACAGCCCTCACGTTTCCGTTCTTTCTTCGGCAACGCCTCAGCCCCCTCACAACAGCCCGAGCCATCACTATCGCAGCAATTCTGGGCCGGACCGATTTCGGCCTGCGGAGCACAGCAGGAGTTCTCCAGCACCAGATTGGTCACTGCCCCCTTGTCATCAAGGACAAAGACAGATTCATCCAGCAGAGCGACCTCTGCCGCGGGGACAGCGGTGCGTCTCCCCTTGACCAGAAGGATACCGGATTCAGTATAAACTGCACCAAAGGGGCCTCTGTAGACCACGTCAGCCTGTCCCTCTTCTTTACCTGAACCGGCAGGCCGCTGCGCCTGATAGGTGAGAGAAAAAAAGTCCATCCCCTCCACCTGGCGATAGGGAAAGCGTTTGAGAAAACGAATGGAACAAAATCCTGCCGCTTCCATCATGGCCACCAGTTCTTCCTGCTGCATGGCCCCACCCAGACATTCACCACGATAGCGAACATTATTTCTGATTCCAGGGGGGATAGCCGCGTCAGTGACAATATCTGACACCACCAACCTGCCACCCGGCCTGAGAATACGAAATATTTCCTGATAGGTCATTCGCTTGTCAGGACTGAGGTTGATCACACAGTTGGAGATGACCACATCCGCCAGCCCATTGTCCAGGGGGATCTGCTCAAGGAATCCTTTGCGAAATTCCACATTAGCATAGCCAAGGCGCGTCGCCACTTGGGGGCGTGTTTCGTTGGCCAGATGCAGCATCTCGTCGGTCATATCAATACCGTATACTTTACCGCTCCGACCCACCGAGGATGAAGCCATGAAACACTCAACCCCTGATCCGGAACCGAGGTCCACCAGGGTCTCGCCCGCTTGAGGGGCGCCATCGGTCACCGGGCTGCCGCAGCCATAGGAACGCTTACGGGTTTCGCCGGGAATAAATTCCGCCTCGGCCTGGGCCGGAGCAAGGGGGTTGATAATATCCTCATTGGCAGCCAATGCGGCCTGACCATAAAATTCCCGAACCGAACTGTGTCCAACATCAGATGCCAGCGATATCAAACAGTTGCAGTGTGTCAAGGCCACATCGGAGCTACCTTCTTCATCAGGGCAATCATACCGCACGTCTCCCATACGCAGCCGGATGGCGCAGTTTTCATCACTCCTGTAGCGGTTGGCCTGGTCAACAATGAGCTGGAGAGCAATACGATTATAGAGTTCCACGTAGGGGTCATGTCCCACCCACTGTCCGCTATGCATAAAACTGTGATCAATATCACCACCACCCACCAGAAATTTGAGGGGATTGGACTGATATGCTGGAGAATCGATGAGCGAACTCCGGCGCAATCCTTCCAGGACCTGACTCGTATGCCAGACCTCTGCCAACCCCTGATCCAGGTTGCCGCAGGCACATGCCTCCATACCAACCAGGGCCGGTGACGGATAGATTATATTGTCCGGACCCACAGCGAGCGATTCCCAGCCGGTATTGGAAAGATCATAGCGGCTACCCGGGGTAGAAAAAACCTGGCTGCGCAGAGTATCGACATTATCGATGGTCACTCCCAGCTCATCGGCACGACGCCAGGCGGCAAGGAACTGAGGGAAAATGGTATCGCAATCGATAAACTGCTCCCGGCTCCCCTTCCCCCGAATAAAGTGATAAAGGATATGGATACTTGCGGCCCCGACTTCTGCAGCCACGTCCACCAGCTGCGGCAGATCCTCTATATTTTCACGACTGAGCGCCACCGAAAGGGTGACCGGAATCTCGGCCTTCTGCAGGACTCGAAGATTTTCCATGAGCTTTCCATAACTGCCGCGCCCCCGCAGCCTGTCATGGGCAACCTCCAGCCCGTCAAGACTCACCTGCAGATGGAGACGACTCATCCCCTTAAGCTCATCAAGATGCAGATCCAGCAGCATACCGTTGGTCAGAATTGCCGCATGCACGTCCTGATTCCTCTCCAGCAGCCTGTGCAGAAAAGGAAGAAAATCAGGATAGAGAAATGGCTCTCCTCCGGTGAAAGAAAAGAGACGACAACCGAGAGCCAGGGCCTGATCCACAGTATTCTGCAGAAGCTCAGGCTCCAGACTCCTTGTTTTTGTAGGGGATGCTGCAAAAAGGCAGTGACGACAGCTGAGATTGCAGGCGTCGGTAAGATGAAACCAGCATTCCTTGAGACGGTCCAGGGTCAGTGCCGCCCCCCTTCCCCGATAGGGACGTATGGGCTCTGTCTCCAGAGCGCCAACCAGCCGGTCCAGGGCATAAAAGTTGTTACCCCCCCTTTCTCCATACCCAAGCAGCCTGTCGCTGGCCTCAGAGACAACAATCCAGTCCGGAATATCGGGTTGGACATAGAGCGCATGTCCTTCCCATTCAAGACGCTGCCAGCTTAACGTCTCGGCAACGGATTTTTCCAGTTCATCTCTTTGCATTTCCATCAATCCACATCCCCTTTACGAACCCTTGGCTTTTTCCCTTTTGTGCCCACTCTCCGCGTTAGCAGTTCACCGGGGAATTACCAGCTTTCCTTCAATACTGTATAGAGTTAACAACATCCCTTCTCCGCTCCACATTACTCCTCTTTATCGGTAGGGTGAGGAGGGGGGGGAGGAGGCGTGGCCTCCTCCTCTATAACAGCCTGTTGTCCCTGTAACCGTTCTTCATAGACCGACAGTACCAGGAACGTGGCCAGAGGCTGGGTAAAAAGTACTGCCACGGCTATGGAGCCACCCACGGAAAGAAGTACCAGGTAGAGAACCATAAGGATGATCTGATCAGCCAAAGGTTCTCTCGTTGCCATTTCCCAGGACCCTTTCAGGGCCTCAATCAAGCCCATCTTCTTATCCGTCATCAAAGGCACAACGTAGATAGAGGCAAAAACGATGAAGCCGGCAACGAGAAAACCAGGAATTATCAAAAGGACGAACCCTAAACTCACAGCCAGCATGGCCAATAGTCCATAGACAAAGAGAGGGAGAAAGAGATTCATCTGGGAAAAAAGGTCACCGATCTTTGGCTCACGCCCGTCCCGCAGAGCATATAGCAGGGACTGCATATATCCAGCTGTAGTAACAGGGAGCAGAATACCGAGACTGAAGATCGTTACCACCATTTGTACCAGGGTCAGCAAAATGACGGGAACGATGAACTGCAGCGTATTCTGCCAGGCAGTTTCCAAATGCATCTTGAAATCCATAAGGCCCTCTCTGTTAAAATTTATTCTTCTTTTTCTGCCATAAAGAACAGGACAACAACTTATTATACAAAAAGAAAATATTCTGCATTCATCTCTTAACCAACAAATACCTCCAAGGCCTCCACCAGACTGGAAACAGCTATAATCTCCAATCCCTCCACTGCTTGTTTCGGCGCATTGGCCCGGGGGATAACTGCCCGGCGAAAACCATGCTTGGCGGCCTCTTTCAATCTGGCCTCGCCATTGGCCACCGGCCGAATCTCACCGCTGAGCCCGATTTCACCGAAATAGAGAGAGTCATGGGGAATAACCCTGTCTCTCAGACTGGAAACAATGCCCATCACCGCAGCCAGATCAGAACTGGTCTCGTAAATCCGTATACCACCCACCACGTTGACATACACCTCGTCACTGGCAGTTGCCATCCCTCCGTGCTTGGCCAGGACTGCCAGGAGCATTGCGATCCTGTTCTGATCCATACCCACTGCCAGCCGCCTGGGATTGCCGGACTGGCTTTCGGTGACCAGAGCCTGAATTTCCACGAGCAGCGGTCTGGTTCCCTCCCAGATGACCGTCACCACACTGCCGGAGGAAGAAGTGCCGGAACGGGAAAGAAACATGGCTGAAGGATTTTTCACCTCTCTGAGGCCGGTGTCGGTCATGGCAAAAAATCCGAGCTCTCCGACACTGCCGAAGCGGTTCTTGTCCGCGCGCAGGATCCGATAGCGGGCATCATCAGTAGATGAGAGGACCACCTGGGCATCAACGATGTGGCTGAGTGTCATGGGACCAGCCAGAGAGTGATCTTTGGTCACATGACCCACCATAAAAATGGAAGTATTGGTCTCTTTGGCATACTGGGTCAAGGCTGCAGCAGATTCGCGGACCTGGGCGATAGATCCTGGGGCCGATTCAGAGCCACTGGTATGCACCACCTGGATGGAATCAATGACCACGATCTGCGGTTTTTCCTGATCGAGCACTGCACAGATTTCCTCAACAGAGGTCTCTGCCAGCATCTTGATATTATCTGCCGGCAGACCAAGACGATAAGCCCGTTCAGCTATCTGCTGAGGAGACTCCTCGCCAGAGACGTAGAGTACAGGTATTCCGGCATTAGCGCCATTGGCCAGGGCCTGGAGGAGAAGCGTAGATTTCCCCGCTCCAGGAGCTCCGCCGATAAGAACCACGGAACCACAGACAATTCCCTGCCCCAGAACTCGGTCAAACTCGGCAATTCCGGTTGAGATTCTCTCGGCACGGCTTCGGTCAACCTCAGAAAGCAGCTGCACAGCGGAGCGTTTTCCGCTGTAACCAGGGGCGCGGCCAACAGTCCTTTTCCCCAGGCGCACCTCTTTCACCGTATTCCACTCTCTGCAGACACTGCACTGGCCAAGCCAACGACTGAAATCCGCACCGCAATCAGTACAGACAAAGGCCTTATCCTGTTTTTTTCCCATGCGAATCCGATTCCTTAAGGGTACCTTTTAAAATTAGATTTTTTGTTCAAGATCGAGGAGAAGACGAAAAAATAAGCGCAGCATATGGTCGATATGTGAGCATTATTTTTTGGCTATGACGAAGAGCTTGGGCAAAAAGGCAATTTTTCGAGGTACCCTTAAATAATAGTCATAGTTCTGAACAACAACAGGACTCTATCATATCCCCCTGTAAAATAACAGCACCGCCCTTTACTCTCTTCCCCAAAAGTTCTATTGTGTACAAAAATTATTCTGCATGACACTCAATAACTCTAACACGAAGAAACCTCTCCCATGAACAACAGCAGCATCCCAAGAATCTCCGCACCGGCAAAATGGATTCCGCTCTCCTACTCCTTTACCTTTATCCTGCGCTCCAAACGTCTGATGGCCTGGAGTGCGTTCCTCATCCTGATGACCATGGCCTTCACCTGGGCAGGCTACCTCCTTACAGTTGATTTTGTCGACAGCCTTACTGGAAGTTTTTTCCTGGCTCAGCCCGAAGCTGCTGGCATTTGGGGATGGACAAAATATGTTGGATGGGTGGTTATCAAGTGGCTTTTTCTTATTATCAGCCGCATCGTCGCCTTTTATCTGGCCTTTCTCATTGCTTACACGCTTTCGTCTCCCGGCTATGTCTTTCTGAGTACAACAACGGAAAAAATACATGCAGGTAAGGATTTTGAACCGGATACGGCTCTGAACATCAAGGGAATACTTATTGATCTTTTTGAGGGAGTCAAGATTGCCGGTTTCGGAATCCTGGTGACCATAGCGGCACTGGTGGCCAACTTCATACCCGGAATCGGGCAGGTAGTAGTCTTTCTCCTCTATACTTACTACTCTACACTCATGTTTGTGGACTACCCGACCTCTCGCCGGCGTTGGAGTCTGGGGCAAAAGCTCAACTGGTTACGCAGCCACAGCACACCATCCTTTCGACTGGGTGTCTTTCCGGCCCTGGTTAGTATTGTCCCTGTCCTCAACATCTTTCTCATGGCCATAATCTTTCCCCTGATGACAGTACACAGCACCCTTAACTTCGCAGCCATTGAAGAGGCAAAGCGAAGCAAACAACAAGAGAAAAGGTAGCAGACAATGAGACGAGGAGGTCGAGCAAGTCGCAGTAAAAGTTTTTTATCACTGAAAAACGTTATGTTATGTTACCCTGTTCGACATTCGCTTTTCAAGGAACCTCTCGGCAAGAAAAGAGAACTCCCCCCTCAGCAAGCGACGTCCCCTTGAAAGGCAGGGTGTATACGCATTGTCCTGGCCGCAGGTGTAACTGTCTTGGCCACTCTCTTTTTTGTTGGAGTCAGGGTGTAACAGACAACAGGCTCCATACGATTTTTCATCCGTAATTCCTGCCTGTTACCGGTATAGATTGATGGAGGTATGTGTTTACAGGTACGTTCACCTATAACCACTTCCCTTTCACCCGCGTGCTTTTCAAGGCGGGCTGCCGCATTCACCGTATCTCCGATCACGGTATAATCTTTTCTGTTTTCTGCCCCGACACTGCCGAGAATAGCACTGCCGGTGTTGATACCAATGCCGATTTTAAATACAGGCAGCCCATCCTTTGCTCGTTTCCGCATCAAGACAGCAGCCGCATTCTGCATCTCAAATGCTGCACGTACAGCAGCCCTGGCCCCTTCCCTTTCACTGGACATGTGGCCAAATACCGCCATAATCTGATCACCCACCAACTTATCAAGCATCCCGTTATATTTGAAGACAATGTCCACCATGACAGTAAAATATTCATTCAGCATGGCAAGGACCTCTTCTGGTTCTATCTGCTCTGATATCGCCGTAAAAGAACGGATATCTGCAAACATGACAGTTACAATTTTTCTCTCATCTTTCAACAGCTTACCATCTTTGGACACCATGAGTTTTTCAACAAGATCCTTCCCAACGTAACGACAAAGATGGGTACGCAGTCGATTTTCACTTTCCAGCTGCTCGTAGGAATCGGACAAGTTTCTGGCGAATTCCTGAAGCTGAAAACTCCGACTCTGTATATCCCGGTTTGCCTTGTTGAGTTGGGCAACCACAGCATTAAAATTAGTGGCAATATCTTTCAACTCACCATCAACCTTCACATTCAAAGGCAAAGGAACATCGCCGGGTCCAGGCATGGATGTCTCTCTGGCCAAGCAGGCAAGCTGATCTGATGACTTACGCAACAGAACAAAGCCCATGAGAATACTGAACAAGACCAGAGCCGCACTGACTATCATCGTTTGGCTCGGTGCCCCCACTTCCTGCAACACCAGATACATAGCCAGGAGAAATGGGAGAATCCCCATCAATCCCAGGCTGATCCTGATTCTTCTATAAAAACTGAGCTCCTGCTTTCTCGTTCTCATGCTGCCCTGCCGTCCTGATTTCTTACCGCATAAGATGAAACGGTTCTGTAAAATTTATTGAGATATTGGCCTGTGCAACTCTGGCTTGCGGTGAATGCTCACCATTCTCATCAATGCGAATAACATGGGCCATGGTCTTCATCCCCCCCTTGACCTCCTGTCTTCCTGGCAAAAAAATAGTGGTCTGCAAGGGTTGGCCAACGTAATACCGTTCCTTGTACAGAGTTGTGAATTGGGCACCTCCCGCCGAGATATTAACCAGAATCGCCCTTTCCTGAAACATTTGTCCATGTTGTATCTTCCCCTCTATTTCCAGGAGGTAGTCAGGGAAGCGACGTTGAGAATTTCTTCTTTCATGCCACATAATAGTATCGACAGTAATGGTGAATATCAATAACGAGAAAAAAATTAGACAGATATATTGTAAAAAATATTACTATGTTCCTAACCATAAGTCTAACGCTTTTCTTGTAACAACCACGTGAGCCATACTAATCCACTAACCTCCCAGAAGTAATAAGAAAGACTCAACCTATCCAGACAGATCCGTCTCTTGCCCGCTCCCCCTCGTCAGAAAACTTTCTCCTGCATCGTGATAATTACATGGACCAGCTCAGCCAGCCTTGCGATGAACCTCGGAGTTTCTCAGTGACCAGGCACTGAAGCAAACGATCAGGCCAAGAATACACAAGGTATACCAGGGAAACCAGCCAATGGCCTGACGAAAGGCCTGGGCCTCAACAAGAGGCAGGGACAGGTCAGGCCGGGAAACCGCCACACTCTTTCGCAGCTCCTGCATCAGCCCCGCAAAAAGAACCCCGACCATGCCATAGGCCAGGTTAAAGGCTAGCCCTTTGAAACTGAGTACCGTAGCCCGCTGATGCGATTCGGTGATCCGGTTCAGATAATGACTGGTGAAAAACGAGGTCAGCATCATCCCGCTGTAGATCAGGGCCATGGGCAACAGACCGAAATAAGGAATGAATCCGGTCAGGCTCCAGAGGGCAACAAGCGTTATTGCGGCAAGATAACTCGCATTCCCTGCCGGGGTGTTGCGATGTACCATCTCCCTGGCCAGTTTCGGGATGACAAAACCAAGGCTGGCAAACACTGCTCCGATCAGACCAAAACTGGCCTCAGGCAGAGCAATGAGACGAAAATACTGGCTGGTCATGGTTACGATCATACGCAGCACATGGTCATAACCCATCCCAAAAAGAATTGCAGCCAGAGCAAAGGGAGTTCCGACAATCCAAGCACCGGCCTGCCAGGTCTTACGGCTGGCCTGCCAGAGTGTCGTGAAAAATGGGTTCTTCTCCGAAGATGACTGATAAAGCGGAACAGGGTCCCGCATCATCAGACTGCTTATAAGGGCACCCATGCTGAGAAGCAGGGTGAGATAGATGGGATAACGCATACTCATCTGCTGAGTCACCTCTGTCTGAATGCCAAGCCAGTGCAAAACCGAATTGACCGACTGCGGATCATAAACCAGCGCCCCCACAGTCATGGCAATCACCGTCCCCACGGATTTGGCCCGCATCTGGATATCCAGGACCTTGGGCCAGTCATCAGGATCCCCCTGTTCCACCAGAGTATCATAAGCCAAAGCCTCATCTGCACCGCTGGCCAGGGCCTCTGCCAGACCACTGAGGACACGGTTGACCAGGAAAGCCCAAAAGATAAGAGTCCCATTCCCCAGGGGCACAAAAGCAATGAGCAGCATCTCCATGAACATGAGCACAGAGGTGGCTACCAGGAGATACTTGCGTCCCACTACATCGGCCAGAGCACCTGAAGGCACTTCAGCAAGGACGATGGTCAGCGCCCAGACCGTATTGAGCAGGGCAAACTGCTCAAGGGTCAGGCCAAAATCAAGAAAGAGGATAGTAAAAACCGGATAATAGAAGCGGCAGTTAAAGAGGACTCGCAGGGCAATGAAGAGCCGGATGTTACGAAGTGAAAATGGAAGGCTTTTGCCCACTATACCGGTCATAGTATTTTTTAATAAGAATTACTTAAGAACATTCAATGAGTAAAATCTCCAGATTTTATCTAAGGCTGTCCAATTTTTTTCAATGATCGAACGTAGCTGTTTCAGTACAGATTTTCAGTCACACAGAGCGGGATTACTACAAATTATCTCGCGAAGAACTCTCCATAACATATTCCGCCTGTCTCTCTGCGTCTTCCTTGCCAGTTCGCATATGAATATCCCACTGCGGAAACGGAATCTCAATCCCTTCTTCTTTGAAACGATAAAAAATCGCCTTACTTAGCTCATGCGTCAGCCGTCCTCGCTCCTGTGGCCGGCTGGCCCACACCAACAATTCGAAGTTAATAGAAAAGTCCCCAAAAGTTCGTAACCGCACCCGCGGCGCTGGTGTCTTCATCACCATCGCGTTGTTCCGTGCCACATCCTCAAGGACTTTCTCCACTTTCTCCAGATCCGAAGTGTAAGCAACACCGATTTTAATGCGTATGCGAAAATCCTGTTGGGGCTTACTTTGATTGACTATCTTCAGATTGGTGATAACCGAATTAGGAATGGTAATAAGCACATCATCGCGGGTCTGAAGTCGCGTACTGCGCATACCGACGGCTTTGACCTCACCTCGTTCACCGCTATCGAGAACGATATAATCTCCGGCTCGGAAAGGGCGGTCCAGGAAAATAGACACTCCTCCGAAAAAATTAGCCAAGGTCTCACGCGCTGCCAGAGCAACCGCCACCCCGGCAATACCGGCAGAGGCAAAGACAGCTGTTACCGGAAGACCGAAATAACTGCCCGCCCTATAAAACAAGGTAAAGACCAGAGCGAAGGAGACCAGACGACAAACCAGCTTGATGACATCGGCATCCAGCGCTTCTTCCTTTATATGCCGAGAAGTGATGATTCCATGCATAACGACATTGCCGCCTACAAGAATAGCCCAGGCGACAAAGAGGAAAAACAGGGCCTCTATTGCCATGGTGGTGGCGGTCAGCACCCTGCCGGTAATATTGACCTGAGTATTGATAATGTACTCCATAACGAAGCACAACCCCATAGCGGACAGAGGAAAGACCAACCGCACCAAACGCCATGCGCTGCTGCTTTCCCTGTTTTTCCAGTTTCTGTGCCATCTGAGCAACGGCCAAAGCAACAGTCCGCCCAAAGCAATGGTAAGAACAAGCCCGGCCCACTGCCACATGGCCTGCCCCAGGTATCCCTGTTTCATCCAGCTGGGAAGCCTGCTGATGAAACCGTCCGGTATCAGCCAGCCGGAAGAATAGATATACTCCTCGTAAATTCCCTGCGCGGCTCCATCCTTATACGGCAAATGTTGAACCTCACCATAATATTTATCCAGCTGGTCGACGGTTTCCGGAGTGAAAAGAAAGGCACCGAGCCGGGCTCCTTCCATCACTTTTCCAATCACAAGTTCCGTATGCGGAATACGCCAGTTGACGACATCCTGTTTCTTCACTTCGTTTTTATCGGGGACATCCTCCAGATCCGGCAAGGGGATACGATCGAGCACTTCGCGCAAGCGAAGCACAGACTCCAGCCCTACGTCCTTCGCAATAGTTGGAGCAATCCTGCTCAGGTCAAAACAGCGGACAGCCCTTTCCAGGGATTCCCGCACCTCGTAGGGATCCGGCACAGGCGCACGCATGGCCGCGTAAAAGACATCCGAATAGAGGATAAAGCTCTCCAGAGTAGCTCGCGGACTCGAGGTATCAGGAGGCTCAAGGGGAAACATAGTTACTCCCGATGCTGCGGAGGCAAACATCGAGACAGTCATGAACAACACGATCAGACGGATGAAAAAGCGAAGCATGATCACTCCATTTTTCTCAAAATCAGTTAGATGGACAACTACATTCCCTACCGCTGGCTTTTGTATTTCTTAGGCCAGTCAACAAAGAGCAGCCGACCACTATTCGGCACTACCTGCTGCCAGGAATCAAGGTCAAACTCCACGGCTGCAATGCCGCAGGTAGGTATGTTATCAATCTGCACACCCGCTATACTGACTGCAAAATCGGTGATCCCAAAATTGTGACCCACCAAAAAAAGAGTAGTCACCTTATCGTCACAGGACTGAACAATCCGATAAAGCTCATTCTCATCGGCCAGGTAAATTGCCTCAGTAAAAAAAATCTTCTTCGGAGGATAAGCGATGGCTTTGGCAATTGTTCGCGCAGTTTTTTCCGCTCGTTTGGCAGAACTGGACATGATAAAATCTGGCCTGATTGCCAGTTCCGCCAGTTTTTCCCCCATAAATGGGGCATCTCGCTTTCCCCTCTTGTTGAGCGGACGGTCGAAGTCTCGCAAGGTCGGATCCGCCCAACTCGATTTGGCATGACGGATAAGATAGAGTCTTTTCATTGCAATTACTCAGAAACGGGATTTCGGTTTATGCATTAATGATCGGGACTGCTCTTTTCTGCCTTCCATCACCTTACGGATCTGCTCCAGCTCAACCTTTGCCTGACGCAGCAGATCCTTCACCTTCTCCTGCTCTGCAACCGTATCCGCCTCCAACAGCTGCTGTTCAAGGCTCTCCACTTCCTTCTGACTCCGATACAGATCTCTTGCCAACATACGAAGAAACATCTCAACTCCTTATTCTCAATTCCGGAACACTCCGGACCGGATTACTCTTCAAAAGAGTATCTGTCCAGAAATGGACAGATAAAACACCTAGTCGAGAGTTACCATACTCTCGACCATTGTAGCAAACACCAATTTTGCAGCAACGTTACCACACAGAAATTCCGATAACAGCTCCAGGTACTGCTGCTGATGCCAGTGTTTAGAGCATACTATTTTTTCCGGGAGAAACTTAAGGATGCAGTCGCCCATGCCAGTACTCGACCTGGGGATGGATCTGCAAGAGGCCAAGCTCCTGACCGCATTCCAGCAGAATCAAGGCAGTAAATATCACGCAGAGCAACAGGGCAACGACCTGTCGCACCGGCTGTTTCTGTTTTCTGACCTGGCGAAAAAAAACAAGGGCCGGCAGCAGTCCGAAAAGGAGTACCACGCCCAGACCGCCGACGAGATTGAGCATCTGCAGAAAGAGCTGAGGGTAAATGAGCGTCACTGCCAGAGGTGGAATAAATGTCAGACCGCCAACCAACCAGTCCCTGCTCTGCTTGCCCTGCGTGTCAAGAAGATCGGCCAGAAAATTCCGTAAGCCCTCTCCCACAGCCACATAAGATGTATAAAGAGCTGCCATGGAAAAGAGAAGACCACAAAAGCGAATGTCCTCGGAATGAAGGTTTCGGGCCAGGGGGACAGTGGCAGGCTGATTCTGCTGGAAGGCGGTAAGGAGAGAACCCGTGCCATCTGCCAGAGGAAGTACACCGATCACCACAATGATCCAGAGCCCATTGACGAGAAGAGAAAGCAGGGTCCCGAAAAGAAGGGCCTGCTGTATCCGGCCACGGTCATTATTGAGACTGGTACAGATGGAAGGAATGACATTCTGATAGGCAAATGAGCAAACAATGATAGGCAGAGCCGAGGGCAGGAACTTCCAGTCCTGATAAACAAGATTTTTGCTCTCCATCTTTGTTCCCACCAAAACAAGCATGGCCGCAAAAGAACCAATCAGCAGAAGCATGAAGACACCGTTGGCCCTGTGCACGAATCGCAAACCAACCAGGACAGTGGCTGAACTCAGGAGAAAAAAGAGCAGGAGGAGAGGCAACTCATCCTGCGGCAGATGGAGGAGGGAGGCAAGAACAGTGGCGCCGGCACTGAGATAGGCCACCAGTATTCCATAAAAGACCAGAAGAAAACCGGGGGTTACCAGCCAGCGACTCCACCTGCCCAGCCCCTGCTCATACAGGCTGAAAAGTCCAGTGGACGACTGTCCGTTACAGACAAATGTCTCGGCCAGAATCAAACCACTGATAAACATGAGTCCCCAGATAAAGATGAGTCCTGACAGGGCAGGTATAAGTCCGGCCAGTCCCGTCTGGATAGGCAGTGCCAGCAAACCTGCCCCGAGACTTGCCCCGGAAACAAAAAGAGCTGCAGAGCATACAGTGGGGGAATCAGAAGCCATTCATGAGAGACCTTGGAGTCGTAGTTATATTGTCTGCTGAGAAATCCATCATCCGTTCGATACCAGTTACAACTATAGCAGAAGCGTATCTTCTCTGAACAGAAAAAATATTTACATTTCGACAGCACAAAACTACTCCTCATTACTCCCTTAAAGAGTGCGCAAAAATTTGCATATCCGTTTTATATCCTATACAACCAAAGAAAAGTCCTTTCCTCCTGCATCCCCTGCGAGCCAACTATGACCACCGTTATTACGACCTCCATTTTTGATATCTTCAAAATCGGCCCCGGACCATCCAGCTCCCACACTATCGGCCCTATGAAGGCTGCCAGGGCCTTTCTTCACAAGATGCAGACCGCCAGCCCGGATCTCGAGAAACAGATCATTTCTCTTGATGTCTCCTTGTACGGCTCACTGAGTGCCACCGGTTTGGGACATGGAACTCACAAGGCCGTCCTGGGTGGACTCCTCGGCTGGACACCAGAGGGCTGTGATGCAGACCGTCTTCTCGAACTTCTGTGCCGGGATGATGAGCAATATGAGATTGCTGCAGGAGAATACAAGATTCCTTTTCGCGCTGCCAACATCCATTTCGCCGGGGCAGGAAACCATCTTCACTACCAAAACACCCTCTTCTTTGAGGCAAAAGGAAAGGAGCGCACCCTGATCACAGGTGAATATTACTCGATAGGGGGAGGGTTTATCAGGGAAAAGGGAGAGAAAGAGGATGTTCCGCCTGAACTGCCGCACTCCTTTTCCAACATGACGGAGCTGAGCCGGATTGTCCAGGAACTGCAACGGCCCCTGCATGAGATTATCCTGGAAAACGAAGCAAAACTCAGTAACAGATCCCGGGCTGAGATCGAAGAAGGACTTGACCGAATCCTTGCTGCCATGAAAGAGGCCGTGGAAAACGGCTTGGCCAGAGACGGCATCCTGCCCGGCCCCATCGGACTGCAGCGCAAGGCCCAGGTCCTCTATCTTCACTCCCAATCAATCGCCAACAGTCATGACCGCTTTCTCGCTGCGCTCAATGCCTATGCCCTCGCTGCCTCAGAGGAAAATGCCGCGGGCAGAAAGGTAGTAACGGCACCCACTTCCGGTTCTGCCGGTATCATCCCCGGCATCGTCACCCTTCTCGACCGTCATTTCAGCCTCCCTCCAGAACAACTGAGACATGGCCTGGTGGCTGCCGCAGCAATTGCCTTTGTGGCCCGCCATAATGCCTCCATTGCCGGGGCCGAGGTCGGCTGCCAGGGAGAAGTGGGTGTTGCCTCGGCCATGGCTGCTGCCTTCCTGGCTCATGCAAACGGGGCAAGCATCCGCCAGGTAGAAAATGCAGCTGAGATTGCCCTGGAGCACCACCTGGGCCTGACCTGCGATCCAATCGACGGCTATGTCCAGATCCCCTGCATCGAGCGCAATGCCATGGGAGCAGTTTCTGCCTATAACAGTTATATCCTGGCAACCGTTGGCGAACCCCTCCGACAAAAAATCTCCTTTGATCAGGTGGTGGAGGCCATGCGGATCACCGGAAAAGAGATGTCCTCAAAATACAAAGAGACGGCCCAGGGCGGCCTGGCTGTCTCCTACGTTCACTGCTGATGACATAGCAAACCGAGTCATGCAGAACTTCGACTTATTTCTCTCATACTGTTGGAAAGAGGATCTATGGAAAACAAGAAAAAGGGCACGGTGATGATCGCTCTGCTGGTGACCGGTAATCTCATTGGTGCCGGTATCCTGGCTTTGCCCATGCAGACCGGGGGGGCCGGACTCTTTTACTCCTTTCTGGCCATGGTTGTTTTCTGCGGGGCCATGTATTTTTCGGCCATTGTCCTGGCAAAGGAGGCGGTGGAGAGAAAGGAAGAGAACTTCAACTATCCCAGTCTCTACGGCAGATATCTCGGCCCTTTTGGCAAATGGCTGGCCACCGTCGCCAACCTCCTCATCCTCTATGGCCTTCTTACCGCCTACATTGGCGGCGGAGCCACCATCATTGTCTCGACCATCTCTGCAAAGGCAGGATCAGGCCAGACACTGACAATCGCTGTCACCCTTCTGCTCTTTGCAGCACTTTCAGCATTTACCGCTGCCGGTACCGGGTTCGTGGCCCGCTACAACCAGCTGCTCATGCTCTTTCTCGGGATCTCTTTTGCAGCGTTGGTGACCATGGGAGCAGGACATGTGGAACTGCAGAAGATGCTCTTTCGTGACCTGCGCTTCCTGCCAGTTGCCGTTCCGGTAATCCTCACAGCCTTTCATTTTCACAATATCATTCCCACCATCTGCAAGGATATGGACTGGGACCTGTCCGTTATCTCCAGGGCCATGCTCCTCGGCATGGGTATCGGCTTTCTCATGAATCTTGTCTGGGTCAGTGTCGGGATAGGGGTCCTGCCCCTCACTCTTGGCAGCAACTCCATCCTCAGCGGATTCCAGCAGGGTCTGCCCGCCACTGTGCCTTTGGGAAAAGCTCTGGCCAATCCCCTGTTCAGCACGGTGGCCATTGCCTTTTCCCTCACTGCCATCTGTACCTCTTATGCCGCCAACGGTATCGGACTCATGGACTTTAACCGAGACCTCCTGGGTGGTGGCAGCAAAATCAAGATCATTGCAGCCACCTTTCTTCCGCCCCTCATCATTGCCCTCCTCTTTCCCACTGTCTTTCTCAAGGCCATCGGGGTTGTGGGTGGAGTGGGCATTGCCCTGCTCTTTGGCGTACTGCCGGCAGTGATCTTTTTCCTCAAAAACAGGACCTTCTTTTCCCGGTTTCTGGCCCTGACCATAGGACTGCTCTTTACTGCGGCCCTGCTCATTGATCTCAGCAACGACTTCGGAATCATCAACACCGATGCCATCCTTGACGACATGCAGAAGAAGGCGGCCATCCAAGAGATACAATAATAGACAACCCACTGATAATACAGAAATGTATTGCTATTTTTTTGAACATATGTTTGATATTTAGCCGTTCACGATTCCATTGCAGGCCCATCCACCAACCCCACTTTACGGAGGATCACCATGGCTGAATTTCTCTTTGTTCTGCATACCGATGACAATGAAAAGGCAGCACGCTGCTTCCAGTTTGCCAAGATAGCCCATGAAAAAAAACATACCGTCGCCATCTTTCTTGTGGATGACGGCGTCCACTGGGCTGTAACGGGAAAAGACGGTTCGCAAAAAACCCTTACCGGTGACTGCCCGGCAGATTATCTCCCCTACCTGCAAGAGAACAGGGTAGCCACAGGCGTCTGCACTCCGTGCGCCAAGGGCAGAAGTCTTGACGAGGCAACATTCCTCAGTAACATGAAACTCGACACCGGCGGTCACCTCATTGATCTGGCAGCAACGGCCCAGGTGTTTAATTTCTGATCCTGAAACAGCACTGGTTGGTTGAAAAGATCGGCAAAAGAGCAAGCTGACTCAGACGACTTTCTGCACAATAAAAAAGCAGCAGTCTCCTCCGCTTCTCATTAATCACGGCAGAGACTGCTGCTGGGCGCAGTAGAACTGAAATACAGTTCAATAATAGTCAGCTTATTTTTTTCCCCTCACCGGTATCACTGACAAGACCGGTAAAGTCCTTCCCTGGTGTACCTGCTCCCAGGGAAGAAGAAAGCTGCAGCTCAACCGCAGCCGGTGCCGGTTCCCAGACATCCGCCGCTGCTGCAGCTCTTTTTGGCCCTTCTTTTCAGGGCCGACAGTCCCTTACCCGTGTACACAGCCTCCAGTCCTGCCTCAATAAAACCGGACATGGTTACAGGAGTGATTCCTGCCCGCGTGAAAACCTCTCTGGGTGAGGCCCCCATATCACTGGCCAGCACCGCCCGGCAGTCATAAAGAAGCCTGGTCAGGGCCTCCCAGCGCCCTATGCCGCCTCCGGGAGCAGGGGCCCGACGTTCCTCGATCAAGGTATAGCCATCCTCGTTCTCTGCTTTGCCATAGATGAGAAATTTGGTGGTTTCACCCAGGTGCTGATTGACAAGCATCCCCTCCAGACTGGCCACGGCAACATAGGGCCGCACTTTTGGAGGAGCGGCCGGCATGGTGGCACAGGCGTTGAGGCATCCGGCCATTTCACCTGACTTATCATGTCCGAGCAGGCCAACGGCATCGGCACGACACCGCTGACAATGGCGCATCTGGGGCAGATGTTCTTCACAGCTGTTTCTCAGCCTGTTCATCATGGCCTTATCCGGTTCAACCAGGTCAGCAAAAGGTGTATCAGCATTGGGCAGCATGGCCATGCAGTTAAACAGATCCACTCCCAGCTTGGCCATGGTCCTGGCCGTGGTCTCAGCATGATGGTCATTGACCCCGGGAATGGTGATAAAATTAATTTTGACTGTCACGCCCCTGGCTTTCAGCTTCTCAATGGCCGTGAGTTGGCGGGCCAGAAGCAGTTCAGCAGCCTGCCGATGGTGATAAACGATGTTGCCGTCCCTGACAAATGTATAGATATTCTTGGTAATCTCAGGATCAATGCCATTTACCGTCACCGTAACATGGGAGACGCCGATATCTGCAACCTCGTCCACATGAGGGGCCAGACCCAGGCCATTGCTGGAAAGACAGAGAATGAGCTCCGGATAATGTTTACGCAGAAGCTGCATGGTCTCCAGGGTCTCATTGGAATTGGCAAAAGGATCGCCTGGTCCGGCAATGCCCGCCACACTGATACGGGGTTCGGCTGCCAGGACCTTGTCCATGTAGATCAGGGCCTGCTCCGGTGTCAGGATGGTCGAGGTAACACCAGGCCTGGACTCATTGACACAATCATATTTCCGGTTGCAATAATTACACTTGATATTGCATTTCGGAGCCACCGGCAGATGCACCCGGCCAAATTTCCCTTTGACTTTGGCATTAAAACAGGGATGACGGGAAAGATCCGGGGATGCAGTAAAGAGGGTTTTCATAACAGGCTCCATAATTTTTTCTCTCTATTAGCTTCAGACTTCAGACTTTATAAAATCACATATACGAGTAGCCGATCGATGAATCGCCCTGCTTCTTGGCAATACAGGCATTGACCACCAGATCGAAAAGCTGCTGAGCACCCCGGTAACCGAGGTGAAGAATACGTTGACCGCCCATGCGGTCATGGATGGGAAATCCCACGCGGATAAGTGGAATGGAGAGCTTTTGAGCCAGTGGATATCCCTTGGAATGGCCCACCAGAAGATCTGGCCCAAGGCTTTCGGCCAGCTCACTGATATCATAAAAATCCATCCCTTCGTGCACCTGGGGCTGCTCAGGTAACAGGTCATCAGTAGCTTGACGAATCATCTCCGCAAGCTTACCGCTCTTCCCACCCGAGGCGCAGAGTATAGGCATGACACCGATCTCCGCCAGAAAGGCCGTCAATCCCACCACCAGGTCTTCTTCGCCATAGACAATGGCCTTTTTTCCGTAGATATATTTATGACCGTCCACATATGAATCCACTAAACGACCCCTCTCTCCCCTGTACTTTTCAGGAATAGGCGAACCACTGAGCCTGGTCAGATGATCAAAGAAACGATCCGAAGCGGAAATTCCCATGGGCATGGCAATTCTTACATTTTCCACACCGAATTTTCTGGCCAAAAGGACGCCGCCACTGTCATCACTCATGGTGTGACCAAATTCAATACTGCCCATACCATTACCCATGGAAGCAATGGATGAGAGTGGCGTACCACCGGGTTGTATCTTCTCATAGGTCTTGGCAGCCGGTCCGTCCATGGTATCCGAGATATCCGGCAGGATCGTGGCCTGAAGTGAAAAATCGTCTGTAATTTCTCTCAGATAGCGAATGTCTGCCGGCGAGACAAAGCCTGGCAGGATGTTCACTCCACCGCTTGTGTCCTCGTCTCCTTCTTTCCCGGCCAGGGCCGCCACGACGGAAGCAACGGCATTATGAAAACCTTCCATATGAGTGCCGTTGTAGCTTGGCGTGCTTACCTGAACCATGATCGGCTTTTCACCTTCCACCTCTTTTTCATATTCACGGAGAAACAACTTCACATCATCCCCTATGGTCTCGGTGAGACAGGTGGTGGCAATACCGATGAGCTGCGGCCGGTATTTTTGGGTGACATTCATCAGCCCCAGTTTGAGATTGGCGCCTCCTCCATAGACCGCGTGTTTTTCCGACAGTGAAGAAGAGGCGATGTCGATGGGCTCGTTAAAATGACTGATGATATAGCGCCGCATATACGTTGCACAGCCTTGGGAACCATGCAGATAGGGAACTGCACCTTCAATGCCCTTAAAAGCCAGGGCTGCGCCCAAAGGCGTGCAAAGCTTGCAGGCATTGGTGGTGGAGATATAATTGGGAGGATTTTTTGACATGATTTCCCTCATTCCTTAGGATTAGCAACAGCTATGCTGCACATTTTTTCTCTGCCTTTTTCCTTCTGACAGGTAAAGCGCCAGACCGGACTCATCACCGAGGAGTAGACTTCTTCGGCAAAATTGAGCATGCCGACAAATCCTGCCAGCATCTCCTTGCGTTCGTGATTGTGATCACAGAAGCCCACCCCCAGTTTGTAGGCGATGGGACGTTCCTTGACCCCGCCGACGAAGATATCCACCTCTTTTTCCTCCAGAAAACTGGTAAGCTCCAGAGGATTTGTATCATCGACAATGATGGTACCGGGATCAGTTATCTCGGCAAGCTCCTGATACTCCTGTTCAGTGCCGGTCTGACTGCCGACCATCACCACAACCATGCCCAGGAGACGGAAGGCCTTGACCAGAGAAAATGCCTTGAAGGAGCCGCCCACATAGATGGCCGCCTTCTTGCCTTTCAGTGCCTTTTTATAAAACTCCAGCTTCGGCAGCAGTTCCTGCAGCTCTTCTTTCACCAGCTGCCGGGTACGCTCCAGCATCTCCGGATCATTGAAATGGTTGGCCACGTCATAGAGGGCCTGCGCCATGTCCTCGACCCCGAAATAAGAGACACGGATGGAAGGGACCCCATACTCATCCTCCATCATCCGGGCCAGATCCATGGTTGAGCCGGAGCACTGCACCACGTTCAGGGCCGCACCGTGGGCCCGTTGAATATCTGCCACCCGTCCGTCTCCGGTGATGTTGGCCACCACCTCAACTCCCATACGTTCAAAATATTCACGGATCAGCCAGATCTCACCAGCCAGGTTGAAGTCACCCAGAATATTGATGGAATAGGGTGAAATTCCCGTGGTCTCTCCGGTGCCGATGAGCCGGGCCATGGCATTACAGGCAGCGGTGTACCCGGCCCGCTTGTTGCCCATAAATCCCTCTGATTTGACCGGGATCACCGGGATGCCCGTCTCTTTTTCCACCTGCCTGCATACCGCCTCCATATCATCTCCGATGATACCGACAATACAGGTGGAATAGACAAAGGCGGCCTTGGGACTGTGCCGTTCAATAAGCTCAAGAAGGGCACTCCTCAGTTTCTTTTCACCTCCGAAGATGACATCTATCTCCTGCAGGTCCGTGGAAAAGGAAAGACGATGCAGTTCCGGCCCCGAAGAAAGGGCCCCACGAATGTCCCAAGTGTACACGGCACAACCGATGGGGCCATGCACCAGGTGCAGGGCATCGGCAATGGGATAGAGTACCACCCGCGAACCGCAGAACACACACGCCCGCTGGCTCACCGCCCCGGCCAATGAATCTTTGTTACAGGACAACGTAAAAGGCTGCTCTCCGGTGCGGTGAATCTGTTCTTCTCGTTCTTTTAGTAGTTCCATGCTGTTCCCTGCCTCCTGGTTGATTTGCTAAAGGGAAAAGCAACGACTGTGCCAAAAAGGGGAGAAGAATAAATAATACCTTTATTTCAAATAGATACCGAGACAACGGAACCAAAAAAAAGAGTGAAGATGATGCTACAGGTAATGTCGCAAAGTTGACAAAATTGAAACAAATCTTCCCTTTTGTCGTAGAGAGGGAAAGAGACAGTGGCATTTTTTTTACAACAGTCCTTTCCCATTGGAATCGCCGGCAGGCGGGAGACAAAATACCTTACATTTATGTAGCAAACAAAATCAAGACAACAACATAAGTGTGCTATTTAGGCCGCGGCTGAAAAGGCCTAGGAATCAGTTTGTACTTTTTTACATGTTAAATAAGCTAGTTGCAAAAACACCTCCTGCAAACATCTCGCATGGCATACCATGTGCAGTCCATGCAACTGATAATCGAAACCGGCTCCGAAACAAAAAAAACTAAATGACAGTTTCTTAACCAACAGCTTAAAAAGGAGAAAAGATGAAATCAAAACTGATCGCAATCTCAGTTGCTTGCGCCTTAACAATTGGCACCCTCTTCAGCAGCCAGGTCATGGCAGCAGAAACCATCAAGGTCGGGATACTGCACTCCCTGTCCGGCACCATGGCCATCAGTGAAACCACGCTGAAAGATACTATGCTCATGCTTATCGATGAGCAGAACAAAAAGGGCGGACTGCTTGGCAAGCAGCTTGAAGCCGTGGTAGTCGATCCGGCGTCTGACTGGCCGCTTTTTGCTGAAAAGGCCCGCGAACTCATTGAAAAGGAAAAAGTTGCCGCGGTATTCGGCTGCTGGACTTCAGTCTCCCGCAAATCTGTACTGCCGGTCTTTGAGGAGCTCAATAATCTGCTTTTTTATCCGGTGCAGTATGAGGGAGAGGAGTCATCACAGAATGTTTTTTACACCGGCGCAGCGCCGAACCAGCAGGCCATTCCCGCCGTTGACTACCTGATGAATGATATGGGAGTGAAGCGCTGGGTACTGGCAGGCACGGACTATGTCTATCCCCGTACCACCAACAAGATCCTGGAAGCCTATCTGAAAGCCAAAGGTGTGGCGGCCGAGGACATCATGATCAACTATACGCCTTTTGGCCATTCCGACTGGCAGTCCATTGTTGCCGATATCAAAAAGTTCGGTTCCCTCGGCAAAAAGACAGCCGTGGTTTCCACCATCAATGGTGACGCCAACGTCCCCTTTTACAAGGAACTGGGCAATCAGGGTATCACCGCCGACAACATTCCTGTCGTTGCCTTTTCCGTGGGTGAAGAAGAGCTCTCCGGTATCGATACCAAACCTCTGGTCGGTCACCTTGCCGCCTGGAACTACTTCATGAGCGTGGACAGCGAGAGCAACGACGCCTTTATAGAAAGCTGGCAGAAGTTCATAAAGAGTGAAAAACGAGTCACCAATGACCCCATGGAGGCGCATTACATTGGCTTTAACATGTGGATCAAAGCCGTTGAAAAGGCAGGCACCACAGATCCAAGCGCCGTGCAGGATGCCATCATCGGTGTGACCGTACCCAACCTGTCCGGCGGCTACTCTGCCATGATGCCCAACCACCACATCACCAAGCCTGTCCTCATCGGTGAGATTCAGGACAACGGTCAGTTCGAGGTTGTCTGGCAGACTGCCGGCATGGTAGTCGGCGACGCCTGGTCCGACTTTCTTGAAGGTTCCAAAGACCTGATTTCCGACTGGAGAAAACCGCTTTCCTGCGGCAACTATAACGTCAAGTCCGGAAAATGCTCCGGCCAGCAATAAACGACAATATCCAGCACCGGGAATTGGTTCTTCCTGCCGATTCCCGGTGCCCCAGTACCATCCAACAAAACACCTGACGAGACCATCCCATGCAATCGGCCCCGAGTAGTCCATGCAGTTTCAAGACACTCCTTATCCTTATCCTGACCGCACTTCTTCTTCCCCTGGCCGGACCGGGTCATGCTGAAGATCCCAAAGCGCAGTTTACAGAAGGTACCACCCTTCTCATCCAGGGAGATTTTGAGCAGAAAAGAAACGGTATTCAAAAAATCGCCACAAGTGGCGACAAGCGCGCGAAAGCTGTTCTCATGGCCCTGCAGGACGGAAATCTGTTTCTGGTGAAAAAGGACAACACCCTGGTGTATGCCAATACTGAAAATTCGCCGGTAGACATTATGTCAGTCTTTAGCGGAGATGTCCTTAAATCTGTCAAAAAGAGAAAACTCAAAAAAATAACCATCAACAATACCTTACGCACCCAGCTTAAAGATGTACTGGCCAAGATCGATCTGAACAGTCCTGATGCAAAGGTACGGGAAGAAGCGGTCAACAAACTGGCAGTCAGCCTGACCCCGGAATCCTCCGGCCTGTTAAGCGAACTTTTAGAAACAGAAACAAACAGCGATGTCCGCGACGCACTGACAACGGCCATGGCCATCGCTGACCTGCGCAGTCCTGACAATGAAAAGAAGCTGCTTGCACTGAGCAGACTTCAGGGCAATCTCAATCCGACAGTGCGTAATGAAATCCAGCGCCTGATTTCCGAGAAGCAGGACATAAGCATTCGGAACAAAGCGGAATCGGTTCTTTCCACCATCGAAGCGAAAACCACCCTGTACGGACTGGCGGAAACGATCTTCTTCGGCCTCAGTCTCGGCTCTGTGCTGGTGCTGGCCGCAATCGGCCTTGCCATCACCTTTGGCGTAATCGGGGTCATCAACATGGCCCACGGCGAGTTGATCATGCTGGGGGCCTACACAACATACGTAATGCAGCAGATGCTTCCGAACTCCATCGGAATTGCCCTTTTTCTTTCCATTCCGGCAGCCTTTATCGTCTCCGGTCTCACCGGCATTGTTATTGAGCGCTCAGTTATTCGTTTCCTCTACGGTCGTCCCCTGGAAACTCTGCTGGCGACCTTTGGCGTCAGCCTTATCCTGCAACAGGCAGTACGTTCCGTTTTTTCACCGCTTAATCGCAGTGTTGCAAGTCCTGCCTGGATGAGCGGCTCTTTGCAGATCAACCCGATCCTGTCGCTGACCACCAACCGCATAACGATACTCATCTTTTCACTTCTGGTCTTTACCGGGCTCTACCTCCTTCTCAAAAAAAGTTCCATCGGCCTGCAGGTGCGGGCAGTATCACAAAACCGCAACATGGCGAGAGCCATGGGAATCCGAGCCGCAAAGGTGGACGCCCTGACCTTCGGCCTTGGTTCCGGCATCGCCGGCATTGCAGGTGTTGCCCTTTCCCAGCTCACCAACGTCGGACCGAATCTTGGCCAGGCCTACATTATCGACTCCTTCATGGTCGTGGTCTTCGGCGGGGTCGGCAACCTGTGGGGTACGCTTATCGGCGGTCTGTCACTTGGTGTAGCCAACAAGTTTCTCGAACCGTGGGCCGGAGCGGTTCTGGCCAAAATCCTGATCCTTGTCTTCATCATTCTCTTTATCCAGAAACGTCCCCAGGGCTTGTTCCCGCAAAAGGGCCGCGCTGCGGGGTGACACTATGCTTCTATTCAAACTTCTTAAAACTGACCGGGGCGGAGCATTCATGCTCGGCCTTTTGCTCCTGACAACTCTGGTGGTGCCTGTATGCAACCTGCTGGTCCCTGACAGCAGTGGACTACATATTTCCACCTACACCATGACCCTGCTCGGCAAGTACCTCTGTTATGCGCTGCTCGCCGTTGCCGTGGACCTGGTCTGGGGCTACCTCGGTATCCTCAGTCTTGGTCACGGCGCCTTTTTTGCCCTGGGCGGCTACGCCATGGGCATGTACCTGATGCGACAGATCGGCAGCCGCGGCATGTACGGAAATCCGGTACTGCCCGACTTCATGGTCTTCCTCAACTGGCAGGAGCTCCCCTGGTTCTGGCACGGTTTCCACTGGTTCTGGTTCGCCATGCTTATGGTCATACTGGTGCCGGGTCTGCTCGCCCTTGCCTTTGGCTGGCTGGCCTTCCGCTCACGGGTCACCGGTGTCTATCTCTCAATCATGACCCAGGCCCTGACCTATGCTCTCCTCCTCGCCTTTTTCAGAAACGAGATGGGATTCGGCGGCAACAACGGACTCACTGACTTTAAGGATATCTTAGGATTTTCCCTGCAGTCAGACGCCACCCGGGCCGCTCTCTTCATTGCTTCGGCCGCAGCCCTTGGCCTGGGATACCTGAGCTGCCTCTATATCACCCGCTCCCGACTCGGCAGACTGTGCACAGCAATCCGGGACCAGGAGAATCGCACCCGCTTCATCGGCTACCGGGTGGAAAATTTCAAGTTGTGGATCTTCACTTTTTCCGCCATACTGGCAGGCATTGCCGGAGCCCTGTATGTCCCCCAGGTGGGTATCATCAATCCCGGAGAATTTGCGCCCCTGGCCTCCATTGAGATCGTTATCTGGGTTGCGGTGGGCGGACGGGCGACCCTGTACGGTGCGGTGGCCGGGGCGCTTATGGTCAATTACGCAAAAAGCTATCTTACAGGCGCCATGCCGGATGCCTGGCTGTTTGCCCTGGGTGCGCTGTTTGTCCTGGTAACCCTGCTCCTGCCCAGGGGAGTCACCGGACTGCTGAGAAAAAAAGAGGTGAACCAATGAGTGTCCTTGAATCCATGCGCTCGTTCATGCGCCGCGATCAGGTTTTTGAATTTCTCATTCCGGACACACCGCCGGACCTTGATCTGACCCACGGCGTAATCCTCTATCTGGAAGAGATCAGTGTCAGTTTTGACGGGTTCAAGGCCATTGATGACCTTAACCTCTACATCGACGACGGTGAACTGCGCTGCATCATCGGCCCGAACGGTGCCGGCAAGACCACAATGATGGACATCATTACCGGAAAAACACGGCCGGACAGCGGCTCCGCCTGGTTCGGACAACAGATCAACCTCCTGAAAATGGATGAGCCGGAAATAGCCGCCGCAGGCATTGGTCGAAAATTTCAAAAACCTACAGTCTTTGAACATCACGCTGTCATAGAGAATCTGGAACTTGCCATGGCAGGCGACAAGCGAGTGTGGACAACACTCAACGCACGCCTGAGCGGAGAACAACGCGACCACATGGACGAAATCCTGCACATCATCGGCCTGAACAAGCAGTCTGCCAACCTGGCCGGCTCCCTCTCCCATGGCCAGAAACAGTGGCTGGAGATCGGCATGCTCCTGATGCAGAATCCGAAACTGCTGCTGGTGGATGAACCGGCTGCCGGCATGACCCATCAGGAAATGGAACGAACCGCGGAACTACTGACCTCCCTTGCCGGTACGCACAGCATCATCGTCGTCGAACATGATATGGACTTTGTTCGCTCAATCGCCCAGAAAGTGACGGTATTACACCAGGGTGGCGTACTGGCTGAAGGGACTATGGACGAAGTACAGAACAACCAACGGGTCATTGAAGTCTATCTCGGAGAATAAGAGCATGCTGCAGATTGAACAACTCAACCAGTACTACGGTGAAAGCCACACCCTCTGGGATATCGACCTGACCGTAGCCAAAGGGCAATGCACCTGCCTGATGGGGAGAAACGGCGTAGGGAAAACCACCCTGCTTGACTCCATCATGGGACTGCTGCCCCTGCGCTCCGGTCACATCAGACTTGAAGGCAAGGAAATAGCAAAACTTGCGGCGGAACGTCGAGCCGCCCTCGGTGTCGGCTATGTGCCGCAGGGACGTCAGATTTTCCCACTGCTCACCGTGCAGGAGAACCTGGAAATCGGTCTCGCCACCGGACGCACGAAAAGAAAAAAAATTCCAGAGCTTGTCTTTTCCCTCTTTCCCGTATTAAAAGAGATGATGAGCCGTCGGGGCGGCGACCTCTCCGGCGGCCAGCAGCAACAGTTGGCCATCGGCCGCGCCCTGGTACTGGATCCCTCGTTGCTGATTCTGGACGAACCCACCGAAGGCATCCAGCCCAATATTGTTCAGGAGATCGGTGACATCATCAATAAACTGAAAAACGAACTGGGCATAACTGTCCTCTTAGTGGAACAGAAGCTGCCCTTTGCCCGGGCCGTCGCCGACGGTTTTGTTATTCTGGATCGTGGCCGGTCAGTGGCAACGGGTAGCATAGACAAACTTGATGAGCAATTAATCCGCAAGTATCTCACAGTATAAGGATGAGCACAGTGGAAATGGACAGTGGTGCTAGCAAGGGCTGGAGTGCCTGTCTGCAACTGGAGTTTGCCCTGCGCCGGGAACGCACCGTTCTTGTCCGCAACCGCCACAGCGGCCCCCTTGTGGTGCAGCGCCCCCTCTACCCCGAAGGTGGAGTCTGCCACACCTGCATACTCCACCCCCCCGGCGGAGTGGTTGGTGGTGACCGTCTGGAAATCGATGTCCTTGCCGAAAAAGACACGGCCACCCTTATAACCACTCCCGGAGCAACCAAGTTTTATCGCTCAGACGCCAAAAAGGTAGTGCAGAAACAGCATGTTACCGTCCGCGATGGGGCAATACTTGAATGGTTTCCCCAGGACAGTATTCTCTTTCCCGGGGCAGATGCAGAAATCAGCACCAGGATTGACCTTGCGCCCAAGGCACGGTTTATGGGATGGGAGATACTCTGTCTGGGGCTGCCGGTGAACGGTGAGGTCTTCAGCAGCGGGCGGCTTCTGACAAGCCTGGTTATATATCGCCACAACACCCCCCTGCTCATAGATCGACTGCGGGTAACAAGCAGTACAGACCTGGAGCGCTGTGCCGGCCTGCGTGGTTTTCCGGTTATTGCCACCTTCGTCGCCACCGCCTGCACAACTGAGATGCTTGCTCCCCTGCGCAGTCTTGTCCCTCAGGAAAAAAAGGCCCTGTACGGGGTGACTCTGATGGATGATCTGCTGGTGGCCAGATACCTTGGCCGTTCAACCTTTGCCGCACAAGGTCTTTTTACCCAGATATGGAAAACCCTGCGCCCGAAAATTGTCGGGAAAAGTGCTTGTCCACCACGCATTTGGGCAACATGACACAAACAGGTACAACAACACTGCGGCCACCTGTCCCGCATAGCAAAGAGGAAACCCTATGGAACTAACACCAAGAGAAAAAGACAAATTGCTGCTGTTCACTGCCGGACTCCTTGCCGAACGGCGTAAAGAGCGAGGCCTTAAACTCAACTATCCGGAAGCAATTGCCTTTATCAGTGCCGCCATTCTGGAAGGAGCACGTGACGGCAGGTCCGTGGCCGAACTCATGGATTACGGGAGGACCCTGCTGCGCCTGGAAGATGTCATGGAAGGCGTCGCCGACATGGTGGAAGAGATCCAGGTGGAGGCCACCTTCCCCGACGGCACCAAGTTGGTTACAGTCCATAATCCCATTGTCTAGAGAGGCCCAGCATGATACCAGGTGAAATAATTACTGCCGATGGTGAAATTGAGATCAACAGTGGTCGCGCAACCATCACCATCGACATCGCCAACAGCGGCGACCGGCCCATCCAGGTCGGCTCCCATTACCACTTCTTCGAGACCAATCCTGCCCTGATCTTTGACAGGGAAAAAACACGCGGGTTCCGCCTCAATATTGCTGCCGGCACTGCGGTTCGTTTTGAGCCCGGCCAGAACCGGAAGGTGGAGCTTGTCGCCTATGCGGGCAACCGAATAGTGTATGGCTTTACTGGTGCAATCATGGGTCAACTGGAGGAAAACAAATGACAACAATTAGCCGCAGGGCCTATGCTGAGATGTTCGGGCCAACCACCGGCGACAGGGTACGCCTGGCTGACACAGAAATCTGGATTGAGGTAGAAGAAGACCGGACCATCTACGGTGACGAGGTAAAATTCGGCGGCGGCAAGGTCATACGCGACGGCATGGGCCAGAGCCAGCGGCAGAGTCGGGACGCTGTGGATCTGGTCATTACCAATGCACTCATCCTGGACCACTGGGGAGTTATCAAGGCCGATATCGGTATCAAAAACGGGCGCATCAGTGGCATCGGCAAGGCGGGCAACCCGGACGTACAACCCGGTGTCAATATCATCATCGGCCCGGGTACCGAGGCCATTGCCGGAGAAGGCTCAATCATTACGGCAGGGGGGGTTGACGCCCATATCCATTTCATCTGTCCCCAGCAGATCGAAGAAGCCTTGATGAGCGGCGTCACCACCATGCTCGGCGGCGGCACAGGCCCGGCCACCGGAACCAATGCCACCACCTGCACCCCAGGCCCCTGGTACATCCACCGCATGCTCCAGGCCGCTGACGAACTGCCCATGAATCTTGGTTTTCTCGGCAAGGGCAATGCCAGCCTGCCGGAAGCACTGGAAGAACAGGTGCAGGCAGGCGCCATGGGATTGAAGCTGCACGAGGACTGGGGCACAACTCCTGCGGCCATTGATAACTGCCTGAACGTGGCCGAAGCCATGGACGTACAGGTGGCCATCCATACCGACACCTTGAACGAATCCGGTTTTGTCGAGCAGACCATGGCCGCCTTTAAAGGCCGAACCATCCATACCTACCATACAGAAGGCGCCGGTGGCGGCCATGCGCCGGATATTATCCGGGCCTGTGGCCAAAACAATGTCCTCCCTTCATCCACTAACCCCACCAGACCCTATACCGTCAATACCGTGGATGAACATCTCGACATGCTCATGGTCTGCCATCATCTGGACCCGAAAATTGCCGAGGACGTGGCCTTTGCCGAATCACGCATTCGCCGGGAAACCATTGCTGCCGAAGACATCCTCCACGATCTTGGCGCTTTTTCCATGATCGCCTCCGACTCCCAGGCCATGGGACGCGTGGGCGAGGTGATCATCCGTACCTGGCAGACGGCCCACAAGATGAAGACCCAACGCGGCAGCCTGAGCGGCGACCCTGCCCACCATGATAACCTGCGGGCCAGGCGTTACATTGCCAAGTACACCATCAACCCGGCCATCTCGCACGGCATCAGCCATGAGGTAGGCTCCGTGGAGGTTGGAAAGCTGGCCGATCTGGTTCTCTGGAAACCCGCACTCTTTGGAGTCAAACCAAGTCTGATCCTCAAGGGTGGTATGATTGCCGCCGCACCCATGGGTGACCCCAACGCCTCTATTCCTTCGCCGCAGCCGGTACATTATCGGCCCATGTTCGGGGCCCTGGGCGGGGCAAGAAACGCCACCTCTCTCAGCTTTCTCTCCCATGCGGCCGTAGACGCCGGCATTGCAAACAAATTACAACTGCAAACCACCATCGCCACAGTCAAAGGATGCAGAAATATTACCAAAAAGGATATGATATTAAATGATTACCTGCCTGTAATTGAGGTTGACTCACAGACCTATGAGGTGCGGGCCGACGGTGTACTGCTCACCTGCGAGCCGTCGTCTGTGCTGCCCATGGCCCAGCGTTACTTTCTCTTCTGATATGATCCAGTTCACTCGAAAAATAGAACGATGCCCGGAAGCACCGGCCACACTCACCCTGCCCTGGTCACAGCGCAGCAAAAGCCGCCAGCGGGTCCGACTTGACAATGGTGAAGAAGCCGGACTCTTCCTGGAACGGGGCATCATCCTTCGGGGTGGTGACTGTCTGGCCACAGACGACAACACCGTTGTCAAGATACTGGCGGCCACAGAAACAGTCTCCACGGTTTACTGTCAAGATCCCCTGCAGCTGGCCCGCATCTGCTATCACCTCGGCAACCGTCATGTGGACCTGGAAATCAGCGAACACCGGATCCGTTACCCCCATGACCATGTCCTCGATGCCATGCTCCAAGGCATGGGGTTGACAGCAGAGATTGAACAGGCCCCCTTCGAACCGGAAACAGGTGCCTATGGAGAAGGGCATGGACACAGCCATGGATAAAGAAGAGTCTCTGCTGCACTTACTGCATCTTGTCAGCCCCACCCTGCCCACCGGTGCTTTCAGTTATTCACAAGGGTTGGAATGGGCGATGGAAGCGAAATGGGTTCATGACGGTCCAACTCTGCAGGACTGGCTCAGCGATCTGCTCGGGCAGTCCCTGGCATTTGTCGACATTCCGATTTTATGCCGCATGATTACAGCTCTGCACAATGAAACAATACAGGAGTTGGAAGGTTGGTGTTCCCTGCTCCTTGCCTGCCGCGAAACAGCAGAATTACAGCAGGAAGAACAGCTCCGGGGCCGGGCCTTGGCAACACTGCTGCAAGGTCTTGATATTGATAGAGCAAAGCACTTGAGAAAAACCCTGAACCGCAGCCAGCTGGCCGGGTTTGCCCTGGCAGCAGTGCAGTGGAAGATAGAGAGGCGAGATGCTGCTCTCGGCTATACCTGGGCCTGGCTGGAAAACCAGGTCCTGGCCGGAATCAAAATTATTCCTCTCGGCCAAACAGAAGGCCAACGCCTTCTCCTGCAACTCAGTGCAGGAATCCCTGAAATTGTTGACCGGGGGATGCAACTCGAAGATAACGATATCGGTGCTGCAAGTCCGGCTCTGGCTCTTGCCAGCAGCCTGCACGAAAATCAATATACCAGACTCTACCGATCATAAAGGAAAGAACCATGACAGGAAATAAAAAATCACCTCTGCGCCTCGGCATCGGCGGGCCGGTGGGCTCCGGCAAGACCGCATTGATTGACGCTCTCTGCCGTAAGATGCGCGACCGTTACCAGGTGGCCGTAGTTACCAATGACATCTATACCCGTGAAGATGCCGAGTTCCTCACCCGCAGCCAGGCCCTGCCCGCCGAAAGGATCGTGGGCGTGGAGACAGGAGGCTGTCCGCATACAGCCATCCGCGAAGATGCCTCTATGAACCTGGCCGCAGTCGATGACTTCATCCATCGCTTTCCCGATCTGGACCTGATCATCATCGAGAGCGGCGGCGATAACCTGAGCGCCACCTTCAGTCCGGAACTGGCTGATCTGGCAATCTATGTCATTGATGTGGCGGCAGGCGACAAAATACCGCGCAAAGGCGGACCCGGCATCACCCGCTCCGACCTGCTGGTAATCAACAAGATCGACCTGGCTCCCCTGGTAGGAGCCTCCCTGGCTGTGATGGACAGGGACACAAAAAAAATGCGCGGCGACAGGCCTTATATTTTTGCCAACATGAAAACCGGCCAGGGCGTGGATGATATTCTGGCCTTTATCGAACAGGAGGGGATGCTTTGAATTCTTTCTTCCTCGCACCACGACAAGTGAGATACAATTTTTTCAACCAATCTTTTTATATTAGAAACAGTAACCAAAAAAAAACAGAGGGAATTCCTATGAAACTTTACTCATTTCTTACCGGCCCGGATGATGAGGCCTTTTGTAAAAGAGTTACGGAAAGACTGAATAACGGCTGGCAATTGTACGGTGCCCCCAGCCTGACTTTTGACGGAAAAAGCGTGATTGCCGGACAGGCCGTGATCAAAGAAGTCGAAGGTGAATACCATCAGGAAATTGACCTGAAGAGTCTGTAACCCGGCAAACGCTCAAGTAAATTCTCCCCTGACACTGAAGATAGTTGTCTCAATATCTTCAGTGTCAGACTTTCCCGCGATAAAGTTGTTTCCATCAATGGTTGGTCAGCACATCCTGGCAAAGCGCAACCGTTTCCAAATTATCTACAATCAACCTATTTCACGGTCTTTTTGGCCTATTGGTATTTTTCTGACCATGTCTGTTTTTGTAAAATTGGATATGGACGCTTTCTTCGTCTTCATTGCTCATCCGAAAATAATCTCCTGTACTGAACACCATCGTGCGCTCTTCTGCCTTTTCCTGTAACAAGGCAAGAGGACCAGCCCATTCACTCTTCTTGACCTCTTTGTTGATATGGATCAGGACTTCCTCCTCCCTGTCGGTAAACTGGAGCAGAAACCCCTTCTGCTCCAGGAAAATCAAGTCTTCATACGCATAAGACACATCCATCATGGCAGACTCAACGATCTCGGTTACTGTTCCCAATGGTTTTATCATCATTTTTTTCCCCTGTTCTTTCGTTAAACAGCTCATACATCTTCTCTTCCAGAACACGCATAGCAGAAGTTTCGATAGTAAAGAATTCCGAGATTTCCATTAAGAATAATAACCAAATCATTCCGACAAAGTATACCCCCCCATTCGGGGGATATACTTTTGGCCTCCTTCCTTCCACAATCAGTCTCACATACTTTACTGAGTTGTATCAGTTATCCCTTTATTTCAAGAGGATGTTGAGAAGCTCACTATTGTCAGGGGGAGATGATGGAATGTTTTTTTGAACAAGATCTACGGATGCAGACCTTAACGACAAAAGAAGAGAAAGCGGCAGCATATCGCCTACGCCATCAGGTTTTTGCAGAAGAACTTGGATGGGTTTCCAGCAATGCCAACAACAAAGAAATAGATGGTTATGACAGCAGATGCGTACAAGTGGGTATTTTTGCATTTAACCGCCTGATCGCCTGTTTACGAATCCACTTTTCAACTGACCGATTCATGTTAGAAAAAGAGTTCAAGACAGTCCTTGGCGATCATCAAATCAAAAAAACACCGCAAACAATTGAGGTGACACGCTTTTGCATAGCAAACGATGTACGAAAAAGCCAGGTTTCTACAGAATATGGCACGTTCCCAATCGTAATGGCCTTAGAAAAAGCCTTTTATAATTGGTGCAGAACTAACGGAAAAGATATCGTTTATATGGTTGTTTCAAAACATTTTTTTCGACTCTTAAATTTACTGGGGATGCCTTGTACTGCTGTTTCTCCGGCAGTAACCATGCCCGACGGTGTAGTGGCAGTCGCTGCCATATCGAGTTGGACGGCATTTGAACAAAAGAACGAGAAGAAAAAACCTGCGCTGTTAGCCTGGTTTAAAGATTACAAAGAATGGAGTGCGGAAGAAATGGTAGCTTGATACAATTTCACCCGTTTGGGGGGCTTCAATTAATTCAAAGAGAGTAAAAGGTCATATTGCAGTGCAATCGCAACCGCATGAGCACGGTTCGTTGCCTTCAATTTGTTGAGGATATTTGCAATATGTCCTTTAATACTTTCCTGGCTGATACCTAAAATGACTGATATCTCCCAATTTGATTTGCCCTCCATGGCCCATAGCAGTACTTCACGTTCACGAGGTGTTAGCTTTGGCACTCGTTGACAAGCTTTCTGGTGTACCAGTTTTGCGATCAATTGATGAAAATGGGGAGCAATAGCATTTAAAATTATTCTGTTTCGTTCAGAATTGCGTAATTTCTCATCTGCTATAGACATCAAGCCAAAAAGATTCTTGTCAGCATGTATATGGGAAAAACCATTGCTCAAACCAAAAGATTTTGCTTGAGCATAAAATTCCTGGCCTGGAGGGGATTGCCTGTATACATCCTTCCAATACAGTAACCCTGAACGGCCGGTACTAATTATTGGGTCTACCTGAACAAAATTTTGAGATCTATAGATATCTGCCCATTCAGGTGGATAGGATATGTTTATTTCTTCTATTGCTCTTGGTTCACTGGGAAAATCCAATCGAGAAGACAGAAAAACAATATTTCCTGACTGCAGCAAGCCACCTACTTTATTAGCAATATTATAAAGTTCCTCTATGGATGTGCAGTATACACAATCAGATATGATCTCCAGTAAACTCGCAAGTTCTGCTTTGCTCAACCGTTGCATAAAAGACAAATGCCGTTAAACGAATTAATTATAGCATTGAATAAATCGACTCTAAACTTTGATTCTAATATTATTCCACAGCTCTGGCAATCAAATCATCGGATTCCAGAGGAAGTTATAGACTCCTTACTTACATCCTTAGAACACTCAGATGAAGAACATCCTGAAATCATCGGCATCTTACTTGCAGAATGCGGCCCTTGCTACACACTTGACGTTTAACCTAACTTAGTGACATTCCCCTGAGACCTGTTGCTGTGACATTGTGTTAGACGCACAGATCCCTACCCTTCCCACCATCCCATACGTCTGAGAATACGCCATCTCTGCCTTGACAAGGCTTTCAGTCAGAATTAGTTTGACATTAAACTATTCAATATGGATCTAAAATGAACAGATATCGCAGTGATAAAAAAGAGACAAGAGCATTAAGCAGCTTTGTGAAACTGATCAGAGCCGCAGAGACTGTTTCATCGAAAGCTCACAGGAAACTGAGAGAAATTGGCCTGACGGTCAGTCAGTTCGGGGTGTTGGAGGCCCTGTACCATCTCGGGCCGATGTGCCAGAAAGAAATTGCCGAAAAAATTCTTAAAAGTACAGGTAACATCACCACGGTCATTGATAATCTCGAAAAACAAGGATTGGTGATCAGGGAGCGCAATGATGCTGACCGAAGGTTCTTCAATATTCAATTAACCGATGAAGGTACTCACGCCATACAGACAATTTTTCCGGACCATGCCAAGCGTATCACCCTTTTGATGGATAAGCTGACCATTGCTGAACAGAAGGAATTGGGCCGCCTCTGTAAGAAATTGTCCGGCGCATAATAAAATATTTCCAAATGTTTAATTGAATGAGGTTGTGATATGATAAAAATTATTCCCTCCGAAAAAAGACATTTCAGTGATTTTGGGTGGCTGCAGACCTACTGGCTGTTTTCCTTTTCTGCCTTTTATGACCAGGAAAATATCAGACATGGTGCACTCAGAGTATTCAATGATGACATCGTTCAGCCGCAGACCGGTTTTGGCCTTCACCCCCATGAGGAGATGGAGATTGTTTCCATCATTCTTGAGGGTGAGATGGTCCACAAAGACACAATGGGCAATGAAACAACCATCCGAACCAATGATGTACAACGAATGACTGCCGGTACCGGCCTGAAACATTCTGAACAGAACATTGGCAGCGCTCCAGTCCATTTTTACCAAATGTGGATCTATCCGGATAAGCGTGGCCTGGCACCGTCCTATGCCCAGAAAAACTTCACCCCCGATACCTGGCAGAACAGGTTGGCTCTCCTGGCATCGAACAAAAATGAAGAGAATATCGTCCCCCTCAATACTGACGGGTCAATTTACCGGGCAACACTTGCTGACGACAGAATCGTTACCTACAACCCAGCAAGTGACCGAAAGATCTTTCTCTATGTGATCGACGGCGGCATATCAGTAAACGGTTTGGAGATGAAAAAGGGCGATCAGGGAAGAATTGACGGGGAAAAATCCCTTGAAATAACAACAACAGCAAAAGGTGATTTCCTGCTGATAGATGTACCGTCAGGTACTGAAGAAGAATGAACAATAAAAAAAAGGTGATCATATGAACTTTCGTGAAATCAGTGAAAAAAGACGGGCGATCAATTTTTTTGATCCGCAACAAGATGTCTCTGAGCAATTGCTGACTGAGGTCATTGAGCTTGCCGCCAAAACCCCTTCAAGCTTTAACCTGCAGCCCTGGAACCTGATGGTTCTCCGGGACCAGAAAAAAAAAGAAAAGCTGAAAACGCTGGCTTGGGATCAGCCCAAAGTCATTGAGGCGCCTGTTGTCCTGATTTTCCTTGCTGATAAAAACGGGTGGCAGGAAGGACATGCAACAGTTGAAAAAAACTGGCAGGAAATGGTCAAGGCAGGGAGCATGCAACCCGAGCAACGACAGTGGTTTCTCGATGCGGCTCAATCCCTCTACAACTGGAGTCCGGAGGCAAATCTTGCATTTGCTGCCAAAAACACCGGATTTTTTGCCATGAGCCTGATGTATGCCGCCACCAGTCTCGGGCTGGAGACCCACCCCATGGACGGCTTCGATCACGAGGGCGTCCGCAAGGAATTTGATATACCGGATAATTTCTGGATTCCGCTCCTGCTCGCTGTCGGGTACAAGAAACCAGGCCTGGAAATGCATCCGGCCAAATGGAGAAAAACAACGGATGAAATTATCGTAAGCTTTGATAGATAATCTCCTCAAAACAAAGTCGCTTGAGCTCTGAAAACTCAAGCGACTTTGTCCGTTGCCCATGCCCTATGTCCACCAGATTGACCGTTTGGCTGGATTGCCGTTTTTTTCAAAAACATCACCAGACTCATGGAGTACGGCATCAAGCTCCTCCACGGTAAAGTCATAGCCGTCAGTGGCGGCCAGGACAATAAATTCTTCTCGGGTGGCCGGTACATCATATTTGGCCCGCAAATGTTTATCCTCGCCTCCTGCAATGAGGAGTGCTTCCACGTCTTTTTTAGCCATTTGTCATATCTCCTTCGGGTTCAAAGTCTTGAGTTGATAAAAATTCAATACGAATGTTGTTTTCGTCTGCCTGGCTCAGTCGGTAATAATCTCCTTTACTGAAAACCATTCCGCTTTCCATGGCCTTCTTTTGTAACACAGCAAAGGAGGCCGCCAGTTCATTCTCCCTGGCCTCTTCGTTAATATGGATCAAGACTTCCTGCTCTTTGTTGGTGAACTGCAGCAGGAAACCGTTGTGTTCCAGAAAAACCAGGTCTTCATGGGCAAAAGAAAGTCCCAGTCCCGCAGATTCCAGAATCTCCTTTACAGTACCCAATGGTCTGAGCGTCATCCCTGTTTCTCCCCTGTTGTTTTGTACACCAGCTCCTGCATCTTCTCCGCCAGAACGAGCATGGCAGGAATCGCAGCCATAGCCGGAGGAGTAATATTAAAAGTATCCACATCACAGATTTCCTGGTAACGATCGAGATCAAGGAGACCATCCTTTATATCACTCATGCCCTCAGGAAAGACCTCATCCATGGAGTCCACCAGATCACCCATGGTGTGATTATAGGGCAGGGCTCCTCGCTGCATCAGGGCTGCCATCACAAACTTTTCAATGGCCATGGCAATAACATTATAGAGAATCTCAGGAGTGAAGGCTTTTTTTCCTTTTGTATAGGCAGCGATGCCGGTTTGCAGAAAAGCATCTCCATCATGAAGGAATTCCTCCCACCCATCAATGGATCTGGCCTTCTTGATGTCTCCAAATCCCACAAGAGTTGCGGCTGTATTTCTCATTGTTTCAGGCATTAGCATTATCTCTCTCCTGTGTTAACGGTCCGTTGGATGTTTACACAGACAAACAAGTTTGGTGTCCTGCCAGGTTTGATTATGATAAAATCTCAAGCCCGCCTTATTCGACCGATCTGCCAGGAGCTGAAAACGTAAAATATCCCTCTCTCCGGCCCAATCTTCCAGGGCCTTCAGCAATGCTGTGCCCACTCCTCTGCCCCGCCATTCTTCCTCCACCACCACATCCTCCACCAGCAGCGAAAAACCACCCTCTGCCGTGGAGACCATGAGTTGCCCGGAACACATGCCGATCACCCTGCTCTCTGCCTCGGCAACCAAGATAACAGCGCCATCACGATCAAGCATCATCTCCAGGCCGCGACGCTGCCGAGTTGCCTCAAAATGAAAATCCTCTTCAATGGAAAAGAGAACCTGCAGCAGGCCTAGCAGATACTCAAGGTCTGTCGTCCGGGCCTGACGAATTCGCACAGTGACCATGACACAGCTATTCGACAGGACTGAAGGTCCGTATGGAATTGATAGCGGTCCAGTCGTAATAGCTGTTAACGCACTGCTTTTTTCCCTCGTCCTCGGTTATACGTACAAACCCTTCACCGAGAAAAACAACTCCATTTTCATAGACTTTGCCTTCGTTGATCTGCAGGGAAACACCCTTGCGCAGCTTGCGTGACATGGTGCCGTGTACCGGCATGGATGCGTATTCGAATATTTTTTCCCAGGTCTTTTTCATGGTTATGCTCCTTACAAACTCTTTTTACAATCTGCTCTTTCACCAGGACAGCTCCCGGCAACTTATAAATCTTCCGCCTTGCTCAGGGAATAGATGTCTCGCCATCTGGCACCGCAGGTTGCGCAAAACATGGAAACCTGCATCTGGTCCGCTTTACTCTTTTTCGGTGGCGCACTTGCCTTTATTGCCTTGGAACCGCACTTGGGACACTGTTCACCACCGGACTCCAGGTATGATTTAAAGGTCATCTGGTCTCTCTCCTCTGCTCAGCGCAGGACAGGGTCTGCAGATCGATACCCTTCTGTTTCTCGCCATTGAGACAGCCAGGCTTTTCAAAAAAGAAGATATGCGCCATGCTTCTCTCCCCCCGATGCAATCATTCAGGAAATAAGATATTCGGCAGCAGGTTCACCATCTTCCAGGCCATCGAGAATGGCATCAATGGCCTCCTCACTGTCTACCCCTTTAAACCACCAGTTCTCGGGCTGAATAACCATAATGGGACCGTTGTCACACTGTTTAAGACAGGTGGTAGCGCTCACAAGACAATCCAGACCGCGTTCCAGTGCCTCTTCCTCAATGTATTGCAGAAAACCGTCGGTACCCTTATGACAGATTCCCTTCTTATCCCCGACCACGCGAAACGACTGACAGACAAGAATCATTCTCTCTGGTATTGCCATTGTCCTACTCCTCAATTTTTGTAACAGTTCACCAGGAGACATAATCCTTGGTCAAACTCTCACCTATTTTTTACATTTCTTTTTCTTACCGCCACCGTAAAGCACATCCACCAGGCCCTCAATATTGTCTTCGGTAAGGATCACCTGTATTCCCAATTCAGCAAATTCCTTGCGGGGCGCATCACCTGCATGGCTGGCCAGCAGGGCAAAACAGTCATGAAGGCACTCTTTGGCCATGGTCTGCCAGCGACTGGAGCCGCCACCGCTGTCGGGAGTCTGCCGAGCCTTCAAAAGACAGGCCAGGCCATCTTCCCTGGGACCGTATATCAGGACCTGCGAAGCCTGTCCCAGATGCATATCCACATCCATCCCGTTGGTGCTGACCACAGCCACGTTCGGTCGTTCCCGGGTCGGTTTAGGCATACTGATCTCCGCACAGGAATGAGGCATACCCGGAGGCGGGAGGTTCGGCGCGGGATGATACACTGTTGTCGGTAATAATTTCGATACCAGGGCACACAGTTCTTCCATGCCAATAATGCCATCCCCGCTAATTTCCATGGCCGCGGCCCCCAATCCCGCCATTTTCTCGGCAAGAACTGAGATCTCATCATCATTGACACCCGGCACCAGGGTGGTTCGAATAACCACTCTGATACCAACCGCCTGCAAGGTCTGTACTGCCTCAGCCTGCCCGCGAATGAGTATTTCAGCAGCCTTGGCCAGAGGAACTGTCTTTTTCCCAGGGCGAATCCAGGTATACAGTTTCATTGCAGTCTCAACCGCCACTGTGTCCACCAGCATGTTCACTGTTTTCACACCAAGACGGGCCAGATCAGCAGCAATCTCGCCCCCACCCAGACCAAGAGTGGTCAGGGAGAGTTCAGCCCCCCGAATCTCCGGCTGGAGAAGCTCCAGACAGGCCAGGGTTATCGGGGCCGAAGCCAGGACATCTCCAGGACCGCAGAGTTCAATGCGTTCAATTACTCTGCCTCCTTTGCGCAAGGCCTGCAGCCAGGCCACAGCCTCGGCCGGAACCAAAGCTGTAGCCTGTTTTTCCTCCATATCCCTGGCCAATCGGTGATTGACCAGGGGAGCAACAGGGAGTTTGATGTCCAGTATCATCGAATGTGTTAAAGTTCCCTCATCCATGGCAGTCATCCTTACAGGACCAGTTCAAACGTCTCTTCCGGATCGTCACGATCCTTGCGATCCATGAGTACGCCGAGTATCTTCTCCAGCAGCCTCAGCCCACCTTTATAGCCCACGGTGGGAAAGTACTGGTGACCCTGACGATCAAGAATGGGGAATCCCCAGCGTACCAGTGGAATATCCTCATCCCTGGCGATATACTTGCCATAGGTGTTGCAGATCAGCAGATCCACCGGCTCATTCTTTATCCACTGATGGAGCAGAAAGAGATCGCCTTTGGCCTTGACGTTGACCTCACAGCCCATATCCTTGGTGATTTCCCTGATCCGTTTTTCAAACTTCTTGCCCGGGGTACCGGTGACGATATGTACCGGACACATGTCAATGGAGACCAGGAACTCGGTCATGGCAATGAGCTGATCCGGATCACCGGCCAGGGCCACCTTTTTCTTGTAAAAATACTGATGCATGTCAGATATCATGTCCACCAGCTGCCCCCTTTCCATGGAAAGCTCATCCGGCACAGTAACTCCGGCAACGGTACGCAGAGCATCAATAAAGCGGTCAGTCGCCTTGAGGCCAAAGGGCATATCCAGGACACGGCAGGGTACTTTATGTTGCTTATCCAGAAGACGGGCCGCATCTGCCGAACACCATTCTCCCAGGGCCAAAGTGCCGATGGAATCACCAGTGGACTTGAGTTCCGCCACCGTAGTACCGCCGTCCGGGAACATCTTATACTCGCCGGAGAGTGGGCCGTTCAGCACACCGGATGTATCCGGAAAGAGAATGGTCTTTACCCCCACCATATTGGTCAGGCGCTTGATCTCTTCCATGTCTGCCGGTTCCACCCAGCCGGGGATCACATTGATCTTGCCGTTCTTTTTGCCGACCGGTTCGGCCATTTCAGCCATAGCCTTCACCATATTGGAAAAGCCTGTGACGTGCGAACCCGAATAGCTCGGGGTAGAGGCACTGATCACGTGCTTACCTGCAGGAATCTTGCCCTCCGCTTCCGCCTTTTTCTTAATCTGCGGCAGATCATCTCCGATGGTCTCCGACAGACAGGTGGTATGAATGGCAATCACCTCCGGGTCATAGACGGTGAATATATTGTTGATGGCCTGCAGCATATTAGCCTGACCGCCAAACACCGATGCTCCTTCGGTAAATGAACTTGTCGATGCGGAGACCGGTTCCTTGTAATGCCTGGTCAGAGCGCTTCTATGATAGGCGCAGCACCCCTGCGAACCGTGACTGTGGGGCAGGCAGCCGTGAATTCCCAAGGCCGCATACATGGCACCGATGGGCTGGCAGGTCTTGGCCGGATTAATGGTCAAGGCCTTGCGCTCCGTTATTTCTTTAGGTGTATGTCGTAATAACATTTTGATGAACCTCAAATTTATAGAGAGTTAGGCTGAAGGCGGAAGGAATCGTTCTTCTTCAATCTCAACACCTTCTGCCTTCAGTCTGATTTTATTCCCAGCCATAGGTAGCTGACAGCTGTGGATTTTCCTGCCAGGGTGCCTTCATGTAACTCCAGACCTTGGAACCAACCAGGCGATCAATCTCATTATAGAAATTGATGGCACCCTTGAAACCAGCGTAAGGCCCACCGGAGTCGTAGCTGTGCAGCTGCTTCATCGGTACTCCGAGTTTCTGGATGGAATATTTCTCCTTGATACCTGCACAAAAGATGTCGGGTTTCATGAGTTCCACCAGCTTCTCGGCCTCATACTGGTTGAGGTCATCAATGATCAAAGTGCCTTTATCCATGTCAGGAACAAGACCGTCATAATGCTTGAACTTGTAACCTGCTTTTTCTAAGGCCTCGATTTCCTCGGCGCTCTTGCGCGGCCTAAAACGGCTTTCATCAGCCTCCACCTCTAACTCTTCAATGTTACGGCTATCAGCATCCAGCTTGATATATGGTATAACTTGACGTCCCTCATAATCATCACGATGGGCAAACTCATAACCGGCTGAGATGGTTTTCATGCCCATCTCACTGAAGAGATCCTGATAATGATGAGCCCGGGAACCGCCGACAAACATCATGGCAGTCTTGCCTTCTGTCCTGGTACGGACATCAGTGCGACTCACCTCGACCTCGGGCATCTCCTCGGCAATCACTTCTTCCACCTTGTCGACGAGTTCCTGATCGCCGAAGTACTGGGCAATCTTGCGCAGAGACTTGGCGGTGGAGTCGGCGCCGATAAAGTTCACCTTGATCCACGGGATGCCGTACTTGGTCTCCAGCATGTCGGCCACATAGTTAATGGAACGGTGACACATGACAGCATTTAAATCGGCAGTATGAGCAGAGGCAAACTGGTCATAGGTCGAGTTACCGGAAAATGTGGAAATACAGGTGATACCGCATTTTTTAAAGATCCGGTCAATCTCGAAACCGTCGCCGCCGATGTTGTACTCACCCAGCAGGTTGATCTTGTATTTTCCCGGCTTCTCCTCATCATTTTCGCCGACTATATGCCTGAAAACCTGGTTATTGGCAATATGATGGCCGGCAGACTGACTCACACCCTTGTACCCTTCACAGGAAAAGGCGTAGACATTACAATCTCCGAATTTCTCCTTCATATTGGCCGACACCGTGTGGATATCGTCACCGATAAGGCCCACCGGACAGGTGGCAAAGACCGCTATGGACTTGGGATGAAAGAGATCGTAGGCCTCCTGGATGGCTGCCTCCAGCTTTTTCTCACCACCAAAGATGATATCCTGCTCCTGCATGTCGGTGGAAAAACAATAATTCATATAATTTTCGCCGTCCGGACCGGCATCGGTCTGATTGCGCCGAGTCAGCCAGGCGTAAAAACTACAGCCGATGGGGCCATGTACCAGATTGACGATGTCTCGTGTCGGTCCCATGATAACGCCCTTACAACCGGCATAGGTACAGCCGCGCATGGTGATGATACCAGGGATGGTACGAACGTTGGCCGAAATCTCTGGCGTCTCATTCTCTAACGCCTCGTTAATCATTATTTGCTTGGCGCGCTTACGAGCTACCTTGGGCGGATATTTTTTCAACAATTCCGCCTTGACATCGGCAGGTTCCCACTGCACCATTTTTTTCTTAGTCGCTGTTGCCATTCTCGTACTCCTTAATAGATAGGCTTTTTGTGGATTGTTACTCAAAAAGCCTTAAATCAGGCGATGGCTTTTTCGCCCTTCTCACCGGTCCTTACCCGCACTGCATCGAGCAACGGCAGAACAAAAATCTTGCCATCCCCTGGCATGCCGGTCTGGTTTGTGTTGATAATCGTGTCCACCACGCAGTTCACCATGCTATCTGGCACCACAGCAGTGAGTAAACGTTTGGGATAAAGCTTTCCCTTTTCACCCAGCATGGAGGCGGCCTCTTCATAGCCTTTTTCAGCACCTTCCAGGATATGTGGATTGACAAAACCCTTGCCTCGCCCATGAGCCTCATGGGCAAAGAAGGCATCTACGCCACAATCAGTGAGGGCCTGCTTGGTCTGGTTCATCATATTTATACGTACAACAGCGATTACCTCTTTCATGCCGGTACCCCCTCAGATGCGGCCGCGGTCTCCTTTACGCCAGAGCTGATGGTGTAGGATTCCTCCACCTCACTGACGAAAATCTTCCCGTCACCAAAGGCGCCTTTACCCGTCGTACGGGCAGTTTCCATAATGGTATCGATGACGAAGTTCTTTTCTTCAGCGTTCACCACACTCATCAACATGACCTTAGGGAGTTCATCATAGGTAACATCGCCTATCTTAATGCCCCGCTGCTTACCACGGCCGGCAACAGAATATTTGGTAACAGCAGGAAAACCTGCATCCATGAGCGCCGCCAGGACAGCATCTGCTTTTTCAGGCCGAATAATTGAACGAATCATTATCATCATAACTGTATCTCCAACTTGGCCGGCAGGCGGTGTCGCCTCACCGGTATATTCTTTTTGGTTGTCTAAAATGGTATTGGCACCTTGCTTAGGCTGCCTGCATCAAACCGTACTCCATGAGGAGCTCTTCAAGCACCTCGATCTCCATCGGGGTGGGAATCACGAAATCCTTGTTTTCGTCGATAGCCCTGGCCAGCTCACGGTAAACTTCGGCCTGCGGCAGCTCGGGATTCCATTCGATAACGGTTTTGCGGTTAATCTCGGCCCGCTGTACGTCGTTATGACGGGGTACAAAGTGGATCATCTTGGTGCCCAATTTGGCCGCAAATTTTTCAATCATCTCTGCTTCATTGTCCACGGCGCGAGAGTTACAGATCAGGCCGCCCAGGCGAACAGTACCGGACTGGGCGAACTTGACGATACCCTTGCTGATGTTATTGGCCGCGTACATGGCCATCATCTCACCGGAAACAACGATGTAAATCTCTTCGGCCTTGCCATCACGGATGGGCATGGCAAATCCGCCACAGACCACGTCACCAAGGACGTCATAAAAGGCATAATCAAGCGCCTCACTTTCCTCATAGGCGCCAAGGGACTCCAACATATTAATGGATGTGATGATACCACGGCCCGCACAACCTACTCCAGGCTCAGGTCCACCGGACTCTACACACCAGGTGCCGCCGTAACCCAGTTTGCGGATATCATCAAGTTCGACATCCTCACCCTCCTCACGCAGGGTATCAAGCACAGATTTCTGGGCCAGGCCACCCAGCAAAAGACGAGTTGAATCCGCCTTGGGATCGCAACCGACCACCATGATCTTACGACCCAACTCAACCAACCCGGCTACTGTATTCTGAGTGGTAGTGGACTTGCCGATACCGCCTTTTCCGTAAATAGCTACTTTTCTCATAGGAAAACTCCTCTGTAAATTTGCCGGCTGCCCACTCGCGTTATCACAGCCTTTTTTATTTGTTCCAGGGTTGTCTCTTTGACAAGCCCTCCTCGGCTTCCTTGTTACAGTAAGGTCCATTACAAAGGTCGTGCCAAAGACTAATTATTTTTTATCTCCATTAAAAACAGATAGTTATAAACAGGTGACTGGACAGAGGACCTCAAGCAAGGCGGTAGCATTTTTGTGACGTTGCTACATTTTCGAAGAAACTCTACAAAATGGTAGAGTTTGCCTCCATCAGAACAGACCGGAAAATCGGACAAAATGAAAATAGAACAGGGGAAAGCGAAGAAAAATGAGCGACTGGTCACATTCTTGCATTCTCACTCGGAAACGGCAGCAACAAAGAAGTGACCGAGCAAACCAGATATGAAAAGACACATTGCAGCCTGAAATGAAACCACATGCCCCCACACGCTCATCCCATAGCCCCAGAGAGGTGATTTGCCATGCTCCAACCATCCCTTCCCTATAATCTGCTCAAATTTTCCCTGCAGATGTTTCGCCGTACCCCTGGTGAACTTACAAGTCATGAGCAGGCAGCGGTACAAAGCCGGGCTGAAGAAGAATGTATTATGCAAAAGAAGATACTGACCAGTAAAGAGGGTATGCAGGTGGTGGTGCCGCAAAAATCAGTCCAGGATGCCATGGCTGGTATTGCCAAACGCTACGAATCGCCAGAGAGGTTTGAGCAGGATATGGCAGCAAATGATTTGGATCTGAGGAGCATGGCCACCGCCCTTGAAGTAGACCTGACCGTGGAAGCCACCCTGGTGCGGGTAGCAACCGGTGTTCAACCACCCAGTGAAACGCAGGTTGAGGAGGCCTTTGCAGCAGCCAATACGGTAACACCTGAACAGCGCCGTCTACGCCATATTCTCATAACCATTAATGATCAGTTTCCGGAAAACAGTCGCCAGGCAGCCCTGACCCGTATCAACAAGGTTCATGACAAGGCCCTGGCCGCGCGAGTTGATTTCAGTGAATTGGCGCAGCGCTACTCCGAATGCCCGTCCGCCCTGCAGGGAGGCAGCATTGGTCCGGTTGCCCGAGGCGGTATTTACCCCAGCCTGGAAGAAACCCTTTTTGCCATGGAGCCAGGAGAAATCAGCAAGGTGGTTGAGTCGAACATGGGGTTTCATATCCTGCTCTGTGAGGAAGTGATAAAAACCGAGAAAACAGAACCTGGCGAGGCAAAGTCCCAAATCAGAAAGGCTATCCATTCCCAACTCAAGAAGAAGGCAGTTCAGTCATGGCTTGCCACCTTACAAAAAAAACACAAATAGAACAAATTTGTATAGACAAAAAGAGCAGCCTGCACAAAAAAGTAATTTCCAGCCAAGAAACTCTCGCAAAGGAGCGTGTTTTCAGCATGGTACGTTTTTTGCTTTCCTTTTGACTTAATGGTGCCTTGAAAAATTAGATTTTTTGTTCAAGATCAAGAAGCAGACAAAAAAAAATAAGCGCAGCAGCTAGTTGATATGTGAGCATTAATTTATTTTTTGGCTGTGACGAAGAGCTTTGGCAAAAAGCAATTTTTCGAGATGACCTAAATACTGACAATTTCAGTCAGGAGATAAGTCGCAGGATATTCCGCAAGGTCAGTGAGCAAGAGGTTACACATGAATACTATGGACAAAACGGCTCAGCCGATTCAGGTATTATCGGCCGCATGCCACCTGGAGACCCTGAAAATAAGAGCCCTGTCAGAGGTCTGCAAGCTTATCGGACACGCTGTTCATCTTGATACCACCCTGAGCAGTGTCCTCAAGGTGCTTCACGATATTCTCCACATGGAGCGGGCCACCCTTGTTCTTGTTGATCCAAACAGACAACGCCTGTCCATCAAGGCCTCCTACGGCCTCAGTGTAGAAGAGGAGCAGCGCGGTATATATGGACTTTCCGAAGGCATCTGCGGCCAGATCTTTCAGTCCGGCTCACCCTGTGTGGTGCCTGACATTCACAGCGAGCCCCTCTTCCTGAACCGCACAGGGGCGAGAAGCCGGATCAAAAAAGAAAGCCTCTCATTTCTTGGAGTACCAGTGAAGGTAGAAGGAGTCCCTGTAGGGGTTCTTACCGTGGACCATCTCTTTGGTCCTGAGATATCCTTTGAGGAGGACATGAGTTTTCTGGAAATCCTGGCCACTCTCATCGGTCAGTTCCTTGTACTCCACCACGCCATCTCCAAAAAAGAAAGGAAACTGGTTGAAGAAAACAAATCTCTGAAGGCTGAGCTGCACAGTCGTTTCAACCGCCATTACATTATCGGCAATTCAGTTGTGATGCAGGAGGTCTACTGGACAATCGAAAAAGTTGCTCCCAGTCGCGCCACCGTTCTCCTCCTTGGCGAATCCGGTACCGGTAAAGAATTAGTAGCGCGCGCTCTCCACGAGGCCAGCAAGAGAAAGGATAAACCCTTTATTAAGGTTAACTGCGCGGCACTCCCGGAAAACTTGCTGGAAAGTGAGCTGCTCGGCCATGACAAAGGAGCATTTACCGGGGCAACGGCAGCCAAGCCCGGTCGATTTGAGATGGCAGATGGCGGCACCATTTTTCTCGACGAAATCGGTGAACTGCCCATTCTTCTTCAGGCAAAGCTGCTGCGGGTTATCCAGGAACAACAGTTTGAACGAATCGGCGGCACCCGTACTCTCACAGTAGACGTCCGAGTCATTGCCGCCACCAACGTCGATCTGCAATCCAACGTGGATCAAGGACTGTTTCGCAGTGACCTCTATTACCGCTTGAATGTAGTGCCGATCGTTCTGCCGCCACTACGCGAGAGAAGGGATGATATACCTCTGCTGCTCGACCATTTTTTACGCTCAAGCAATGAACGCAACGAGAAAGAGATTATGCTGGCACGCACAGCTCTCGACTTTTTGATCGCCTATGACTGGCCTGGAAATGTCCGCGAGCTACAGAACCTGATAGAGCGGTTGGTGATCCTGGCTGATGACCAGGTCATACATCCCGCAGATTTGAGAACACACATGAGTGGACTCTCCACACCCAGGCCTGCTCTGAACGAACCATTTCATTTACCGACCAGGGAAATCCACGCCGGTCACGGCTCTCTGCAGGATCTGGAACGGCAGGAAATCGAGGCATCGCTGCGTCGCAACGGTTGGGTACAGGCCCGGGCTGCGCGGGAACTTGGCCTTACCCAGCGCCAGATCGGTTACCGCATCAAGAAATTCAACCTGAGCAAACCCGCATTTGCTTTGGACGGATAAAAGCCGGCCAATTCATTTCAAATCCTCCTCAGGATGCCAGCCAACAATTTCGATCCCCTGAATTTCCCATTGAGCACGCAGGAAACCGGTATGCTCAATGGGCTTCTTTTTTTATGATAAAAAAAGTCAAATACCGGCCTTTTGACACGATTCCTGAAAATGTATTCTGTCCAGAAGGTAGAAACAATAAGGACGATATTGGCAAGAGCACTCTCCGTGGACTAAGGTCAACTGCCTGGAAGGATGTCAACAACTCAGGGACTGATCGCCAGCTGTCTGATTTCATGATCGGCCAGGGAACGCTCATGGGCAGCAGCCAAAGAACGTACCCGCCGGGTCAGACAGGCAAGACCTGCCTCATCTATCCGGGGCAGACCTAATCGACATAGAGTAGCCGCGATGCTGCGTCGCCCGGCCTTCCGACCGATAAGAAGCGTTCTCCTTGCGCCGATAAGCTCCGGATCAAAAGGTTCATAGGTGGCAGGATCGGCCATAATCCCCTGCAGATGAATACCGGTCTCGCAGCAAAACAGATTCTCGCCGATGATAGGACGGGATGGTGCTATCTCCTGACCGCTCTCCCTTGCCACCATCCTGCTCAGCTCAGGCAGTCCGTTCAAATTGTAAGCTCCTGTTTTCTTCTGCAGGGTGAGAAAGGCAAGGACCTCCTCCAGACGGCTGTTACCGGCACGTTCTCCAAGGCCGAGAAGAGTCACATCCCCCCACACAGCACCATGATCCAGGCCAGTAATGGTGTTGGCTGTGGCCATGCCGAAATCGTTGTGGCAATGGATTCCCAGTTCCAGCCTCAGCCCATCAAATCCCTCAAGTAACCGGATAATGCTACTCGGAGTGCAGATCCCCACAGTGTCTGCCAGGCGCAGACGAAAGGCCCCTGCCTCTTCGGCCGCTCTCGCCAGCTCCAGGACAAACTGCGGCTCTGCCCGGCTTGCATCTTCGAGACCGACCGCAACCCTCGGTACTCCAGCTGCCAAAGCCTGGCTGATGGACTGTCTTAGCCGCTGCACAGCCCACTCCCGGTCCTTCCCCAATTTTTTTTCAAGATGCAGATCGGATGCGGGAATGGACAAGGCAAGACAGGCAGGACGCAGGGAAGCGCCATAGAGAATATCTGTTTCCTGACAACGGCACCAAAGAGAAAAGGCCTGCTGTGGATGCATGCTGCGGATATAATAGGCCAGGGCCTGAAGATCACTGTTTTCCTGGCTGGCAACACCAATCTCTATCTCATCAACGCCAAGCCGTGCAAGCCCGTCGATAATTTTTTTCTTCACAGCGAGATCAAAGAAAACGCCAGGGGACTGCTCTCCCTCTCTCAGCGTCGTGTCAATAATTTTGACTGCTCTGTTTTCGAGTTTTTTCATCAGTGGCAAAGCTCCACAAAATTGGAAAATAACAGGGAAAAATCATGCAAAAACAAACTGTTCACCTTTCTTATTTTTTCAATCAGTTCTTCAATACTGATATGCAGAGGATAGACGGAATCAAGCCAGATCTTATCCCGTGCATACCAGCGGCGGACATCGTCAGGATGGGCGGCATGATTGTCGAACTGAATACCTATAACATAGGGTCGTGCCGCTATACTGAAGGCCTCGACCTGGCACTCTTTTGAAGTTGCCAGTATCTCAAAATAATTGGGAAGTGGTGGAATCACCGCCTGTCCATGCCACTTGAAGGTCGGAAATCTGCGGGTGAACCCACTGAAAACCGGATGATTACGACCGGCTTCCGTCAGGAGAGTTTCACAGGCACCGATTGAAGAGCAGAAATTAGGACCCACCCGAGCCCCAAAGGCCTCGGCAAGCAAATGGTGTCCCAGACAAATCCCCAGGCAGGGTTGGTCTGTCTCGAGAATACGTTTTTTCAGGTACTCTTTTTCCATCTGCAAAAATGGATAGCGCTTCTCTTCATGGACACCTGCACTACCGCCCAGGAAAATAAAACCGGAAAAGGCTCTCGGGTCAGGAAACTTCCTCTCCCAGGCCCTGATCAGGGTAAGGCTAACACCCCGTTCCAGGGCCGCCTGTCTGAGATAACGGCCAGGCCCCTCCCAGGGACTGTGTTGAATAACAGCCAGTTCCATCAGCCACTCTCCTTAACGCTTGAGGCTCGCTTCCAGACTTCATGGATCAGTCAAAGCCGAATTTTTTTAGAAATCAATTACTCTAGAATTGCGAATATCATGCCAAACGGAAGGAGGGACCAGTCAAATATTTTGCTTATGCTATTTCAATCTGTTACCCATACATCCGTCTCGTTTTTGATGTGGAGTAAAATTGCATTTTTGACAGTTTTGTTGTTACATTTCTTCAATTTTGTTGAAGAATCAACATCACCTTTTTTCTGACGAGTTTCTTTCTTCTGTCGTGACAGGAGTTGTAACAGGACTGCTGGGGATTGTATGATTGAAGATCGGCCGGAGATGGCCTGAAGAGGAAAAACAGGATGTTCAGATGAGTTTGCGGATACCTCCCTAGACCAGCTCAGCCATAACTTGGTTGGCAAAAACTCTCCCACGGGCTGTCAAACGAAGATAGCCCGATCTCTGCTCAAGTAAACCATCCGCTACTAACTGCTTGAAGAGATCACCATAATATTTCTCTGGCAGAAGCCCATATCGGTTTTCCAGCTGGCCCACCGATACCCCTTTGTTCAGGCGCAGGCCCATGATCACTGATTCTCGAAAAGAGGCATCAGACTCCAACGTTTCCTCTTCAATGATCACAGATTCTCCAGCCTCCAGCAAACGGCAGTATTGCTCCGGGTCGGCAATATTTCGCCTTCTGCAGCCATGCAGACAGGACACAGCCCCGGATCCGACTCCCATATACTCCCTGTTTTCCCAGTAAGTGATATTGTGTCGGCACTGGTATTCAGGTTGTGCATAATTGGAGATCTCGTACTGAAACAAACCCGCTGCCGCAGTGAGTTCTGCGCTTACCGCATCCATAACCGCAACCTCATCATCATCAGGAAGTTGCAGTCTATCCTCTCTCACCATCCTCTCCAGAGGTGTACCTTCTTCCACGGTTAGCTGATAGAGTGACAGGTGATTTAATCCCAGGGAAATCCCGGTTTCAAGGCTCGTCTGCCAGCTTCCGGGATTCTGCCCCGGTAACCCGTACATCAGATCTATGCTCAGGTTGTTAAAACCTGCTGCCCGAGCCATATGCACTGCCCTGGTCGCCTCGGTGCCCGAATGGATGCGCCCTATTCTGGCTAGTTCCTGATCATTAAACGATTGCACTCCAAGGGATATCCGGTTGACTCCAAGCTTCCTGAGGAGGTCTAATTTCTCCCTATCTACAGTTCCCGGGTTGGCCTCGATGGAGATCTCCGCATCAGGAGCGACGGAAAAAAGAGCAAAACAGGAGGACAACACCGTGTCAAGCAGGCTACCGTGAAGAAGCGTTGGAGTTCCACCACCCATAAAAATCGTCCGCAAGGGCCCTATATCACCCTCCGAGGCCATTTTCTTCAGTTCCGCACACAAGGAGTCGACATACTTGCTTTGAAGTCCTTCCAGGCCCGCATAGGAGTTAAAAGAACAATAACTGCACTTGGCTGCACAGAAAGGAATATGGATGTAGAGGGCAGTGACCATTTAGCGCTGATGCAGACCTTCCATGGTCTCCCGGCACTGCTGACTGATCTCGTTCATCAATCCATGGTCGGCAAAAGAAAAACTGCCGTCCCCGATAATGATATGGTCAAGGAGCTGGATCTGCATCAGACTGCCAAGCAGGGCAAGGGTCCGGGTCAGCTGTAAATCCTGGGGAGAGGGGTCCAGTGAACCGGATGGGTGATTGTGGGCGATAATTAAAGCCGAAGCATTTTCCTGCAGGGCCTTCTTAACCAACTCCCGTGGATAAACGGTGTTGACATTGATAGTCCCTTCCGCCACAGTCTCGGTATTGAGAATTGCATGGGAGGAGTCCAGGTAGATAACAGTGAGAATTTCTTTCTTGAGCCCCCGCAGGCTATGAAGCAAGTAGTTGCGGACCTCGTTGGAAGAATGAAGATAGCGCTTGCCGCGAAGTCGCTCTTTCAGGTAACGCCGGGAGACTGCCTGGATAAAATGAACAGCAAAACCGTTCTTCGCCCCAATTCCCTTGATCTCCTGGAGGGCAGGCAATGATGCCTCCAACACAGCCGCAAGACTGCCGAAGTGTTCAAGTGCCGACCGTGCCGTATCCTTGCAATCGCTGCGGGGAGTACCAAAAGAGAGGAGGAGCTCAAGAACCTCGGCGTCAGTAAAGCCATCCAGTCCACGCTCAAGAAAGCGATCACGGAGGCGCTGCCTATGCCCTGCTCCTTTTTTCTGCCACTGCTCTTTTTCCATTACCACATGGCCTGGGAAGTTATCCGAGAACCGTATTTTTTTTTGGACCAGAATCTTGCCAAAAAGTCAGCACAGCCATATAACCGAGGATTATAATTTCAACATATCGGACAGTTGAAACAACAGGCATTGTCAGCATGTCTTTCTTATGGGTATCTTATGCTAACTCTTTGCTGAACAGTTCATTAGCGACCTGAGGATTGGCCTGCCCTTTAGTCTTCTGCATAAGCTGCCCCACAAAAAAGCCCATGAGTTTAGTCTTGCCACCTTTAAATTCAGCAACCTGTGCTGGATTTGCAGTAATTATTTCCTGAACAATGGCCAGCAGCTCGCCCTGATCAGAGACCTGTACCAGGTTTTTCTCTTTGACCACAACTTCCGGGTCTTTGCCCGACACCATCATCTCCAGAAAAACGGTCTTGGCAATCTTTCCGGAAATAGTCCCATCGGCCACCATCTGTAGCAGTCCGCCAAGCTGTTCCGGCCTCACCCGGCAAGCGGTCACGTCCTCACCCTTGAGTTCCCGCATGAGTTCCGTCATGATCCAGTTGGAAACCTTCTTGGCCTGGCCGCAGCTCTTCACCGCACTTTCAAAGTAGTCTGCCAGTTCTCTGGAGGAAGTGAGGATTGTGGCATCATGTTCCGGAAGCTCGTACTGTGCAACAAATCGCTCTTTTCTGGCATCCGGTAGCTCAGGCAGGCTGGCCCTGATCTCTTCAATCCAACTCTCATCGATTACCACGGGAACCAGATCCGGACAGGGAAAATAACGATAATCATGCGCCTCTTCTTTGGAGCGCATAGACTCTGTCCTGTTATGGTCCGCATCCCAGAGCAGAGTTTCCTGCACCACTTCCCCCCCATCAAGAAGGACATCACGCTGCCGACGAACCTCATACTCCAGAGCACTCTGCACATTCTTAAAGGAGTTCATGTTCTTCAACTCCGTTCGCGTGCCAAGCTCCTCTTGGCCAATGGGTCTGAGAGAAATATTGGCATCGCAGCGAAAACTTCCCTCTTCCATATTGCCGTCACATATATCAAGATAACGCAAGATGGCATGCAGCTTACGCAGATATGCATAAGCCTCCTCAGGAGAACGCAGATCCGGCTCCGAAACAATCTCCAGGAGTGGCGTTCCGGTACGATTCAGGTCCACATAGGAAACAGGTTCCTGGTCGTTGTGGATCAGTTTACCGGCATCTTCTTCCATGTGCATACGCGTGATGCCAATCACCCGTTTCTTCCCAGCCACTTCAATCTCCACCTTGCCAAACTCGACAATGGGCAGATCAAACTGCGATGTCTGATAGCCTTTGGGAAGATCCGGGTAAAAATAATTTTTGCGGGCAAACTGGTTAAATCTGTTGATGGTGGAATTCGTTGCCAGTCCCATTTTGATAGAATACTCTACCACCTTCTTGTTAAGGACGGGAAGGACTCCAGGCATTCCCAGGCAGACCTGGCAAGTGTGGGTATTTGGTGGTGCCCCGAACTCTGTGGAACAGCCGCAGAATATTTTTGATTTGGTTTTCAGCTGGGCATGGATCTCCAGCCCGATTACGGTTTCAAACTCCATGATTCACTCGTCTTTCCTTCATCAATTATTAGGGCATCAGACAGGCCTCAAACCCTTTCAGCCTTGTTCACCCATTCACGAACTTTGAGCAACTCTTCGCGCCACCCCTCCCCGACTCTGACCTGCAAAAAGAGTCGAAACAACTCCAATACCATGCGCTCCAGTTGCTCAAAGAGAAAAATTCGCTCCAGGACCATTCCTTCACGCTCTTCCGGGTTGTTTGTGGGCCCCGTGTCTCCTTCTGTCTTAGGGAGTTTTACATTACGAAACTCCATCAGCGATCCGGCCAGGGTAAAATTCCACTCGTAATCATTGTGAGTCAGTTGGATCCTGGCCTGCTCCAGTTTTTTCCCCATAACCAAACCAGTTCGCGCTTCTTGCAACTCCGTCTGCAAGCCGCGACACGTTAGCTTTTCGCTGGACTCTCCTTCCCCATATTCCAGGAGCATGTGTTTTTCAAAGACCACGACGATGTCACCTTCAGCGGCAAGGGCGATCACCCCACCGCGCTCTTCACTTTTCCACCAGAGCCAGGTAAGAAATTCCTGCCCGATAAAGCGTTTTTCCTCTATGAGGTCTACTAAATCCATTTTTTTGTCTCCCTGCCTTATAAAAAGATATCCGGTGTAATCCTTGCCAGCTTTTCAGCATCTTCCTCATCAAGAAGATGCTGGCCGCAGAGAAACGGGATCTGCTGCATCAAGGTGAGTCCGAAACTTTCCTTAAAATGATCCTCAAGCAGGGCCTGCGCTTTTTTATTGGTGGAAAAAAAGAGGAGACTTGAGTTTTCCAGATTCCAGCACAGATCGTACACGGCAGGCATGGGCAGAGATTTGCGCATTAACTCATTTTGAATACGCTCCTTGATCTCCACCCGCATGGTTCGCGATATCTTAGGAATCTGCTTTTCCTTTTTGATTCGCTCCTCTTCCTTTTGCACATATTTTTTGACGATGGCCGAAGATACCTTGCGCTCATCATGACGCATGGACAAGGTTACATAATTGCCAGCTGCATAGGAAGCATAATTAAATTCCGTATCAAACATATTGAGAACCGACACCCAGCCAAGAGAATCCTCTTCATAGGTCTCATCAATATCCCGAAAGGAAAAGGCAACAACCCGATCCGCGATAAAATCCCAAATATTTTCAGGCAAATCCCCTTCAACGCTGAAGCGGACAAAACTTGCTGTTCCGTTTATAAATCCCATATTCTATTCCATTAGTTATTGCTGTAAATTATCAGAAAAGATTGTTCAACATCATACCTTATTCCTTTCTCATGGTCACATCAAATTTCCATCCTTCCATTCTCATACAATAAAAGCCTGTCCTTTCATCTCATCCTTGACTCAGTCAGCTCAGCATGTTACGATTTTATATTGCACTTTTTTTCTTGACATGAGAATAATGACTTTGTATAAAGCCTAGCTCTATGGGGCGTTAACTCAGTCGGTAGAGTATCTGCCTTTTAAGCAGAGAGTCGTGCGTTCGAGTCGCACACGCCCCACCATATAGATTGTATGTCCCCATCGTCTAGTCGGGTCCAGGACACCGGCCTTTCACGCCGGCAACACCGGTTCAAATCCGGTTGGGGACGCCAATATTTAAAAGGCACTTAGCGAGTTTCGTTAAGTGCCTTTTTTTATTCGGACGATGCCTTAAACAGCTTTGCACCCAACGTAACTGCCCCCTTCCCGTATCTGTTATCTTGGGAATTCAAGTAAAAGAGGGTTACCGGGTCGGCTGCATCTGAGACTTCAGTTGTTCCATCTCTTCCTGCAGGTTCTGTTTTTTCTTCCTCAGAAGCTCAAGTTCACCCTTTGCTGTGCTCTTATTTTCTGCTTCAAAAATCATCTCTTTTAATTCCTGAACCTGCCCCTGCACAACACTTTTTTCTGCTTCCAGATCCGGTATGCTTTCCCCTTCTATCTGTTCTATTTTTCGCTGAACCTCCTGATTACCAGATGCGTGCAGTTGTAATTGTTCAAGCTCAAATCTTAATGCAACCTGCGACTTTTCAATTTCCATCAGTCGCTTTTCCCGCTCTTCCCTTAAACTTTGCAATTCATTTAGAGAACCCGGTGGCTGAGAACCGCCAGCTAATTTCTTTTCCACCATTTCGATAGTCATCTCCAGCTCAGATATCTCATTCTCTAAGTTTTTAATAACTAGAGACGTTTTTCCTCCCACGTCTTCTGAGACTATCCTTGGCGGTTCTCTCACTACTCCTGTAGGTTTATTAGCCTCAGAGGGCCCTAGCACACCTATCGAATAAAGAATGGCCAGAAGTCCCCCAATGGCGGTTATTACGCCTGCTATACCTGACAAAATACCCGGCAAGGTGGTCCAAAATGATTTTGTTTCACTCATATAATGAGTCCTCCTTTTTAGAAGCCAAAATCGTTATTCACCAAAATAGAATTATTTATTACTAACTGGATTATTGAGTCCTTTAGGCCTCAAATCAAGCTAGTCGTAGTATGAGTTTTTGTTATCGGTACCCTCGGCGAATTGCTGGTTTTGGTTTTTTATCCTGGTGACAAACTCAACACCTTATCACAACATCAGGAAATAAATTATTTTTCTGGAAAGCCGCAGCCATCACAAAACTGCATTTTTTGAAACAACCGCCGCTTAGCCATGAGATTGCTATTGCCGCTCCGTGGATTCATCAACCTCACGGGTGTGACTTTCCTGAAGATCTTTGGCTTGGTATGCCTTATCAATAGGAGTTTTTATTCTGTCAACCGCTTCCTGAGCTACAGTTTCTGTTGTTTGTTCAATAACACCTTTTTTTTCCTGATCTTCAGGACTGGAACACGAAGAAATCAGGAAAAAAAGAAGTGCAGGTAAAACCATAAGCAGTCGTTTTATGCTCATAGCCCCCCCCTTCCCCATCAGATAAAGGTTTATCCAGCTTATATCAGTTTTTAAAACTGTGAATCGGGGCCGGTATCCTCCCCCCCCAGGCTATAAACCTTCCGGACATATTGACATTGCGCACCTCCATGATCGGGCTGGCGCCAAACAATCCACCAAAGCTTACCATCTCTCCGACAGTTTTTCCTGGTACAGGAATCAGTCTGGCCGCTGTTGTCTTCTGATTGATCATTCCCAGGGCCATTTCATCGGCTATTATTGCCGATATGGTTGCCGCATCCACATTCCCTGGTATCGGTATCATATCAAGCCCTACCGAACAGACACAGGTCATGGCCTCCAATTTTTCAAGGGTCAAAGCACCCTTTCCCACAGCGTCTGCAAGCACCGCATCTTCCATTACAGGGATAAATGCCCCACTTAAACCTCCAACAGCCTTACTTGCAAAGATACCTCCCTTTTTCACTGCATCGTTAAGTAAAGCGAGAATAGCCGTGGACCCCGGAGCTCCGACCTCATCCACTCCCAGGATTTGCAGAATTTCCCCAACAGAATCACCTACTTTAGGCGTGGGGGCCAGCGAGAGATCAATGACACCAAACTCTACTCCCAACTCTTGGGCAACCTGCCTCCCTATCAATTCACCACATCTTGTTACCCGGAAGGTTATTTGTTTGATTTCTTCGGCTATATCATCGAGTTTGAGATTCTCCCTCCCCCTTTTCTTAATGGTTTTTTCAAGTGATCTGGCGATAACTCCGGGCCCAGATACCCCCACATTCAAAACCACCTCGGCCTCCTCAACCCCATGGATTGCCCCAGCCATAAAGGGATTGTCTCCAGGCTGATTGCAGAAGACAACAAATTTGGCAGCTCCGAACCCTCCATTGTCTGCAGTCCTCTCTGCCAACTCCTTGATTGTCTTTCCCATCATGGCCACCGCGTCCATGTTGATTCCCTTTTGACTTGAACCAACATTTATCGAGGCACAAAGTCTCTCTGTCTCCTCCAGAGCCTGAGGAATAGAGGCTATAAACTCTCTGTCTGTATCAGTTATCCCCTTCTCGACCTGAGCCGAAAATCCTCCCAGAATATCCACTCCAGCCCTTTCGGCCGCCAGATCAAGACTTTTTGCCAAAGCCACAAAATCATCTCTTTTAAATCCTGCACCAACAAAGGAGGCAGGAGTAACGGATATTCGCTTGTTTACTACTGGAACACCGTATTTCTTGCTGATTTTATTACATGTTTCTACAAATCTATCTGCCTTTTTTGCTATTTTTTCCTCCACCCTGTTACAGGTGTCTTTAACTGTGTCGCGACGGCAATCCAGAAGGTTGATACCCATGGTTACCGTTCGCACATCAAGATTTTCCTTCTGGATCATCTCCACCGTTGCCATTATTTGGTCGGATCGAAGCATCTCTTTACTCCCTTATATCTTGATCAAAGGGTGTCCCTATCTCATGGGTTGCCCTGAAAATATCATTATGTTGCAGAACCAGATCCAACTCCTCTTGTTCACCTAACATCGCGAGATCATTCCTCATTGTTTCAACAGAATCTACATTGCTAAGGTCTACCTGAAAAATCATTGTATAAAGTTTATGATCCCGCGTAGTCACCAAGTCCAATATGTTAATATTTCGCTGATTAAAAAAATCTCCCATTATTTTTACCAGACCTTTACGATTTTCCCCCTGCCCTGTGACCACAAATGTTTCCTTTGGGAGTTTATTTTTCAAGGTCTCAAGCGGAACCGCCATTTCTTTAATGTTCGCCTCTATCTTGGTTTCAGATTTGATATGCGAAAACCTGGCAATTACATCCTCCGGTGTCACCTTCTCATCAAACTCCGCTATCAGGATCATGGAAAAATAGCCACCCAGCACCGATTGATTCAGGTCTGCAAGATCGCCATCCAAATCCAAAATCGTCCCGGTTATATCTGCGACAATACCAGGCCGATCCTTTGACATTACCGAAATAACTAACTGTTTTTTCATTTACTTTTCTCCACGATTAACTCTATCTCCCACTTGTCTGCATCTTTCTTTTTTGAAAAGCACGTCTGCCTTATCTCTTTACTTTTATTTGGAAAATCAACCACATAGTGCAACCCTCGCGATTCCCGACGTTGCATGGCCGACTGTATGATCAACAACGCAATCAAAGCAATATTTCGTAGTTCAACCATATTCGGCGTGATAATATAATCCCGATAATGCTGATCGATTTCTTTATAAATGGAAATCATTCTTTTTTCAGCCAGTTTTAATCTTTTCTGAGATCGAACGATGCCCACATAATTCCACATCGTTCTCCGAATCATATCCCAATTATGATTAATCAAAATCTCCTCACCTAACTTTCTGGCTTCACCACTATGCCACTCATCAACAACTGGCAATCCGATCATTTTCAAAGATGGCCATACCGAACGACAATATTGGGCGGCCCTATCTGCGAATACCACAGCCTCAAGGAGACTATTACTCGCCAATCTGTTTCCACCATGGAGCCCTGTACAAGATGTCTCGCCCAATGCTATTAATCCAGGAATTGAGGTCCTACCCTGCATATCCGTTTTCACTCCTCCGCACATATAATGGGCAGCTGGCACCACTGGTATGTGTTGTTTTGTGATATCAATGCCTCTCAGCAAACATCTTTTATAGATAGTGGGAAAACGTTTTTTTACATACTCTGCATCCAGATGGGTAATATCAAGGAACACACAATCCGCTCCCGTTTCCTTTAACTCTTTATCTATTGCCCTGGCAACAGTATCTCTTGTCGCCAGGTCTTTTCTTGGATCATACTTTTCCATAAAAGGGAGACCATCTGCACCCACCAGTATCCCTCCCTCCCCACGTACCGCCTCTGAGATTAGAAAGTTTTTTTCCTGAGGATGATAGAGGCAGGTTGGATGAAACTGGACAAACTCCATATTTTGCATCTCGGCCCCTGCACGAAAGGCCATAGCCATCCCATCCCCCGTGGCAATATCGGGATTGGTAGTATAGAGATAAACCTTCCCAGCCCCACCACTGCACAGGGCCGTCACCTTGGCACAATAGGCATCCACGCCATCATCACCCATCACATACGCGCCAACACATCGCTCCCCCTTGTTGCCATCCCAGGCACCCAAACCACCTGGCAGCACCAACAAGTCAACAGCTATATGTTCCTCTAACAGGGTAATGTTTTTGTTAGCCCTCGCTTTTTCCAACAACGCCCGCTCTATTTCTCGTCCGGTTAAATCGTAGGAATGGGCCACCCGGCGATGACTATGCCCCCCTTCCCTTCCCAATGAAAAGCCAGATGACGTGGCACCATCCTTCACAAAATACACACCAAGATCGACTAACTCCCTTACCCTTGCTGCCCCATTTTCCACCACCAACCGCACCACTTCTTCATCACACAGGCCGTCACCAGAGACGAGAGTATCCTCCACGTGAGACTCCACAGAATCTTCTTGTTCCAAAACTGCCGCTATGCCCCCCTGAGCCAGATTCGTCGCTGTGTCTACATCTCTCTTCTTAGTGACCATCACCACCGAACCCAGCTCCGCACACTTCAAAGCAAAAGACAGCCCTGCAATACCACTTCCGATAACCAAAAAATCACTTTCCATCAAATTCCCCTCAATGTTTCACGTGAAACATGGCAAGTAAGAAAAACGAGTAATAGAATAAAAAAACAATATAAAGCAGTGTAGCGCTGCACCGAAAGAAAGGCAAGAAAATGACCGCCATGGACAAAAAAAACCAAAGATAAACAATTGCTGGAGCATTTCATGGCAAAAATGTTGTGCGATGGGGAAAAATGCGCTACAAAGGAACGACAATTACGCTTTTTGTTGGTTTTTTTACAGGCAAATCAGGAGGAGAAATGGGTAAAGGGAAAATTATCGCGGTGGCAAATCAAAAAGGTGGGGTTGGCAAAACAACATCAGCAGTCAGCCTGGCCTCCGCCTTAGCACGAAAAAAAAAGAAAGTACTGCTGGTTGACTCAGACCCCCAAGGAAACGCCTCGACCGGGATTGGAGTCAACATTCGGGAATTATCCAGGCATCTCTACCACAGTTACACTGGAGATATTCCTTTGTCAGAGGTATTTGTAACCCCAAACACAAAGTGGCCCCTAACAGTCGTCCCATCTTCTATTGACCTGGCCGCCGCAGAAATGGAGCTTTTCCCAAGAAAGGAAAGGGAGTATGTCCTCAAAAAGATGTTAGCACCAATTCAGGATGATTTCGACTATGTCATCATTGACTGTCCCCCATCTTTGGGTTTGTTAACTGTAAATAGTCTAACAGCAGCCCATTCCGTACTTATCCCCATGCAGTGTGAATATTTCGCCTTGGAGGGGTTGTCCCAATTGATATCCACCATTCGGTCTGTCAAAAAGTCCCTCAATAAGGAATTATTCATAGAGGGGTTGCTCCTAACCATGTTTGATAAACGGAACAGGCTCACCTTCCAGGTCACTGAAGAAATTCAGAAGCACTTTGGGGACCAAGTATTCAAAACAGTTATCCCAAGGAATGTACGATTGAGTGAATGCCCTAGCCATGGGCAATCGGTTATCGAATATGATATTAAAAGTAGCGGTGCTAAGGCATACATAAACCTGACAAACGAATTTATACGTAGACAAAGGTAGGCATAACAATGGCAATAAAAAAAGGATTGGGAAGAGGTGTTGATCTGTTGTTTAATCAGGAACAGGTAGAAGAAAAATATTTTGAGTGCGAAATAAAAAATGTTATCCCGAACCAGTATCAACCCCGTAGTTATTTTGATGAAGAGAGTCTAAGAGAACTTGCTGACTCCATTAAAGCAAATGGCATCATCCAGCCACTGGTGGTTGTATCAAATTCGGACGGCACTTACGGACTTATCGCAGGTGAGAGGCGCTTACGTGCGTCTAAACTTGTAGGACTACAGACAGTACCCGTTGTGCTCAGAGAAATCAGCGGTGACGATGAACTCCTGGAACTCGCGCTCATTGAAAACGTACAACGAAAAGATCTAAACCCTATGGAGGAGGCAGAAGCTTACGAAAAACTGATACAGATCTTCTCCTATACCCAGGAACAGGCGGCTCAAAAGGTCGGGAAAAAGAGATCTACTGTAACGAACCGACTCAGGTTACTACAACTTCCTGATTTTATTAAGAATGACATCTCATCTTCTCTCATCAGTGAAGGTCACGCCAGGGCACTCTTACGCCTGTCCGAGGATAGTGCGGCCATGAAAGAGGCCAGAGACCAGATTGTAGATAAGGGGCTCTCTGTACGCCAGGCAGAAAAACTCACCAGCAGAATGCGGCAAACCACAAGGATTGGACGGACAAGCAGTCCAAAGGAGAGTAACACGATCCCGACTTCTTTTTCTCATTCTTTGCTGACGAGAATGACAAACAGACTGCACTCAAAAGTTCAACTGGTACAAAATGGCAGTCGGGGAAAATTGGAAATTGAATACTATTCACTGGATGACCTGGAGCGTGTGGTCGATCTGATTACAGGTGGTGACGGGGACTGATTCGGCTGTTTTCTTTCTTTACCTGATATAAGGAGGATATAAACTTGGCCTTACTTCAATTAACGATGATACCTATGGGTGAAGGCGTCAGTGTTGGCGAATATGTAGTAGATATCCAAAAAAGTCTGCAAAGAGAGGGGGCAACTTTTCGTCTTAACGATATGGGTACAGTCATTGAAGGCGAAGTTCAAGATCTTTTGCAATTACTCGGAAAGATATACGAAACGCCCTTTCACTTCGGGGCGGTAAGGGTAATCACTCAGATCGTAATCGATGATAGAAGGGATAAGGAAGTTCACATCGGTGATAAAATTTTATCGGTGACCCAGAAGAATCCCTAAACTAAACAAAGATAGAAGTAACGCTTCGGGAACATATGAAGAAAAATACGAAAAACACTAGACTTCGTTTCGCTACTCTTCTACCTCTGATCGTTTTTCTTGCACTTTTCCTTTTTGGAATTAATGCCGGCGAACCACAGCGCGTACTTGAACAGGCATGGAATATCTGCCTTGATTGTATTGGTATTGGTTAGCTAAACCCTAACGGTTAGGTAGCGCCTCATGGAATCACTTCGCAAACTCACACAAGTTATAGCCACGCTATTAACCAATGGCTATTTCTTGTTTCCGCAAACCAAAAATATCTATCAAGGTCCGTTAAAATTACTATGTTCACCTGGACTGAACTGTTACTCTTGTCCAGCATCTACGACCTATTGCCCTATAGGGGCCATTCAACAAATACTCCTGGGAGTCAGATTTTCTTTTGAATCAGGGTCCTACTTTTTTAGTTCATATGTAGTTGGAACCATAGGACTTATTGGCACATTAAGTGGAAGAATCACCTGTGGTTGGCTTTGTCCCTTTGGTTTACTCCAGGAACTGCTCTACAAAATACCAATAGGCAAAAAACTGGAAGTACCGTATGTCTTGAGATATTTAAAATATTTTATGCTCATCGCATTTGTCTTCCTTTTCCCTCTCCTCCTCACCAATGATTGGGGAATGGGAAAACCTTGGTTTTGCAAATACGTCTGTCCGGCAGGGACATTAGAGGCAGGTATACCAATGCTCCTGCTTCAGCCTGATCTCAGAGCAACTCTGGGATTTTTATTCTACAACAAACTGTTCTGGATGTTTATATTTCTAATTTGGAGCGTAGTCACCTCCAGGCCTTTTTGCAAAACCACCTGCCCGCTAGGTGCCTTTTATGGAGCTTTTAATAAGATATCTTTTATCAAACTTGAATTAGTAAAAGCTAACTGTACCGAATGCGGGGCCTGTGCCAAGGTTTGTCCTATGGGGATACAATTTAATAAGGATGAAGGTAGCGCGGAATGCATCATGTGCATGCGATGCATGAAAGAGGCATGTCAATTCGGGGCAATTCAGCTAACGTATGGAGGATCGTCTTTATCTGCTCAGCAGAGAATCTCGAAAAATAATACAGTTTAATCATATGAGGAAGATAAAGAGACAACCAATTGAATATAAAAAACCTCTGGAAATGAAGGTTGATATGGGCTAGTTTGAGTTCAAAGAAGCCTCACTATAGAATTTCTAGAGATCAATAATATCTCTTCAAACAACAGAACAGACTAGAACAACTGATGGCCAACCACAATGAAGAACTTATCAATAAGACTTAAACATATCCTCCCATTCATTTTCATTATTACTTTCCTGGCTACCTCTGCATTAGCGGAAATGGGAAGCGTTAAGGGCAATAAGGTTCAATTGCGGTCAGGACCCGGAACCACGTATTCAGTTAAATGGGAATATGGAAACGGGTTTCCCCTGAAAATTCTCTCCAAAAAGGGAGATTGGATCAAGGTAACAGATTTTGAAAATGATTCCGGTTGGATACACAAGGACTATGTCGGCTCCACGCCATATATGATCGTTAAGGTCAACAAGGGCAAAAAAAAGAAAATAAACCTCAGATCTGGTCCTGGAGTCGGATACAAAATAGTCGGCCGGGCCTATTATGGGGTGGTTTTTGAGACGCTGGGACAAGAAAAGGGTTGGGCCAAGATTAAACACGAGTCAGGCCTTACCGGCTGGATAAAACGGAGTCTGCTCTGGGGGTTTTGATCTAGTTTCAGCCCACACAAAACAAAAAAGCCCCATTTACTCGTAAAGAGTAAATGGGGCTTTTTTGTTTCTTGGCGGAGAAGGAGGGATTCGAACCCTCGGTGGAGTCTAACCCCCACACTCGCTTAGCAGGCGAGCACCATCGGCCTCTCGGTCACCTCTCCTATTGGCGGAGGAAGTAGGATTCGAACCCACGGTACTTTCGTACAACGGTTTTCAAGACCGCCGCCTTAAACCACTCGGCCATTCCTCCAATTGAAGACTCTTTTACCATTTGAGCGACAAAGTGTCAATATATTGAGAGGCATGAAAAAAAAGGAAAAACAGAAATGAACCCTTACAAAGATGACAAAAAACTGACAAAAAAACAAGACGATAAAAAAACATAACAAATATGTCAGAAACGTTCGATAAAAAAAAAGAAAAATGGTACTCTGGCAGAGGTTAACAAGAATCACTTAAAAAAAATTTTATAATCAAGTGCCCATGCAAGAACAAGATGATATAACAACACAGCTTGAGGACCTCAGTTGTCTTTATGAGATAACCAAAAGTCTCGCTTCTGCAACTGATTTAAAGGAGTGCCTGGAACAGACCATGGCAACTCTTGATTCGATGAAAAATATGGAAAACGGCACGGTAACCATCATCAACCCATTGACCGGAAAACTAGAAATTGAAGTAGCCCACGGAATCAATGCAGAGGGACGAAAACGTGGAAAATATCAGATAGGGGAGGGTATAACTGGAAGAGTTGTGGCCTCAGGAGAACCCATAATCGTTCCCCATATAGCCAAGGAACCAAAATTCTTGAACAAAACAAGGGCCAGAGGAGACCTCAGCAATCAGATGCGCTCATTTCTCTGCGTTCCCATACGCGGTGGAAAACAGGTAATCGGCGCTCTATCTGTTGACCGTCTCTATAAAGATGGTATTTCCGGCCAGGCAGAGGCAGACCTTCGTTTTCTTACAATACTCAGTACCCTGATTGCCCAGACAACGCACAGAATTCAGACCGTCAACCAGGAACAGGAAGAATTAAGAGTAGAAAATCTAAAGCTCAAACGAGAGCTTTCTGAAAAGAATAAAATCAATGATATTATTGGAAACTCCAGCAGAATGCAGGAAGTGTATGAAATGATCCACAGGGTCGTTGATTCCAATGCCACCGTACTCCTTCGCGGTGAATCCGGCACAGGGAAAACACTGGTGGCAAAGGCGCTGCATTATAATGGCAGGAGAAAGGCAAAACCGTTCATTGTTGTGAATTGTTCGGCTCTCCCTGAAACGTTACTTGAGAGTGAGCTCTTTGGACACGAAAAAGGTGCCTTTACAGGAGCCACGGAGCGAAAAATTGGGAGATTTGAGCAAGCGGAAGGGGGTACGCTGTTCCTCGATGAGATCGGGGAAATCAGCCATGCTGTTCAGATAAAACTCTTGAACGTAGTTCAGGAACGAACCTTTCAGCGTCTGGGGTCAGGAAAGTCGATAGCCTGCGATGTGAGGCTGGTTGCCGCAACAAACAGAGACCTGGAACGAGCGGTTAAAGAGAATAGTTTCAGAGAGGATCTCTACTACCGACTGAATGTTTTTCCCGTGTATATGCCGGCTCTCAGAGAGCGAAGAACAGACATCCTCCTGTTGGCAGAATTTTTTCTAGAAAAATATGCTCGGGAAAATCATAAAGACATAAGGCGGATATCAACACCGGCAATTGATATGCTTATCCAATACCACTGGCCTGGTAATGTGAGAGAGTTACAAAACTGCATGGAACGGGCAGTGCTGATTTGCGATGATGATACAATCAAAGGTATTCATCTCCCGCCTACTCTGCAGACGTCAGAATCCATTAACTCCGGACAAAACCCACTATCTCTATCAGCAGCAGTGGAGAATTTCGAAAAAGACCTTATCATTGAGGGGCTGAAGAAAAATCGGGGTAACCAGACAAAAACAGCAGAATATATGGATACCAGCCTTCGAATTATCAACTACAAAATACATCAGTACAGCATTGACCCGAAAAAATTTAAGATCAGCTCCCAATGAACCTTCTTCTCCATGTCTGTTGCGGTCCCTGTTCCATCTATCCATTGAGCAGACTGCGCCAACAGAATATTGAAGTCAGCGGCTATTTTTATAACCCAAACATTCACCCTTTTCAGGAGTTTCGACGGCGTCTGGCATCACTGCGCGACTTTGCCAACGAAAGTGATTTTCATATTGAGATAGACACCGAATACGGCTTGACCGAATACCTACAACAGGTTGTATTCCATGAGAAAGAACGGTGTCCCCTCTGTTATGCTATGCGTCTGGAGAAAACAGCAAAGTATGGTATTGAAATAGGGGCTGAGGCCTTTTCAACAACACTTTTATACAGCAGATTTCAGAATCACGAAGCTATCGTAGGAATTGGCACGACAATGGCTGAAAAATACGGTATCGCATTCCACTATGAAGATTTTCGTGAGGGATGGCAGGAAGGTATAGACAAATCCATTGCAATGGATCTGTATCGGCAACCCTATTGTGGCTGTATTTACAGTGAGCAGGAGCGATACGATAAAAAATTACGGAAGAAATTAAAAACCAGCTCAATTTAAGATTCTGAATGTCTTAATAATCTAAAGCGACAAAGAAAGAAGAAAGAGGAAAAAAATGGTCACTATACTCGTACTGGCAACAACAAATAAGAACAAAATAAAAGAATTTCAGGAATTGGTAAAAGATTTTCCTATCGAAATCAGATCAGTAGGCGATTTCGGCCCCATTCCGGAGTGCATCGAAGATGGGGAAACATTCGATGATAATGCCTACAAAAAGGCCCTGCACACAGCAAAGATTCTTGGACTGCCGTCAATAGCTGACGATTCAGGCCTTGAGGTTGAAGCGTTGAATGGAGCACCTGGGGTATATTCTGCCAGATATGCCGGAGAATCTGCAACTGATGAAGAAAACTGTAAAAAACTGTTACAGGAGATGGCAGGAAAGGAAAACAGAAAGGCTGCCTTTAAGTGTGTCCTTTCCATCGCAGTTCCGTCAGGACCGGCTTTGACCTATGAGGGGAGTTGTGAAGGAGTTATATTGGAAGAGAAGAGAGGAGAATCAGGATTTGGCTATGATCCCCTCTTTTTTTATGAGCCTTTTAATAAGACCTTTGCTGAATGCAACATGAAAGAAAAAAATGAAGTAAGCCACCGGGGCAAGGCCCTGGCCCAAATGGGCGCTGAATTTGACAAGGTCCTGAAATGGCTGAATCAGCGCCTTGCGGAAGAAAAACCACCCAAACCAGATCATAGCGAGTTTGAAGGAAATGACTGGTCAAAATAACGATATTTTCTCATTAGATGAGTCCCCTGGAACAGAAAATAACATGATTACCACTCTTCAATCCGCCTCCTGAAGCGCTGGATCTGTCTACTGCGTATCTCATTCATGTTTAACCTGTAAATATCCCAGGGGAAAAGAAATTCGGCCACTCCAGTATCGAAAATTCGCTTGACCTCGTACTCGTCATGCGCCACATCGCGCTGATAGATATAATTCAAATAGGACCGGTTTGTGTGGATAATAAACTCCACCCGCATGCCACCAAGCCGCGCAAAAAACTTAAGCATGGGCGTCTTCCCTGAACTACCCGTGGCAGATCCTGTATATTCCCCTCCGGTCAGCGTATCGGAGATATCCTCTAACGTCATGAAGGAATTGGCATGTACCGCACTTCGAGTTAAGTGTCTTACAAAACACTTAACATCTCCCACAGAGTTAAGAACAGCCATCAACCCTAATTCATCATCAACGGCAGTAGCAGGATTTTTCTCATTTTTACGGAGCAGTTTTAATACCTTGGCAGAAGGGGGTTTTTTGCGGATGGTTACATAGATAGGAATTTCCCGCTCCTTGTTGCGAAAAGTTCGGCGTTTGACCAAAGTTAATTTCTCCCCGGCAACAGGCTTCATCTGCATGGCCTGGTCCTCGGAAACAACCTTGACATCCTCGCAACTGAAGTCATCATCACGATGCCGACTGTGAAGATAATGTATCTTCAGATCCCCTATCTTACAACTGGGGCTCCAGACATAGACATTAAGGAACGTTATGAAATCAGAGAATTTTTTTTCGATATCCGTTTCCCGTTCACGTTGATCAATAGAACCAGCAAGATTCATGAGAACCAATTTTCTTTTGGCTTCAAAACGCGCCTTTTTATGAAAATGCTCATTAAAAATGATAAGAAGAAGATCCACCGGATCATGGGTTGTTTCGATCTCATTTGTCGTCTCTATATGAGAACTGTAAGGTGCCAGCACCTTGGCACGCAATGAGTTAACAACGTCGTCGGCAGTTGCGGCATAATCACGAAGATAGCGCCTGACATCCTGACCGGATTGAACGATTCCGAACATATTGCCCAGAAGGATACGGGCACGCTTAGCAGCCGAATCTCTTAACGATTGATTGTAGATAAGGGAGAGAATCTCGTCAAAATCAGTAACTCCGAGAAAATCAAAAATCTGACTGCGAACAGCACGATATTTGGTCTTCATAAGCTGGTCTTCCTGCAAACTTGAAACCCACTCCTTTGCCTCCTTTGAGAAGGGATGAACGAATGGAGGCATCTCTTTGACAGAAAAAGGACCATCCTGCAACATTGAGGTAAATATAGATTCCTTATCTAAGATGCTCATAATTTCATTCCTTGTAAGATAGTAAAAGAGATACGTCTGTGCCTCTCTATGCTTATCGAAAACTGTAACAAAAGCAATAACTGAACGAATTGTTACCTCAAAAAAGAGGGACAGAGGGGCTGTGCTTTACACTTGTCTTTTCGAGGATGATCTGATTAACTTTCAAAAGAGGAAACTTTTTCTTTTATTGGCCAGGAGATTGTGTAGGAATGACACCAAAAGACTTTACAACAATACATACCGAACAACTTAAAAAGTTAGAACAATTACTTGCTGATAAAGAAGAAACCATTGCCTCCCTCAAAAGTAAGGCGCAATCTTTTGATTCCCTGAAAAACAATACCTCTGACCTCATTCATTCCGTCACTTCTGAAGGAATATTTCTTTTTGTTAACAAGGCCTGGCAAGATACTTTGGGATACAGCGATGAAGATCTTAATACCCTCAAACTCATGGATATTGTTGATCCAGAATGCCATGGAAAGTGTGAACTCATCTTTCATGACCTGCTGGCAGGGGAGAACATCGACCGTAACAACACTGTATTTTTGGCCAAAGACGGAAGGAAAATATTCGTTGAAGGCCGCTGTAACACCCGTTTTCTTGATGGCAAGGCCGTGGCCATAACAGGAATTTTCCGGGACCTCAGCGAACGTCAGGTAAATGCCAAGGCTCTCATGGAGAGTGAAGAACGTTACCGGGATCTATTTGAAAACACAACAGACCTCATTCAACTTGTTGATCCGGGCGGACGCATTCTCTACGTCAATCGAGCCTGGAGGGAGACATTCGGTTACAGTGAGGAAGAAATTGCCGAGCTCTCCATTTTCAAACTAATTTCACCTGACTGCCAAAATCACTGTGAACAGGTATTTCAAAAAGTAATTGCCGAGCCTAAAATAAACTATATCGACACTGTTTTTACCGCCAAAGATGGACGCAAAATCAGTATTGAAGGAAATGCCATTTGTAAGTTTGTAGACGGTAAGCCAATAAGAACTCAATGTATATTCCGCGATGTAACACAGAAGAAAAAGATGGAAGAAGAGCTGCACAAGGCTCAGAAAATCGAATCGCTTGGCGTTCTTGCCGGGGGTATTGCCCATGACTTCAACAACCTTCTAACCGCCATCCTTGGCAATATCTCTTTAGCCAAAATGCATGTCCGATCCCCGGAAAAAGTAACAAGCTATCTTGAAAACACGGAACGGGCCACCCAGCGCGCCAAGGGCTTAACCCAGCAGCTTCTCACATTTTCCAAAGGTGGAGCACCCATCAAGCACACTACTACCATCGGTGACCTCATCACTGATTCCACCTCTTTTATCCTCAGAGGATCTAATGTCAACTGTGTTTACTCCATTGCTGAGGATCTCTGGCCCGTAGAGGTCGACAAAGGACAATTCAGTCAGGTAACCCAAAACCTGGCTATTAATGCCAGCCAGGCCATGATTAATGGCGGAATAATCACCATAGCGGCAAGAAACAAGACGCTTAATGCCGAAAGTGTCCCCCCGCTGCCTCCGGGACAGTATATAGAAGTTCAATTTGAAGACCAGGGATGCGGTATAGCCGAGGAACATCTCTCTAAAATTTTTGATCCTTATTTTACCAGTAAACAGTCCGGCAGCGGATTGGGCCTGGCAATATCCTACTCTATTATCAAGAATCATGACGGACTGATTCAAGTCCAGTCAACACCTGGCACCGGAACAACCTTCACCATCTATCTGCCGGCTGCTTGCGGACAAGCCATCGAAAACACCCTGGCTAAAGATGATCCAGCACCCTCCAAGATAAGGGGACGAGTTCTGGTTATGGATGACGAAGAAGTTGTTCGTGATATCTCTGTGGAAATACTTGAATACCTCGGTTGTGAAACCGCTGTGGCCGCCAATGGTTACGAAGCCATCACCTTATACATGCAGGCAAAGGAGAATAACACCCCCTTTGATGTACTGATTATGGATCTAACCATACCGGGGAGCATAGGTGGCTTGGAAACCCTTGAAAGACTCCTGATCCTAGAACCCGAGGTCAAGGCCTTGGTTTCCAGTGGCTACGCTAATAACCCGGTCATGGCCAATTACAAGGAATACGGCTTTTGCGGAGTAGTTCCCAAACCATTTATGGTGGAAGAGTTGAACAAGGTTCTCAGCAGTATTCTCCCTCCGATCGAAAAATGACGCTCAGTTCTTACATAATCATTTATTTCCGGATCCCCTGACAGTACCAGGACACACTTCAAACTGGCTGGCTTTCAAAACCTCCAGACTTGCTATATCTATCATTGCCATAACGACAAGCCACTCATCCGCTATTTTCAGTTATTCTTCCGGAAAGCCCGTATGGCTTGTCTGTGAGCTATAAAGATTAGCAGCAGCGAGAGTCAAGGCTATTACCGACGGTCCAATTATTAATCCCCAGAAACCAAAACTGGCTATTCCTGCAAGAATGGAGAGCAGGATAAGGATCTCGTTCATGGTATACTCAAAACCGAAAAGTTTTTTAAGACGACCTATAAATATCATCCTCAGGATATTGTCTATAAAAAATCCCATGACAGCCCAGACAACGATAAGGATAATGACCACATTCATGTAGTTGGAGGCAAACAGCTCAAGGGCAACGACAGGAATATAGACAAGAGCTGCTCCGACTATGGGAATAACTGAACAAAATCCTGCAAGAACTCCCAGATAAAAAGCATTGTAATCCCCGATAAAGGCCATGAGAATACCAAAGGTTAATCCTTGAGCCATCATATTGAAAAGAGTACCGTAAAACACCACAGCGACAGTACCTGTGCATTCACGATAAAGATATTTTTCATCCTCAAGACTGGTAGGCATAACCCGGGCAAAAAAGATAATAATCGGCCTTCCATAGAGATTGAAAAGAAAATAAAAAATAAGAATCCAGGCAATCTGAACCACTAATCCCCCGGCCCCGGAAGCTACTCCATTCACGGTCTTATACAGAGCTTCCATGGAAAGACCAGCCAACATTGAACTCCCTTCAGTCTTTAATTTTTGCAGAAAATTATGGAGCACAGGGATGGAATCGGTAAAGGCTACTATTTTATCCACCATATCAAGAGTAACTTTTTTGATGTGTTCCAGATCAACTCCTGCCATCTGGGTGTATGTTTCGGAAAGAAAATAGACCAGAGGTGCAAAGATAAGGAAGAGGAAAAAAAGAGTAAGCAGGGTGGAAACGAGAACTTTACTCCGTTTTTTTATAAAAGAGGGTAAAGAAGAGTGCTCAAAGAATCTTACCATTGCCGAAAAGCCATGACTTGTACAGAGGGCCAGGACTGCAGCTACAAGGATATAATGCAGGTATGAAGAAAAGAGATAAAGTGAGGAAGCGACCAGAAAAAGGGTAAGATAAGAAAGAAAGCGAAGTCCTTCGTCACCATTTGTCGGCTGCATTATTTTCTCTCTTTGTTAGAATTTCAAAATGAAAGCTGGAAACTGAAGAAAATTAATATAAAAGAACTCATTGTCTTCTATCTGGGAAATGACAGGTCAACACAAGGGTACCTTGAAAAATTAGATTTTTTGTTCAATATCGAGGAGCAGACAAAGAAATAAGCACAGCATATAGCGTCGATATGTGCGCAATAAATTTTGGCCTGTGACGAATAGGTTGGCCAAAAAGGCAATTTTTCGAGTTGGCCATAACAGTATTAGTATTATGTAGCTTTCTGTTTACTCTACCTTTAATTCCCTGGTAAGAAGGTCGTTTACCGCCTTGGAGCAATCCTTTTCTTCATAGAGAATCTGATAGACCTGTTCGAGAATGGGCATGTCCACTCCCATACGCTGAACGAGATCATGAACAGATTTTGTGGTTTTTACTCCCTCTGCCACCATCTCCATTTCCTCGAGAATCCGGGGAAGTTTTTTTCCTTGACCAAGCTTTAAACCCACAGTGCGATTTCGACTGAGATCACCGGTACAGGTGAGAACCAGATCACCGAGGCCGCTCAACCCGGAAAAAGTTAGAGGATCGGCCCCCATGGCAACTCCCATGCGCGTTATCTCGGCAAGCCCTCTGGTGATGAGGGCCGCCCGACTGTTCAGTCCATAACCCAGACCGTCACAGATCCCAGCGGCAATAGCTACTATGTTTTTCAGCGCTGCGCTGATTTCCAAACCAATCATATCTTGTGCAGCATAGACCCTGAATCGCTCACTGACAAAGATCTTCTGCAGAATCTTCGCCTTATCCAATTGATCACAACCTATAGTTACCAGCGTGGGAAGTCCCTGAGCCACCTCTTTAGCAAAAGAGGGTCCTGACAGCACAGAGAGGGTCAAATTTTTACGATTGAGGTCTTTCCCAAGTGTCTGCCCCATAACCTGGGTCATGGTCATGAGGGAGCTATTTTCAATACCCTTGACAGCAGAGACAATAAAGGTCCCTGCTTCAAGAAAAGGGGTCAACTTTTCAAAAACAGAGCGAAATCCGTGGGAGGGGACAACCATACAGACCACAGTCGCTCCCCGCACCGCTTCTTCAAGATTGGCCGTCACTTTTAAAGAAGGGGGAAACATAAATCCTGAAAGATATTTTTTATTTTCCCTATCTTTTTCCAGTGCAGCCACATGCTCTATATTATGAGCCCAGAGGACAGTATTCAGGCCTTTTCCGGAAAGAACTCCAGCAATGGCAGTTCCCCAGGAACCAGCACCAATAACTGCTATTTTTTTTACTGTCAAATCATTCATCCGTGCTCTGTTCTATTGTATCTTCCTCGTCCTCTGAATCATCTTCAGGGGCTACAAGATCCATTGCTACCACTTTTTCATCATCAGCCAGATTAATGAGACAGACCCCCTGAGTGGTTCGCCCGATAATCCTGACATTTTTAAGCGGCATACGGATCATCTTCCCGGAATCTGCAATAAGCATAACCTCATTTTCTTCGTCCACCTGCATGGCACCAACTACCTTACCATTTCGCTCACTGACCTTAATAGCTATGATTCCTTTTCCGCCACGCCCTTGAATGCGATGTTCCTTCACTGGGGTACGTTTCCCATAACCGTTTTCAGTTACGGTGAGGATAGAATCATCAGAAGAAATGACAATAGCACCAACCACAACATCATTTTCTTTCAACCTGATACCCATGACGCCGGCAGCTGTTCTGCCCATAGTCCTGATGTCGGATTCATGAAAGTGGATAGATGCCCCATTTTCAGAAACAATAAAGATGGTGTCATCGCCGTTTAAGATATGAGCGGCTATTATTTCATCATTTTCATTGATAGTTAAGGCTTTTTTACCTCGTTTACGAGGCTTGACAAATTCCTGGAGACTGGTCTTTTTCACTCTGCCCAAGCGGGTGACCATCAGAATCGTTTTTTCGGTTCCCTCATCACTTAACTCGGAGATGGGCAGTATTGCAGCCACTTTCTCGCCTTCTGCCAGGTTGAGTAAATTAACAATGGCCTTACCCCTTGCAGTACGTCCGGCAAGCGGTAATTGATAAACCTTGCGCCAGAATATCTTTCCATGATTAGTAAAGAAAAGAAAGGTGTCATGAGTAGAGGCCACATAGAGATTCGATACAAAATCTTCCTCAATATTTTTGACGCCGAATACTCCCTTACCACCTCGGTGCTGAGAACGATACAGACTTACCGGATTACGCTTGATATAACCATAATGGGTAACGGTCACCGCCATATCCTCAGGGGTAATCATATCTTCCGGCAGAATTTCATCAACGGCATCAATAATCTCGGTACGTCTTTCATCACCATAGGTCTCTTTGATTTCCAAAAATTCGTCACGAATGATCTTCATGACCAGATCTTCATCACCGAGAATAGTCTTCAACCTATCAATCTCGATCATAATTTCTGTATAATCACTGATTATCTTTTCCCGTTCAAGACCAGTGAGGCGTTGAAGACGCATATCAAGAATGGACTGAGCCTGAATTTCTGAAAGCTCAAAGCGACTAATCAGTTCGGCCTTGGCCACTACTGGATTTTTAGAACTTCTTATTAATTTAACCACCTCATCTAGATTGGTAATGGCTATCTTGAGTCCTTCAAGAAGATGAGCTTTTTCCTCCGCTTTATTTAATTCAAAAGCAGTACGACGAAAAACCACCACCTTGCGGTGAAGAATAAAGTGTTCCAAAATCTGTTTCAGATTAAGGACTTCCGGTCTATTATTAACAATAGCCAGAAAAATAATACCAAAAGAGCGCTGCAAAGGAGTCATTTTATATAGCTGATTAATAACCACATCGGCTATCTCATCCTTTTTCAGTTCGATCACAATTCTGAGCCCGTGTCTGTCTGATTCGTCACGTACTTCGGAAATGGATTGAATTTTCTTTTCCTTTACTAGCAGGGCAATCTTCATAACTAAAGTTGCTTTGTTCTGCTGATACGGAATTTCATCAATAATGATGGCCTCTCGCTTTCCACCCTTTATCTGTTCAACATGGATAGTGGAACGCATGAGTACACTGCCGCGACCTGTCTCATAGGCTTCTCGTATTCCTGCACGACCACAAATCATAGCACCGGTGGGAAAATCAGGACCGGTTATTATATTTATAAGTTCATGGACAGTGATATTGGAATTATCCACCATAGCTATCAAACCATCCATAACCTCGGTAAGATTATGAGGCGGAATATTTGTAGCCATTCCCACGGCAATACCGGAAGAACCGTTAATCAACAGGGTAGGAACCTTACTGGGCATAACCGTCGGTTCCATCATAGAATTGTCATAGGTAGGGACAAAATCTACGGTCTCTTTATCCAGATCAGCCACTATTTCCCGGTCGATACGAGTCATTCTCGCTTCGGTGTAACGCATGGCTGCTGGAGAATCTCCATCCATGGAGCCAAAGTTACCCTGACCGTTTACCAGGGGATAACGCATGGAAAAATCCTGAGCCATACGGACGATGGTGTCATAAGCAGCCGTATCACCATGCGGATGATATTTACCTATTACATCACCGACAATACGGGCTGATTTGACATAAGGCCTGTTAAAAAATACGCCTAGTTCTCTCATGGCAAAGAGTGCCCGACGATGAACAGGTTTAAGACCGTCACGAACATCAGGCAGAGCCCTGCCTATAATGACGCTCATGGCATAATCAAGATAGGATTTCTTCAGTTCTTGTTCAATAGATATAGTGGGATTTCGTTCTTCAGTGGTCATAAGAAAATTTTTTCCAATATAGGTTCGTCTGTTTTAAGTTAAAACAATCACTTAAAACTCAACATGCTAAGAGATTATCAGTGCTTCATATTTTTGCTGAGTTTTGAATTATAATATCTCTCAGTAAAAAATTCCAAAAAGATGAATTTAATATCATTGCACTCTTTTAGTTGAATGCTGATAACTTATTACATCATTTATATATCCAAATCAGTAACTTCAAGGGCATGATTCTGGATAAACTCTCTACGCGGTTCCACCTTATCTCCCATAAGAGTGGTGAAAATATCATCTGCCTGTTCTGCATCATTGATGGTTACCTGGACAAGAGTTCTATTTTCCGGATTCATGGTTGTATCCCATAGCTGTTCCGGATTCATCTCACCCAAACCTTTATAACGCTGGAGATGGCTACCCTTGAAGGTTTCATTGCGTACAATCTTTATCATATCTTTCCAATCAACAGCTGGAAATTCTTTATCTTCTGCCCCCTGTACCGCTCTGATTACAACAAAAGGACAACGAAGGAGTGATTGGATATCACCAAAAAGGGAAAGAGCTGTTCGGTATTCATTAATAAGAGGAATCTGCGGCCCCAGGGTCATCATGACCTGGGCCTTTCCCTTGATGGCTATATCCACTTCATAACAACTGGGCCGCCATCGACAGGGACGAATATTACCTATTATATTTTTTTCAAGAGAAAGCTGATCTATAAGGTTTTTTACAAAAAATTCATCTGTAAACTGATCAGCTGAATGAACATCATTACTGAGTAGAAAATGGAGCATATCTTCCCAGATATTCATTCTTCCCAGATAAGCGACAACTTTTTGATAAACTGAAAGTTGTCTTAAAACTTTAACAAATGAATCTTCTTCAACAACTTGTTTTTTCTCATTTTCAGTCCTTATTTTTAAAATCTTACTGGCCTCACTGAAAATATGAGAATTGAGATTTTCTTCTTCAAGAAAATACTGTTCCTTCTTTCCTCTTCCCAGACGGTATAGAGGAGGCTGACCAATATAAACAAATCCACCTTGCACAAGAGGTAACATCTGTCTGTAAAGAAAAGTGAGAAGTAGAGTACGGATATGCGCACCGTCCACATCAGCATCGGTCATTATTATGACTTTGTGATAGCGAAGTTTTTCCAGATCAAATTCATCTTTACCAATACCGCAGCCAAGGGCTCCAATAAGTTGTTTAATCTCTTCACTTCCCAATATCTTATCAAACCGGGCCTTTTCCACATTCATAATCTTTCCTCGAAGGGGAAGAATAGCCTGGATTGAGCGATCACGGCCCTGTTTTGCAGAACCACCGGCAGAATCACCTTCCACTATGAATATCTCACGCTTAGCCGGATCCTTTTCCTGGCACTCGGCAAGTTTTCCGGCCATAAGAAGGGAAGTTGATCCTTTTTTCCGGGAAAGATCTCTAGCCCTTTTTGCTGCCTCCCTCGCTCTTGCTGCTTCAACGACTTTGATGAGTATTTTTTTTGCTTCCTGGGGATTTTGTTCAAGATATAATGTCAGCTTTTCCGTACAGATAGATTCAACTATAGATCTAACTTCTGAATTTCCAAGCTTGGTCTTGGTTTGACCTTCAAATTGTGGATCAGGTACATGTACTGAAATGACACAGGTCAATCCTTCCCTGACATCATCCCCACCCATCTTTTCTTTCAGGTTTTTGGGAATAATATCGTCACTTGCATATTTATTGATACACCTGGTAAGAGCTCCCCTGAACCCGGCAACATGGGTTCCGCCTTCTCTTGTATTTATATTATTAACAAAAGAAAAAAGTCTCTCTGAATAACCATCAAAGTATTGAAAGGCTACCTCCACCTGCACCATGTCTCTCTCAGCGCTGAGAAAAATAGGTTCAGCATTCATTGGAGTGCGTTTTCGGTTAAGATATTCAACGTAGGAGACTATACCTCCTTCTGCATGAAATTTATCTTCAGCACCGGTACGTTCATCTTTCAGGTAGATACGGACATTTTTATTAAGAAAGGCAAGTTCACGCAGACGGGTATTTATTGTGTCATAATTATAAACAGTTGTTTCAGTAAAAATACCGGGATCAGGGAGAAAGGTAATAGAAGTACCTGTTTTTTCACAGGTACCAATAATTTCTAAATCTCCTACTCGATCTCCGTAACTGTATTCTTGACGATAGATATTTCCATTACGTCTGATTTCAGCAACTGCTTTTATAGAAAGAGCATTGACGACAGAGACACCTACACCATGCAATCCGCCAGAAACCTTGTAGGTGGAGTGATCAAACTTTCCTCCTGCATGAAGGGTGGTCATAACCAGTTCCAGCGCAGACATGTTTTCGGTGGGATGCATGTCGACTGGGATTCCTCGACCATCATCACGAACTGTTATTGAATTATCTTTATGAATGATAACATGGATTCGTTCGCAATATCCAGCCAGAGCCTCATCGATACTATTATCAATAACTTCCCATATCAGATGATGAAGACCTGTCTCAGCAGTATTGCCGATATACATGGAAGGTCTTTTTCGTACAGCTTCAAGACCAGCAAGAACTTTTATTTGTTCCGCACCGTATTTTTTATTTTCTTCAGTCACTCGTTTTTCCCTTTTTCTTGAAAAAATGAAAATATCCATTCATTGCAAAATGAACGGATATTCTTATTTACATATGTTTAAAACATTTATAATTGCATAGGCATTATAATACTTAAAAATCCTTCATCTACTTTGGATTTCATCAGACATGGACTGTTGTTTGAATTGATATAGGCTTCTACAGTGTCACATTCCATTACTTGAAGTGCTTCTATAAAATAACGACAATTAAAACCAAGAACGAGAGGTTCTCCTTCATAAGTTATATCTTGTATGTCTTTAGCATTTCCAAGATCAGCGTTTTGTGAAGTTAGAATCATTTTTCCATTTTCTATTTCTAACTGGATGGTATGAAAAATATCTTCTGTGAATATATTTATACGTTTTAATGAGTCAAGAAATGGAATTCTTTCAATTTCTATTTTGTTTTCTAATTGAACAGCATTAACAATTGCTTTGTAGTGTGGAAACTCCCCTTGTTTAAGGCGAATAACCATTATTGATTTGTTATCTCTTGCAACCATTTGTTTCTTTTCAAAAGAGAGTTCAACTGTATCAAGGGTGTCACAAAATTTTTTTAATTCCTGTATTCCTTTTTTGGGAATCAGCGTTACTGGGTTAAGGTTGAGCCGATCTATATCAGCAGCAACTTCTTTTTCCATAATTGAAAGACGATGCCCGTCTGAGGATATCATGCGAATATATGATTTATTTTCCTTTTTTTCTGTTTCAAAGAGAACATTGGTAAGGGAGTAGACATTTTCCTGCTCATTTGCTACCGAATAAATAACCTTGTCTATTAAATCAGAGAAAAACCCTGCTTCAAAAGAAACAAAACTGTCTTCTTTGAATAATGGAAATTCCGGGAATTCATCACTGGCCATACCTGCGAGATTATAGGTACTCAGTCCAGCAGATATTATAACCCAACTATTATCGGTTTCTTCAATTTTTATGGATTCGGTCCCTGACTCCCGAACAATTTCGAATATTTTTTTACTGGGAAGAGTAAGTGATCCTTGATCATGGATATCTGCAGGGACCTGAAGTCTTAATCCTACTTCAAGATCAGTTCCAGTCAGAATAAGGCTGTCATTTGTGGTTTCAATAAGAATATTGGAAAGAATAGCCAGTGTTGCACGTTTGCTGGTTATATTTTGCAGGCTATTGAGACCTTCCATTAAATCGGATCGTGATACGGTACATTTCAGTGTCATCGGAAAACCCTTTATTAAATAATCTTTTTATTATTGTTATTAAGGGAGTTAATATGTTAAGTGTGAATGTAACATATTAATATTATAATCCTTTTCATTAATAACATTATGTGAATAAAAAGATGTTTTTTGTTAATTTCTCGTTTTTAACAGCGTATCAACCGAGTTATTAATAAGTTATCAACAAATTGGTGTTAAAAATTTGTTAAAAATGAGAAAAATATGTAAATATTAAGATGGAAAAACAATATGATAATACTTTTTTCATGCTTGTTTGATTCTAGTTCAAAAAGGGTTAAAAAACAAGATTTATTCACTGAGAATTCATTTCTCAAGGATGTTATTAAAAAAGATATGGGTAAGGATTTTGAAAGTGGATAAAACAAAAGAAATTTTGATAGATAAATTGATTATAAGTGCTCTTGATAATAACGTTTTTCCAGGTGCTTCAATAGGTTTTTCACAATGGACCGGGAGTGGATATGAGCGTTTTACTAAACACTATGGTTATTCTCAGCTTACTCCAGAAAAAAAACTTTTGAAAATAACGGATTTTTTTGATCTGGCATCTCTTACAAAACCCTTGGTTACCACTCTTATTTTACTCTATCTTTTGGAAAACAAGAGTTTGACATTTCGTACTACCCTTGCTGAATTATTCCCATTTTGTCCCCCTGACAAAATGGGAATAACAATCGAAGAACTTATGTCGCATAGTTCAGGTTTTCCAGCCCATCGACCATATTTCCAAGAGCTTCTCAATTTTTCAGAAGCAGAGAGACAAGGAGTACTTCTAACTAAAATTTTAGCTGAAAAATTAAGTGCAGAACCAGGAAAAATTCATTGTTATAGCGATATCGGTTTTATACTTCTGGGGATTATTATCGAAAAAATAACGGGCAAAAACCTTTATGAACTAGCAGGCTCAATCATATATACCCCATTAAAGCTCCAAAAAGAGCTTATATTTGCAAGTGTGAACAAAGATAGGGGTAATGTTTATGTATGTACAGAAAAGTGCTTATGGGACCATAAAATGCTTTGCGGTAAAGTACATGATGATAATTGCAGGGCTATTGGTGGAGTGGCAGGGCATGCTGGGCTTTTTGGTACCCTCTATGGAGTCATTACACTCTGTGAACATTTACTTAACCAGTGGCAGGGAAGAGAAAGGCATCCGGCTTATACGAATAAAATTCTCAGGCGGGTTATGACTCGTGTAAAAGGATCTACATGGACCTTGGGCTTTGATACCCCTTCGGAGCAGGGGTCAAGCAGCGGGACCCTCTTTTCAAAGAGGAGTGTAGGGCATTTGGGCTTTACAGGGACTTCTTTTTGGATTGATCTGGAAAAAGAGTGTATTGCAGTATTATTGACAAACCGAGTTCATCCTACCAGAGAAAATGAAAAGATCCGTCAGTTTAGACCACTTTTTCATAATACGTTGATGGAAGGAATTATAAAAGGAAACTGAGGAAAGAATATCGGAATTATAACTATTGATGTTATCGATATGTTCGTTATCGGATATTTTTTTGATATAAAAAAACCCCCGTTGCTTAAAAAAGCAGCGGGGGTTTAAAACTTTCAAAAACGTCAGATTACCACCAACAAACAGTCTGATCGGCGTCAATGATTTTTTGAACAAGCTGGTCGTAATCAGGAGCCGCAACATTCAGATCAAAAGAATCAGCTTCGCGATCACGGTTCAGGATTTCAACAAGTGTTTTGGTTTCATCACTGGGTGCTGAACGATATACTTGTAAAATTTTCATTATCTTTCTCCTTATTCAGCACAGGCTGGTGGTGGCTCATTTGTCTGTTTCGGAAGGCCGTAAGGGATGATGTAATCGGCTTCCCGCATGGCCTCGCCAAGTTCCTTAAGATCTATTTCTTTGATCAGGTTTTCTTCCAGATCGGCGTCATAGGTTGCTTCAGGAACGGCGGCTCCACAGCTGTATACCTGTCCTTCCATATCCATAATCCAGGACATATTCTCTTTCATATAGGTGGAGAAAGAGGGATATTCACCTTTAAATATAACAGGGTAACCGTAGTGATTCTCTACAGCGAGACCCAAGGCGGAGCGTACCCCGTCATTATACATACGGTTAGCAATTAAAATATATACCTTTAAAGATTCCATTTCATAAACTCCTTATAGTACGATGTACTTTCCGCATTCATCAAGTATAGCGCCGTGGAATGCTTGAGTTCGCATCTGCTGGTCGCTGAGACCGGCAGGGACATCAGCAACTGAGTCGTACCCTTCACAGGTGTAGCTGTCAGCACAGATGGCTATATTGTCCTTTCCGCACATCTCGGCAAGGCCCTTGAAACGGGAATCTTTTGTCAGGTGAATTGATTTGTAAGTAAAGAAAACCATGGGCTGTTTGCCAGCCTTTTTAGCAGCCTCGGCAATTCCAACCACGTGCCTCATGTGTTGCGGAGAGGTCACAAAAATACCAAATTTATTTGGATCAGCAGACATATGCTTTATCCTCCGTGTAAAATCTAACTAGTTAAAATATCAACCTTTTTTGATGAAGAAGCTGATGTAACCAGACTGCTCTTTCTCACCCAAGTATTCGTGTCCTGCGCGGGCACACCAACCGGGGATATCATTACGGGAACCTGGATCGGTACCATCTATCTGGAGAATCTCGCCGGAAGCGATTTTTCCAATTTCTTTTTTAGTACGAAGAAGAGGCATGGGGCAGCTCAGTCCTTTTGCATCCAGTGTAAAGTTTACAGCAATTCCGTCTTCGGCAACTTTGTGCTCACTCATTTGATTTCCTCCTAAAGATATTGTTCGGTAGACTTCAATGTGACTGTTTTCCTGTTTGAAAACCAAAAATCAGCTCATGCAAACAGTACTATGTACAATTGGTAGTCTTGACTAATACTTTAGGGGGAGGATTATGTCAAGAGCAAAATGAATGGTCATTCAAGGGAGGGTTTGATTTATAACCGACTGTTTTAATATTGAAAATTTAAATTTATATCCAGTAAAAAATTAGGGATTTCCCCCTTAGATACTTGACAAAAGGTTTGGGCGAGAGTAGAAAAGCCTGATCTATATTCAGTAAACCGTTACCAAGATAAATCTGACTGAAGGAGGAGAGTTATGAGTGAAGAGAGTGTAATGGTAAGTAAAGTGAAATCACTTTACAAGACATGTTGTCAGTCGGAGTGGAACCCTACAGTGGTCGGTGCTATTGTTGCGTTTCTTTCCATATTGATGATGGCTTGGTGGCGTCCCTGGGGAGCTGTTGGTGCCATTAGAAACTGGGGTGAATGGATTATTTATGGAATGAACACCATCATAGGAGCTGAGTCGGGAATACTTGCTTATTATGATGAAGCTCCCCAGAGTGCTTTAATAAGTTCCGGTTCGGTAATTGGAATAGGTTTTGTAGCTGGTGCCTTTGTTTCAGCATGTCTTGGTAAAGATTTTGCTTTTCGTTTTCCTCCTTACCGGGAACTGGTTAAGGCTGTGATTGCCGGTATCCTCATGGGCATCGGAGCTGCTCTTGCTGGTGGCTGTAACGTTGGTGGTATGTATAATGCTATCGGTAATCTCGCTGCCAACGGTTTTACCATGTGGATCGGCCTGACAGCAGGTGTTGTTCTGGGTCTGAAACTTCTTTATCTGGAGATGGAACATATTTCCTGGGGTAACGGCGGTTCCGCAACTATTAATATTCCTAATCCTATTCAAAATATTCTAGCTCTGGGTGCCATTGCCGCTTTGATCTGGGGGGCTTACATATACGCTGGAAATGAGGATAGTAATTATATTGCCTCACTTGGCGGTGTCATTATGATCTCTGCCGCATTAGGTTACACCATGCAGCGTGGACGCTGGTGTATGGTGCAGGGATTTCGTGAACCCCATATGACTGGTGATTGTACCCTTGCGAAATCTGTTGCTTTATCTATCCTGCTCCTGGCTATTGGTGGCGCTGTATTGAAATACAGCGTACCTGTTGCTCATGGTGGAGAGGCTGTTCTTGCTCCTGCTAATTATGTTCGCGGTACCTTTGGCTGGGGTTCCATTGTTGGTGGTTTTATCTTCGGCCTTGGCGCCATGCTTGCCGGTGGTTGCGGTTCCGGTACCCTGTGGCGTGTAGGTGAAGGTCAGATTAAACTCATACTTGTTGTACCTTTTTTCGGTATAGCCAACTCCCTGATGGTTACCTGGTTTAAGAATTTTGGTCCCGATGAAATTAACCTGGAAAAGGCCGGCAAACTAGGTTCCTATGTCTACTTACCCGATGTTATGGGATACGGATGGACTTTAGCCCTGATCGGTTTTGTTATGATGGCCTGGTACCTGGTAGTGACCTGGAATGAAGATACCAATAAACTGATTGTACCCATGTGATTAGAGGGTCGCAGTAAATTTTATCTGCATCCAGCAGAGAGAATTGAGAAAAATCGTAGTTTCTGCCAGTCAGAAGCTGCGATTTTTTTTTGAGTTTTTATTGTCTGTCTAATAAAACAACCCTATGAGTAGTTTTTGATCGGTGCTTTATGGCTGATTACGATCAGCACAGCCAATGTTCTTTTGCACAGTTTATTTGGTGGTATTATAAACTTTTTTTGCATACACTTGAATAGTTACAATATGGATTCCCAAACCCTGCGTCAAAATATACTCTGTCAGCGTGATGCCATGAGCTGTGAGGAACACAGCCTTAACAGCCGGTTGATCATGGAAAGAGCTATAGGTCTGGAGCAATTTGTCAGGGCAGACATAATTTTTATTTATGTCAATTTTCGTTCTGAGGTAAAAACTCGTGCTCTTATCGACCATATGCTGGCACTGGGGAAAAAAGTGGTGGTACCTGTTACTCTAGTCAAGGAAAAGGCTTTACTGCCTGTTTTTATTAATGATCCGGATAAAGATATTGCTCCAGGGTACTGCTCGATCCCGGAACCGAGAGTTGAGATAAGGAGAAGTCAGTCGGTTCCTCCCGGCAGCATTGATCTCATCTTTCTGCCAGGGTCTGTTTTTGATGAGCAGGGTGGAAGAATGGGCTATGGCGGTGGGTATTATGACCGCTTTGTCTCGATCCTGGCACCGCAGGCATTGCGGGTGGGACTCGCCTATGAGCTGCAGATAGTGGACAAGGCCCCGCTGCAGGAGCATGATGAATTAATGGACATGATTTTGACTGAAAAACGTTCTATCTCCGGCAGACGACTATAATGTTTAGTCCTTATCAATGCAGGTAGCGAAGACCCCGCTATTTAGTGCCTGCGATTGTAGACAGGAGGAAATATATGCGCAAGACAGCAGTGTTCAGAGATCCTCTTTTCATAGCCCATGATCCTGGTTTTGACCACGTGGAATCACCTGAGCGCCTGAAGGTTATTTATGAGGCGCTGGACAGGAAAGAGGTCAGGGACCATTTTATTTATCCAGAATTCGCCCCAGCCACGCATAAGATCATAGGCCTCAATCATACAGCTGATCTCATGAAACGGGTGGAGAAAACGGCTGGAAAAGTTTTTGACAGCCTTGACCCGGACACCTTTACCTCTAAGCAATCTTATGCAGCGGCCTGTAAGGCTGTGGGAGCCTTGATTCATGGGGTTGATCTCTTGCTTGCAAAGGAGATTGACAACGGTTTTGCTTTGGTACGTCCCCCGGGACATCATGCCGAAAAGGATAGATCCATGGGATTCTGTCTTTTTAATAATGTTGCTGTTGCCGCACACTATGCATTGGAGCACTGCGGACTTAAGCGGGTGATGATCGTGGATTGGGACCTTCATCATGGAAACGGTACCCAGCGTTCCTTTTATGACTCGGATAAGGTGTTGTATGTTTCCACCCATCAGTATCCTTATTATCCAGGAACCGGATCTCTCCATGAAACAGGACAGGGGAAAGGAGAGGGCTATACCGTCAATATTCCTCTTCCCGGATATCAGAGGGACAAAGAATACGCTGCTATATTCAATGAGATTGTTTTCCCTCTAGGTAAACAATACCGGCCGGATCTGATTCTAATTTCCTGTGGTTTTGATATTTGTCAAGGTGATCCCCTAGGTGCCATGGAGGTGACTGCAAAAGGATTTGCCTATATGACGAGAAGCATGGTCAATTTGGCTAAAGAGGTTTGTTCGGGCAAACTTCTGGTGACACTTGAGGGTGGATATAATCTCAACGGTATGCGTGATGGAGCTCTGGCTGTTCTTTCTGAACTCTGTGATCAGCCCTTGGATAGTGGTTCCCCTACAAACCTTGATAAAAAGAGTGCGGAATGCTTTGCAAATGAAAAATCAGTGCATCCTGCCATAGAGCAGGCGAGGTTTGTTGCAAAAAGATATTGGAACTTGTAGAATTCCAGAACAGCATGTTAGGTATCAAGAGTATTTTTACTTAATATTATAAAAAAAAACAGACAGTGCTTTCTGTTATAACACCATCTGTTTTATAGAGTGAAAAGAAGAGGATTTGTTTGCAGGGAACACAGGCAAAAATATTGGTCGCTGATGACGATACCATGGTGCGCAGCACCGTATCGAAAATTCTCGAAATGTTCGGTCATACCGTCACGTCGGTTTGTGACGGAAGGGATGTTATCGAAGCTGTTGATGACTCCTATGATGTGGTTATCTTGGACATCAACATGCCGGGTATGAATGGGTTTGAGACCATTGTTGCTCTAAATACCTTTGACTATGATATTCCTGTTCTTTTCCTTACCGGTGCTGGTTCTATGGATTATGCAGTCAAGGCCATCAACCTCGGGGCCTATGATTTTTTGACTAAGCCCATTGAGGATCTTGATATATTTAATGTCAAGATCCGCCGTGCCATCGAAAAACGGATGTTCATCCGCCGAGAGCGGCTCTATAAAAAAGAACTCGAGGATGATATCCGCGTTAAAGCCGCAGAACTGGAAGAGACGAACAAGCTTCTCCTCACCTACAGCCACAGCCTGGAAAATGCCACTATCCAGTTAATGTCCAGTCTTCAAAATGCCATGGAGGAAAAGGACTTTTACACGGCTGGACATACTATGAGGGTAACCGAATATGCGGTCCTGCTCGGACTGGCCATGAATATTTCGGAAAAAGATCTGGTTACTCTGCGCCGTGCAGCTCAGTTTCACGATATTGGTAAGCTGGTGATCGATCTTTCCTGTATTCAAAAACCGGGTAAACTGAACGACGAGGAGTGGGCCCTGATCAGAAAACATCCGGTTGTGGGTGCAAATATTATTAAACCGCTGGGGTTCATGGAGAGGGAACATTTCATTATCCGCCATCACCACGAAAGGATGGATGGAAAAGGATATCCGGATGGACTCAAGAGTGATGAGCTGGATATTTTGACCAGGATTTTGATTGTAGTCGACAGTTATGATGCCATGACCTCCAGAAGAAACTATCGTCGAAATATGGATATGGAGGAGGCTGTGGCCGAACTGCAACGGTGTGCGGGAACACAGTTTGATGAGTCGTGTGTAGAGGCCTTCAGTAAGGCTATTGTCGATTTCATTGCCATTGATGATGCCTTTTCCCGTGAATATATGGAAAATTTTAAAATTGGACGGAATAATTGATCTCTTCCGGGGTCCCTGATAGCATTAAGGGCTATGTGGAAAAAATATATTTCAAAGAAAATCTATGAAGATAACACGTGAAGAAGTTGAACATGTGGCCAAGCTTGCCAGACTGAATCTGAGCGAGGAAGAACTGGTCAGGATGACCGGACAACTGGATAACATTCTGGCCTATGTGGCTAAGCTTGATGAGCTGGATACTGAAGGTGTGGCACCGACAACCCATGCTTTTTCCATTAACAATGCCTTCCGGGAAGATGAGGTAACAGAATCTCTTCCCCGGGCGGAGGCTCTGGCTAATGGTCCAGATGAAAACGGTGAGGCCTTTGTGGTTCCACGAATTATCTGACTATTATTAAGGGGTCACAGGCAGCGGAAAAGCATGATCACTTACCATAATGATCAAAACTGTATTAAAACGATTATAGGCCATAAGGCCTTTTTTTATTTTGAGGCATATGATGAATCCTTTTGAACTGACAATCGGCCAGGCAAGGACTGAACTGGATGATGGAAACCTCTCGTCCCGTGAGCTCACGGTCAGTTGTCTTGATCGCATAAAAAATGTGGACAGCAAGCTGCATTCCTTTCTTCTTGTTACTGAGGAGGAGGCTTTACAGCAGGCTGATGAGGCGGACAGAAAGATCGCTTCCGGCGGCGCTGTAGACCCTCTCTGCGGGATACCCCTATCCATCAAGGATCTGCTCTGTACTAAAGGTATTGTTACCACCTGCGGGTCAAGGATGCTGGAAAATTTCGTTCCTCCCTACGACGCCACCGTCATTGAAAAACTTAAAGCACAAGGCGTGGTTATCCTTGGCAAGGTGGCCATGGATGAGTTTGCCATGGGATCTACATCTGAGAATTGTGCCTTTCAGGTACCTGAAAACCCGTGGAAAAAAGGATATGTCGCCGGAGGATCATCCGGGGGTTCAGCCTCTTCCGTTGCAGGTATGGAGTGTCTGGGGTCTCTGGGATCAGATACCGGAGGTTCAATCAGACAACCGGCATCGCTTTGTGGTGTGGTGGGTATGAAGCCGACCTACGGTCGTGTCTCCCGCTATGGTCTGGTGGCCTTTGCCTCCTCTCTCGATCAGGTGGGACCTTTGACCAGGGACGTCACGGATTGTGCCCTGATGATGAATGCTATTGCAGGCTATGACCGGCGGGATTCCACCTCTATTCAGCGAGCGACCCCGGATTATACCGATTCCCTCAGCGAGGGATTGCAAGGGCTGAGGGTGGGGATTCCCCGTGAGTATTTTGGTGAAGGACTGGACCCGGAGGTTGCCCGTGTCGTGGAAAATGGGGTTGAAATCCTCAAACGAGCAGGCGCTGTGACTGTGGATGTCTCTCTTCCCCACACCGAGTATGGGGTGGCTGTGTACTATCTAATTGCTCCGGCAGAGGCCAGTTCCAACTTGGCCCGTTATGACGGGGTGGCCTATGGCTATCGTGATCCTAATGCAGATACCCTAATGGACATGTACCGGGAAACCCGTTCCCATGGTTTTGGCGACGAGGTCAAACGACGTATCCTGATTGGTACCTATGCCTTATCTTCCGGGTATTACGATGCCTATTATAAAAAGGCCTCACAGGTTCGAACTCTTATTCTTAACGATTTTAAAAAGGCCTATGACTTCTGCGATGTGATTATTTCTCCTGTTACCCCAACGCCGGCTTGGAAACGGGGAGCGCATGTTGATGATCCCCTGGCGCTTTACCTTTCTGATATTTTAACTATCTCTGCCAACCTTGCTGGTATCCCCGGTATCTCTGTACCGGGTGGTTTCAGTAGTGAGGGCCTGCCCGTTGGTATTCAGCTGCAGGGACCACATTTTAGCGAGGAGACTCTTTTCCGAGTAGCTTACAATCTGGAACAGGGGACTGGTTTGGGGAACAGGTGTCCCGATATTGGTTAATTTAATCTTCTGTTCAGCTTTAACTCTTCGAGTGTTCAGCAGACAGGCTGAACGTCTGAAGAAAAAAATATCAAGATCCAGATGAAATAATTGTTGGTTTATCCAGGTAGGTCAAAACAGCACCAATTGCATTGGTTATCCTTCTGCCTTTGGTCTTTAATCAATTAGCCTGCACAGTAACACTCACCAGAGGGCAACAAGTTGAAAATACAAGTTCCAGAGTACATCAAGTCTATTATTCCTTATCCTCCCGGAAAACCCATGGATGAACTGGAGCGGGAATATGGGGTGACTAATTCCATTAAGCTGGCTTCCAATGAAAATGCCTGGGGCTCATCACCAAAGGCCATAGAGGCCATTCGCGAGGCGCTGACTAATCTTCATCGTTATCCGGACGGCTCTAATTATTACCTGGTAAAGGCCATCGCAGAAAAGTTCGGTTTTTCGCCGAGCGAGGTCATCATCGGTAACGGGTCCGACGAGATCATCGAGTTTCTGGTAAAGGCCTATGTGGAGAAGGGGGACGAGGTGATCACCAGCCACCCCTCTTTTTTAATGTATCAGAAGGTGGTTCAGGTCAGAGGCGGAGTGAATAATATCCTCCCTCTGAAGGACATGCGTCACGATCTGGCGACCATTCTTGGAACTATTACCGACCGTACCCGTCTGATTTTCCTGGATAACCCCAACAACCCCACGGCAACGGCAATTCCTCCTGGAGACCTGTACACTTTTCTTAGTAATGTACCGGAGTCGGTCATTGTGGTTTTGGATGAAGCCTATGTGGATTTTATGGATCCCGAGATGCAGGTGGATGCCTATTCTCTCGTCCGGAACTCCAAAGGACGTTGCGGGGTGGTAATTCTGCGCACCTTTTCTAAGGCCTACGGTCTTGCCGGAATACGTGTCGGTTATGGGTTGATGGCTGCTGATATTGTTAGTTCCCTGCACCGGGTACGTCAGCCATTTAACGTTAATAAGCTGGCCCAGGTGGCAGCAATTGCAGCCCTGGGCGATACAGAATTTTATGAGAAAACCCTACAGGGAACCAGGGAAGGAAAGGCATGGTTGCAAAAAGAGGTGAAAAAGTTGGGGTGCACAACGTATCCGTCTCAGACTAATTTTTTTCTCATTGATGTCAAAGGTGACGCAGCTGCCCTGTATGAAGCCATGCTTTATAAAGGGGTGATCATTCGCTCCATGAAGCCTTACGGTTATTCTCATGTGATTCGGGTTACCGTGGGGACAGATGAGGAAAACTATCGTTTTGTCGGAGCGCTTGCTGACTGTCTGAGTGAGCTGGGCTATGTCTCATAAACAGAAGATTGTGACCATTGACGGGCCTTCGGGAGTAGGGAAATCGACTATCAGCCGAAGAGTGGCTCAGGCCCTCTCCTTTACTTACCTGGATACAGGTGCCATGTACAGGGCTGTGGGGTTGAAATTCAAAGAGGCAGGTCTTGATATGGCTGATGAGACTGCTCTTCGGAAGTGTCTGGATAGCATTTCCCTAAACCTGCTTCCTGCCGGAGAAGGGAGTGAGAATGTGGGAGTGATCCTGGACGGTCGAGATGTCAGTCAGGAAATTCGTAGTTCCGAAATGTCCATGATAGCTTCTCGGGTCTCAGCCTTCCCTGCTGTTCGTGAAAAATTAACATATATGCAACAGGAGATTGGAAAAAAGGGAGAGATCGTTGCAGAAGGAAGGGATACCGGCACCGTTGTCTTTCCCCGGGCTGCCTGGAAATTTTTCCTCGACGCCGACCCGGAGGTGCGGATGCACAGACGTGCGAAACAGCTTCGCAGCAAGGGAGAGAGTGTGGATGAGGAGGAACTTCTGAAGATGATCATTAAGCGGGATCGTGATGACCAGGCCCGTTCCATTGCTCCGCTTTGCAAGGCAAAGGATGCGCTGATCATTGATACCGGATTGATGACCATTGATGAGGTTACTCAAACTATGCTGAAAGTGATTCGAAAAGAATTAACCTGAGGTACCACCCCTGTGCTGCAGGTTAATGATATTTAATCGTTACAGATGTGATACAAATAAAAAAGGGGTTCGGAAACTCATACCCGAACCCCTTCTTTTATGTTAGCTGGGGACAAACAACTATTCGAGAATAGAATCAGCCCGCCTGTTTTGGGCCCAGTCCAGTTCGTTCGAGTCGGTAAAGAGGGGACGTTCCTCACCATAGCTGACAGTGCGGATCCGTTGCGAGGCGATACCCAGGTTTACCATATACTCTTTGACATTGATGGCTCTTCGTTCTCCCAGTGCCAGGTTGTATTCGTTGGTACCTCTCTCGTCACAGTTTCCCTCGATAACAACGACAGCACCAGGATTTTCTTTCATGTAGTTTGCATTACTGGAGACTACAGATTGCATATCAACTGAAACTCCTGCCTGATCAAAAGCGAAATAGACAGGGCTGAAAATGACAGAAGAACGACCATGGGTACGCCGGTATTCCTCTGACTGCTCATTTTCTCCACTGTTAATGGAGAGGTTTCCCATTCCCTGCTGACCGCTGCTGTCCATGGGTTCTTCTCCGGCTAATCCGCTTTCAGAATAGGGGCTGTCTGCAGCCGGGTAGTCGATGTTGGTTCCTCCGGACATATCAGAGCCGGTGGCTGAAGAATCGGGAGGGATTAAGGTTTTTTTACTGCAGCCTGTACCGAGCAGGGTAAGGGAGGTGAGGAGTGCTGTTGCCACAAGTGCCGATCTGATCATTGTTTTCATAGGGAAACCTCATTCCTGAACATGGAATATTAAGGGGGATTATAAAATGTATCATGTCTCCACACGACTTTACATTCTAGTCGTATTAAAAAAGACGTCAAGAAATTTCCGCTTCCATGACGTCTTGCCGAAAATTCACTTGCTACCGTGTGGTCTTCGTGGTATCGGTTTTTATTATCATATGCGTAAATAGGGGCTTGCGGGACAGTTCTGCTGGCTGATAACCATTTTATAAGGAGAAATCATGTTTAAAAAAATCTTATTGACCCTTGCAATGCTACTCAGTGTTAGTAGTTCTGCCATGGCAGAGAAAACCATTGTTTTTGCTGTTGATGCAACCTGGCCGCCTATGGAATTTGTTGATAGCGATAAGCAGCTCGTCGGTTACTCTATTGATTATATGACTGCTGCAGCCAAGGCTGCTGGTTTTACCGCAGTGTTCAAGAATGTGGCCTGGGATGGGATTTTTGCAGGTCTTGCTGCTGGAAAGTATGATGCCGTCTGCTCGTCAGTTTCCATTACGGAGAAGCGTCAGAAGGCGATGGATTTTTCCATTCCCTATTTCATGGTGCGTCAGGCATTGATTGTACCCATAGATTCCAACGTCAAGAGCCTTGCTGACCTGAAAGGACAGAAGGTTGGCGGCCAGATCGGTACCACCGGATACTTTGCTATCAAGGGTGCTGAGGGACTTGAGCCAAAATCCTACGATGAGGTGGGTCTGGCTATGGAAGACCTCAGCGTGGGGCGTATTGCCGCTGTTGTTTGTGATGATCCGGTCGCCGCTAACTACGCCATGGATCAGTACAAAGGGACATTGAAGATTGCAACTGTTATCGAGACCGGTGAGGTGGAGCATTACGGGATCGCTGTCCAAAAAGGAAATACAGAGATACTTGATTTGATAAATAAGGGCATTGAATCTGTGAGCAAGACTGACTATGTTAAGGAAATGCAGCAAAAGTGGATAGGCCAGTAACAGGGTTTTCCCCGCACATATAGATCCGGGTGAAGCTTCTTACTGGAGCCACCCGGATTTTTTTTTAGGTGACCATTCAGCAACACCCCCACAGATCTCGACCAGGTCGGTCAGCACAGCCCTGTGGCACTGATTTCTCTTGTTTGTAGCCCAAGGAAACTTCGGTTGGGTGGCATATCTGGAGCATTGCTGAACGATTATATTCCGAGATTTTTCAGAGTTTCCACACGTACCCTATATGATTGATAAACGAATAGTAATTGATGTAGGCGATGGAGCTGCTATACCCGATCCCAGAGATAAGGGTTTGTTTACAGCCTGGCGGATTTCATTTTTTGGGACCCTTGGTATTATAGCCTACCTCTTGATTTTCAAGACAGACCCTTATCTTGATATCATCAAGTTTCTGCCAGATGGCATTGTGGTGACCTTCAAGGTTACTTTCGCCTCCATTGGTCTGGCCTTGGTTCTCGGTCTTATTGCCGGACTTGGCCGTATTTCTAAAAACACTTTTTTTAACCTGGCCGCTTCCACCTATATTGAGGTGGTTCGGGGAATCCCGCTTCTGGTTCAGCTCTTTTATATCTATTTTGCCCTGGGGCATCTGGTGCGGGTTCCTGATATGGTCGCGGCGATTATCGCCATGGGTTTTTGCTATGGCGCTTATATGGGAGAGGTTTTTCGAGCCGGGATCCTGTCCATTGACGATGGGCAGACAGAGGCCTCCCTGTCGCTGGGCTTCAATCGTTCTCAGGCCATGCGTTATGTGGTCCTTCCGCAGGCGTGGCGTACAATCCTGCCGCCTGTCGGCAACGAGTTTATCGCTCTGCTTAAAGATACTTCCCTGGTCTCTATTCTGGCCGTGTCTGATATCCTGCGCCGTGGCCGCGAGTTTGCTTCGGAGTCCTTTCTTTACTTCGAGACCTACACCATGATTGCCCTGGTCTATCTGGTTATTACTCTTATTCTCTCGAAAATTCTCAGCAACGTGGAACACCGACTTAATCATTATGAACGCCGATAATCCAATTATTTCGATCCAAAATGTGCACAAGTTTTTCGGTACCTTCAAGGCCTTGGATGACGTCTCATTGACGGTTGATGCAGGCCAGAAGGTAGTTGTCATTGGTCCTTCCGGATCTGGCAAGTCCACCCTCCTGCGAACCATCAACAGGTTGGAAACCATCAGTTCCGGTACCATCGTAGTGGATGGTCAGGACATCAATGCCCCATCAAGCGATATCAACCTCATACGGGCAGAAGTGGGTATGGTCTTCCAGAGTTTTAACCTTTTCCGTCACAAGAGTGTTCTTGATAACCTGACCCTGGCACCGATCAAGTTGAAAAAGGAGCCTCGTCTAGAGGCGGAACGGCGTGCCATGGAGCTTCTGGAAAAGGTGGGGATGGTCGATAAGGCAGAAAGTTACCCGGTGCAGCTCTCAGGAGGGCAGCAGCAGCGGGTTGCCATTGCCCGGGCCTTGGCCATGAATCCAAAGATTATGCTCTTTGACGAACCCACCTCGGCCCTGGACCCGGAGATGATTGGTGAGGTTCTGGATGTCATGGTAACCCTTGCCAGGGAGGGGATGACCATGGTGGTGGTCACCCATGAGATGGGATTTGCCAGGGAGGTAGCGGATAGCGTTGTTTTTATGGACGAAGGAAAGATCGTGGAGATTGCCCCTCCGAATCGCTTTTTTGACCATCCGGCGCATACGCGCACTCAAAGGTTTTTGGAACAGATCCTGTAATCGTCTCTAGTCCCCAGGGGTAACAATAAAAGAGTTTTCCGGGCGAACTATTGTCGCTCTCACAGGTCTTGAGTGACTATTTTCCCTGAGTAACGAATATAAAGGCAGTAATGGAGATCACAATAACAACCCCGGCCCTTCTGTTTCCTGCAGTCACCTTCCTTTTGGTGGCCTATACCAACCGTTTCCTCGCTCTCGGTTCAAGGATCAGGAACCTGCACGACCGTTACCATGATCAGCCAAATGATATCCTGCTGGCTCAGATCACCAGCCTTCGTCGTAGAGTAATCCTGATCCGCAACATGCAGGCTTGCGGAGTGGGAGGCCTCTTTCTCTGTGTCTTCTGTATCCTGGTCCTCTTTGCCGGCTGGAACCAATTGGGTCAGATGATCTTTGTCGCCAGCCTCTGTCTCTTTCTTGCCTCTTTGGCCATTTCCCTGCGAGAGATCTTCCTCTCCATGGAGGCCCTGAATCTGGAACTGCGCAGCATGGAGGAGCAGAGTCAGAAGGAAAAAGGAAAAAGGAAAAACTGACCACTGCTGAATTTCAGCTAGCGCCTTTTGCGGTGTGCATGGCGCACCAAGGGGAGCGTCCCACTCTCTCAATCTCTTTTCTGTATGCCGTTCGTGATTAATTTTCCACCTCTATTGATGACAGGGCTGCCTAACCAAAGCAAATGACAAGCACCTGTTGTTCCCTGATTTTTCCGTAAAAAGACCATCCATTTTTTTGCTCCTTGTATGGAAATGTGATATAATGTAAGATAAAGCATTTTCTTAAATTCCCAGTATGGTGTTCTTGTTTAGGGACATATCCGAATTTGTTACTTAATGAAAGAGTGTGAATATGATCAAAATGAGAAGCACTGCTCTCTTGCTCCTCTGCTTGCTAAGTCCAGTGGTCTCTGCAGGTTATTCTGCCTCTCAAGAGATCCCGGAGGCTTGGACTGCCAGAAATAGCGTAGCTTTTGCCCTGGACAACAGTCCAGACAGCCGCATTGCCCTGCAACGTATGGAGATGGCCGGAGCTGCTGTGAACCAGGCCAGGGTTGGCTACTATCCGCACGTTGATATCTCTGCTCTATATGGTCAGACTAACAATCCCATGTACTCCTTCGGCAGTATTCTCAATCAGGGAACGTTCAGCCAATCCATTGATTTTAACGATCCGGGTCGTACTGACGACCTGAATCTGCGCGCCGGCATTGAGTACCGCCTGTATAACGGAGGCAGGGATGTGGCCACTGTAGATGCGGCAAATGCGGGTTTTGAGAGGTCGCGCATGGACCTGGAAGTTGTGCATTCCCGTCTGGCCTTCGAGGTGGTGCAGAGTTTTCAATCAATGGTCCAGGCTGGGGAGATGCTGGAGGCTCGCAAGGCCTCCCTTGATGCCATTCAGGCCTCCCTTGCCGTTGCCAGGGCCCGTTACAGGGCCGGTGACTTGCTTAAAACGGATCTGCTCAACCTGGAGGTTCTGGAATCCCGGGCCACAGAGAACCTGATTCTTGCCGAACATGATCTGGAACTGTCACGAAGGATCTTTCTTAACCTTCTTGGCCTGGAGGAGGGACCAGTGGTCATCAATCCTTCCCGTGAAAGTGAACAGCGACTCCCCCAGGATCGATCCTATGCACAGCGTGCAGAGCTCAAAAGTCTGGCCTCTGCAGAGGCAGCAGCTGTAGCAATGTTACGAGCCGCCAAAGGGGGCAACTTGCCAACGGTGGACGGTTTTGCCTCCTACCAGTATGACAAGGGATACGTTATGGAAGGAGAAGGTGACTCCTGGATGGCCGGAGTGAAGGTCAACTACCGTCTTTTTGAGGGGCATAAGACCTCTGCTGATGTGGCCAAGGCCATGGCGGAATTGTCAACAGTGCGGGCGCAGCGAAAAAAGGCTGAGCTGGGCATGGATCTGGAGATAAAACAGGCAGATCTCAGCTACCATCAGGCAGAGCAGCGTTTTCATGTGACCGAGAAGATGGTGGAGCAGGCCGAAGAGAGTGCGCGCCTGAGTCGGAGCCGCTTCAGGGAAGGGGTTATTCTTTCGTCTGACTTGATTGATGTGGAGATGCGTCTTACAGATGCGCTGGTGCGGCAGAGTGTGGCCAAGGCTAACATTAAGGTGGCCATAGCAGATCTGCGACGGGCCATGGGGTTACCGCAGTTTGAAAAGAGTGCAATGACAGGTGAAGAGGAGAACAGGTGATGAAGTGGAGCGCGTTGACGGTAGGAGCCATACTCCTCGGTGGAATAGCAATTTTGCCCGGTTGCAAAGGGCAGGAAGAACATACGAAGGGTGAGGTCCTGCCACTGCCTTCAGTGACAGTTGCAGCAGAAGAGGTCCGTGAAGAGATAGCCCGTTCTCGGGTTGAGGTGGTAGGGACTGTGGAAGCAGTTCAGAGGGCATCGATTTCTGCAAGAATTTCAGGTCAGATAGTTGAGCTGCCCTTGGTCCTTGGGTCGGAGGTGGAGAGTGGGGATTTGCTGATGAAGATTTCAGCTGGTGAAATCTCAGCCAAGGTTTTACAGGCTGAAGCTCAGCTGGCCCAGGCCCGTCGTAACCTTGCTCGCGAAAAAAAATTGCAGAAAGAAGGGGCATCCACCCGGGAAACTGTCAAGTCGTTGGAGGATGTCACTCTTATTGCCGAGGCTGCTTATAAAGAGGTCAAGACCATGCTGGATTATACCACGATCACTGCACCTTTTGCCGGGACCATTACCAGAAAGATGGCCAATGTTGGCGATCTTGCCTCCCCGGGAATGAGTTTGCTGGAGATCGAAAATGGTGATGATCTTCAAATACTGGCCCAGGTACCAGAAGCCTTGCTCCTCAAGGTCTCCATTGGTGACAGCCTGCCGGTTCATATTCCTGCAGCGGCCCTTACTTTGGTTGGTGAGGTGGCTCAGGTGGCTCCTGCTGCTGACCCCTTGTCTCGTACTGCCCCGGTAAAGATTAAGATTCCGGTGGGGCCTGATCTCAGGGTTGGACAGTTTGCTCGGGTAACCCTTGAAAATACCGATGAAATGACCCTTGTTGTTCCTGAGTCCGCAGTTATTACAAAAGGTCAGATGGATCTTGTCTTTGTGGTCGAAGAAAATATTGCCAGGTTACGTCTGATTCGCACTGGGGCGGTTTATGATGGCGATGTGGAGATTCTGTCCGGGCTGGATCCGGGAGAGTTTGTTGTTGTTCGTGGTGCAGACAGACTGCAGGATGGGCAACCATTGACCATTGAAAAACTGTAAGAGCTCACCGGCACTCCATCTTCCTTTTGCTCAGCCTTGCTCACAGAGAAACCCAGAGATTCTCCAGCCTGAGTAAAGGAATCCGAACCACAGGGGAACTCTTACCGTGCTATGACCAATCATAGTATTATCGTTTTCACGTTTTGCGTGGGAACTTATGGATAAAGGATGCCCTGTTTGTATTTTATATTCAACGTTGAACATTCGATATCGGACGTTTAATTTTTATGCGTAGAATCCTATGAATAAACTAGAATTTGAAAATCCGGGATTTGCCGGACGCATGGCCGCTGCCTTTGTAGATTCTAAACTGACCCCGGTTGGAATTATTGCATCTTTACTCCTAGGCTTGATGGCAATAATCATGCTGCCGCGGGAAGAAGAACCGCAGATCAAGGTGCCCATGATTGATGTTATGGTCTCCATGCCTGGCGCAACTCCCAAAGAAGTGGAGGACCGGCTCTCCATTCCCATGGAAAAACTGCTCTACGAGCTTCCCGGTGTTGAATATATCTACTCCACCTCCATGGCCGGGCAAAGTTTACTCGTTGTTCGGTTTTACGTGGGGGAGAACCTGGAAACTTCCATTGTCAGACTGAACCAGAAATTGGCCACCAATTATGATCGTATTCCCCATGGAGTTTCCCAGCCACTGATTAAACCCCATACTATTGATGATGTCCCCATCCTTGCCCTGACTTTTCACGGCAAAAATTACGATCACTTTATTTTGCGCCGTCTGGCTGCCGAGGTGGATGATGTTGTCAAAAGTATCCACAATGTAGCTGAGACAACATTGATTGGCGGAAACAGAAGACAGGTCCGTATTCAGTTCGATCCCTTGCTCCTTGTCTCTCGTAACCTGACTGTGGCCCAGCTTGTCCCGGCCCTGCAGCAGGCGAATCGTCAGATATTCAGCGGCAAGGTTGAGGTCATGAATCAGGAAATTCTCCTCCAGACCGGAAACTTCCTGCAGAATGCAGAAGATATCGGCCGTGTTGTGGTCGGAGTGTATGGCGGCAGGCCGGTATATCTCGATGAAGTGGCTACCATCCTTGATGGTCCTGAGGAACCGAACAACTACGTCCTCTTTGGTGAAGCAGGAGGGCACAGCGAAGAAGCGTCCGTTACCCTGTCTATTGCCAAACGGCCGGGATCCAATGCCGTAAGTGTGGTAAAAGAGGTCCTGGAAAAGGTGGAGAGCCTGAAGGGCAGGATTATCCCTGACGATCTTTCTGTCACTGTCACCCGTAACTACGGAGCAACTGCTGCAGAAAAATCCAATGAACTGCTCCTCCATATGGGGATTGCAGTCTTTGGCGTGGCCATCCTTATTCTGTTTTTTCTGGGCTGGCGGGAATCTACAGTGGTCATGCTGGCTATTCCCTCCACCCTGGCCTTAACTCTTCTTGTTTTTTATCTCTATGGCTATACCCTCAATCGCATCACCCTTTTTGCCCTGATCTTTTCCATAGGTATCCTTGTGGATGACGCCATCGTAGTGGTGGAAAACATTGTCCGCCACATGCGGTTGCCTGCAAGTAAGGAAAAACCGCTGGCCAATATTGCAGTGGAAGCGGTAATTGAGGTGGGTAACCCTACTATCCTTGCCACCTTGGCGGTTATTGCTGCAATTCTGCCCATGGCCTTTGTCGGCGGACTCATGGGTCCATACATGCGTCCCATCCCCATCGGTTCCTCTGCGGCCATGATCTTTTCTCTCATTATCGCCTTTACTGTCACTCCCTGGGCTGCAGTCAAGGTGCTGAGAAAGAAATGCAGCACGTCTGAGTGCGCTGCAAGCGGTGAAGGGGGAGACGAGGATCATGCCCCTGATGATTTTTTTACCCGCATTTACCACCGAATCATGGACCCGCTTCTGGCAAGTGGCTTTGCGCGGTTTGTTTTTTTCGTGGCAATTGTGGCCATGCTCATCGGTGCCTGCTCCATGTTCTATCTGGGGCTGGTCAAGGTGAAAATGCTGCCGTTTGACAATAAGAGTGAGTTTCAGGTCATCCTTGATATGCCGGAGGGTTCCACCCTTGAACAGACAAGCAGGGTGGCCCTGGAGATGGCAGAGGTGGTCAAGGCTGACCCGGCCGTAGTCAATTACCAGGTCTATGCAGGCGTGGCCTCTCCTTATAACTTTAACGGCCTGGTTCGCCACTATTTCATGCGTCAGGGGCCAACGGTTGCCGATATTCAGGTCAATCTCCTGCCCAAGCATGAACGATCTCTGCAGAGTCATGATATTGCCGTGCGCATTCGCCCTGGCATTGCTGAAATCGCCAAAAAATACGGAGCAGCTGTGGCCGTGGCCGAGGTCCCGCCCGGCCCGCCTGTTCTCCAGACCCTGGTGGCAGAGATCTATGGGCCCAGTGACGGGGATAGGGTCAAACTTGCCGAAGAAGTAAAGCGTATTTTCGAAGCCACTGAAGGGGCAGTGGATGTGGACTGGTACCGGGAGAGTGAGCGCAGTCGTCTGGTACTAACCGTGGACAAGGAAAAAGCCGCCCTGAATGATATCTCCGTAGGAGAGATTACTCGAGCCGTGCAGATGGGTATGCAGGGCATGTCCATTGATCTTTTCCACCAGCCTCGTGACAAGGAAGAGATTAATATTATTCTGGAACTGCCGCTGGCCTTGCGCGCCTCCGTTGATGGATTACTCAATATCGGTCTGCGCTGTTCCATGAATCCGGAGGCACCTCTGGTGCCACTGCGAGAATTGGTGGCGGTGGAAGAGGTACCGGTGGAACAACCGATTTATCGCAAGAACCTAAAACCGGTCATTTATGTTACCGGCGATGTGGCCGGATCTGTTGAAAGTCCAGTCTATGCCATATTTGATATGAATAAGCGCTTGGCCGAGTTGAATCCAGCCGATTTTGGCGGCAGCGGCAGCAAGGTCGAACTCTATAATCTGAACCAGCCTTTTACCACGGCCCAACCGGCCATAAAGTGGGACGGCGAATGGCACATCACTCTGGAAGTTTTTCGTGACCTGGGTCTGGCCTTTTGTGTAGTCATGATCCTTATCTATATGCTGATGGTGGGCTGGTTCAAAGACTACTTCACTCCCTTGGTGGTCATGGCTGCCATCCCATTTTCTCTCATCGGAATCCTGCCTGCCCATTGGGGATTCGGCGCCTTTTTCACAGCCACATCCATGATCGGTTTCATGGCCGGCGCTGGTATCGTGGTCCGAAACTCCATTATCCTGGTGGATTTTATTGAACTGCGCATCAGCCATGGCCTCCCCTTGGCCGAGGCCGTGGTTGAAGCTGGTGCTGTCCGCTTTCGACCAATGCTTCTCACAGCTCTGGCCGTGGTTGTGGGTGCCTCGGTCATTCTGGCTGATCCTATCTTCCAGGGACTGGCCATTTCACTTATGTTTGGCGAGATTGCCTCTCTGTTGGTGAGTCGTATGGCGGTGCCGGTACTTTACTTTATGCTCAAAAAGCATTCGCATGCAGAGCAGGTTAAGGAAGCTTAAGTTTGCAAGAGGTATAGTTAGGTATTCGCTGGAGCTTCAGTTGTCCCTGGACTTGTCCAGGGTGTCAGGCTGATAGCTAGGCTGGCGGACTTGGGGTGAGATATGAGCGAGGCATCTGCAGCCTGGAAGTTGCCACAACGATTTACCGGGAATAAAAAAAAGGCCCTGGAGGACTAATCCTCCAGGGCCTTTTTTTATTACGACTTCTTACTTAGAAGGTATGGCAGGTAGTGCATGTGTAATTCTTTTCCATATGTTTTTTATGGATTTTCTGAGTATTATTCTCATCTTTGTATTCATGGCAGCTTGAGCACAATACACCCTGGCTTGCTATGAAGCCGGTGGGTTCTGTGGTATGACAATTTGTACAGTTCATAGCAGCTGAACCTTCCTTGTCCCCATCTGCTGCATGTTTGGCATGCAGGTCTTCCAGATTCATTCTTTTTGCGGAATGACATAAGGTACAGTCTTTGACCATTGCAGGCCAGGTGTGATAGCCCAGAGCGGTAAAGGGCAGCATTTTTGTGTCATCAGGGGTCTGGCTATTCAGGTTATGGCATTCTTGACAGGAGGGGGCGCTGGATTTTGGATCTACACCGTGGCTGATCAGCATCTCAGCATCAGCTTCCACCATGGTGTAGGTACCGGTCAGGCCTTGATCAATCATGCCCTCCTGAACTGCCTGATCAAAATCGCCGGTCATGAACATTCTCATAATTTTCGGGGCGATGAGCTGACCGCTCTCATGAAGAGGCATATTGGTAAAATGGCGCTTGATGGGGACGATTTTGGATTTGCCGTCAAAGGCCTTTCCATTGGCCTTGGCCATTGTATAGACACCACGCTCATCCGGGCTGATCTGTTCGCCGATATTGTAGACATAGGATGTGCCATCAAACCAGGTGTACTCAGGCTTGACATAGGCCTCCTTAATCTCATGACCAACATATCCTCCCTGACCATTACAGAAGGCAGGGTTCCAATGGGGGGCAAGCCAGTCGCGCGACATTTCAGTGGCACCGCCTTTGCCGAATTCACGGATATGACAGACCTGGCAGCTTACCTGGCCCTGGGCATGACGGTTCAGTGTACTGTTGTCATGTGGTTTGAGGGAATGGCAATTCTGGCAGGTCGGGGTGGCAGCCTCGGTCTGACGGAGGTCAATGCCGCGGCCTCCGACCTTATGGCCGCCTTCGCTGGAATGACAGGCGTTACAGGAAAGATCAGCACCATCCGGAGACATATGAAAATCCTCGGCCAGAGTGGGATTTTTGGTGCTCAGTCCCATATCACCGCGTTTGGTCCAGTCACCGCCGCCGGCTTTGGCGTGACAGCGTAAACATGATGTCCTGGTGGGCAGATGGACATTTCTGGCCAGATCGACCATGGTGGTGCCGGCAGGCATAGCGTTAAAATCAGGAACGGTTGTGTAGTTACCGTCACCATCCTGGGCTCCGAAGACATAGGTCTTTATATTGCCAAGATAATCAACAATTGTCTCGGCGGTGTTGGGATCAGCGACAAATTTACGCTGATAGGTATCATTATGACACATCAGACAGTCAACATCATTAATATCCGGGGCATGGGGGGCATTCCCGTCGGCCCGCACATGGCAACTGAAACAGGCGCCGCCTGAAGACATGGCATAGGTACAGAAGGTGTTAATTCCGCCCACGGCCTTACCAAGCAGTTCACCATTGGTATTAGTCAGATCAGGGGTTGGGCCGGCCCATTGCATATGGAGACTGTTCAGCATCTCATTGGCAGCACTTTCGTGGCAGCCGATACAGGTTGCCGGGCCATCATAGGAGGTAATATTCAGATGCGCCCCTATTGGCGAAGAAGCAGTCGGCAGGCGATCGCCATCATCTGCAAACAGAGGCGGCCCGGTATAGATCAGTGAAATTGCGGCAGCTGCCAGAGACAGCTTGAAAAATCGGTTCATGTTTTCCCTCCTTAACATTTTTACTTTTTCTGATCGGTATGGCCTGTAAAGCAATATGCCTTTACCCCCGTCAGATCTTATACCGTCTGTTCAGGGTAATCTTTCGCCTGAAGACTGTTTGTTCTGAGACTGTGAATTACATAAAAAAATTGAAATATGGTGATGAGGTTACGGGGCAACAGAAGCTTGCCACTCTCAATGCAAGAGCAGTACCAGGATAAGAACATGATGCTAAATAGGATAGATTTGCTGATTAACTAATGAGTTAGGTCAATAGCTCCATGTTTGATAGGACGATGTCTGGGGGGGGGAAGGAGGTGCCGATAGCCATATGGCCATCACAAAATAGCCATATGGCTATTTTGGTTTTCTGAGAGGATAAACTGCCAGGGGAAGATAAAAGCTTATCCTAACAATCCATGTTTTTTGAGCTTATAGCGAAAGGTGTCATACTTCATGCGTAGGAGAGAAGCGGCCTTTTTCTGGGTATTGTTGGTTTGTTCCATGGCCTGGTGAATGAGATTTTTTTCGAGTTCCTCAATATCAACACCCTCTGGGGGGAGAATAAAGGAGCCGTATGACATTGAGTCAGAGCATGGCGTATCATTACCGACAATCTCAGGAGGAAGATGGTGCGGTTCGATCATGGATGGATTTTTGAGAACGACGAGGCGCTCTACCACGTTTTTCAGTTCCCGAACATTGCCTGGCCATTTATAGTTGACCATCAACTCTTGACTGGCTGTGCTGAAGCCCTGGATGCGGTCTTTCATATAGCGCTGGTTATAGTGTGCGAGAAAATGTTCGGCCAGGGGCATGATATCATTTTGACGATTGTGCAGAGCGCTCACTTGCAGGTGGAACGTGTTTAATCGATAAAAGAGATCAAGGCGAAAGTCGCCTTTGTCCACCAGACTCCTGATGTCCTGATTGGTGGTGGCAATAACCGTCACGGACACTGGGATTTCCTCCTGCCCGCCTACCCTCCTGATTCGTCGATCCTCCAGAGCCCGTAGGAGCTTACTTTGCAACTCCACTTTCATCTCGGCAATTTCGTCAAGGAGCAGACAGCCGCCATCGGCGAGTTCAAAAAGGCCCTTCTTGTCATGACTGGCATCGGTGAAGGTCCCTTTGGTGTGACCAAAGAGTTCAGCTTCCAGTAAAGATTCGGGCAGAGCAGCGCAGTTGATGCGGATAAGAGGGGTCTGGCTACCGTTGCTGAGGAGGTGATGGAGGTGGCCGGTAACCAGCTCTTTACCGGTTCCGGATTCTCCGGTGACCAGTACCGTATCCACCCCGGCCTGGGCAATGGTCTGAATTTCAGCAAGGAGGGCCTGGGTGGCGGGATCCTGGCCGATGATTTGTTTGAGGTTACGATGTTGGCAACGTTTGCGGAAATAGCCCACTTCATGGCGGAGCTTTTCTTTTTCCAGTACCCTGGCCAGCACCAGGAGCACCTCGTCCATGTTAAAGGGTTTGGTGAGATAATCAATGGCTCCGAGTTTCATGGCCTTTACTGAGGTTTCAACCGTGTCGTCGGCCGTGAGCATGATAACCTGGGTGGAGATATTCTGTTTTTTAATCTCGGCGAGAATTTCAAGGCCACTCATCCCCGGCAGATTATTGTCAAGCATAGTGATATCCGGAGCCCAATTGCTAATTGCAGCAATGATGTTTTTGGTTGTGCTTTCATAGTGCACTGCATGGCCGGCGTTTTTTAAAGCCCGCACCAGCATGGAGCCTATGAATGTATCATCCTCCACAACAAAAATTCTGCCGTTAACTTGCATTTCCTGTTCCTCCGGAAATGGGCAGGGTGATACAAAAAAGTGCTCCGCCTGTTACAGAGTTGCCGGCGACTATAGATCCGTGGTGCAGATCTATGAGGGTTTTGCAGGTGGCCAGACCAAGGCCGGATCCTTTTGCCTTGGTGGTAAAAAACGGTTTGAAAACATCGTCAAGGAGTGATTCCTCTATGCCGCATCCCGTATCAGATATTGTTACAGCTATTGTTTCTGTGACAGGGTCTGCCGTGAGGACAATAGAGAGAGTTCCTCCTTCCGGCATGGCCGCTGTGGCATTAAGAAAAAGATTGAGAAAGACCTGATACAGATGGTTGGGGTCCGCTATGATGGTTGGCGGAATATTTTCCCTGTCCCAGCAGACTGTTACCTCTTGGTTAAGAATAGATGGGGTGAAGAGGAGAGCACGATCGATGATTTCCTTCAGGCAGACGCTGATTAATTGTGGAGGCTTGGGTCTGGCAAACTCAAGCATGTTTGTAAACAGACCTTCTATTCGGTTGACCTCCCTTACCACCTGGAGGAGAATTTCCCGGTCTTCCTGGGCAACTGCTGATTCACTTGATAAGACTTCCATGGCGGCTTTAATACCGGCAAGCGGATTGCGAACCTCATGTGCCAAGGTGGTGGCAATCTTACCACAGGCGACTAATTGTTCGTTACGCTGAAGTTGCAGCATCTGCGTCTGCAAGGATGCGGACATGGCGTTAAAAGAATTGGCGAGCTCTCCAAATTCATATTTTAAGCCCAGCACCTTATATTCAAAATCTCCCTGCTTGATTTTTTGAGTTGCAGTCAACAAGCTCTGCAGTGGTCTGGTAAAACTGCGAATCAGCATAAAGGATGTAAAAATGACCATAACCAGTCCGCTGCAGGTAATGATATAGAGCAACCATTTACTCTTTATGGCCAGATATCGCGCGACCCTGGTTTCACCGGTGAGTTGTTTCGATGATTTTGTAAAAAGAGTCAGGCCCTGGTCGTAGAGTTCATGACCCATGACAAAGGCTTGGACATTCATGGTTTCGTGGTCCGGATCATCAGAATGTGCAACTACCTTCTCCATGGCATCCTGAAAAGCGACCCCTTTTTGAGAAAAAGATCTGATCTTGTCAGCAATCGGCTGAGGATGGTGGCAGCTGGTACAGGAAGCCGCTGATTTGCCCAAGGCCGTGATCCGGTTGAGCATTTCGTAGTTCCCTGTATCACCAGAGGTGCGGTGAAGAATCCCATCATGCTGCACTTTCTTAACCTCCATGAGTACACGGGTGCAGTTACGGTCCTTCTCATAGCGCCCTATAAGGTCATCAAGGCTGCTGATTGCCTGCTCAATATTGAGGATAACAAAAGTTGTTCCAAGGACAAGAATCAGGGTAATGAGGGCCAACAGAGTGAGAAAACGTTTTTTCATAAGACAGGGCGACCTCGCATCCTTATGGAGGGGGAAACACTAACTAATCGGTTTTGGTTTGACACGTTATGAATGGATCAAGGGACAGGACAACAAGAAATGATAAATAAAAACAACGAGGAGCACTATGCTGAAAACGTTGTCAGATATTGCATAACCATATACCACTATGTAACAGGTGAATTGTGAGAGGTCAAGGGGTAACCAGCTAAAGTAGCACCATTCTTTCCCCGTGGAGAGATTTGAGGTATTGCCATTAAAAGGAATTACCTATCACTGACACCAACATAGCTTCTTGAATATTCCCCATAAAAAAAGGGTTGTCATGGCGTTTCTTGGCGGGATTTTAAATAGTGATGTCGAGTTAGTTAACTGAAGCAGTAGCTAACTGATAAATTGAGTATTGATGCTGCTTCATAGACCTTGGGTGCCAACATAAACACCATTTGCTGGTTATGGCTGGCCAGCCCCTTTTTTCGCATCGGAATCATGCCTGCTGCTGTTGTGGTTGAGAAAGGTGCTGTTTGTAGTTTAACAATTTGATATTTAAATTGAAAATTATCTTATCTGGTGCAGGGTTACTCGGACCGTAGAGGAGACTTTGCTTACATGAAAATTTTATTTCTTTCTCCTGTAAATTTCAAATATGCCTGATTAATAGTCTCTTTATTGCCAAACAAGGTGACAATATCGCCACTGATAAAAGT